>NZ_JBXUHP010000004.1:0-206258 GCF_057179845.1 Stenotrophomonas maltophilia group sp. SKK55
AGCTGCGCCGATGGTAGTGTGGCTCAAGCCATGCGAGAGTAGGTCATCGCCAGGGTTTACACCCAAAACCCCGCTGCTGACGCAGCGGGGTTTTTCTTTGTGCGCAGGAAACGTGGGTAGTGCCGACCGCTGGCCGGCAACCCGATGGCGTTACATCGCCCGGTAGATCCACGCCATGCGTGGATGCCGTCCACGAGGAAGCATTGCGCCAACCAAGGTTGGCCGCTACCAATCGATTGCCGGCCAGCGGCCGGCATTACCGGTAGATCCACGCCGTGTGTGGATGCGGCGCCAAGCAGGGCTGGCCGCTCCTCACGGCAGGTCCGGAAGCGGACTTTTCCTGACCCATCACGCAAAAGCAGGCAAAAAAACGGCGCCCTGCGGGCGCCGTCTTGACCGGGATCGCATTGCAGGCCCGGATCAGGCGGCCCGCGGGACCTCGTGCGGTTCCTGCTGGCGGAACACCGATACCGCCTCGGTAAGCGTCCCCGCCTGCGACTGCAGCTCGCGTGCGGCCGCGGTGGCTTCTTCCACCAGCGCCGCGTTCTGCTGCGTGGCCTGATCCATCTGCACCACGGTCTGGTTGATCTGCTCGATGCCGGTCGACTGCTCCTGCGAGGCCGCCGAGATCTCACGCATCAGATGGCTGACATTCTCCACGCCGCCGACAATGCCCTGCATCCGCTTGCCGGCGTCGGCCACCAGCTGGGCACCTTCGCCCACCTGCCGGCTTGCCTCATCGATCAGCTTCTTGATTTCCTGTGCAGCGGCGGCGGAGCGCTGCGCCAACACGCGCACCTCGCTGGCCACCACGGCGAAGCCACGACCCTGTTCACCGGCACGCGCGGCTTCCACCGCCGCATTGAGCGCGAGGATATTGGTCTGGAAGGCGATCCCGTCGATCACGCCGGTGATGTCGCCGATCCGCTTCGAGGCGCCTTCAATCGCCTGCATGGTGTCGACAACCCGCTGCATCGCGGTGTTGCCATCACTGGCGGCGCTCTGCGTGGACGCAGCCAGCTCACTGGCCTCGCGCGCATGCGCAGCATTCTGGCGCACGGTGGCGGTCAGCTCCTCCATCGAGGCTGCGGTTTCCTGCAGGTGCGCCGCCTGGCGCTCGCTGCGCTCGGACAGCGCACCATTGCCTGCAGCGATCTCGCTGGCGGCGGTACTGATCGAGGCTGCGCACTGCTGGATGCGGCCCACCATGCGCGCCAGCTGACCGGCGGTGGCGTTGGCATCGCGCTGGATCGCGGCGAAGGCACCGTGGTACTCACCGCGCATGCGCCGATCGAGATCGCCGTTGGCCAGCGCCGAAAGCATCTGCCGTACTTCATCGACGGTGCTGCCCAGCGTATCGAGCAGCTGGTTGATGCCACCGGTCAGGCCATCGAGGAAGCTGGCGCCTTCGGTCGCCTGCAGGCGCTGGCCCAGATCGCCGGCAGCGGCAGCAGCGACGATGCCGGCCACGGCGTTCTCAAGCGCCAGCTCCTGGGTACGGTCATGCCATTCCACGGCGAAGCCGAGGCGCATGCCCTGTGCATCGAACACCGGGGTGACCACCTGGGCGAAGTGCACCGGGCCGATCTGTACCTTGCCGTTGTGACTGGCCTGCAGGCCATTGAGGATGGCGCGGATGCGGTCCGGGTTGGCATGGAAGCGATGGATGCTGCTGCCGACCAGGCGTTCGGCATCGAAGTCAGGGAAGGCCTGGCGCAGTGTCGCCTGCTGGTTGCGCAGCAGAGCCACCACCGAGCGGTTCACATAGCGGATCACGTGATCATTGTCGGCGATCATCATCGCGGTGCGCGAGGCATCCAGCGCCTGGCGGATCTGCGCATTCTCGGCATGCACCGCCGCCTCGAGACCATGCTGGGCCTGCACGTGGCGTGCAGTGTCGGCCAGGGCGTGGGCGAGTGAACCCGGTGCATAGGCGCTGGTGTCGGCATGTGCACCAAGATCGGCACCGGTGGCAATGTCGCGTGCCAGCGCGGCAAGCCGACGCGGGCCGTGGCCAAGGGCCTCGGTCTGCTGCCGAAGGCGCAGTGCGACCTGGCCGAGGAACAAGGTCAGGCCCGCGAACATGCCGGCCTGCAGCAGCGTTGGCCACGCGGCAGCGCCCGCCTGCAGCGGTGCCAGCAGCGCGAGCGTGCCGACGCCACCGGCCAGCCACACCGGAAGGCGATCGCGGTGGCCCAGCAGCACGCCCAGCAGCAGGGCAATCGGCAACGCCGGTGACAGGCCGGCGATCGCGCACAACACGGCCAGCTGCAGCGACAACAGCAATGCCAAGCCGTTGCGGGCGACGGCCCGGCCCGCCTGCGGTCCGCCGAACCACGCGGCTGGCAGCACGGCGACGGCCACCAACGCGGCGGCCTGCAGCTGCGGACCCCGCAGGGCCAGCACCAGGCCGGCCACCGCCAGTGCCGCACTGCCGATCAGCAATCGGCGGTCAGCGCGGTGGGCGAGCTGCTGCAGATGCGGCAGGCAGGCGGTATCGGGGGGACGAGTGGATGCAGCGGACATCGACGACTCCTGGATCAGCAGACGGCTACGGCCACACGGTGGCGCACGCACGAGTGCGTGGCCAGGGCATGGACCGGGAATTCGGGGAATGCGACGCAATCAGCGTCGCGCAGACAGGGCGCCGTGACCACATCCTGTGGGTGACGGAGCAATGGAGCGGGCATGCGGACTTCCTTGCAGGACCAGACACACGCCGCAGGCCCGACCGGGCCCACGTGCTGCGGACGCAGTGGCCCGCAACCGATGTATCGGCCGCAACTGCGCAGAATGAAGTGCGCGGACGCTGCGACTCAGTCGGCGTTGTCGTTGCTGAAGAAGCGCAGGATCACCCCGGCGATGCGTGCCGGGTCTTCCATATGCAGGTGGTGGTTGCCGGGAAACACGGCCAGCCGTCCATCACGCAGGTGCTGCAGGCGATCGCTGCGCATCGGCTCGGGATAGTAGGACTGTGCCGGCGTGGCATAGATCACCTGCGTCGGGCAGGCGATGGCCTGCAGCAGGTTGTCGATCTGGCCTTCGCTGAGGCGGATCGCGGTGGGCAGCATCAGGCGCGGGTCGCTGCACCAGCGGTAGCCACCTTCGACCGGTTCCACGCCGCGCTCGACCAGCAGCCGTGCGCAGGGTTCGCTGAGCTGGTTGGTCATCATCCGCGCGCGGATCGGCGCTGCCAGATCGGGAAACACGCGCAGCTGCTTGCGTGCCAACGCCCGCGTGGCGTTCACATGCTCGCGCAGGCGATGCGCCGTTTCTTCCTCGGGACCGCGCAGGCCGCCGAGTGCTTCGATCGCCACCAGCCGATCGACACGGTCGCTGACCGAGGCGGTAAGGCTGGCAATGCCGGCACCCATTGAATGGCCGAGCAGGCTGAATCGGTCCCAGCCCAGCGCGTCGGCGACATCGAGTACGTGGCAGATCGCGGCGGCCGTGGTGTAGCTGGCACCCGCCGGCAGGTGTGCGCTGTGACCATGCCCGGGCAGGTCGATGGCCACCAGCTGCAACGGCGACAGGTGCGGCGCCAGCGGCACGAAGCTGGCGGCGTTGTCGAGCCAGCCATGCAGGGCCAACACGCGCGGGCCGTCGCCGTGGTTGCGCAAGCCGGCGACGCGTGCGCCCCCGACCTGGAATTCAAACGGTTGCAGGCTCATGCCAGCGAGGACACGGCCAGCCGTGCCAGGGCGCGTGCATGCTCCGGCTCGGCGTTGAGGCAGGGGATGTAGCGCATCGTCGCACCGCGCTCGGCCAGTGTTTCGGTGAAGCCCAGCGCAACCTCTTCCAGTGTCTCCAGGCAGTCGGTGGCGAATCCGGGGCAGACCACGTCGATCTGCTTCACGCCGGATTCGGCCAGCGCCCACAGGCTGGGCTCGGCATACGGCTGCAACCAGCGCTCGCGGCCGAAGCGCGACTGGTAACCCATCTGCCAGTCGTCCTTGTCCAGGCCCAGTGCATTGGCGATGGCCTGCGCACTGGCCTCGCAGCGCTGCGGATACGGGTCGCCCGCGTCGGCCAGGCGCTGCGGGATACCATGGAAGGAGAACATCAGTTTCTGACCGCGACCGTGCTGTTCCCAGTAGCGGCGGATCGATCCGGCTACGGCCTCGACCCAGCCGGGATCGACCGAGTAGTCGCGCACCAGGCTCACGGTCACGCCCGGGTTGCGGCGCTGCCACGCATCGACCCGGTCTTCGACCGAGGCGGTGGTGGTGGTGGAGTACTGCGGGTACAGCGGCAGCACCACGATCCGGCGCGCGCCGTCGGCGGCCAGACGGTCGAGCTCGCCCGCCAGCGCCGGTTCGCCGTAACGCATCGCATGGCGCACCGTCAGGGTCGGCAGCAGGGCCTGCATGGCCTGCGCCAGCTGGCGCGTATGCACCATCAGCGGTGAGCCGTCGGGCAGCCAGACCTGGGCGTACTTGGCCGCCGACCGGCCGCTTCGCAGCGGCAGGATCAGCCCGCGCAGCAGCGGCTGCCAGAGCAGTGCCGGAATCGCGACCACGCGCGGGTCGGACAGGAATTCGGCCAGGTAACGGCGTACGGCGGGGGCCGTCGGCGTCTCGGGCGTGCCTAGGTTGACCGCCAGCACGGCGGTATCGGGTGCGTCGAGCATGGGCGGTATTGTCGCCTATCCGGCGCCGCACCGGGATGCAGGGTTCGGATTGCAGGCATAGCGCGCATCAATGCGGGCAGGGAACGCTCATTGGGGATTCATGGCAACACCACTAATTTCAGTCACTTGCTATATCTTCCTATGGACTGACTTCTGGAGCCTGCCATGCGTCGCCCGATCCAAGCCCTGCTGATCGCCGCCAGCCTGCTGTCCAGCCAGGCCATGGCCGGACCGCAGGAAGACCAGCGCGCCCGCAACGCCGTGCGCGTGCTGGCTGAAATCCAGGAAATTCCTGAACAGGGCATTCCGGATAAATTGCTCGACGAAGGCCGCGCGGTCATCGTCATTCCCGACACGATCAAGGCCGGTCTTGTTATTGGCGGTCGTCGTGGCCACGGCCTGATGTCGGTGCGCATGCCCAATGGCGCATGGTCCAACCCGGTGTTCGTGAAGCTAACCGGTGGCAGCATCGGCTTCCAGGCCGGCGTGCAATCTTCGGATGTGGTGCTGGTGTTCCGCAACGACCGCAGCCTGGACAATCTGGTCAACGGCAAGTTCACGCTCGGCGCCGATGCCGGCGTTGCCGCCGGTCCGGTCGGCCGCAATGCCGCCGCCGCCACCGACGGCCAGCTGAAGGCCGAGATCTGGTCCTGGTCGCGTGCCCGTGGGCTGTTCGCGGGCGTCGCGCTGGATGGTGCGGTGCTGCAGATCGACGATGCCGCCAACCTTGACGCCTACGGCAGCAACACCACGCCGCGCATGATCTTCGAAGGTCGCGCCGCCGGTGCGCCGTCGATGGACGTGGTCGCCTTCCGTGATCGTCTGGAAGAGGCCACCTACGCCGCCCGCAACAACCGCAACGGCAACGGTGGCAGTGCACCGCGTCCGGCGGCGACCCCGGCGGTTGCGCCGGCGCCTGTTCAGGCAGCGCCGGCCGCCCCAACCGAAGCCACCACCGCGCCGCTGCAGAACGTGCCGCAGAACCCGCCGCCGCAGCAGCAGGGCTTCCAGCCGGTCAACGACGGCGAAATCCGCACGGAAACGCTGGGCGGAAACTGACTTTCGTCACGCGCGCCGGCTAACACCCGGTGCGCTATGCTCGACAGCCTGATCACTAACGTAACGAGCGTCTTTATGGGCAGTTTCAGCATCTGGCATTGGTTGGTCGTGCTGGCCATCGTCCTGCTGGTGTTCGGCACCAAGCGCCTGACCAGTGGCGCCAAGGACCTCGGCTCGGCGGTCAAGGAATTCAAGAAGGGCATGCGCGACGAAGACAAGCCGAACGCGCAGCTGGGCGATGAGTCGCGCAGCCAGGACGCCTCGCGCACCGCGCAGGACGAGCACGACCGTAACGCTCGCTGATCCGGAGCGGTTGCGGTGTTCGATATCGGCTTCAGCGAACTGCTGGTGATCGCGGTGGTCGCCCTGGTGGTGCTCGGTCCCGAGCGCCTGCCCAAGGCGGCCCGCTTCGCCGGCCTGTGGGTGCGCCGTGCCCGCAATCAGTGGGATTCGGTGAAACAGGAACTGGAGCGCGAACTGCAGGCCGAGGACATCAAGCGGCAGATGCAGGACGTGCGCCAAGGCATGCAGGACACCGAGAACCAGCTGCGCGCCAGCGGTGAAGCGATCCGTCGCGAAGCGCAGCAGGCGCAGCAGCAGGGCGATACGCTGGCGCAGGAGGTTCGCGCACCGGCGCCTGCGGATCTGCCGCCGCATATGAGCGCTGCGCCCGATGCCGATGCGCCGGCACAGGAGAGCGTTGCTCCCGAGCCTACGCCGGCGACACCCCCTGAAGCCGGTGCTCCGACGCCGCAGCGCACGGAGCGCCAGCCATGAGTGAACAGGATTTCGGCGAAAGCTCGCTGGTCGAACATCTGGTGGAGCTGCGCGGCCGCCTGGTGCGCGCACTGCTGGGCCTGGGCGTGGTGCTGCTGGCGCTGCTGCCATTTACCCAGAAGCTGTACAACGCGCTGGCCGAACCGCTGGTCTCGCAGCTGCCCAACGGGCAGACGATGATCGCGACCAATCCGGCCGGAGCCTTCTTCGCGCCATTGAAGCTGACCTTCTTCGTGGCCCTGTTCGTGGCGGTGCCGTGGCTGCTGTACCAGCTGTGGGCCTTCGTCGCCCCGGGGCTGTACGCGCGTGAGAAGCGCCTGGCGGTGCCGCTGCTGGTGTCTTCGGTACTGCTGTTCTACACCGGCTGTGCCTTCGCTTACTTCCTGGTGCTGCCGGCGGTGTTCCATTTCCTGACCACCTTCAGCCCGGACGTGATCGCGATCACCCCGGATGCGAATGCCTACCTGGATTTCGTGCTGGCGATCTTCTTCGCCTTCGGTGGCAGTTTCGAACTGCCGGTGGCGATGGTGATCCTGGTCCTGCTGGGCTGGGTGACGCCGCAGCAGTTCAAGGAAGGCCGTGGTTACGCGATCGTCGGCATCTTCGTGCTGGCGGCGGTGCTGACCCCGCCGGACGTGGTTTCGCAGCTGATGCTGGCGATCCCGATGTGCCTGCTCTACGAGCTGGGCATCCACGCCGCACGCTGGCTGGTGCCATCGTCGGCGGTGAAGAAACCCGCCGCCTGATGCGGTAGCGCCGGGCCATGCCCGGCGTGCCGGGTTCGATGTGATGCCACCGCCGGGCATGGCCCGGCGCTACCGGTGGGGCCGGTCAGGCGTGGAACACGTCGCTCGAGGTCGGCGTGGTCGGGACCGGCGGTGCGGCGCGGCTGCCACGGTGCACGAACATCTGCTTCCACGCGGCGTAGACCGCGCCGACATACAGCGGCATCAGCACCGTGGTCAGCACCAGCTGGGCGATGAAGGCGGCAGCCAGCGGGCCTCCGATCAGCATCGCGATCTGGATCACGATCACGAACAGGATGTAGATGCAGAACGCAGCGATCAGGCCGAGCACGGCGAACACGATCATCGCGCCGATGTTCTCGATGCAGCCCTGCAGGCTCAGGCGCAGCGCGTGCATGCCGCTCTGCTTGTCGAACACCACCAGCGCCGGCTGGGTGAACATCGCCAGCGAGAGCGCCACCGCGCTCAGGAACACCAGCAGCATCCACAGCGCGATGCGCTTGGCCGGCAGGTTGGCGACCAGCGCCGCGGCATCGTCCGGCTTGATCTGCTGGCCACTGCGGCTGATCTCTTCCATCTTGGTCATGACGTCGCTGAAGGCGGTGAAGCCTTCGCGGCCGATCATCATGAACAGCAACGCGCCCAGCAGCAGCACCGCCAGCACCTGGATCGCCAGCGGCACCAGCAGGTGGCTGACGCGGTGGTCGCGGATCGGCTGCAGCAGGTGCGAGGACAGGCCCGGGCGGCCTTCGTCGATCTCACCCACGGCGTAGAGCATGCCGCCGAACATGATCGGCGAGATGGCCAGGGTCATCAGCTGCACGGCCATGCCGGCGGCGCCGGGAATCAGCGTCGACAACAGGGTGACCACCCAGCTCACCAGCAGCCAGGCCAGGCCGATCCGGGCCAGCTGCAGCGGCGCACGCCGATACAGCGAGAACGTATCCAGCAACCACTGGGCGCCCGCCGAGGCCGGCAGCTTGCGAATCTCTTTCATGGACATCCGGGAAGGACAGGAGGGGACGGGCGGTTGCCCGTGCCGCTGATTATCCCTGTTTTGCCACCGGCTGGGCTGAAGACAGCCGCGCCTGTCGGACGAAGCGGCGCAGCAGCTGGCGGGCCAGCGGTGCGGCGCTGACTGCGCGCTCGATGCTGCGCGCGCAGCCGCCGTGGCGGCCGATGCAGTCGGCGCGGGCGCGCACGTAGCCGCGCATGTGGTGGGTGGCGAATTCGGGGTGGAACTGCACGCCCCACGCCTGGCGCCCCCAGCGGAACGCGTGGCAGCCATCCAGCGGCGAGCGTGCCAGCACCTCGGCACCGTCGGGCGCGCGCAGCACGGTCTGCAGGTGGGTGGCGTGGGCGGCAAAGTGCTGCGGCAGGCCCTGGAACAGCGGATCCTGTGCCGCCTGTGGCTGCAGCTCCAGCTCGATCGTGCCGGACTCGCGGCCGGCCGGGTTGTAGGCCACCTCACCGCCCAGCGCATGCGCCAGCAGCTGGTGGCCGTAGCAGATGCCGAACACCGGCAGGCCGGCGTGGACGGTCTGGCGCAGCCACGCCGCGCTGCGCTCGCTCCAGTCGGCGTGGTCAGTAACGAAGGCGGCCGAGCCGGTCACCAGTACGCCGGCAAAACCGTGCGGATCGGGCAGGGCGCCACCGTGTTCGACGTCGACCACCACCGTCTCATGCTCTTCCAGCCCGGCGGCGACGCGGATCCAGTGCGGAAAGCGCCCGTAGCGGCGCAGCGACGGTACCGGGCGGCCGGTTTCAAGGATCAGGAAGGGGGCTGGGTTCATCCGGGGGCGGCAGCACTGACAGGACTTCCTCGATTGTAGTCAGCCCCTGCGCCACCTTTTCAAGCCCGGCCTGGCGCAGGGTTCGCAGCCCTTCAGCGCGCGCGGCACGGGTGAAACCGGCCAGATCCATGTCGGCGCGGATCTGCCCGCGCAGCCGCGAGCCCAATGGCAGCAACTCATACAGGCCGATGCGGCCGAGGAATCCGGTGCGCCGGCACTCCAGGCAACCGACCGGACGACAGGGCGTGGCGGCATCTGGATATGCAGCCTGGCTATCAGCGAGCACCGCCCAGTCGGCTGCACCAAGGGTGTGCGGCTGCTTGCAGTGCGGGCACAGCGTGCGCACCAAGCGCTGGGCGAGGATGCCGTTGAGGGTGCTGGCCAGCAGGTAGTGCGGCACGCCCAGGTCGAGCAGGCGGGTGACCGCCGACGGTGCATCGTTGGTGTGCAGGGTGGACAGCACCAGATGGCCGGTCAGCGACGCCTGCACCGCCATCTGCGCGGTCTCCAGATCGCGGATCTCGCCGATCATGATGATGTCCGGATCCTGCCGCAGCAGGGTGCGCACGCCGCTGGCGAAGTCCAGGTCGATGTTGGCCTGCACCTGCATCTGGTTGAACTCGGGCGCGATCATCTCGATCGGGTCCTCCACCGTGCACACGTTCACGTCCGGCGTGGCCAGCCGCTTCAGCGTGGAATACAGGGTGGTGGTCTTGCCCGAGCCGGTCGGGCCGGTGACCAGCACGATGCCGTGCGGGCGCTCAACCAGTGCATTCCAGCCAGCGGCCTCCTGCGGGCTGAAACCGAGCTGGTCGATGCTCTTGAAGGCGGCATCGGGGTCGAAGATGCGCATCACGCACTTCTCGCCGAACGCGGTGGGCATGGTCGACAGGCGCATCTCGACCTCGCGGCCACCCGGCGAGCGGGTCTTGATGCGGCCGTCCTGCGGGCGCCGGCGCTCGGCCAGGTCCATTCGGCCGAGTACCTTGATGCGGCTGACCACCGCGGTCATCACCGCCGGCGGCACCTCGAACACCTTGTGCAGCACGCCGTCGATGCGGAAGCGCATGCGTCCCATCTCGCGGCGCGGTTCCAGGTGGATGTCCGAGGCGCGCTGCTCATAGGCGTACTGCAGCAGCCAGTCGACGATGTGCACGATGTGCTGGTCGTCGGCATTGACGTCGCCGGTGCGGCCCAGCTCGACCAGCTGCTCGAAGCTGGGCAGGGTGGTGTTGGCCTCGCCGCGGACGTCGCCGCGCGCGCCACGCACCGAACGGGTCACCCCGTAGAACTCCATGGTGTAGCGGTGCAGGTCGAGCGGATTGACCACCGCCAGCTCGATGCGGCGGCGGGTCAGGTGCTGCAGGTCGCGGCGCCATTCCTGCACCAGCGGCTCGCTGGTGGCCACCAGCACCCGTTCGGCATCCACTGCCAGCGGCAGGAAGCGGTGGCGACGGGCATAGGCGTGGGAGACCAGCGCGGTGACCGCAGCGACGTCGACCCGGGTCGGATCGATGCGCAGGTAGCGGCTGCCGGTGCGTTGGGCCAGCCATTCGGTCAGGCGTTCCAGGGTCAGTTCGCCGCCGTCGCGGGTGGCCAGCTTGAGGTTGGACAGCAGCACCAGCGGGTGCACTTCACTGGCATTGCGCGCGCCCTGTGCGGAAAACCGCATGCGCTCGCCCTCGTGCTCGGCAACCAGGCCGTCGGCCAGCAGCGCCGCACCGACCTGCTCGAAATGCAGGCGGCCCCACGGCAGCGGGACGCCGCCTGGCTCGCCGGGCGTGCCCACCGGCAGCCGATGTTCCATCTGCCTGCTCCTCCCGGGTACGGAATGCCCCGCAGGTCGGCCGTTATACTAGCGCACCCCCTTGCCGGCCAAGACTCGTACGCATGTCCGCGACCCCGACCGTTCCGATCACCTTCCAGGGCCTGATCCAGACCCTGAACCAGTTCTGGGCCCAGCAGGGCTGCGTGCTCATCCAGCCGCTCGACCTGGAGGTGGGCGCCGGTACCTTCCACCCGGCCACCTTCCTGCGTGCGATCGGTCCGGAAAGCTGGAACGCGGCCTATGTGCAGCCGTCGCGGCGCCCGACCGACGGCCGCTACGGCGAGAACCCGAACCGCCTGCAGCGCTACTACCAGTACCAGGTGGCGATGAAGCCGGCGCCGGACAACATCCAGCAGCTGTACCTGGATTCGCTGAAGGCACTGGGCATCGATCCGCTGGTGCACGACCTGCGCTTCGTCGAGGACAACTGGGAATCGCCGACGCTGGGCGCGTGGGGCCTGGGCTGGGAAGTCTGGCTCAACGGCATGGAAGTGACCCAGTTCACCTACTTCCAGCAGGCCGGTGGCCTGGAGTGCCGCCCGGTGCTGGGCGAGATCACCTACGGTCTCGAGCGCCTGTGCATGTACCTGCAGAACTGCGACAACGTCTATGACCTGGTCTGGACCTACGGCCCGGACGGCCAGCCGGTGACCTACGGCGACGTCTACCACCAGAACGAGGTGGAGCAGAGCACCTACAACTTCGAATACGCCGACGTGGACGAAATGTTCCACCGCTTCGATGCCTGCGAGCGTGAAGCGCAGAAGCTGGTGGAAGTGGGCCTGCCGCTGCCGGCCTACGAGCAGGTGATGAAGGCCAGCCATACCTTCAACCTGCTCGATGCGCGCCGCGCGATCAGCGTGACCGAGCGCCAGCGCTACATCCTGCGCGTGCGCGCGCTGGCCCAGGCGGTGGCCAAGGCGTATTACGAGCAGCGCGAGAAGCTGGGCTTCCCGGGCGCGAAGAAGGCCTGACCGCCTTCCTGCACCGTCCCGCTTTTCATCAACTACCCGGGGCGCCGGACGCGTTGCGCGCTGCGCCCCCACCACAGGATCGAACCGATGAGCCAATTGTCCCCCCTGCTGATCGAACTGGGCACCGAGGAGCTGCCGGTCAAGGCGCTGCCGGGCCTGGCCCAGGCGTTCTTCGACGGTGTTGTCGAAGGCCTGCGCAAGCGTGGCGTCGCGCTGGAGCTGGGCGATGCCCGCCCGCTGTCGACCCCGCGCCGGCTGGCCGTGCTGCTGCCGGGCGTCGGCCTGGAACAGCCGGAACAGCACAGCGAAGTGCTGGGCCCGTACCTGAACATCGCGCTGGACGCCGAAGGCCAGCCGACCAAGGCCCTGCAGGGCTTCGCCGCCAAGGCCGGGATCGACTGGACCGCGCTGGAGAAGACCACCGACAACAAGGGTGAGCGCTTCGTGCACCGCGCGGTGACCCCGGGCGCGAGCACCGCCAGCCTGTTGCCGGACATCCTGCGCGAGGCGATCGCGGCGATGCCGATTCCCAAGCCGATGCGCTGGGGCGATCACGCCTGGGGCTTCGCCCGCCCGGCACACTGGCTGGTGCTGCTGCACGGCGCCAATGTGGTCGAGGCCGAACTGTTCGGCCTGCAGGCCGGCCGCGCCAGCCGTGGCCATCGTTTCCACCACGACCAGGCCGTGTCGCTGGCGCAGCCGCAGGACTACGTTGAAGCGCTGCGCGCCGCGTTCGTGCTGGTCGACCCGAGCGAGCGCCGCGCGCGCATCGTCGCCGAGGTCGAGGCCGCCGCAGCCGGGGCCGGTGGCAGCGCCCGCATCACCGAAGACAACCTGGAGCAGGTGGTTAACCTGGTCGAATGGCCGTCGGCGGTGCTGTGCAGCTTCGAGCGCGCGTTCCTGGCGGTGCCGCAGGAAGCGCTGATCGAGACAATGGAGATCAACCAGAAGTTCTTCCCGGTGCTGGATGCCGCCGGCACGCTGACCGAGAAGTTCATCGGCATCGCCAACATCGAATCGAAGGACGTGGCCGAAGTGGCCAAGGGCTACGAGCGGGTGATCCGGCCGCGCTTCGCCGATGCCAAGTTCTTCTTCGACGAGGACCTGAAGCAGGGCCTGGTGTCGATGGGCGACGGCCTGAAGACGGTGACCTACCAGGCCAAGCTGGGCAGCGTGGCCGACAAGGTGGCGCGCGTGGCCGCACTGGCCGAAGTGATCGCAGCCCAGGTCGGTGCCGATCCGGCGCAGGCCAAGCGGGCTGCCGAGCTGGCCAAGAACGACCTGCAGTCGCGCATGGTCAACGAATTCCCGGAATTGCAGGGCATCGCCGGCCGCCACTACGCCGTGGCCGGTGGCGAATCGGCCGACGTGGCGCTGGCCATCGACGAGGCCTACCAGCCACGCTTCGGTGGTGACGACATCGCGCTGTCGCCGCTGGGCAAGGTGCTGGCCATCGCCGAACGCGTGGATACGCTGGCCGGTGGTTTCGCTGCAGGCCTGAAGCCGACCGGCAACAAGGACCCGTTCGCGCTGCGCCGCAACGCGCTGGGCCTGGCCCGCACGATCATCGAAAGCGGCTTCGAACTGGACCTGCGCGTGCTGATGGCCAGCGCCAATGCCGGCCTGGCCGCGCGCAACGTGCAGGCCGATGTCGGCGAGCTGTACGACTTCATCCTCGACCGCCTGAAGGGCTACTACGGCGACAAGGGCGTGCCGGCCACGCACTTCAATGCGGTGGCCGAGTTGAAGCCAGCCTCGCTGTACGACTTCGATCGCCGCCTGGATGCGATCGGCACCTTCGCCGCGCTGCCGGAGGCAGAGGCGCTGGCCGCGGCCAACAAGCGCATCCGCAACATCCTGCGCAAGGCCGAGGGCGAGATTCCGGCGCAGATCGACGCGGCACTGCTGCAGGAAGATGCCGAGCGCGCGCTGGCCGAAGCGGTGACCGCCGCCATCGATGACACCGGCGCCAGCCTGCACCAGAAGGATTATGTGGCGGTGCTGGCACGCCTGGCGCGCCTGCGTCCGCAGGTCGATGCGTTCTTCGATGGCGTGATGGTCAACGCGGAAGATCCGGCACTGCGTGGCAACCGCCTGGCGCTGCTGACGATGCTGGGCGAGCGCTTGGGCAAGGTGGCGGCGATCGAGCATCTGTCGAGCTGACGCCCGTATCGGTAGTGCCGGCCGCTGGCCGGCATTGCCCCCGATCTGTGGGTTGCCGGCCAGCGGCCGGCACTGCCGGAGCATCGCCGGCGGATGTCTATCGGGGTCATTGCCGACATCGTGGACGATGCCGGCATCCTGATTGGTCGATTGCGACAATCGACGCCTTGCGGTGTATTTTGACCGCCACTTAACAACCGATTCCCAATGACGTGATGCATTTCGCATCGTCACCTCCGGTCGGTATGCTGTGCCGCATGCAGCCAAAGAAATACGCCCTGCCGCTGATGGTCCTGTCGCTGGCCGCCACTTCCGTGGTCCATGCGCGCGGCACCATCGACAAGGTGGACATCAAGGGATTGGACAAGGGCGACGACGCCGCAATCATCGAGAACATCCAGGAATCGCTGTCGCTGTACGACACGATCGGCAAGGAGCAGGGCGAATCGCGCCTGGAGTACCTGCTGTCGCAGGCCAAGCGGCAGACCCGCCAGGCGCTGGAGCCATTCGGGTACTACAACCCGGTGATCAAGGTCGAGGCGCCGCGCGAGGATGAGCACGTGCGCGTGCTGATCCATGTCGACAAGGGCGCCCCGGTGACCGTGCGCCGCGAGCACATCGACATCACCGGCCCGGCGATGTACGACCAGTACCTGCAGGACGACCTGGCCGCCTTCAAGCCGCGCAAGGGCCAGCGCTTCGAGCACACCCAGTACGAAGCCAGCAAGATCACCATCACCCGGCGCCTGGCCGAGCGTGGCTACTTCGATGCCGACTACACCCAGCGCCAGGTGCAGATCACCCGCGCCGACAACGCCGCCGACATCGACCTGACCTGGGACAGCGGCCGCCGCTACAACATGGGCCCGGTGCGCTTCGAGCAGGATTACTTCGTCGACAAGCTGTTCGATCCACTGGTGTACTGGGACCAGGGCAGCTACTACCACGAGGGCAAGCTGGACCGGCTGCGCGAGTCGCTGACCAAGCTGGACTACTTCAGCGTGATCGACATCCAGCCGCGCCCGGACCAGGCCGATGAAAACGGCGAAGTGCCGGTGGACGTGAAGCTGACCCGGGCCAAGCGCACCATCTACACCGCAGGCCTGAGCTACGGCAGCGAGAGCGGCCCGGGTGTGCGCGGTGGCATCGAGCGGCGGTTCCTGAACAACCGCGGCCACAAGATGAACACGCAGCTGGACTATGCGCAGAAGCGCAAGAGCCTGGTCACCAGTTACCGCATTCCGGCCTTCAACTGGCTCGACGGCTGGTACACCTTCGCCGCCAGCGCGTACGACGAGCAGACCGACTACATCGATCTGCGCAACTTCAAGCTGATCGCCAGCCGCAGCGGCGAGATCAACGAGCACTGGACCGCGATCGCCTCGGTCAATGCGCTACGCGAGCGCTGGCGCTATGCCTCCGGCACCGAATTCACCGACGCCGTCTACAACACCTCGACGCTGGTGTACCCGCAGATGGTTGCCGACTACGTCAACGTCGACGACGAGATGTTCCCGCGCAAGGGCATCAGCGGCGCGGCGACGGTGCGTGCCGGCGTGGAAGGCGCCGGCTCGGATACCAGCTTCGTGCAGGCCAACGCCGTGTTGCGCTGGTACATCCCGGTGGGTGAAAGCAATCGCCTGATCCTGCGCGGCGAGGGCGGCACCACCTGGACCAGCGATCTGGTGGCGATGCCGCCGAGCCTGCGCTATTTCGCCGGTGGTGACCGCAGCATCCGCGGCTACGCCTACCGTGAGGTCGGCCCGCGTACGCCGAAGCCGGACAAGTACGCGCTGGGTGCCAAGAACCTGGTGATCGGCTCGGCCGAGTACGAGCACTACTTCAACGGTGGCCCCTGGGGTGCGGCGGTGTTCGTCGATACCGGCAGTGCCTTCGACAACACCATCGACCTGCATACCGGCGTCGGCTTCGGCGTGCGCTGGAAATCGCCGGTGGGCCCGGTGCGCATCGACGTGGCGCACGGCCTGAACAACCCGGATTCGCAGTTCCAGCTGTACCTGAACATCGGAGCGGACCTGTGAGCACGCCCGCACCGACCCCGAACACCCCGCCGCCACGCGTGCGTTTCTATCGCCGTCGCCGCTTCTGGGCATGGTCCGGCGCCGGCGTGATCGGCCTGGTGCTGCTGGCCCTGCTGGCGGTGTACTGGCTGCTGCAGACCGTGGCCGGCCGTGACGTACTGCTGGCCCAGGTGGTGGCGCGGCTGCCGGTGGGTGCCAGCTTCACCTGGGACAAGGTGGAGGGTCCGGTGGCCGGACCGCTGACCCTGTACAACGTCGACTTCCGCTATGACGACATCCATTTCCACGCCGAGCGTGCGCACCTGGAGCCGGACCTGCGCCCGCTGCTGGGCCGCAAGCTGCTGCTGGACAAGCTGGAGCTCACCAACGCGACGTTGAACCTGGCCAAGAGCGATGAGCCGTTCAAGCTGCCGTCCTGGCCCGATTCCCTGCCGCAGATCGAGATGCCGCTGGCGATCCAGGCCGATGCCATCGCCATCGATGGCTTCCGCATCAGCCAGGCCAACGAACCGGTGATCGACATCAGCCGCGTGCGTGGTGGCATCGAGATCGCCAACGGCGAGTTCCAGGCGCACAAGCTGGTGGTGGACAGTGACATGGGCAACTTCACTGCCCAAGGCCATTACATCCCGGCCAAGGACTACGACACCGACGTGACGGTGACGGCGGTGTTGCCGGCACCGCGTGGGCGCACGGCCGCTACCGTCGGCCTGGTCGCCCGCGGTGACCTGTCGCACATGGAAGTGGCGGTGGCCGGGCGTGCACCGAAGCCGCTGCACGCGATGCTGGTGTTCGATGGCCGCACCGACCCGACGTGGAATGCCAGCGTGCGCAGCGACGAGCTGGATCTGGCGCTGCTGTCGTCGGCATTGGCGAGCTCGGCGATCACACCGTTGTCGCTGGATTTCACTGCTGCTGGCAAGGGCGGCAATGCCAGCCTGCGTGGCAAGGTGAAGCAGGGCGAGCAGGAACTGGAACTGGCACCGTCCGTGGTGTCATTGCAGGACCAGGTGCTGAAGGTTTCGCCGCTGCTGCTGAAGGGTCTCGGTGGCGAAGCCCGCCTGGAGGGTACCGCCGATTTCAGCCAGGAAGACCAGCAGAAGCTCAACTTCTCGGTGGTCGCGCGTGACCTGACGTATGTACCGGCGCCTGATCCGAACACCGCCGGCAGCGCGCCGGTGCCGGTCACTCTGAAGGAAGCACGCTTCGGCCTGGCCGGTACCCTGAAGGCCTGGGCGGCGATCGGCCGCGCCGAGGTCGAACGCGAAAAGCAGAAGGCGCAGCTGCACTTCGATGTGCGTGGCAATGACCAGGCCGCGTCGATCCACCAGCTGCAGGCGCAGACGCCCGGTGGCCAGCTGCAGGTGGAAGGCCAGGTGGCCTGGGCGCCGCAGCTGGACTGGGACGCCAAGGCCACGCTGAAGGACTTCGACCCCGGCTATTTCGTGCCAGGCTGGAATGGCCGCCTGTCCGGCAACCTGGCCTCCAAGGGCCGCCAGCTGCCGCCGCCGGCCAATGCCGCACCGGGCACCGCCGGTACGCTGGAAGCCACGGTGGACCTGCCCTCGCTGAAGGGCATGCTGCGCCAGCGCAATCTCGACGCACAGGGCAAGTTCGCGCTGCAGGGCGCGCAGGGCCAGGGTGACCTGAAACTGGCGTTGGGCAGCAGCCGGGTGACCGCGTCGGGCAAGGTCGGCGACCGCCTCGACATCGATGCGCGTTTCGAGCCATTGCAGTTGAGCGACCTGCTGCCGGGCGCAGACGGTGGCCTGCGTGGCCAGGTACAGGTGAAGGGCCCGCGCGATGCGCCGGACATCACCGCCGACCTGGTCGGCAACAACCTCAACTGGGATGGCTACGGCGCCGAGAGCGTGAGCATCAAGGGCCGCCTGCCGTGGCGCGGCGACAGCGGCACGCTGGCGGTGCAGGGCCAGCAGGTCAACGCGGGCATGCTGCTGGAGCGGCTGAACATCGACGCGCAGGGCAGTGTGTCCAACCTGCGCCTGGCTGCGCAGACCCGCAACGAGATGGGTGCGATCGAGCTGCAGGGCAGCGTGCGCCAGCAGGGCACGCAGTGGCGTGGCGAGCTGGCGTCGCTGCGCATCGCACCGGTGAAGGGTGATGCCTGGGCGCTGCGTGCACCGGCGGCGTTCGCGATCAACGGCAGCACCTACACGCTGTCCGAAGCCTGCCTGGCCGCGGCCAGCAGCGGCGCGCTGTGCGCACAGGCCAACTGGCCGCGCGAAGGCCTGGTGGTGCGCAGCGACGCGCTGCCACTGGCGCTGGTGCAGCCGTGGTTGCCGCCGCAGTCCGGCCGCCGCATCTACCTTCGCGGCGATGTCAGCCTGGACGCGCACATCCGCCCGCGCGGCAACGCCTGGGAAGGCCATGTGGAAGTGCGCTCGAAGGAAGGCGGCGTGCGCCTGGGCGAGAACCGCAACACTGTGGGCGATACCACCCGCGGCGAGCTGGTGCGCTATGACCAGTTCTCGCTGAAGCTCGACATGACCCCGGCCAGCATCAAGGGCTACCTGGGCATGGGCTTCCAGGGCAATGGCTTCGTCGACGCCAAGATGCAGACCGGCTGGGAAGCCAGTGCGCCGCTGAATGGTGAGCTCTACCTCAACATGTCGCGGCTGTACTGGCTGGAGCTGTTCTCGCCGGACATCGTGCGACCGACCGGCCTGATCGAAGGCCACGTCAGCCTGCGCGGGACGCGAGGCCAGCCGTCGCTGGGTGGCGACGCACAGCTGAGCAACTTCAAGGGTGAATTCCCGGCGCTCGGCCTGACCTTCGACCAGGGCAAGGGCAGCTTCGTGGCCCAGCCCGATGGTTCGGCCAAGATCACCGCGCAGGCCAACTCCGGCCAGGGCACGCTGTACGTGGATGGTGGCCTGTCGTGGTTCGGCGATGCGCAGCCGCTGCAGCTGAAGATCCATGGCGAGAACGTGCTGCTGTCCAGCACCAGCGAACTGCGCATCGTCGCCAACCCCAACCTCGACTTCACGTTGGCCAAGGCAGCGATGGAGCTGCGTGGCACCGTGCACGTGCCCGAGGCCGACATCGACCTGGAACGCCTGGACCGCGGCACCTCGGTATCCGAAGACGTGGTGGTGCTCGACCCGGCCGATCCGGAAGAGTCGCGCACCTCGCCGCTGGACATGGACCTGACCGTCAGCCTCGGCGACAAGGTGAAGATGACCGGGTTCGGCCTGAAGGGCGCGCTGACCGGCAAGATGCAGGTCTGGGCCAAGCCCGGCCGCGAGATGACAGCCAATGGCGGCCTGGAAGTGAGCGGCCGCTACAAGGCTTACGGGCAGGACCTGACCATCACCCGCGGCAACCTCAACTGGAACTACAACGCGGTGTCCGACCCGCGCATCAACATCCGCGCCGAGCGCCGCATCGGTGATGTCACCGCCGGCATCGACGTGACCGGGCGTGCCCAGCAACCGCGTGCCGACGTGTGGTCCGATCCGGCGATGTCGCAGTCCGAGGCACTGGCCTACCTGGTGCTGGGACGCAGCCTGACCGGCGCCAGCAGCGACCAGGCGCAGCAGGTCAACGCGGCCTCGGCGGCGCTCTCGGCTGGCAGTGGCCTGCTCGCCTCGCAGCTGGGTGCCAAGCTGGGCCTGGATGATGCCGGCGTAAGCCAGTCGCGCGCGCTGGGTGGTTCGGTGATCGGCGTCGGCAAGTACATCTCACCCAAGCTTTACGTGGGTTACGGCGTGTCGCTGGTGGGCGCCGGTTCGGTGATCACGCTGAAGTACCTGCTGCGCCGCGGGTTTGATGTGGAAGTGGAATCGAGCACGGTGGAAAACCGTGGTTCGATCAACTGGCGGCGGGAGAAGTAACCCGCCGTGGCATCCCTGTAGAGCCGAGCCATGCTCGGCTTCTGCGCGCGGCGCGGGTTGAAGGAAGAGCAGCCGAGCATGGGCTCGGCTCTACCCGTCGGGTCCCCAACCATCGGCCGTTGCCCCATCCGGCCCCAGCGGCTATGGTCCCGGGCTGTTCTGTCGTACCGGATTGCCTCATGTCGCCACGCAAAGCCCTTCCCACCGCCCTGGCCCTGGGCCTGACCCTCGCCGCCGGTGCCCACGCCGATGAAGGCATGTGGATGCCGACCCAGCTGCCGGACCTGGCCAAGCCGCTGCAGGCCGCTGGCTTCAAGGGCAATCCGGCCGACCTGGCCAATGTCACCGCGCCGCCGCTGAGCGCGGTGGTGCGCGCGGGCGGCGGCACCGGCTCGTTCGTGTCCAGCGACGGCCTGCTGCTGACCAATCACCACGTGGCGATGGGCGTGATCCAGTACAACAGCTCGCCAGAGCACGACCTGATCAACGGTGGCTTCATCGCCAGGGACCGTGCCGACGAGCGCCCGGCCAACCCCGACTTCCGCGTGCTGGTCACCGTTGGCTTCGACAAGGTGACCGATCAGGTGCTGGCGCAGGCCCGCGGCAAGACCGGCCGTGCCTACTTCGATGCCGTCGATGCGGCCAGCAAGCAGATCGTGGCCGAGTGCGAGAAGGATGGCAGCGTGCGCTGCTCGGTGGCCAACATGTACTACGGCACCGACTTCTACCGCATCGCCCAGCTGGAACTGAGCGACGTGCGCCTGGTGTACGCGCCGCCGCGTGCGATCGGCAACTATGGCGATGAGATCGACAATTTCATGTGGCCGCGCCACACCGGCGACTTCACCCTGCTGCGCGCCTATGTGGGCAAGGACGGCAAGCCGGCCGCCTACAGCAAGGACAACGTGCCCTACCAGGCGCCGGCACACCTGCAGATGTCGGTAGAGGGCCCGAAGGAGGGCGACTACGCGATGCTGGCCGGTTATCCGGGCATCACCTACCGCCACCGTACTGCGGCAGAATTCGCCGGCCAGATCGACACCGTGCTGCCGCGCCGCGTTTCGGTGTTCCAGCAGATGATCGACACCATCGAGGCGGCAACCGCCAAGGACGCGCAGGCACGTACCCGTTACGCTTCGCAGCTGCAGTCGCTGAAGAACAACCGCAAGCGCGCCGCCGGTGAGCTGGAAGGCCTGCTGCGCAGCGATGCCAAGGCCCAGCGTGCCGCCGACGAGACCGCGATGCTGGCCGCCACCGACCGCAGGTACCAGGGCGACATCAAGGCGCTGCTGGCCAACCTGTCACAGGGCGCGGCGGTGGGCGAGCGTGACCTGCTGCTGGACCAGATGGCCGCACAGAGCCAGTTGCTGCGCTCGGCGCTGCTGCTGGAGCGCCTGCGCATCGAATCGGCCAAACCGGACGCGCAGCGCGAGAGCGGTTACCAGCAGCGCGACCAGGCGATGATCGAAGGCGTGCTCAAGCAGGTCCAGCGCCGCTACGCACCGGAGGTCGAGAAGGCCCTGCTGACCACCCTGCTGACCCGTTACCAGCAGCTGCCGGACGCGCAGCGCGTGGCCGAGTTCGACGCCGCCTTCGGCCGTACCCCGCAGCAGTTGGCCAAGGCACTGGACACCCTGTACGCCGGCACCCAGCTGGGTGACGAGGCGCAGCGCCTGTCGCGCTTCGCGGCCGCGCGCGAAGGCAAGGCCCTGGCCGCCGATCCGTTGATCGCTGTGGCCGGCCCGCTGGTGGCCGCGCAGCTGCGCATCGAGAACGAAAGCAAGACCCGCGAGGGCGAGCAGCTGCGCCTGCGCCCGGCCTACATGCAGGCGCTGTTCGCCTGGCGTGCCAAGCAGGGCCGCGCCGTGTACCCGGATGCCAACCGCACCCTGCGCATCAGCTACGGCAGGGTCGAGGCACTGCACCCGCGCGATGGCGTGACCTACTCGCCGGTGACCACCGTGGCCGGCATCGTCGAGAAGAACACCAACGCCTATCCGTTCGACGCACCCAAGCCGCTGCTGGCCGCGATCGCCAAAGGTGACTTCGGCAGCACCGCCGATCCGGCACTGAACACCCAGACGGTCAATTTCCTGACCAACCTGGATACCACCGGCGGCAACTCCGGCTCGCCGGTGCTCAACGCCAAGGGCGAACTGATCGGCCTGAACTTCGACAGCAACTGGGAGTCGGTCAGCGCCAGCTGGTGGTTCGACCCGCGCTACAAGCGCGCCGTGCACGTGGACATGCGCTACCTGCGCTGGCTGCTGGCCAAGGTCTACCCGGCGCCGGAACTGCTGAAGGAAATGGGCGTGCCGGCCCAGTAAGAAGCCGGCCACGACCCACGGTCGTGGCCCGCACCGCGTAGGCCCCCACCTGGGTGGGGGTGGTTGCCCCCAACGCGCCCGCACCCCCGGCCACGCCTGGCCTACACTGCGGGTTCTTCCCACGGAAACGCACGCGTGGTCTCCAGCTGGATCCTGCTGCTGGTCTCGGTTGCCTATGCCGCGCTGCTGTTCGGCGTGGCGTGGTGGGGCGACCGTCGGCCGATGTACCCCGACCGGCCGTGGCTGCGGCCGGTGGTCTACAGCCTGGCGCTGGCCGTGTACTGCTCCTCGTGGACGTTCTACGGCGCGGTGGGTACCGCCGTGCGCAATGGCGTGGGCTACCTGCCGATCTACATCGGCCCGCTGCTGCTGCTGTTGTTCGGCTGGCGCATCATCGAGCGCCTGGCGCTGATCGCACGCAGCCAGAACGTGGTCTCCATCGCCGATTTCATCTCCTCGCGCTTCGGTCGCTCGCGGCGGCTGGCGGCGCTGGTGGCGATCATCGCGCTGATCGGCATCATTCCGTACCTGGCGTTGCAGTACAAGGCGGTGGCGATGAGCCTGCAGGTGCTGACCGGCAACACCGGCCCCACCGGCTTCTTCACCGACCCGGCGCTGTACGTGGCGCTGCTGATGGCGCTGTTCGCCACCCTGTTCGGCACCCGCCAGGTCGATGCCACCGAGCACCACCACGGCATGATGCTGGCGATCGCCTTCGAATCGGTGATCAAGCTGCTGGCGATGCTGGCGGTGGGCGTGTTCGCCTACCTGTGGCTGAGCAACCGCACCGACGCGGTGGTCGAGTCGGTGCATACGCTGTTCACCGGCCTGCCGCCGGTCGGCTTCATCTCGCAGACCCTGCTCAGTTTCCTCGCCATCATCTGCCTGCCGCGCCAGTTCCACGTGGCCGTGGTCGAGTGCGGCGATGTGCGCGACGTGCGCCGCGCGCGCTGGATGTTCGGCGGTTACCTGGTGCTGATCTCGGGCATGGTGCTGCCGATCGCCACCGCCGGTGTCACCCTGTTCGGCACCGGCGGCAGCGTTGCCGACGATTCGATGGTGCTGGCGCTGCCGTTGGCCGAAGGCCGCAATGCGCTGGCGCTGATCGCCTACGTGGGCGGCTTCTCGGCGGCCACCGGTATGGTCATCGTCTCGTCCATCGCGCTGGCGACCATGGTCAGCAATGATCTGGTGATGCCGGTGCTGCTGCGTCGGAGCGGTGACCACCAGGAAGCCGCCGACGTCGCCTCGCGCGTGTTGTGGATCCGCCGCCTGGCGATCCTGCTGCTGGCGCTGATGGCCTACAGCTACTACCGCACCAGCAGCAACGACAGCACGCTGGCCTCGTACGGCCTGATGGCGTTCGCAGCGGTGGCGCAGTTCGCGCCCGGCCTGATCGGCGGCCTGTACTGGCGCGGCGCCAGCCGGCGCGGCGTCGAAGTGGGCATGCTGCTGGGCTTCGCCACCTGGCTGTACACACTGCTGCTGCCGGCGATGACCATGGCCGGCTGGGTCGACGCCGGCTGGGTGCAGCACGGCCCGTTCGGCATCGAGTGGCTGCGTCCGCAGCAGCTGTTCGGCATGTCCGGCTGGGATCCGCTGACCCACGGCACGTTCTGGTCGCTGCTGGTCAATGCGGCCACGATGATGCTGGTGTCCGCACGCTGGCGGCCCGGCGTCGACGAGCGCCTGCGTGCGGCACCGTTCCTCGACCCGTATGCCGAGCGCCCGTCGGTGGCCGGCGGCTGGCCCGGCCACGTGCATGTGGGCGACCTGCTGGCACTGGCCTCGCGCGTGGTCGGCGAACGTCATGCGCGGCGTTCGTTCTTCGAGCAGGCGCAGTCACTGGGCCGTGAACTGCAATCCTCCGCGCCTGCAGACCGCCCGTGGGTGCAGTTCACCGAACGCCTGCTGGCCGCGTCGATCGGCGCGGCGTCCGCACGCCTGCTGCTGACCAGCCTGCTGCGTGGCTCGGGCATGGACCTGGGTGAAGTGGTGGCGGTACTGGACGAAGCCGGGCAGGAACTGCGCTTCAACCGCGAGATCCTGTCGACCACGCTGGAGAACATCAGCGCCGGGGTCAGCGTGGTCGATCCGGACATGCGCCTGACCGCATGGAACCGCCGCTACCAGGACATGTTCGGCTACCCCGACGGCATGCTCTACGTGGGCCGCCCGGTGGCCGACCTGATCCGCTACAACGCCGAGCGCGGCGAGCTGGGCGAGGGCGATATCGAAGTGCAGATCAACCGCCGCATCGGTTACATGCGCGCCGGTTCGCCGCACGTGTTCGAGCGCACCCGCAGCGACGGCAAGGTGATCGAGATGCGCGGCCAGGCGCTGCCGGGCGGCGGCTACGTGACCAGCTACAACGACATCACCGACTACAAGCACGCTGAAAGGGCGCTGCTTGAAGCCAACGAGACGCTGGAACAGCGCGTGGCCGAGCGCTCGCATGAGGCCGAGGTCGCGCAGCAGTCGAAGACCCGTTTCCTGGCGGCGATCAGCCATGACGTGCTGCAGCCGTTGAATGCGGCGCGCCTGTTTGCGTCCGCGCTGCGCGACAGCGATCACGTGAGCGACGAACAAAAGCATCTGGCCGAACGCGTGGACGCGTCGCTGCGCGCAGCCGAAGAACTGCTTGATGGCCTGCTGGACGTGTCGCGGCTGGATGCCGGTGGCCTGCACCCGGTGATCGGCGAGTTCGATGTGAGTGCGTTGATGCGCGAGCTGGCCGCGCAGTACACGCCGGTCGCCGCAGGCCGTGGCCTGCGCCTGGATCTGTTCGCACGCGCGGCCTGGGTACGCAGCGATCGCCGCCTGCTGCGCCGCGTACTGCAGAACTTCCTGGCCAATGCGCTGCGCTACACGCGCCAGGGGCGCATCGTGCTGGCCGTGCGCCAGCGCGGCGACGAGGTGGAACTGCAGGTGTGGGACACCGGCCCGGGCATTCCCGAACACCACATGCGGCAGATCTTCGACGAGTTCCACCGCTACCAGCAGCCGTTCGACTGGGGCGAGCAGGGGTTGGGCCTGGGCCTGTCGATCTGCCAGCGCATCTCGCGCCTGCTCGACCATCGTCTCAATGCACGCAGCCGCGTTGGCAGTGGCTCGATGTTCTCGATCATCCTGCCGCGGGTTGCGCCCTTGCCCGGCTACACCGAGCCTGCCAAGGCGACCCAGGCCGTGGCCACACCGGTGCGCAGCGATTCGCTGGCGGGCCTGCGGGTGCTGTGCGTGGACAACGACGAGGAAATCCTCGACGGCATGCGCGCACTGCTCGGCCGCTGGCAGGTGCAGGTGATCACCGCCGCCACCGTCGACCAGGCGCTGGAGAAGATTGCCGAGCGTCCGCAGGTGATGCTGGTGGACTACCACCTGCACGATCGCATGGATGGCCTTGATGCCCTGGTGGCGCTGCGCGAGGCCGCCGGCTACCCGCTGCCGGGTGCGCTGCTGACCGCCGATGGCCGCGATGAGTTGAAGCGGATGGCACGCGAGCGTGGCTACCGCGTGCTGACCAAGCCGATCAAACCGGCTTCGCTGCGCGCCTTCCTCGGCGCGCTGCGCGATGCCGGCAACAGCGATGCCTGATGGCAATGTAGAGCCGAGTCCGCACTCGGCTGCTGCGCGGGGCATGGTGTTCCGTGGCCCGGCCGAACAGCAGCCGAGCATTGGCTCGGCTCTACAAAAATCCAGTTGCGGGGGCCCTCTGTAGAGCCGAGCCCGCGCGCAGCGACGTGCTGATATAGCCATCGCTATACAAACCAGCCCTGCCTGCGCGTTTCGCTGCAAATGCACCACGCGCGAATCGCGATGCTAAGCTTCGCGTCCCCTTGGGGAGTAGCCGGATTCCTTCGCAGGAATCGTCCACGTCAACATACTCGGCCAGTGCGCCGTGGCGTGGACAACCATGATGGTTGGCGAGACCAGCGGCCCGCGCGCGCAACGTCAGGTTGGGCGCGAGCGCCGGCCGTGCGTCCGTCCTAGCCCGACCTTCAGCAGTCGCCAATGTCCCCCATCTCGATCCTCTTGATCGGCTTTGCCATGTCCACCGATGCCTTCGCAGCCGCGATCGGCAAAGGTGCCGCCATGCGCAAACCGGTGTTCCGTGACGCGCTGCGCGCCGGCATCATCTTCGGTGTCATCGAGGCGATCACGCCCATCATCGGCTGGCTGCTCGGCCGTGCCGCACTGCAGTACGTGGAAGCTTTCGACCACTGGATCGCCTTCGGCCTGCTCGGCGCGCTGGGCATCCACATGATTTACAACGGCCTGTGCCCGGACAGTGGCGAAGATGATGAAGACCCTTCGCAGCACCACGGCTTCTGGAAGCTGGCGCTGACCGGTTTCGCCACCAGCATCGACGCAATGGCCGTGGGCATCGGCCTGGCCTTCATGGACGTGCATATCGGCGTGATGGCTGCGGTCATCGGTCTGTGCACGCTGACCATGGTGACCGTCGGCATCATGCTCGGCCGCGTGCTGGGCAGCATGGTCGGCAAGCGTGCCGAGATCATCGGCGGCGTGATCCTGGTGATCATCGGCGCGACGATCCTGTACGAACACCTGCACGGAGTGGGGTGAGCAGGGAAACCTGTAGAGCCGAGCCCACGCTCGGCTGCTTTGCATGGCAGCCGAGCATGGGCTCGGCTCTACATCAGGGTGTTGGCTGACAAGCATTGCGGTGTTGCACTGATGGAGAGACTGGCATGCGTGCCATAGCCTCTTCGCATGGCCAGTCCCGCACTCCGTTATGGTCGTTGGTCGCATACCGGCAACGTCTATGCACTTACCACCGTGACGCATGCGCGTCGTCCCTGGTTCAGTGACAAGGCCAACGTCGATCTGCTGATCGAAGCCCTGCGGACCGTAGAGCGGACGGGGCGGACCTCCTCCCTCGCCTGGGTGGTCATGCCGGATCATCTGCATTCGCTGTTCGAACTCCGTACCGGCACGCTTGCCGGCTGCATGCAGATCCTCAAATCACGGAGCGGGCGTTCCATCGGCAGGCGCGCTGAGGCCAACGCGCCGATCTGGCAGCCGGGATACTACGATCATGCGCTGCGCGGCGATGAGTGCCTGCGCACGCAGGCGATGTACATCGCGGCCAATCCCGTGCGTGCTGGGCTGGCCACGCGCATCGGGGAATACCCCTATGTGTGGAGTCGATGGCCGCTTGAGGAGTGATTGGTATTGAGGCAAAGAGCAGCCGAGCATGGGCTCGGCTCTACAGGGGCATCATGACGTCTGTAGAGCCGAGCCCATGCTCGGCTCCATAGTCGGTCACAATCAGTCTTCTTCCGGCGGCAGCACGATGGCGTCGTCGTCGATCGCCAGCTTGCCGGCCATCAGCACGGCCTGGGTGCGGTTGGTCACGCCCAGCTTGCGCAGGATGGCGGTGACGTGGGCCTTGATCGTCGCTTCGGAGACGTTGAGGTCGTAGGCGATCTGCTTGTTCAAGCGGCCGGCGCCGAGCATCTGCAGCACGCGGAACTGCTGCGGGGTCAGCTCGCGCAGGCGCTGGCCGACTTCGCGTTCTTCGCTGCCGGTGGGCGGTACGTTGTGCGCTTCCGGCGGTGCCCAGGTCTCGCCATCGAGAATGGTGCCCAGTGCATGGCCGATGGTGTCCGAATCCGCAGACTTCGGAATGAAACCCAGCGCGCCGTGGTCGAGCGCGCGGCGCATCACCGTGGCTTCTTCGCGTGCGGACACCACCACCACCGGCAGGTGCGGGTGCAGCGAGCGCATGTGCACCAGCGCGTTGAAACCCTGTGCGCCAGGCATATTGAGGTCCATCAGGACCAGGTCGGCGTCGTTGTGCTGGTCGGCCAGTGCATACAACGCTTCCACGCTGTCGGCCTCGAACAGCTGCACGCCGGGGATGACCCGCTGCACGGCCCCACGCAGGGCTTCGCGGAACAGCGGGTGGTCATCGGCAATCAGGAGGGTGGTCATGGTCGGGGGGAACCGTGGGGGAAAGCAGATGGGGTCAGAGCCCTTTCCTTGAGGAAAGGGATCCGACCCCGGGTCGTACGTCATCGCACCTTGCGCTCGTCCACCAGCGACGCTACCACCGACGGGTCGGCCAGGGTCGAGGTGTCGCCGAGCTGGTCCGGTGCGTTTTCGGCGATCTTGCGCAGGATGCGGCGCATGATCTTGCCCGAGCGGGTCTTCGGCAGGCCCGGCGCCCACTGCAGGTGGTCCGGTGTGGCGATCGGGCCGATCTCCTTGCGCACCCAGGCGATCAGTTCCTTGTGCAGTTCATCGCTCGGTGCCTCTTCGGCCACCAGGGTGACGTAGGCGTAGATGCCCTGGCCCTTGACGTCGTGCGGGAAGCCCACGACCGCCGCTTCGGCCACCTTCGGGTGCGAGACCAGCGCGCTTTCCACTTCGGCGGTGCCGATGCGGTGGCCGGACACGTTGATCACATCGTCGACGCGGCCGGTGATCCAGTAGTAGCCGTCCTCGTCGCGGCGGCACCCGTCGCCGGTGAAGTAGCTGCCCGGGTAGGTGCGGAAATACGTATCGATGAAACGCTGGTGGTCGCCGTACACCGTGCGCATCTGGCCCGGCCAGGAGTCACGGATGATCAGGTTGCCCTCGGTCGGGCCGTCCTGGATCTCGCCATCGGCATTGACCAGCGCCGGCTGCACGCCGAAGAAGGGCAGGGTGGCCGACCCCGGCTTGAGGTCCATCGCACCGGCCAGCGGCGAGATCAGGATGCCGCCGGTTTCGGTCTGCCACCAGGTATCGACGATCGGGCAGCGGCTGTCGCCGACCACCTCGTAGTACCAGCGCCAGGCTTCCGGGTTGATCGGCTCGCCGACGCTGCCGAGCAGGCGCAGCGACGCGCGCGAGGTCTTCTTCACCGGCTCCTCGCCCTCGCGCATCAGTGCACGGATGGCGGTCGGGGCGGTGTAGAAGATCGTCACCTTGTGCTTGTCGATGACATTCCAGAAGCGCGAGGTGTCCGGATAGTTCGGCACGCCTTCGAACATCAGCGAGGTCGCGCCGTTGGCCAGCGGGCCGTACACGATGTAGCTGTGGCCGGTGACCCAGCCGACGTCGGCGGTGCACCAGTAGATGTCGTCCTCGCGCAGGTCGAACACCGCTTCATGGGTGTAGGCCGCATACAGCAGGTAACCGCCGGTGGTGTGCAGCACACCCTTCGGCTTGCCGGTGGAACCGGAGGTGTAGAGGATGAACAACGGGTCTTCCGCGTTCATGCGTTCCGGTTCGCAGGTGGACGGCTGGCTGTCCACCACGTCGTGGAACCAGCGGTCGCGCGGGGCCTGCATGTCCACCGCGCCGCCGGTGTGGCGCACCACCAGCACGGTTTCAACCGTGTTCGTGCCCGGCAGCTTCAGCGCGGCATCGACGTTGGCCTTCAGCGGAATCCTGCGGCCACCACGCAGGCCTTCGTCGGCGGTGATGATCAGCTTGCTCTGGCAGTCGCTGACGCGGTCGGCGATCGAGTTCGGCGCGAAGCCACCGAACACCACCGAGTGGATCGCACCGATGCGCGCGCAGGCCAGCATGGCCACCGCGGCGTCGACGATCATCGGCAGGTAGATGGTGACGCGGTCGCCCTTTTTGACCCCGAGGTTGCGCAGCGCATTGCCGAGGCGGCAGGTGCGCTCATACAGCTCGCGATAGGTCACGTGCTGGGCCGGTGCATCCGGGCCGTCCGGCTCGAACAGCAGGGCGGTCTTGTCGCCGCGCGTTTCCAGCTGGCGATCCAGGCAGTTCACGCTGGCATTGAGCTCGCCATCCTCGAACCACTTGATGCGGAAGTCGGACAGGTCATAGCTGACGTTCTTGATCTTCGTCGGCTTGCGCATCCATTGCAGGCGCTCGGCGGCCTTGCCCCAGAATCCATCCGGATCGGCCACCGACGCCTGGTACTGCTGTTCATAGGTCTTCTTGTCGATGCGTGCCTTGGCGGCGAACTGCGGATCGACGGGGTAGATATCAGCCATGGCACCCTCACTTGCACGTTGACTTTGTATGTGCGGTCGCAGCATCGCAACGACCGATCCCCCTCAGTTTGCCCCATCCACCCCCGGCCGCGTCACCACCCTGGTTAGACCATGGTCGAAAGTGAGCGCCTTGCAGGGCCGGGTTCGACCAATGGCGAATAGCCGCTATACATAATCGCCCCGCAGTCTCGGTTCGACCGTGCCCCACGCGCGGCATCACCTTGCCACTTGGGAGAGAGGGCAACATGAGCCACCGTACGTTGAAAGCCGTGCGCACACCTTTGGCGGCCTGCCTGCTGGTCGCCCTGGTCGCACCGGGCATGGCGTTCGCAGAGACCGCCAAAGAGAAGGCACTGGAAGCACGCGTTGCCGAACTGGAACGCCAGGTCCAGCTGCTGCTGTCTTCGCAGCAACAACAACAGACCCAGATCAGCCAGACCCAGCAGGCGGTAACCGAAGTGCGCACGGTGCAGGCCGGGCAGAAACCGGTCGCACAGGTGCCGGCCGGCAAGCAGCCGATCCAGGTCACCACCCTCACCCCGGGCGCGGCACCGGGCACCACGGTCAAGATCGGCGGCTTCATCAAGGCCGACTTCCTGGCCACCCAGACCAGCGATGGCCAGCTGGCCGACGACGCCACCGGCCGTTCGCTGTATCTGCCGGGCCAGACCCCGGTGGAAGGCGCCGGCGGCAGCGGCAAGCGCTCGGGCACCGATTTCAACGCCCATGCCAAGTTCTCGCGCTTCAACCTGGGCATCGACAACGTCAGCGAATCGGGCAACAAGGCCGGTGCGTTCTTCGAGATGGACTTCTTCGGCAACTCGCTGGGCAACCAGACCGCCACCAACACCTACGGCGTGACCCTGCGCCACGCCTACATGTACTGGAACAACTGGCTGGCCGGCCAGACCTGGTCCAACTTCATGGACGCGGCCGCACTGCCGGAAGCGGTCGACTTCGTCGGCCCCACCGACGGCGTGATCTTCGTGCGCCAGGCGCAGGTGCGCTACACCCAGGGCGGCTTCAGTGTCGCACTGGAGAACCCGGAAACCACCACCCTCACCGGCACCCGCAACCCGGTCACCGGTGCCTGGACCAACGCCAGCGCCAACTCCGACCGTGGCAGCCTGCCCGACCTGACCCTGCGCTATGGCTGGAAGGGCGACTGGGGCACCTTCGGCGTCGGCGGCATCGTCCGTCAGTTGAAGGTCGACAACCAGGCGACCGGCGCGAAGGCCGACAAGGTGGCCGGCGGCCTGACCCTGGGCGGCAAGTGGGTGATGGGTGACAGCGATTCGCTGCATTACCAGTTGACCGGCGGCGAAGGCATCGCCCGCTACATCGGCCTGGGCATCACCGCCGACAGCGCCTACGACGTGGCCCGCGATGAGCTCAACCCGACCGGCGTGCTGGCCGGCTACGTGGGCTGGCGGCATGCGTTCTCGCCGAAGCTGCGCACCAACCTGATCTACGCGCGCAGCGACTACGACAACGACAGCATCCTCGGCCCGCTGGTGACCAAGAGCGTGCAGAGCGTCCGCGGCAACATCTTCTATTCACCGCTGCCCAAGGTCGATATCGGCGCCGAGCTGATGTATGGCCGTCGCGAAGTGGAGAACGGCAACAAGGGTGACATCACCCGGTTGCAGTTCACTACGAAGTACAGCTTCTAGGAGCGTGCCGGCCAGCGGCCGGCACCTACCGAGATGGGGTGCCGGCCAAGGTCGGCATCTACCGAATTGAGTGCCGACCAACGGTCGGCACCCACCAACAACGATTGCTTCGGAGGGGAAGCGTCCCATGTCCAGTACACCCAGCACCGCACATAAAGCGGGCACCCTGACCAAGGGCCACAAGAAGGTCATCTTCGCGTCGAGCCTCGGCACGGTGTTCGAGTGGTATGACTTCTTCCTGTACGGCTCGCTCGCGGCCATCATCGCCAAGCAGTTCTTCAGTGGCGTCAATGAAACCACGGGCATGATCTTCGCCCTGCTGGCGTTCGCCGCCGGCTTCTTCGTGCGTCCGTTCGGCGCGGCCTTCTTCGGCAGCCTCGGCGACCGCATCGGCCGCAAGTACACCTTCCTGGTCACCATCCTGATCATGGGCATCTCGACCTTCCTGGTCGGCGTGCTGCCCAACTACGCTTCGATCGGTTTCGCCGCTCCGGTGATCCTGATCATCCTGCGTCTGGCCCAGGGCCTGGCGATGGGCGGTGAGTACGGCGGTGCCGCCACCTATGTGGCCGAGCACGCGCCGGACGACAAGCGCGGCCTGTACACCAGCTTCATCCAGTGCACCGCCACGCTGGGCCTGTTCCTGTCGCTGCTGATCATCCTGGCCTGCCGCATGACGCTGGGCAACGAGGCCTTCGAAGCCTGGGGCTGGCGCATCCCGTTCCTGGTCTCGATCCTGCTGCTGGGCATTTCGGTATGGATTCGCCTGCAGCTGAGCGAATCGCCGCTGTTCCAGCAGATGAAGGCTGAAGGCAAGGGCTCCAAGACCCCGTTCCGCGACAGCCTGAAGGGCGGCAACCTGAAGCTGATGTTGCTGGTCCTGCTCGGTGCAGCGGCTGGCCAGGCCGTGGTCTGGTACGGCGGCCAGTTCTACGCGCTGTTCTTCCTCAGCAGCATGCTGAAGGTCGATGCCACCACCTCTTACCTGCTGATCGCCGCAGCGCTGGCACTGGGCACGCCGTTCTTCATCTTCTTCGGCTGGCTGTCCGACCGCATCGGCCGCAAGAAGATCATCCTGGCCGGCTGCCTGCTGGCGGCCATCACCTACATCCCGATCTTCAAGGGCCTGACCCACTTCGCCAACCCGGCCATCGAAGAAGCGCGCAGCAGCTCCCCGGCACTGGTCGTCGCCGACCCGGCCACCTGCTCGTTCCAGTTCGATCCGGTGGGCCTGCGCAAGTTCACCAGCTCCTGCGACGTGGCGACCGCCGCGTTGACCAAGGCCGGTGTGCCGTACGACGTGCAGCCCGCCGCCGCCGGTTCGCTGGCGATGGTGAACGTGGGCAGTGCCAGCGTCACCTCGTATGAGGCCGCCGGCCTGACCAAGGAAGAAGGCAAGGCCAAGGCCGATGCGTTCGGCGCGGAACTGAAGACCGCCCTGACCTCTGCCGGCTACCCGGCCAAGGCCGATGGTGCGCGCATCAACATCGCCGGCACCATTTTCATGCTGTGGCTGCTGGTGCTGTACGTGACCATGGTCTACGGCCCGATCGCCGCCTACCTGGTGGAACTGTTCCCGACCCGCATCCGCTACACCTCGATGTCGCTGCCGTACCACATCGGCAACGGCTGGTTCGGTGGCTTCCTGCCGGCGATCTCCTTCGCGCTGGTGGCCGGTACCGGCAACCTGTACTACGGCCTGTGGTACCCGATTGCGATCGCCCTGATGTCGGTGGTGATCGGCGGCCTGTTCCTGCGCGAGACCAAGAACGTGGATATCACCAAGTAAGAATGATGTTCATCGGATAAAGGAGAGGCCGTGGTGCAGACCACGGCCTTTTCGTTGCCCTGTAGCGCCGAGCCATGCTCGGCGGCCGCGCAACGCGCGGCACAAAACTCCGCAGACGCGAAAAGACAGAACTCAATGCCGCCATCGCGGTTGACAGGCATCCGAAGCCGCAGGCCCTCTCGCGCCCGGGGTCAGATCCCTTTCGCGCGCGGAAGGGATCTGACCCCATCCAAACGTGCAGCACCCCGTATAGTCGGCCCATGACGACCACCGCCCCAGCCGACCTTCCCGCCCTCCTGCACACCCTGCGCAGTACCTGGCAGGCCCAGCGCCCTTCGCTGGACCAGCGCGAAGCCGACCTGCGCCGCCTCCGCGAAGCGCTGAAGCCACGCCTGGACGAAATGGCCACGGCCATCGCCGAAGACTTCGGCCATCGCGCCCACGTTGAATCGAAACTGGCCGATGGCATGAGCGTGCTGTCGGCCATCGACCACCTGCGCCGCCACCTGCGGCGCTGGTCGAAGCCGCAGCGCGCAACGGCCGGCTGGAAGCTGTGGCCGGCGCGTGCGCAGCTGCGGCCGACGCCGCTGGGCGTGGTCGGGGTGATTTCGCCCTGGAACTACCCGGTCACGCTGGCACTGGTGCCTTTGGCCACCGCCATCGCCGCTGGCAACCACGTGCTGCTGAAGCCCTCTGAACACACGCCGCGCACCAGCGCGTTCCTGGCCGATCTGCTGGCCAGCGTGTTTCCGCCCGATCGGGTGGCGGTGGTGCAGGGCGGGGCGGACGTGGCGGCGGCGGTGTCCTCGCTGCCGCTGGACCATCTGCTGTTCACCGGCTCGACGGCGGTTGGCCGCAAGGTAATGGCTGCTGCCGCGGAGCATCTGGTGCCGGTCACGCTGGAACTGGGCGGGAAGTCGCCGGCCATCGTCTGCCGTGATTTCCCGCTGGACAAAGCCGCCGCGCGGCTGGCCACCGGCAAGTGGTTCAACGCGGGCCAGACCTGCATCGCGCCGGATTATGTGCTGATCGATACCGTTCGCCAGCGCGAATTCGTACAGGCGCTGCAGCAGCAGGTGCGCGAGCGCTATGGCGACTTCAGCAATGCCGACGACTACACCCGCATCATCAACGAGGGCCAGTACCAGCGCCTGCAGGGCTACCTGGCACAGGCGCGCGAGCGCGGGGTGCCGGTGATTCCGCTGGCGCAGGTGGATGACGCGCGCGCCGACCGCGAGCGCCTGCTGGTGCCGACCGTGGTGCTGGACCCGCCGGACGACCTCGACCTGATGCGCGAGGAGATCTTCGGCCCGATCCTGCCGGTGCGGGCCTACCCGGATCTGGAGGCGGCGCTGGCCGACGTGCTGTCCCGTGACCGGCCGCTGGCGCTGTATCCCTTCAGCCACGACACGGCGACGGTGGAGCGCATCCTCGGCCAGGTGGTGGCCGGTGGGGTGACAGTGAATGACACGCTGCTGCACTTCGCCGCCGATGGCCTGCCGTTTGGCGGGGTAGGGGCCAGCGGCATGGGCGCGTACCACGGCCGGGCCGGGTTCGATGCGATGAGCAAGCGGCTGCCGGTGCTGTGGCAGTCGCGCTGGGCGGCCAGCGACCGGCTGCGGCCGCCGTATTCGAAGATTGCGGGGTTGTTGAAGCTGCTGCTGCGGTGAACCCAGGCAGGGCGTGGCACTACTGAATCAGGGCCCGATTCTTCTGTAGAGCCGAGCCCACGCTCGGCTGCTCCTGGCTGGGTGCCTGGTCAATGCAGCCGAGCGTGGGCTCGGCTCTACACGGGAATCCGGCCCGAGCCCCATCCCGGCCACCCGGGTAGAATGCCCGCATGAAGATCGCCTCGTGGAACGTCAATTCGCTCAATGTCCGCCTGCCGCACCTGGAGCAGTGGCTCAAGGAGTTCGGCCCGGACATCGTCGGTATCCAGGAAACCAAGCTGGAGGACCACAAGTTCCCCGACTCTGCGCTGATCGCGGCGGGCTACCGCAGCGTGTTCGCCGGCCAGAAGACCTACAACGGCGTGGCGCTGCTGTCGCGTGAACCGGCGCAGGACGTGCAGATCGGCATTCCCGGCTTCGAGGACGAGCAGAAGCGTGTCATCGCCGGTACCTTCGGCGACCTGCGGGTGATCAACCTGTATGTGGTCAACGGCCAGGACATCGGCACCGACAAGTACGAGTACAAATTGCGCTGGCTTGAGGCGGTGCATGCCTGGATCGCCGAAGAACTGCAGCGGCACCCGAAGCTGATCGTGATGGGCGATTTCAACATCGCCCCGGACGCACGCGACGTGCACGACCCGGAGGTGTGGAACGACAACCACATCCTCACTTCCACCGCCGAGCGCGGCGCGCTCAACAAGCTGCTGCAGCTGGGGCTGCACGATGGCTTCCGCCTGCACAACGACGAGGCGGGCACCTTCAGCTGGTGGGATTACCGCGCCGCCGGCTTCCGTCGCAACCTGGGCCTGCGCATCGACCTGACCCTGGTCTCCGATGCGCTGAAGAGCGGTGCGGTGGCTTCGGGCATCGACCGCGAGCCGCGCACCTGGGAACGTCCGAGCGACCATGCGCCGGCGTGGGTACAGTTGGGTTGAGTTGAGGTAGCGCCGGGCCATGCCCGGCGAGCGCAGCGGCGGCAGGGTGACGCCGGGCATGGCCCGGCGCTACCCCCCAGATCACCGTATGCTCTTGCGGGTGAACAGGTTGACGATCGCCAGCAGGATCACCGCACCGATCAGCGAGAACAGGAAGGTGCGGATGGTGATCGCTTCATTGATTCCGCCGCCGAACAGCCAGCCGGAAATCAGCGCGCCGACGATGCCGACCACGATGTTGAGGATGATGCCCTGCTGGGCATCGCGCTTCATGATGATGCTGGCCAGCCAGCCTACGATGCCGCCGACGATCAGCCAGATGATGATGCCCATGATCGAACCTCCGGTGGGGAACTGTGACCAGTTGACGCGCACGGCCGTGAACCCGTCGTGCAATTGCGTGATGGGCGCGTGCGGATGAGCCTGCCAGCCACCCTCGATGGCCCGTGGCGCTTCGGTCCGGTGACGGTCTGGCGGCGCCCGCACGTGCCCGGCCATCGCGGCGAACCGCAGGCACGCCAGGTGCTGGCGCAGGCCCTCGGGGCCGATCCGGAGACGCTGCCGCTGGTCCGCGATGACAAGGGCCGGCCGGAGCTGAGCGGCGCATTGGCCCACTACGGCACCGGCTGGAGCCATAGCGGTGAGGTGCTGCTGGTGGCGCTGGGCGAAGGCGTGCGGCTGGGCGTGGACCTGGAACTGCTGCGGCCGCGCGCCCGCCTGCTGGAGATCGTGCAGCGCTTCTTCCACCCGGAGGAGGTGGCGTGGCTGGAAAGCCTGGACCAGGCCGACCGCGAACACTGGTTCTTCCGCGTGTGGTGCGCCAAGGAAGCGATGCTGAAGGCGCACGGCCAGGGCATTTCGTTCGGCCTGCACCGCCTGCAGCTGGCGCCGGGGGCCGATGGCGCCCTGCACCTGCGCTGGTGCGACCCGGAACTGGGCGAGGCCGCGCGCTGGCACCTGCACGAATGGCAGGCCACCGGTCAGTTCCGGGCGGCGTTGGCCTGGTATCCGCACTGAGGCGGGGAATCAGCGCGCAAAACCGGCGATAATGCCGGCATGAGCGAACACCCACTTCCCGCCAGCGTGGCTGCCACGCTGGAACAGGGCCTGGCCAGCATGGGCCTGGATGCCGCGCTGGCGCCGCCGCTGCTGCGCTACCTGGCCCTGCTGCACCGCTGGAACGGCACCTACAACCTCACCGCCATCCGCGACCCGCAGGAGATGGTCACCCGCCACCTGCTCGACTCGCTGGCGATGCAGCCGTTCGTGGCCGATGGCAGCCTGGCCGACCTCGGCACCGGGCCCGGGCTGCCCGGCATCCCGCTGGCGATCGCCTGCCCGGGCCTGCAGGTCACCCTGGTCGAGAGCAACGGCAAGAAGGCGCGCTTCATGCGCGAGGCCGTGCGCCAGCTCGGCCTGGACAATGCCCGCGTGGCCGAATCGCGCGCCGAGGCGCTGGACGAGGCCGGCCGCTACGACCAGCTGACCGCCCGTGCCATGGATACCCTCGCCGGCATCGTCCGCGTCGGTGGCCACCTGCTGCGGCCGGGGGGCGTGCTGCTGGCCATGAAGGGCGTCTACCCGCATGAGGAGATCGCGGACCTGCCGGCGGGCTGGCAGGTGCGCGAGGTGACCCCGCTGAGCGTGCCCGGCCTGGCCGGCGAACGCCACCTGGTCACTGTTACAGGCCCTTGATTCCCGCCGCCAGCCCCTTGTGCAACAACGGGTTGGCGATCCACGATTTCCGCAAGGGGCCGGTTGTACGCATAATGACCGGTCCCAGCACACGTCGACGAGGCACACCCGCATGGCCCGCATCATCGCCATCGCCAACCAGAAGGGTGGCGTCGGCAAGACCACGACCGCCGTCAACCTGGCCGCTTCCCTGGCCAACGCACCCAAGCGCGTGCTGCTGGTCGACCTGGATTCGCAGGGCAACGCGACCATGGGCAGTGGCGTGGACAAGCGTGAGCTGGCCGCCTCCACCTACGATCTGCTGCTGGGCGAGTCCAGCGCCGCCGATGTACGCGTGCAGACCGCCGAAGGCTACGACCTGCTGCCCGGCAACATCGACCTGACCGCCGCCGAGATCCAGCTGATGGCGCAGAGCGAGCGCGAGCAGCGGCTGAAGCGCGCGCTGGCACCGATCCGCGACGAGTACGACTACATCCTGATCGACTGCCCGCCGGCGCTGTCGCTGCTGACGCTCAACGCGCTGGCCGCCGCCGATTCGGTGATCGTGCCGATGCAGTGCGAGTACTACGCCCTGGAAGGCCTGAGCGCGCTGGTGGAAACCATCGAAGCGCTGCGTGCCAACCTCAATCCGGCGCTGGAGATCGAAGGCGTGCTGCGCACCATGTTCGACGTGCGCAACAACCTGGCCAACGCGGTGTCGGCCGAGCTCACCGAGCACTTCGGCGATCGCGTGTTCCGCACCATCGTGCCGCGCAACGTGCGCCTGGCCGAGGCACCCAGCCATGGCCAGAGCATCGTCGGCTACGACCGCGCCTCGCGCGGTGGCGTGGCCTACCTGGGCCTGGCCGGCGAGATCATCCGCCGCAACAACGAACGCAACAAGGCCACCAAGGCCGTGGAGACCGTCTGATGACCAGCAGCAAGCCGGCAGCCAAGAAGCGAGGCCTCGGCCGTGGCCTGGACGCGCTGCTGGGCCCGAAGGGGGCGGTCAGCCAGGTGCAGGCCACCACGGCGGTGATCGAGCCGCTGCCGGGGGAAGTGCTGCGCAAGTTGCCGGTCGGCCAGCTGCAGCCGGGCAAGTACCAGCCGCGCCGCGAGATGGACGAGGGCAAGCTGTCCGAGCTGGCCGACTCGATCAAGTCGCAGGGCGTGATCCAGCCGATCCTGGTGCGCCAGCTGCCGGCGGGCAACTACGAAATCGTCGCCGGTGAACGCCGCTGGCGCGCATCGCAGCTGGCCGGGCTGGACGAAGTGCCGGTGGTGGTGCGCGAGCTGGAAGACCGCACCGTCATCGCGATGGCGCTGATCGAGAACATCCAGCGCGAAGACCTCAACCCGCTGGAGGAAGCCGAAGCGCTGCAGCGCCTGATCAGCGAGTTCACCCTCACCCATGCCGAGGCCGCCGAGGCCGTCGGCCGCTCGCGCGCGGCGGTGTCCAACCTGCTGCGCCTGCTGGAACTGCCGGTGGCGATCCGCCTGCTGCTGGAAACCCGCCGCCTGGAAATGGGGCATGCCCGTGCGCTGCTGACCCTGGCCCCCGAACTGGCCGGCAAGCTGGCCCAGGAAGCGGCCGACGAAGGCTGGTCGGTGCGCGAGGTCGAGCGGCGCGCGCAGGCTTTCGCCGCCGGCAAGGTGCCGAGCAGCCGTCCGGTGGCCACGCCGAAGGTGCAGCAGGCCGACATCGCCTCGCTGGAAACCGAGCTGTCCGAAGCGCTCGGCGCCAAGGTGGCGATCAGCCACGGCCGTGGCGGCAAGGGCAAGCTGATCATCCACTACACCGACCTGGACACCCTGGACGGCGTGCTGGAAAAACTGCGCACGCGCCAGGGCTGAGCCCGGCGCCGCGTCGGGGGGCGGCCTGTTCCTGCCGCCCCGCGAATGACAGGGAACGCACCGCCACGCGCACCGGGAATGCACTGACCTCCCGCCGTGGCCTCATCCAGGGAGCAGGACATGAGCAACGACTACGAGGACGTCAGCCCGGACGGCACCCAGATACTGGTACATCGCCGTGAGAAGGACTTCGTGCTCGCCATCGGCGAAGAACGGCACATCGAGGCGATCAGCGCCCACATCGAACGCCATCTGGGCCCGGTGTCCGGTGTCTTCCATGAAATCATCTCCGACCTGGTGCACATCGACGTGCACGTGGTGCCGGCCAATGACCACTGCCCGTACCTGCGCCTGGTCACCTCCGGCATGAGCGACCTGCCGATGACCGTGCCCGCCGAGGTGGATGCGGACGTGCCGCGCTACATGGAACTGATGGTGACCCTGCCGGCCGACTGGCCGATCTCCCAAGGCGCCTTCGAGGATGAGCGCAATTACTGGCCGGTGCGCCTGCTGAAGGGCATGGCGCGGTTGCCGCACGAGTACGACACGTGGCTGGGCTTCGGCCACACCATTCCCAACGGCCATCCCAGCGAGCCCTATGCGCCGGGCGTGGGTTTCGACGGTGCCATCGTGCTGCCGCCGGTGACCGCCCCGGAGGACTTCGCCACGCTGGAGCTGGAGGATGGCAATACCATCAGCTTCATGAGCCTGGTTCCGCTGTACCCCGAAGAGATGGACCTGAAGCTGAAGAAGGGCGCCGACGCCCTGCTCGACCGCTTCGACGCGAAGAAGATCCAGGATGTAATCGAACCCGGCCGCACCAACGTGGCGAAGAAGCGTTTCGGTTTGTTCTGAGACCGGTAACATCAGGGGCCTGAACTTCGTTTCCAGGCCCCTGCCATGACCATCCTGCTCACCGGCGCTGCCGGCTTCATCGGTGCCTACACCGCCCGCGCGCTGCTGGAGGCCGGCCAGGCCGTGGTCGGCCTGGACAACTTCAACGATTACTACGACCCGCAGATCAAGCGTGACCGCGTGGCCGCGCTGTGTCCGGCGCTGGACCTGCGCACGCTGGACCTGACCGACCAGCAGGGCTTGGCCGCGCTGTTCGACGAGGTGCAGCCGACCGCGGTGATCCACCTGGCCGCGCAGGCCGGCGTGCGCTATTCGCTGGAAAACCCCCATGCCTACGTCGACAGCAACCTGGTCGGCTTCGTCAACATGCTCGAGCTGTGCCGCCACCGTGGCGTGCAGCACCTGGTGTACGCCTCCAGCAGTTCGGTCTACGGCGATTCGGCCACGCCGCCGTTCTCCGAAGACCAGCGCGTGGACCAGCCGCGCTCGCTGTATGCGGCGACCAAGGCGGCCAACGAGCTGATGGCCTACACCTACGCGCAGCTGTACGGCCTGCATGCCACCGGCCTGCGCTTCTTCACCGTGTACGGCCCGTGGGGCCGGCCGGACATGGCACCGCTGCTGTTCTCGCGCGCGGTGCTGGCCGGGCGGCCGATCGACGTGTTCAACGAAGGCCGCATGCAGCGCGATTTCACACATGTCTCCGACATCGTCTCCGGTATCCTCGGCGCCCTCGCGCATCCGGCCGACGGTCCGGTGCCGCACCGGGTGTTCAACCTCGGCAACCATACGCCGGTCGAGCTGGAGCGCTTCATCAGCGTGATCGAGCAGGCCGCCGGCCGCCCCGCGCAGAAGGTCTACAAGCCCATGCAGCCCGGCGACATGGTGCGCACGATGGCCGATACCCGGCGCGCACATGACGCTTTCGGCTTCGATGCGGTGACCCCGATCGAACAAGGCCTGCCGCCTGTGGTGCAGTGGTGCCGCGAGTATTTTGGCGATCGCGCCTGAGGACGGATCCTCACGCCGCCGGGTTCATCTTCGGATAACCTCGGTTTCGGAGAATGCGCGGTCTTTGTCCCCCCTTTGGCCGAGTGCCTTATGAGCCAACCCGAGCTTTCCGTTGTCGTCCCGGTGTTCAACGAGCGCGACAATGTTGCCCCGCTGGTCGCCGAAATCACCGCTGCGCTGCGTGGCCGGCTGCCGTTCGAGATCGTCTACATCGACGATCACTCGCGCGATGACACCCTGGCGGTGCTGCAGGGATTGAAGGCAACCACCCCGGAACTGCGCGTGCTGCACCATGTGAACCAGAGCGGGCAGAGCACGGCGGTGCGCACCGGCGTCAAGCACGCGCGCGCGCCGTGGATCGCCACCCTGGATGGCGATGGCCAGAACGATCCGGCCGATATTCCCAAGCTGCTCGCCGCACGCGACGCCGCCGACGCGCAGGTGAAGCTGTTCGCCGGCTGGCGCGTCAACCGCCAGGACAGCGGCAGCAAGCGCTGGGCCAGCAAGTGGGCCAACGCCATCCGTGCGCGCATGCTGCGCGACGACACGCCCGACACCGGTTGCGGCATCAAGCTGTTCGAACGCAGCGCGTTCCTCGACCTGCCGTACTTCGACCACATGCACCGTTACCTGCCGGCGCTGATGCAGCGTGCCGGCTGGAAGACCACCAGCGTGCCGGTCAACCACCGCCACCGTACCGCCGGCGTGTCCAAGTACAACAACCTCGGCCGCGCGCTGGTCGGCATCCGCGACCTGCGTGGCGTGGCCTGGCTGATCACCCGAAGCAAGCGCACCGCGGTGGAGGAGCGCTGATGGATCTGGAGCTGCACTGGCTGGATCAGCCCCTGACCTGGCTGTACTGGACCGGCCTGCATGTGACCGGCTGGAAGCTGATCGGCTACACCGGCGCACTGATGTTCGGCGGCCGCTGGCTGGTCCAGTTCATCGCCTCCAAGCGCGCCGGCAAGCCGGTCATCCCGCGCCTGTTCTGGTACATGAGCGTGATCGGCAGCCTGATGACCCTGAGCTACTTCCTGTTCTCGGCCAAGCAGGACTCGGTGGGCGTGCTGCAGAACCTGTTCCCGGCGTTCACCGCCCTGTACAGCCTGCACCTGGATATCAAGCACCGCGGCTGGAAGCGCGACAGGGCCAGCCACTGAGGGCGCGGGGTGCCTGCCATGGGTAGAGTCGACTGTCAGTCGACTTTCGCGCGGAGCGCGGGCTTTGCTACGTCTGGCGGAAGAGCAGCCGACTAACAGTCGGCTCTACCCAGTCGGCTCTACCACGCGCCTCCGGCGCTGGGGGCCCAACTTGCGGCCGGTTCCCGGTCCTGCCTGCGCTGCAAGCAGGACCTTCGTCCCATGCCATGGGCCGTGGGCGGTGCCATCATCGGAGCCTGCCTTCCCGGGAACCTGTGCTCGTGAAAACCCGTCTTGCCGTTGCCCTGCTGCTCGCCATGTCCGCCCCCACCGTGGCCTTGGCCGCTGCGCCCACCGCCGCCGCCGCGCCCGCCAGCGTGGCCACCGAATCGCCCGCAGATGCCGCCTTCCGCGCGCTGTACGAGAAGGAATGGAAGTGGCGCCAGCAGGGCGGTGGTGAAGCCAGCGAGGACGAAGACGCGCCCGCCAACGCCACCCGCATGCCCGACGTCGGCCCGGCCGCGCAGCAGGCACGCCTGAAGGTGTGGGACGAGACCCTGGCCGCGCTGAAGAAGATCGACCCGAAGACCCTGTCGCCGGACAACCAGGTCAACTACGCGATCTATCGCGACCAGGTGTTCAACCTGGCCGAAGAGACGCGCCTGCGCGGCTACGAAATGCCGTTCAACGCCGATTCCTCGTTCTGGTCCAACCTGTCCTTCATGGCCCGGCGCGAGATGAAGACCGTGCAGGATTACCAGAACTACATCGCACGGCTGAACGACGTGCCGCGTTACTTCGGCCAGCAGACCGAGAACATGCGCGCCGGCCTGAAGCGCGGCTTCAGCGTGCCGCGTGCGGTGCTGGATGGCCGCGAAGTGTCCATCGCCACCGTCGCCGAGCTGAAGGACCCGACCGAATCGCCGCTGTACGCGCCGTTCAAGAAGCTGCCCAACACCATCCCGGCCGCCGAACAGGCCAGGCTGCAGGCGCAGGCGCGTGAAGCGATCAGCGGCAAGGTGGTGCCGGCGTTCCAGCAGCTGCGCGCCTTCTTCGTCAACGAGTACGTGCCGCAGGCGCGTACCACCCTGGCCGCCGAAGCGATGCCCGATGGCAAGGCGTACTACCGGCAGCAGATCCACGAATACACCACGCTGGACCTGTCGCCGGACGAGATCCACCGCATCGGCCTGGATGAAGTCGCACGCATCCAGAAGGAAATGAACGACATCATCAAGCAGGTGAAGTTCAAGGGCAGCTTCGCCGAGTTCCTGACCTTCCTGCGTACCGATCCGCAGTTCTATGCGAAGACGCCGGAAGAGCTGCTGTCGCGCGCCGCGGGGATCTCCAAGCGCGCCGATGGCCAGCTGGGCAAGTACATGACGTTGCCGCGCGCGCGCTTCACCATCGTGCCGGTGCCGCCGGACATCGCACCGTTCTGGACCGCCGGCCGCGGTGGCATGGGTACCTACTGGCTCAACACCTACAACCTGCCGTCGCGCCCGCTGTACAACCTGCCGGCGCTGACCCTGCACGAGTCCGATCCGGGCCACGCGCTGCAGGGTGCCATCGCCGCCGAACAGAAGAACCTGCCCGAGTTCCGCCGCAACGCCTACATCTCCGCCTATGGCGAAGGCTGGGCGCTGTACTGCGAGAAGCTGGGCGTGGAGATGGGCATCTACGAAACCCCGTATGAGGATTTCGGTCGGCTGACCTACGAGATGTGGCGCGCCGCGCGCCTGGTGATCGACACCGGCGTGCACAGCAAGGGCTGGACCCGCGAGCAGGCGCTGGCCTACCTGCGTGACCACACCGCGCTGAGCGAGCATGAAGTGACCACCGAAGTGGACCGCTACATTTCCTGGCCGGGCCAGGCGCTGAGCTACAAGCTGGGCGAGATCGCCATCGTGCGCCTGCGTGCGCAGGCCGAGAAGGAGCTGGGCGACAAGTTCGACATCAAGGGCTTCCATGACACCCTGCTCAAGCAGGGCTCGGTGCCGCTGCCGGTGCTGGAACAGCAGATCCAGGCCTACATCGCCGAACGCAAGAAGGCCTGACCGTCGTGTGATCGGGTCAGAGCCCCGCCCGAAGGGCGGGGATCCGACCCTGTCACGGGGTCGGATCCCTTTCCTGTGGAAAGGGCTCCGACCCCCAACCTCACCCCACCGCCCGCGGCTTGGCCACGCGTGCCGCAAACGTCGGCAGCACCAGCAGGGTCAGCACAGTGGCGGTGATCAGACCACCGATCACGACCGTCGCCAGCGGCTTCTGCACTTCCGCACCGGAGCCGCTGGCGATCGCCATCGGGATGAAGCCGACGATGGCCACCAGTGCCGTGGTCAGCACCGCGCGGATGCGGCTGGACGCACCGTTGATCGCTGCCTGCAGCGGCAGGTCACCGGCATCCAGGCGCTCGCGGATCGCCTGCATCAGCACCAGGCCGTTCAACGTGGCCACGCCGGAGACGGCGATGAAGCCGACCGCCGCCGACACCGAGAACGGCATGCCCCGCAGCAGCAGTGCGAGGATGCCGCCGACCAGCGCCAACGGCACGCAGCTGAACACCAGAATGGCTTCCTTGCCGCTGCGAAGGGCCATGAACAGCAGGCTGCCGATCAGCAGGAACACTACCGGTACCACCGTCGCCAGCCGCTTTTCCGCGCGCTGCAGGTTCTCGAACTGGCCACCCCAGGTCAGGTAGGCACCCGGCGGCAGTGCCACGTCGGCTACCGCGGCCTGCGCTTCGCCGACGAAGCCGCCCAGGTCGCGGCCACGCACGTTGGCCTGCACCACCACGCGGCGGCTGCCGTTGTTGCGGCTGATCTGGTTCGGCCCTTCGCTGACCGTGATGCGCGCAACCGACGACAGCGGAATCACCAACCCCGACGGCGTGGCGATCGGCAGCGAGGCCAGCTGGTCCGGATCGTTGCGCGCGGCATCGTCCAGGCGCACCACCACGTTGAAGCGGCGGTCGCCTTCGAAGATCTTGCCGGCGGCGGTACCGCCGATGCCGGTGGAAAGCGCATCACTCACATCCGCCGCAGTCAGCCCGTACTGCGCCGCCGCCACATGATCGATCGCCACGTTCAGCGTGGGCAGGCCGGAGATCTGCTCCACCCGCACGTCGGCGGCGCCGTTCACCGCACGCAGCTTCAACGCCACCTGGTCGGCCACCTTCTGCAGCTGGCCGAAGTCATCGCCAAAGATCATTACGGCCAGGTCGGTACGCACGCCGGAAATCAGCTCGTTGAAGCGCAGTTCGATCGGCTGGCTGAACTCGAAGCTGTTGCCCAGCTGCTGCCCGGCCAGCTTTTCGAAACGGGCCACCAGCGCGTCCTTGGCCAACTTCGGATCGGGCCAGTCCTTGCGCGGCTTCAGCACGATCACGCTGTCGGAGATGTTGGTCGGCATCGGATCGATCGCCGCCTCGGCGGTACCGGTACGCGAGAACACGGTCTCCACTTCCGGCTGCGTGGCAATCACCTTTTCCAACGCCAGTTGCATGGCCAGTGACTGCTCCAGCGACGTCGACGGCACGCGCAACGCCTGCATCGCCACGTTGCCTTCGTCCAGCGTCGGCATGAACTCGCGGCCCAGCAGCGAGAACGAGCCGATGCCCACCACCATCATCATCACCGCACTGGCCACTACCGTGCGCGGATGCGCCACGGCCTTGCGGATCACCGGCTCGATGCGCGCACGCAGCACGCGTATCAGCCTGGTCTCGTGCTCGCCGTCGTCCGCATGTGCATCGCCGTCCTTCAGCTTCGGCTCGCGCACAAGCAGCGCCGTCATCGCCGGCACGAAAGTGAAGGAGAACAGGAAGGCACCGACCAGAGCCAGCATGAAGGTCGCCGCCATCGGGTGGAACGTCTTGCCCTCCACACCTTCCAGGGTGAGGATCGGCGCGAACACCAGCAGGATGATCAGCTGGCCGAACGCCGCCGGGCGCGCCATCTTCAGCGCAGAATCGGCGGCCACGCGCAGCCGTTCCATCGCGGTCAGCGCACGGCCCAGTTCGGCGCGGCGCTGGCCCAGCATCAGCAGCGTCGACTCGACCACGATCACCGCACCGTCCACCAGGATGCCGAAGTCCAGTGCACCCAGGCTCATCAGGTTGCCGCTGATGCCGAAGCGGTTCATGCCGATCACCGCGAACAGGAACGACAGCGGAATCACCAGCGCGGTGATGGTGGCCGCGCGCAGGTTGCCCAGCAGCAGGAACAGCACCACCACCACCAGCAGCGCGCCCTCGGTGAGGTTCCTGGCCACGGTCTTGATGGTGGAATTGACCAGCACACTGCGGTCCAGCACCGGTGCCGCCACGATGTCGGCCGGCAGCGACGTGTTCACCTGTTCCAGACGCGCGGCCGCGGCCTGCGCCACGGTGCGGCTGTTGCCACCGGCAATCATCAGCGCGGTGCCCAGCACAGCCTCGTGGCCGTTGCGGCTGGCTGCACCCAGGCGCGGCGCGCGGCTCAGTTCCACGGTGGCCACATCGGCCACGCGTACCACCACGCCATTGCGGGTGGCCACCGGCGCCTGTGCAAGATCCTCGGTGGTCAGCGCCAGGCCATCGGCACGCACCACGAGGCCTTCGCCGGCACGCTGCACGAAGCCGGCGCCGGCCTGCACGTTGGAACGCTGCAGGGCAGTGACCAGGTCGGCCAGGCCGAGGCCATGCGCGGCCAGTTTGGCGCTGTCCGGATGCACGCCGTATTCCTTGACGTAGCCGCCGACCGTATCGACCCCGGCCAGCCCCGGGCTGGAGCGCATCTGCGGCGCGATGATCCAGTCCTGCACGGTGCGCAGGTAGGTCGCGCGCTCTTCCGGCGTGCGCAGCAGGTTGCCTTCCGGCGTGCGGTAGACCTCGCCGGCCTGCCAGCCGGCTTCACCGGGCTTGGCCAGCCTGGCCGGATTGAACGCGGTGAAGTCCACCGTCCACATCAGCACCTCGCCGAGGCCGGTGGTGACCGGCGACAGCATCGGCGACGCGCCATCGGGCAGGTCTTCCGATGCCTCGCGCATGCGTTCGGCCACCTGCTGGCGGGCGAAGTAGATGTCGGTGGCATCGGTGAAGATCGCAGTGACCTGCGAGAAGCCATTGCGCGACAGCGAACGCGTGGTGGTCAGGCCGGGAATGCCGGCCAGCGCGGTTTCCAGCGGATAGGTCACCTGCCGCTCGATCTGCTCCGGGGTCAGTGCTGGCGCCACCGTGTTGATCTGTACCTGGCGATTGGTGATGTCCGGCACCGCGTCGATCGGCAGCTTGCCGAGCTGGAACAGGCCCACGGCGGCGATCAGCGCGGCCATGAACACCACCAGCCAGCGGTGGCGCACCGCTGTTTCAATGATCAGCTTGAACATGGTCGCCTCCTCAGTGGCCGTGCTCGGCTTCGCCCTTGGCCAGTTCGGCCTTGAGCAGGAAGGCGTTGGCACCGACGATGCGCTCGTTGCCGGTCAGCCCACCGAGGATCTCGATACGGTCGCCGGCGCGACGCCCGGCCAGTACCGGCTGCGCCTTGAAGCCGCCTTCGACGGCGACGAACACCGCGCTGCTGCCATCGACGTTCTGCACCGCATCGGCGGGCACGCTGAGCGAGCCGTCCTGGCCTTCGGTGACCACCACGGCCGATACCGGCGAACCGGCTGGCGGCAGCGACGCATCCAGCGGCGCGGCGCGGATCACTGCGACGCCGCCCTGCTGCCGTACATCGGCGGCCGAACCGGTGACGGTAGCGGTGAAGCTGCCACCCGGCACGCTCACTTCCAGCGTCATGCCGGGCATGACCTGCGCAGCCAGCGCTGGCGGTGCGGTGAACACCAGCTCGTTCATCGACGGGTCGGCGACGTCGGCCACCGCGCTGCCGGCGGCGACCACACCGCCCGGAGTGACCTGCACGTTGCCGACGATGCCGGCCACCGGGCTGGTGATGCGCACGCGTCCACTGGCGTCGGGCGCGCCGTTGGCGGCGGCCTGGGCCTGTGCGGCAGCGGCCTGGGCCTGTGCCGCCAGCGAACGCGCACGCGAGGCTTCCAGCTCCTGGCGGGCGACCACGCCCTGCTCGACCAGGGCCTTGTCGCGGCCATAGGCCAGGCGTGCGGCCTCGGCTTCGGCGGATGCGGCCAGCGCATTGGCGCGGAACACCGCCGCTTCGCCACTGACCACGATGGCCAGGGCCTGGTTCTGCTTCACTGCGGTGCCCGGTGCGACCAGCACGCGTTCGACGCGGCCGGTCACGGTCGAGGCCACCGAGGCACGGGCACCGACCGAGGGTTCCACCCGACCGGCGAGACGGGTGGAACCGCCACCGCCGCGACCGACGGCAACCACTTCGATACCGGACGCCTTGATCTGCTCGGGCGTCAGCTGCACCACGCCTTCGTCGGCGTCAGCAGGCGCCTTCGCGATTTCTGCCTTGGCTTCCTTGCTGCTGGCGGCGTGGCCATGGCCATCGTCGGTGCCGGCCTTGGCCGCAGCGGGGTCTTCATTGGCAGGCGTCTGCGCGTTGCCGGCGCAGCCGGCCAGCAGCACAGTCAGCAGCATGCCGCCGATCAGCGGAAAAGTACGGGAGAGAGTCATGGGGCCTCCACAAAGGGTGCGCGCCCTTCAAGGCGGGCAAGATCGATTTCCGCGCCGACGCGCGACAGGCGCGCATCCACGGCGGCGGCGCGGGCGGCGATAAGAGCGCTGCGCGTGCTGCGCAGTTCCAGCTGCGAGATGCGTCCGGCGTCGAAGCCGATGCGGGCCAGGCGATACGCCTCTTCGGCGGCGACCACGCTTTCATCGGCGGCGCGGGTTCGGCTGCCGGCGGCCTTCAAACCGGCCACGGCCGAGAGGCGTGCCGCCTCGCTGTCGCGGCGCTGCTGGTCCAGGCGCGCCTCGGCCGCGCGCTGGTCGGCATTGGCGGCGCGGATGCCACCGCGGTTGCGGTCGAACAGCGGGATGCTGATGCTGACGCCGAGGTTGTAGGCACGCTCGCCGCCTTCGCGGAAGCGGGTCTGTGCGGCGGTGACGCTGAGGTCGGGCAGGGCGCGCTTGCGCTCCACGTCGACCAGCTTGCTCGCCGCATCGGCTTCGGCTTCGGCAATGCGCACTGCCAGTGCGGTATCGGTGGCACCGCGCGGCAGCGGCGGTGCGCGGTCGAGCAGGCTGTTGTCGATCGACTGCACCGGCGCATCCAGCAGCGCGGTGCCGGCCAGGCGGGCCAGCGCGGCATCGCGGAAGGCCTGCGCTTCATCCAGCGCGGCGTTGGCGTTGGCCACTTCGCTCTGCGCCTGCACCGCGCGCAGTTGCGGTTCGCGGCCCTGCTTGACCATCGCGTTGACGGCGTTGGCGTCATCGCGGGTGAGGCTCAGTGCCTCTTCGGCCAGGGTGTAGCGGCGCAGTGCACTTTCCGCCTGTGCGTAGACCACCGCCAGCTGGCTGGCCACATCGCTGCGGCTTTGCGTGCCACGCAGGTTGGCCGCCTGTGCCTCGGCGCGGGCCGCACGGACGCGCGCGCCGCGCTGGCCCCAGACCTCCAATGGCTGGGACAGGGTAAGCACGCTGTCGGCCTTGCCCATGCCGCCATAGGAGCCGGTACCCCAGGCGTTCTCGGCGGAGTAGGAGAGTGAAGGGTTGGGCAACGCACGGGCTTGGTCGGCGCGCGCATCGGCGGCCTCGGCCAGCGCCGCACCGACGCGGGTGCCGGGCAGCTGGTCCAGGCGTTCAAGCAGGGTGTCATAGGAAGGGGCGGCTTGCGCCATCACCGCTGCCGCTGGGGCCAGGCCCAGCAACACGGCGACGACCCGCCCGGCCGCACGCAGCGACCGAGGTGTCAGGATCGACATAGGGGGATTCCGGTTGTGAGTGAAACGGGAGCCCGCAATCGCGGGACGCGCTCAACTCACGCCCGGGGGGGACGCGTCAATTCATCCTGGGCGACCGCATAGGTCGCCGCGTCGCCGGCATTCATCCAGCGCGCCGGCAGTGGCGCACCGAAGGCGGCGAGGGTGCTGGCCGGAAGGCTCAGGTTGGAGTGGTGGCAGTGGTTGTGGCTGCAGGCACCGGCGTGCTTGCTGTCACTGTCACCCTCGGCATCGTTGGTGTTGCTTTCCACGTGCACCGCAGTGGTGTCGTGCGGTTCGACCGCGCAGGCCAGCACGTCGGCCACCGGCACGACCACGAATGCCGCCATCAGCAGCATCAGCAGGTACGAGCGAAGGTGGCGGGAGATCCGGCGCATGGACGGGAGGCTAGCAAGCGGTTTTCGCCGGATACAATATCAATGGCCGCTTCGGGAATTCGTCGGAATCTCCCGTTCAGGTGGACCGGGCACGCCTTTCGGCCCACCGGGCTGCGCTTCTGTAGAGCCGAGCCCATGCTCGGCTGCTGTCGCACGATCAGCCGAGCATGGGCTCGGCTCTACAACGAAGGTCACGGCAGCTTCGCGATCACCTTGATCTCGAACTGGAACCCGTACAGCCAGGTCACGCCGATACCGGTCAGGGTCGGGTGCGGCGCCTGGCCCCAATACTCGGGCACGATCGCCCAGGCCTTCTCGAAGTTCTTCTCCGGATCGACCAGGAACACGGTCACGTCGATCACGTCATCGAACGTGCAGCCTGCGGCAGCCAACACCGCATTGAGATTCTCGAAGGCGCGGCGCACCTGCATTTCGAAGTCCGGCTCGGGCGAGCCGTCCTCACGGCTGCCGACCTGGCCGGAGACGAACAGGAAACCGTTGGATCGGATCGCCGGTGAGTAGCGGTTGCGCTCGTACAGCGCTTGGCGGCCGGCGGGGAAAACGACATCACGCTGTGACATGGGGAAGATCCCGTGGGAGAGGACGCCATCCTCCCCGCCAGCGGTGTCTGGATAAACCGCGATGATCGACCTAGATTGATTGCCAATTCCAAACAATCACGGCCAGCCATGGACCGTTTCGAGGCGATGCGGGCGTTTGCCCGGGTGGTGGAGACTGGCAGCTTCACCCGTGCGGCGCAGACCCTGCAGATCAGCCGCACCACGGCCACCCAGCTGGTGCAGCAGCTGGAGGCACACCTGCGGCTGCGCCTGCTCAACCGCACCACGCGCCGGGTCAGCGTCACCGCCGACGGCGCGGCCTACTACCCGCGCATCGCCCGCCTGCTGGCCGAGCTGGAAGAGGTGGAGGGCGGGCTGGGTGACGCAGCCAGCCAACCGCGCGGCCGCCTGCGGGTGGATGTGCCGGGGCCTTACGCGCGGCTGCGGCTGGTACCGGCGCTGCCGGAGTTTCAGGCGCGCTACCCGGAGATCCAGCTGGATATCGGCGTCAGTGACCGCGAGGTCGACGTCATCGCCGACAACGTCGACTGCGTGATCCGCGGCGGCACCCCGGCCGACCCGGCACTGGTGGCGCGGCCGCTGGCGGCGCTGCCGATCGGCTTCCACGCCAGCCCCGGCTATGTGCAGCGTTTCGGCCTGCCGACCGATCCGCGCGCGCTGGAAGGGCCCGATCACCACATGGTCGGCTTCCTCAGCCCGCGTAGTGGCCGCGCACGCGTGTTCGTTGCACAGCGCGGCGATGAGCGCATCGAGGTGCAGGGCTGCTACACGGTCGGTTTTGACGACGGCAATGCCTATCTGGCCGCAGCGCTGGCGGGGTTGGGCGTGGTGGCGCTGCCCAGCTACATGGCCGAGCCGCACGTGGCGCGCGGCGAGCTGTTGCCGGTGTTGCCGGACTGGCAGCTGCCGCCGATGCCGATGCATGTGATGTTCCCGCCGAACCGGCACATGAGCCAGCGGCTGCGGGTGTTCATCGATTGGGTGGTGGAAGCGCTGGGGTGATCGCGCGCGCGCATCTGTAGAGCCGAGCCCACGCTCGGCTGCTTCTGTCACCAGCGCTCAAGGCCCGCGCTTCGCGCGTGAGCCGAGCGCGGGCTCGGCTCTACAGAGGGAGCTTCCTGCTGCAAGCATGCGAAAATCATCGCGGCACGCAACAGGAAACATCGCCACGCATGAATCGCATCGTCGCACTGGATACCGAAACCACCGGCATCTCCCACCGCCTGGGACACCGGGTGATCGAAATCGGTGCCGTCGAACTGATCGATGGTCAGCTCACCGGCCGCCAGTTCCACACCTACCTGCAGCCGCAGCGCAAGGTGGACTGGGGCGCACAGCGCGTGCACGGCATCAGCGATGCGATGCTGGTGGGCAAGCCATTGTTCTCCAGCAAGGCTGCTGAACTGCTCGACTTCCTGCGCGGCAGCGAGATGGTCGCGCACAACGCCACCTTCGATGTGGGCTTCCTGGACAACGAGCTGCGTCTGTCCGGTATTCCTGGCACGCTGGCCCAGCATTGCCGCATCACCTGCAGCCTGAAGCTGGCGCGCGGGCGCTGGCCCGGCCAGGGCAACAAGCTGGATGATGTGCTGCAGCGCCTGCGCATTCCCAGCCAGCGCGGCCTGCACGGCGCGTTGAAGGATGCCCATCTTCTCGCCCAGGTGATTCCGCACCTGCGTTGAGCCGGCCCGGTCATTGTTGTAGAGCCGAGCCCACGCTCGGCTCAGGCGTTCCGGGACGCAGCAGCCGAGCGTGGGCTCGGCTCTACAGGGGGCGATCGCCGCATTCAGCCCCCGCCTGTGGGTAACTTGCGCAAGTGCTTGAACCCGTGCATAATGCGCGGCTCGCTGTGTCCGGTTTTCTACCGGGCGGCGCCCCCGGGAGCACGTCCCCGGCCGCCCAACGCCAGCGTAACCCTTTGATTCTCTTGACGTGTGGTGGGCAACCATCGAGGCCGCCGTCTCCCGGGCTACGGGCTGACAACTACTACTATCGAGGTGCGCAATGTCCCGCGTATGCCAGGTTTCCGGCAAGCGAGTGCAGACGGGTAACAACGTCTCGCACGCCAACAACAAGACCCGTCGTCGTTTCCTGCCGAATCTGCACGAGCGCCGTTTCTGGGTGGCCAGCGAGAACCGCTGGGTCAAGCTTCGTGTTTCCGCGCATGCACTGCGCACCATCGACAAGAACGGCATCGATTCCGTTCTGGCTGAGCTGCGTGCGCGCGGCGAAAAGGTCTGAGGAGTAAAGCATCATGGCAGGCAAGCGCGATAAGGTCCGTATGATTTCCTCGGCCGGTACCGGCCACTTCTACACCACGGACAAGAACAAGAAGAACACCCCGGGGAAGATGGAATTCCTGAAGTACGATCCGGTCGTGCGCAAGCACGTCCTGTACAAGGAAGGCAAGATCAAGTAATCCGCACGGATTGCTGGTCCCCGCGAAGAAACCCGCCCTTGTGGCGGGTTTTTTCATGCCTGGCATCCAGATGTGGGTGCCGAACGTTCGGCCATTGCCTGCATGGCGCTCAACGGCCGCCGTCATGCCGAATCGGTGCGGCAGCTGTGCGAGGTGCCGGTGCGGCATTGATCCATCCTGTAGAGCCGAGCCCACGCTCGGCTGCTCCGCTGTCGGGCCGAAAGGCAGTCGAGCATGGCTCGACTCTGCAAATCCTGCTGGGCAGAATGGCCCATCACCTCCCGACGGGCGACACGATGCTGTTCGAGTGGTTGCTGGGTTCCTACCTGCTGCTGATCGACTGGCTGATCCGGCTGGTCGCGCTGTGCTGGATTCCCACCCGCACCACGCCGGGGGCGGCGCGCAGCTGGCTGCTGCTGGTCGGCTTCGTGCCGCTGCTGGGCCTGCCGCTGTACCTGCTGTTCGGCCACCCGTGGCTGTCGCGCGAGCGCATCCGCCGCCAGGCCGAGGCCTCGCAGGTCATCCGCGAGGAACAGGCGCTGCAGCATCGCCTGCGCTGGACACCGCAGCCGGACACCGCCTGCGCCGAGATCGTGCCGCTGGTGCAGCGCCAGGGCGACTTCATGCCCGTGCACGGCAACGCCGTCGACCTGCTGACCGACTACGACGAATCGCTGCACACGCTGATCGCCGATATCGACCAGGCCGAAGACCGCGTGCACCTGCTGTACTACCTGATGTTCGACGACGCGGTGGGCGAGGCGATCGTCGAGGCCCTGCAGCGTGCGGCTGCACGTGGCGTGCAATGCCGCGTGCTGCTCGACGCGGTGGGCGCCAAGCGCGGCCTGCGTGCCTATCGCAAGCGCCTGCAGGCGCGCGACATCGAGGTACGCGCGATGCTGCCCGGTGGCCTGCGCTGGCGCCGCAGCGGGCGCATGGATCTGCGCAACCATCGCAAGATCGCGGTGATCGACAACGAAGTGGCCTATGTCGGTTCGCAGAACCTGGCCGGCCCGCAGTTCGTGCCCGGCCACCCGAACCGCGAGCTGGTGGCGCGCGTGCGTGGCCCGGCCGTGGCGCACCTGGAAGCGGTCTTCGCCAGCGACTGGTACATGGAAACCGGCCAGCGCCTGGACGTGATCGCCGATGTGCCCGAGTGCAGCGACGACATCGCCACCCAGCTGCTGCCCAGCGGCCCGGCCTATCCCTACAGCAACGCACGCGATGCGGTGGCGGCGCTGATCCACCTGGCGCGGCGACGGCTGGTGATGGTCACCCCGTATTTCGTGCCTGACGAAGCCACGCTCAGTGCGTTGCGCATTGCGGCCTTGTCCGGTGTGCAGGTGCAGCTGATCCTCTCGGCCAGCAACAACCAGCGGCTGACGTCGTGGGCGCAGGAGGCCTACTACGACGAGCTGCTGCGCTGTGGCGTGCGCATCGCGCTGTACGAGCCGCAGTTCCTGCATGCCAAGCACATGAGCGTGGACGAGGACATCGCCGTGCTCGGCTCGATCAACATGGACATCCGCTCATTCGCGCTGAATGCCGAAATCGGCCTGGTCTGCTACGACCGCGCGCTGGTGCAGCAGCTGTGCGCGATCGAGGATGGCTACCTGCGCGAGTCGCGGCAGCTGGACCTGCAGCAGTGGCGCAGCCGCCCCACGTGGCGGCGCAGCCGAGAAGGCATCGCACGTCTGGCCGATGCGTTGATGTGAGATGGCGGCAATCGCCCGCTTCGGCAACCCGGCCCGTCATCGCCGATGGCCTACAATCGGCGCATGACTGATTCACCGCGTAATGGCGAACTGGACCTGGCAATCATCGGTGGTGGTGCGGCCGGGGTGCTGGTGGCGATCCAGGTGCTGCGCCAAGCCAAGGCGCCACTGGCGTTGGCCATTCTCGAACCGGCTTCGCAGCTGGCCCAGGGCATCGCCTATGCCACGCCGTGGCCGGAGCACCTGCTGAACGTGCCGGCGGCGAAGATGAGTGCGTTTGCCGACCAGCCCGGCGATTTCCTCGACTACCTGATGGCCGCCAACGCCTACCCGGGCCAGGCGCGCGAGGTGCTGGGCGAGCGTTACGTATGCCGCCACTACTTTGCGGCCTACCTGCAGCAGCGCCTGCAGGAGGCCGCTGCGGCCAGCCCGGCGCAGCTGCAGGTGATCGCGCAGCCGGTGCTGGGCCTGCAGCTGGATGACCATGGCTACCGGCTGACACTTGGCGATGCCCAGACGCTGCACGCCGTGCAGGCGGTGCTTGCCACCGGCAACAGCATGCGGCCGATGCCGGTGGCCGGTGCCGAGGCACTGCCCGCCGATGATGTGATCGAGGCCTGGGACTACGACGGCGTGCGTACCCTGGCCGGTGAGCAGGCCGTGGCCATCGTCGGCTCCGGCCTGAGCATGGCCGACACCGTGCTGGCGCTGGTTGCCGCCGGCCACACCGGCCCGCTGCACGTGATCTCGCGCCATGGCCTGTTGCCGCTGCCGCATGCGCATGGCGGCCTGCCCACGTTCGACCCGGCCACGCTGCTGCAGATGAACCTGCGCCAGCGCCTGCGCGCGTTGCGTGGGTTTGCGCGCCAGGCGCAGGCCGACGGGCTGCCGTGGCAGGGCGTGATGGACCGCATCCGTCCGCACGGGCAGGCGCTGTGGTGCAGCCTCGACGCGGCCGACCAGCGTCGCTTCCTGCGCCATGTGGTGCGCTACTGGGACGTGCATCGCCACCGCATCGCCGAAGAGGTCGACGCACAGCTGCAGGCGCTGATCGAAAGCGGCCAACTGCGCATTCACCGGTCCCGCCTGCAATCCGTCGGCCGCGAAGGCGATGCCCTGCGGCTGTCGGGTCGCGATGCCAACGGCAATGAACAGCACTGGACGATCGGCGGTGTGGTCAACGCCACCGGCGTGGAAACCCGCGCCAGTGCGTTGCGCAATCCGTTGCTGCAGCAGCTGCAGGCCGATGGCCTCGCTCGCCCCGGCCCGCATGGGCTGGGCCTGGACAGCACGGTGCCGGGCGACCGCCTGCGCAGCGCCAGTGGCCAGCCGCAGGCACGGCTGGGCGTGCTCGGCAGCCTGCGCATCGGCAGCCTGTGGGAAAGCCTGGCGGTGCCTGAACTGCGTCAGCAGGCGCAGGCGCTGGCCACCCAGGTGGTCGCAGGAGCCGCGACGGCGATGCCGTAAAATGGGGGCATGGATGTCTCCCACCTGCTTGATGGCCTGAACCCGGCCCAGCGCGAAGCCGTCTCCGCTCCCCCCGGCCACCACCTGGTGCTGGCCGGTGCCGGTTCCGGCAAGACCCGCGTACTCACCCACCGCATCGCCTGGCTGCATGAAGTCGATGGCGTGCCGACCCACGGCATTTTCGCGGTGACCTTCACCAACAAGGCGGCCGGCGAAATGCGCCACCGCATCGACGCCCAGCTGCCCCATGGCAGCCGTGGCATGTGGATCGGTACCTTCCACGGCCTGGCCAACCGCCTGCTGCGCCTGCACTGGCAGGACGCCAAGCTGCCAGAAGGCTTCCAGGTGATGGACTCGGACGACCAGCTGCGGCTGGTCAAGCGCGTGGTGCAGGCGCTGGAGCTGGACGACGGCAAGTACCCGCCCAAGCAGATCGCGTGGTGGATCAACGCGCAGAAGGACGAGGGCCGCCGCCCGCAGCACATCCAGCCCGAACCGCACGACGCGTGGCTGGAGACCATGCGCCAGGCCTACATCGAGTACCAGGCGCGCTGCGACCGCGCCGGCCTGGTCGACTTCGCCGAGCTGCTGCTGCGCGCGCACGAACTGCTGCGCGACAACCCGGCGCTGCTGTCGCACTACCGCGCCCGCTTCCGCGAGATCCTGGTGGACGAGTTCCAGGACACCAATGCCATCCAGTACGCCTTCGTACGCGTGCTGGCCGGCGATTCCGGCCACGTATTCGTGGTCGGCGACGATGACCAGGCCATCTACGGCTGGCGCGGTGCCAAGGTCGAGAACGTGCAGGGCTTCCTGCGCGACTTCCCGGGTGCGCAGACCATCCGCCTGGAGCAGAACTACCGCTCCACCGCCAACATCCTCGGCGCCGCCAATGCGGTGATCGCGCACAACCCGGATCGCATCGGCAAGCAGCTGTGGACCGACAGCGGTGACGGCGAGCCGATCGACCTGTACGCCGCGTACAACGAGATGGACGAGGCGCGCTACATCGTCGAGCGCGCCCGCCAGTGGGTGCGCGACGGTGGCAGCTACACCGAAGTGGCCGTGCTCTATCGCAGCAACGCGCAGTCGCGCGCGCTGGAAGAAGCGCTGCTGAGCGAACAGGTGCCGTACCGCGTGTATGGCGGCATGCGCTTCTTCGAGCGTGCCGAGATCAAGGACGCGCTGGCCTACCTGCGCCTGCTGTCCAACCGCAACGATGACGCCGCCTTCGAGCGCGCGGTCAACACGCCGACGCGTGGCATCGGCGACCGCACGCTGGACGAAGTGCGCCGCGAGGCGCGCGCGCAGGGCATCTCGCTGTGGGAAGCGACCATGCTGGTCACCCAGGGCAGCGCGCTGGCCGCACGCGCGCGCAATGCACTGGCCGGCTTCCTGGTGCTGGTCAACGAGCTGCAGGCGCAGACCGTGCACATGACCCTGGCCGAGCGCGTGGACCACGTGCTGGCCCGCTCGCAGCTGCGCGAGCACTGGAGCAAGGAAAGCCGCAACGCGCTGGATTCGGAATCGCGCACCGACAACCTCGACGAACTGGTCTCGGTGGCCTCGCGCTTCGTGCGCCGCGCCGACGACATCGAGGAAGTGGGCGAGGACATGGATGAGCTGGTCGCGTTCCTGGCCTATGCCGCGCTGGAGGCCGGTGAAGGCCAGGCGCAGGCCGGCGAGGATGGTGTGCAGCTGATGACCCTGCACTCGGCCAAGGGCCTGGAATTCCCGCTGGTGTTCCTGGCCGGCCTGGAAGAAGGCCTGTTCCCCAGCGCACGTTCGCTGGAGGAAAGCGGGCGATTGGAAGAAGAGCGCCGCCTGGCCTACGTCGGTATCACCCGCGCGCGCCAGAAGCTGGTGCTGAGCTATGCCGAATCGCGCCGCATCCACGGCCAGGACAACTACAGCCTGCCGTCGCGCTTCCTGCGCGAGATCCCGCGCGAGCTGCTGCACGAAGTGCGCCCCAAGGTACAGGTCTCGCGGCCGGCCTCGATGGGCGCCAGCCGGGTGATGGGCCATGCCTCGATCGAAGCACCGCCGATCAAGCTCGGCGCGCTGGTCATCCATCCCAAGTTCGGCGAAGGCATGGTGACCGACTACGAAGGCAGCGGCGCGCACGCCCGCGTGCAGGTCGAGTTTGCCGACGCCGGCAGCAAGTGGCTGGTGATGGCGTATGCCAACCTGACGGTGATCTGATCACCGCCGAGGGGTCGGATCACTTTCCGTTGGAAAAGGGATCCGCCCCCGATTAGGCTGCCGGCATGACTCGCAACGTGCTCTTCCTCTGCAGCCAGAACCGCCTGCGCAGCCCCACCGCCGAGCAGGTCTTCGCCGATTGGCCGGGCATCGAGACCGCCTCAGCCGGGTTGCTGGCCGACGCCGAGGAAGTGCTCAGCCCCGAGCTGCTGCAGTGGGCCGACCTGGTGTTCGTGATGGAGCGCGCCCACCGCAACCGGCTGTCCAGCCGCTACAAGGCGTGGTTGAACGGCAAGCGAGTGATCTGCCTGGATATCCCGGATGACTACGAGTACATGGACCCGGTGCTGGCGGAGCTGCTCAAGCGCAAGGTGACCCCGTTCCTGCGCTGACGGGCTGTTGTAGAGCCGAGCCCATGCTCGGCTGCTTCTGGCGCGAAAAGCAGCCGAGCATGGGCTCGGCTCTACAATAGGCGGCACTTCTTTCAGGAACGCTCCCATGACCGAACCTACGCTGCACGTCACCGTGACGTTGAATGCCCGGCTGCAGCCCGAGCATCGCCACGAACTGTTCGAGGACCCACTCGATGCGCTGCTGCAGGCGGCCAATGTCGGCGAGATCACCGGCGGCGGCACGGCGATGTCCGACCTGGGTGAGGTCGAATACGGCGATATCGAAGTGGCGCTGGTCGATGCCGATGGCGTGCCGAAGCTGATCGATCTGCTGGAACAGCTGGGTGCGCCGAAGGGCTCGAAGATCCAGGGCGCGGGTGAAGCCGATCGCAGCTTCGGCGTGACCGAGGGCCTGGGCATCTACCTGGATGGCCTGAACCTGCCGGACGAGGTCTACGAACAGTGCGATTCCAACCACGTGTTCGAGCAGCTGTCCGAGCGCATTGATGGCCTTGGCGAGATCTGCAGCTGGTGGCAGGGCCCGAGCGAGACCGCGCTGTACATGTACGGCCAATCGTTCGAGGCGATGCGCGATGCGATCGCTGAATTCGTGGGCAGCTACCCCCTGTGCCGGAACGCACGCGTGGTGCAGATCGCCTGAGGGCGGAAAATGTGGAGCCGAGTCATGCTTGGCTCATGCATCCGAAGCCGAGCATGGGCTCGGCTCTACAGAAGGGGGGCGGGCAAGCGGGTGGCGCGCACGGGCCGCTGCACGGCGCCGGATTGATCCTGCTCAAGGCGCCGCCTCCACATCCGGTGTGCAATGGTGTTGTTCCCATCTGGCAGACCGCCACGGAGCCCTACCATGTACAAGCGCATCCTGATTGCCACTGACGGGTCCGAGCTGGCCGACAAGGGCCTGGCCAAGGGCCTGGAGCTGGCCAAGGACCTCAATGCCGAGGTCGATATCGTGACCGTGTCCGAGCCGTGGGCCGTGGGCATGTATGACGCCATGGGCTGGAGCGTGGGCTACATGAACAGCCCGGAATACAAGGCCGACCGCGAGGAGGGCGCGCAGAAGGTGCTGCAGCCGGCGCTGGCCAAGGCCGCCGAGCAGGGCATCACGGCCAACCCGGTGCACGTGCTGGACCGCTACGCGGCCGACGGCATCATCGAGACGGCGGCCGAGCGCAACAGCGACCTGATCGTGATGACCTCGCACGGCCGCCGTGGCGTGACCCGTGTACTGCTGGGCAGCCAGACTGCCGAGGTGCTGGCGCGCAGCACGCTGCCGGTACTGGTCATCCGCTGATCCATACCCGCTGATTGAAGCGTTCCCCGGGGAGGGGACCCGACGCCGGTGCGCAGGATGCGTGCCGGCGTTGTTTTTTGTAGGGGGCTGGGGTGAACTACTGGATCGCAGGGATCCGACCCGGTCACCTCACCAGCTGTACAGCTTCCAGTAGACCGGCGACACGCCATCCTTGTCGTTGTCGAATCGGCCATCGCCGTTCTTGTCGTACATGTAGAACGGGGCACCGCGCGACGGGGTCACCTTGACCATGCGCAGCTGGCCGGACACACGGTATTCCTCGATGACATCGCCGTTGTCCATGGTACGCCTGGACACATCCGCGCCCTTGACGTCCACCGGGGGAGCACCCGCGCCACCCATGCTGGCGCAGCCAGCGAGCAGGAGCAGGGAAGCCAGCATCAGGGTCTTCATCGGCGGGGGCCTTTGCCTGGAAAGAGCCCTGATTATGCCCCATCGCGGTGTGCGCGCCGTGTCGCCGCGGTGCAGGCACGGGCGCGTAGAATCGGCGCATGAGCAGATTAGTCCTGATCGACGGGTCCAGTTACCTGTACCGCGCGTTCCACGCGCTGCCGCCCCTGTCCAATGCACAGGGTGAACCCACCGGCGCGCTGTTCGGCGTGGTCAACATGCTGCGTTCGACGCTGAAGGAGCGCCCGGCCTACGTCGCGTTCGTGGTCGATGCGCCCGGCAAGACCTTCCGTGATGACCTGTACGACCAGTACAAGGCCAACCGCCCGCCGATGCCCGATGAACTGCGCAGCCAGGTCGAGCCGATGTGCCGCATCGTCGAAGCGCTGGGCATCAGCATCCTGCGCATCCCCGGCGTGGAAGCCGACGATGTGATCGGCACGCTTGCGCTGCAGGGCCTGGCGCAGGACCTGAAGGTGACCATTTCCACCGGTGACAAGGACTTCGCCCAGCTGGTGCGGCCGGGCATCGAACTGGTCAACACCATGACCGGCAGCCGCATGGATTCCGACGCGGCGGTGATGGACAAGTTCGGCGTGCGCGCCGATCAGATCATCGACCTGCTGGCGCTGATGGGCGACGCGGTCGACAACGTGCCGGGCGTGGAGAAGTGCGGGCCGAAGACCGCTGCCAAGTGGCTGGCCGAGTACCAGCACCTGGACGGGGTGATGGCGGCCGCGCCGACCATGAAGGGCAAGATCGGCGAGAACCTGCGTGCCGCCCTGGAGCGGCTGCCGCTGAACCGCGAGCTGGTGACCATCCGTACCGACGTGGAACTGGACGCCAGCCCGGCCACGCTGGCCCTGCGCGAGCAGGATGTGCCGGCGCTGACCGAGCTGTATACGCGCTATGGCTTCACCCAGGCGTTGAAGGAGCTGGGCGCGCCGGTGCCGGCACCGGTGGCCGCCAGCGAGGCGACCCCGAGCCTGCGCGGCACTGCGGCCGGCTTCGCGCGTGGCAGCGTCGAGGCGCCCGCCGCCGGCACGCTGGATCCGGCACTGTCCGCGCCGGGTGAATACGAGACCGTGCTGACCAGCGGGCAGCTGCAGGCCTGGGTCGAGCGCCTGCAGCAGGCCGAGCTGATCAGCTTCGATACTGAAACCGATGCGCTGGACGCGATGCGCGCGCGCCTGGTCGGCGTCAGCCTGGCGGTCGAGCCGGGCAGGGCGGCCTACATTCCGGTCGGCCACGATTACCCGGGTGCGCCGGCCCAGCTGCCGATGCAGCAGGTGCTGGATGCGCTGCGGCCGGTGCTGCAGGACCCGGCGAAGAAGAAGCTGGGCCAGCATGGCAAGTACGACCTGCATGTGCTGCGCCGCCACGGCGTGGAGGTGCAGGGCTACCACGACGACACCATGCTCGAGAGCTTCGTGCTCAACTCCACCGCCACCCGCCACGACATGGATTCGCTGGCCCTGCGTTACCTGGGCTACACCACCCTCAAGTTCGAGGACGTGGCCGGCAAGGGTGCCAAGCAGATTCCGTTCTCGCAGGTGGGCATCGACGAAGCCAGCCGCTATGCGGCGGAGGACGCCGACATCACCCTGCGCCTGCATCGCGCGCTGCAGCCGCAGCTGCTGGCCGAGCCGGCGCTGGACAGCGTGTACCGCACCATCGAGATGCCGCTGGTGCCGGTGCTGACCACGATCGAAGCCAACGGCGTGCGGATCGACACCGACGAACTGCGCCGCCAGAGCCAGGACCTGTCCTCGCGCATGCTGGCCGCGCAGCAGAAGGCCACCGAGCTGGCCGGGCGCAGCTTCAACCTGGATTCGCCCAAGCAGCTCCAGGCGGTGCTGTTCGACGAGCTGAAGCTGCCGGCGGTGGTGAAGACCCCGAAGGGCCAGCCCAGCACCAACGAAGAGGCGCTGGAGGCGATTGCCGACCAGCATGAACTGCCGCGGGTGATCCTCGACTACCGCGGATTGGCCAAGCTGCGCAGCACCTACACCGACAAGCTGCCGGAGATGGTCAATCCGGACACCGGCCGGGTGCACACCAGCTACCACCAGTCCGGCGCCGCTACCGGCCGCCTGTCCTCGTCGGACCCGAACCTGCAGAACATCCCGATCCGCACCGAGGACGGCCGCCGCATCCGCCGCGCGTTCGTGGCGCCGGAAGGCTTCCAGCTGCTGGCCGCCGACTATTCGCAGATCGAGCTGCGGATCATGGCGCACCTGTCCGAGGATCCGGGCCTGGTGCGCGCCTTCGAGCAGGGCGCCGACGTGCACCGTGCCACCGCCGCCGAGGTGTTCGGGCGCACGCTGGAAGAGGTGACCCCGAACGAGCGCCGTGCCGCCAAGGCGATCAACTTCGGCCTGATGTACGGCATGAGCGCCTTCGGCCTGGCCCGCAACCTGGGCATCGACCGGGGCCAGGCGCAGGACTATGTGGCGCTGTACTTCAGCCGCTACCCGGGCGTGCGCGACTTCATGGAGCGGATGCGCCAGCAGGCCCGCGACCAGGGCTACGTGGAAACCCTGTTCGGCCGCCGCCTGTACCTGAACGACATCCACGCCCGCAACCAGGGCCTGCGTGCCGGGGCCGAGCGCGCCGCGATCAACGCGCCGATGCAGGGCACCGCCGCCGACATCATCAAGCGTGCAATGGTGGATGTGGACCAGTGGCTGCGCGACAGCGGGGCACCGGCACGGATGATCCTGCAGGTGCACGATGAACTGGTCTTTGAAACCGAAAGCGGTTTCGTTGAAGACTTGCGTTTGCAGGTGGTAGAGCGCATGTCGCAAGCGGCCAAACTGCGGGTGCCTCTGGTGGTCGACACGGGCGTCGGCAACAACTGGGACGAAGCGCACTGACGGCATTTCAGGCCGAAAACGACGTGAATGTGTTCATGAGTCAGGGGTTTCTGACTCGACCATGAATGTTGCCCCGATTGAATTTCATTAAATGGGGCCCCTTCACGAACCGTTAGTGTTCGGAGTGCTTCTATAACTCCCGACAGGCGCAATGCCTGTTGTGGATCTCTCCCATCCCCTGGAGCAGATCTCGGAACGGGGACTCCTCCCCAAGTGCCCGTTCCCCGGCCCCGTTGACCTCCCCCTGGTCAGCGGGGCTTTTTATTTGTGCTGCCGGAACCGCAGATGGGGTCAGGCTGGGCCACTGTCCAGCAAGGGAAGACCATGCCCGACCTGTTCGCGCTGGCCATGCCGTGGTGGGAATTCATCCTGCGCGCGGTGGTCGCCTGTTCGAGGCGGTACTTCGGCGCGAGCTGATCAGCCGCGCCGACTTCGATGCCGCGCTCCGCCAGCAGGGCGGGCTGCAGATTGAAGACGTGCAGATTGCCCTGCTGGAGACGACAGGGCACATCACCATCATCGCGCGAAAGGGCAGCTGACCAGCGCCGAGCCCACGTCCCGCGCGACGACACCCCTCAGAGCCAGTCGCGCGGCACCAGGTAGTCGGCCAGGCGCGATTCGGGGCTGCCGGGTTCGGGCGAGAAGCCGTATTCCCAGCGCACCCGCGGCGGCAGGCTCATCAGGATGCTTTCGCTGCGGCCACCGCTCTGCAGCCCGAACAGGGTGCCGCGGTCGTAGACCAGGTTGAATTCCACGTAGCGGCCGCGGCGGTACAGCTGGAACTCGCGTTCGCGTTCGCCATGGGGTGTGTTCTTGCGCTGCTGCACGATCGGCAGGTAGGCGTCGAGGAAGCCATCGCCGACCGCGCGCAGATAATCGAAATCGCGCTCGAAATCGCCGTGCAGGTCGTCGAAGAACAGACCGCCGACGCCGCGCGTTTCGTTGCGGTGGCGCAGGAAGAAGTACTCATCACACCAGCGCTTGTGCGCGGCGTAGCGTTCGTCGCCGAACGGCGCACACAGATCGCGTGCGACCCGGTGCCAGTGCTGCACGTCCTCGTCGAACGGATAGAACGGGGTCAGGTCGAAGCCGCCGCCGAACCAGCTGGCCACCACTTCACCGTCGCGCTGCGCCTGGAAGAAGCGCACGTTGGCATGGGTGGTCGGCACGTACGGGTTGAGCGGGTGGAACACCAGCGACACGCCGGTGGCGCGCCAGGAGGCGCCCGCCAGTTCCGGGCGGTTGGCCGAGGCCGACGGCGGCAGGCGGCTGCCAGCGACGTCGGAGAAGCCGATGCCGGCCTGCTCGAACACCGCGCCGTCGCGCAGCACGCGGGTACGCCCGCCACCGCCCTCGGCACGCTGCCACAGGTCTTCCTGGAAGCGGGCCCGGCCATCGACGGCCTCGATCGCCGCACAGATGCGGTCCTGCAGCTCGGTGAGGTAGGCGCGAACGCGCTCGAATTCGTTCATGGCGCGTACTTTACCGCAGGGCCCGGCCAACGCTGCGGACAGGCCCTGGCAGGCTCAGCGCTTGCGATTGGAAGTGCGCGGCGCCGGAGCGTCCTCGGCCGTCGCTTCGTCCACCGCCTCCTGCAGGACGCGACCCAGCTCCAGGGCGCTCCAGTTTCCGGTGTCCAGCACATCGCAGGCGACGTGGCGCCCGCTGCGGTCGGCGGCGCACAGCCGCTCCAGCGTCGCATGGGCGTCGACGTCGCTGCTGCGGCCCTGCGCTGCGACCAGGTTCTCGCAGCCCTCGCGCACGCCGGCACGGCACACGGTGGTGTAGTGCTCTGCCGCCTGTCGCCACTGCCCGGACAGCGCAAGACGGTTGCCAAGAATGTTGCAGCCCTGCAGCTTGCCCTGCGCGCAGCAGGCTTCGGCACCGCCGCTGGCCAGCGCCTGCGGGCAGTCCTGCGGCAGCGGCAGCACCGTGTAGTGTTTCGGCGGGCTGCAGGTGCTCGCGCCCTCGCCGGTCGGTACGAACACCTGGAAGCGTGTCCACGTGTCCAGGCCCAGCAGCTGGCCGCCGGGCAACGGCCGCAGCACGAAGTCGCCGCCCTTGTCGTGGCGGATGCGGACGTCGCCGTCTTCGACACGGGCACGCAGCTGGCTGTCCCAGCCGATGCCGACCCGTCCTGCATCGCCGAAGTCCAGCGTATCCATCAGGCCACCTGCGGCGCGGAAGGTGCCGCAGGGCAGCGCCGTAGCCGGCTGCGGCCGCAACGAGGCGCCCAGCGCCTGCAACGCAGGCAGGCGCTCACAGGCGGCGCTGTCATTGCCGGGCGCGCACGCTGTGGCCAGTGCCTGCACCGCCTGCAAGGGGTCGCCGGATTCCCACGAGAGCTCGGCCACGCGGCTGCAGAAGCCGCCATGGCCGACCTGCTGGCACAACTGCAACAGCTGCTGGCGCTGCGCGGCCGGCACCACCACCGGCGTGGAGGGTGACAGTACGGAGCTCACCGCTTCGACCATCGCCGCACCCATCGCGGCCTTGACGATCTGCTCCTGCAGCGCCGGATCCGCTTCCAGCGCCGCTGCACAGGCCGGTGTCTCGTTGCTGAAGCCGCCATTCCGGCACGGCACAGGCAGTTCGATGCCGGCCAGTGCGGTATCGAGGATGGCCTGTTGCCGCGCCTCATCCGGCGTGGCCGGCGCCTTGGCCTCGTCATGCCAGCGATCGGCCAGCTGCAGGCACATGCCGGGCACGCCTTCCCGGCACGCCGCTGCCAGCGCGGTGGGGGTCGCCTCGTGGCGGTTGTCCAGGCAGGCCGCCGCATCGGCCAGGCAGCTGCCCGCAGCCGGCGCGGCGGCTGCGGCGCACTGTGCAGGGGCCTGCAGGGTGTAGACCGTGCCGTCCACCTCGAGGGTGCGGCCACGGTCGCGCACCTGCAGCGCGCTGGGCAGGCCATATTCCAGATTCACCAGCTGCAGCTTGCCTTCGATCTGCTGGAACGCGACCGGGGTCGGTGCGCTGCCGAAGTGCTTCTGCTCGCCACGGTTGGATGAGCTGACGCGCAGCGTGCTGCTGCCTTCGTCGGCCTTGAACAGGCCGCATTGCGGTGACTGTGCCGCGGCCACCGGCGTGGCCAGCAGCAACGCCCAGGCCAGCCAGTGGCGGTACGGTGCGAATGAGAGCATGTCGTCTCCTTGACGATCAAAGGCAAAACGCCGGGCGCTGCCGGAGGCCTTGGCCCACGCCCGGCAGAACTCAGTGGAAGCGCGCGCGCACGTCGGGGCGCAGCAGGCGCCAGGCCAGCCAGCCCTGCAGGCCGAGAAGCACGAACGACATGCCGACCACGGTCAGCGTGATCAGCCAGCGTTTCAGCTGCAGTTCCTGCAGCAGGGCCGGGTCATCGGCCAGCAACGGAATGAAGTCGCCCATGAACAGGTCCAGCCACCAGGCGGCTGCGAAGTTGGTCAGGGCACTCAGCAGCAGCAGTACCACGAAGCTCCACAGGCCCCAGCGACGTTCACGCAGCAGGCCCCAACTGGACACGGTCGAGGCCAGGCACAACAGCGCGACGACCATTGACGCGGCCACCGGGTGCGCCAGCAGCCAGACCAGGCTGTGCATCTGCTGGAGCTGCACTTCACCTTCCACCAGGTGCCACAGCGCGAGGTTCTGCAGCGGCCACAGCACCAGTCCCTGCAGCACGAAGTAGATCGTCAGCAGCAGTGACAGCCAGAACGAAGCCTGTGCGACCGGGCGCACCCAGGCGTGATAGGCCGGGGAAAGCGGCGAGGGGATCGACGGGATCGACATTGACATCCGATGTCCTTGCAGTCGGCGCCCGCCTGCTCAGCGGGCCGTCGCCCGGGTGGCGACGGCCGGCAGGATATGGTGTTCGCTCAAGGGTGCCAAGGGCAGGCCATGCGGCGGTTGCAGCGGCACCCAGGCCAGTTCGGCAATTTCGGCGCGCGCCTGCGGCGTGCCGTCCACCTGCACCCACCACGCCTGTGCCTGCACGCGGTGGCCGGGCTCGTTCACCGCCCAGTCCTCGAACGTGCCCAGCGCGATGGCGGCATCGGCGCGCAGCTGCACGCCCAGTTCCTCGTCCAGCTCGCGGGCCAGCGCCTGCAGGGGTGCCTCGCCGGGTTCGGGCTTGCCACCGGGCTGGATGAAGCGGCGCGCACCCTGCTTGCGCACCACCAGCGCCCGGCCGCGGTCATCCAGGATGACCGCAGCCACGATCCGGATCGTGGCTGCGGCGTCGCTCACTTCAGGTTCTGCTCGAACAGCTTGAGGATGCGCTTGTACTGGTCCAGCCAGGAATCGGCACGCACATAGCCGTGGCGTTCCAGCGGGTATGGGGCGATCGACCAGTTGTCCTTGTGCAGTTCGATCAGGCGCTGGGTGAGGTTCACCGAGTCCTGGAAGAACACGTTGTCATCCATCATGCCGTGGGCGATCAGCAGGTTGTCCTGCAGGTCCTGCGCGTACTCGATCGGCGAGGACACGCGGTACGCCTCCGGGTCGATGTCCGGGGTGTTGAGGATGTTGCTGGTGTAGCCGTGGTTGTAGTTGTGCCAGTCCACCACCGGGCGCAGCGCGGCGCCGGCCTTGAAGGTGCCCGGCGCACGGAACAGTGCCATGAAGGTCATGAAGCCGCCGTAGGAACCACCGTAGATGCCGGCGTGGTCGCGGTCACCCTGCTGGGTGTCGACCAGCCAGTCCAGGCCGTCCTTGTAGTCTTCCAGTTCCGGGTGGCCCATGTTGCGGTAGATGGCCGTGCGCCAGTCGCGGCCGTAGCCCTCGCTGCCGCGGTAGTCCATGTCCAGCACGATGTAGCCCTTCTGCACCAGCAGGTTGTGGAACATCTGCTCGCGGAAATAGGCCGGGTAGCGCTGGTGCACGTTCTGCAGGTAGCCGGCGCCGTGCACGAACATCACGATCGGATACTTGCGGCCCGGTTCCTTGTTTTCCGGTTCGTAGTACTTGGCCCAGACCACGCCGGCACCATGCTTGGACGGCACTGCCACCAGCTTCGGCTGGATCCACTGGCGTGCCTTGTAGTCGGCGGTGCGGGTGTCGGTCAGCACGCGCGCCTGGCCACCGGCACTGGGCAGTACCGCCAGCTGCGGCGGCAGGTAGGCGCCGGAGTAGCGCACCAGCAGCTGCTGGCCGTCGGGCGACAGCGAGAAATCCTCCACGCCGTTGAGGCTGGTCAGCTCGCGCACCTGGCGGCTGCCGGTGTCGACCGTGCAGACTTCGTAGTCATGCGGCGCCTGCTGGTTGCACAGGAAGTAGAAACCCTTGCCATCGGCCGACGGCACCGGCGCCGAGGTTTCCCACTTGCCGCTGGTCAGCGCCTGCGGCTTGGCGGTGCCGGCCTGGGTGTACAGGTGCGAGAAGCCCGATTCCTCGGACAACAGCCACAGCGTGCGGCCATCGGCCATCCAGCCGAAATCGTTGAAGCCCCAGTTGATCCAGGCGTTGTCGGTCAGGCGGTGGCGGTTCTGCACGCGGCCGTCGGCAGCATTGACGCTGATGATCCAGCGGTCCTTGTTGTCGTTGGCGCGCAGCATCACCGCGGCCTGCTGGCCGTCGGCGCTCCAGCGGATGCCGCCGCCCATGAAGTCGCTCATCACCTGCACGCTGCGCTCGCCCTTCAGCGCATCCTTGCCGGCCTTGCGGCGCAGTTCGGCCAGCGGGTCGGTGCTGATGCCCGGCAGGCCGGACAGCGAGACCTTCTCGGCCTTGCCGGTGCGCACATCCACGTACCACAGGGTGTGTGGCTCGAAGCCGTTGCGGCCGACGCGGGTGCGGGTGTCCTCGGTTTCCTCGTAGCCCGACTCGGTCACGTACAGCGGCATCTTGCTGGTGCGGCCGTCGTCGAAGTCCTTCGGCTTGGTCACCACGATCAGGTGGGTCAGGTCCGGCGACAGCACGCTGTCACCGATCTCGACGTCGGCGCCCAGGTAGACCGGGCCCGGTGCGCGGGTCGGATCAGCCTGGCGCCAGCGCTGGTCCTGGTCCTTCAATGCCTCGCGCTGCTCGCGGTCGCGGCGCAGGGTTTCCAGCGTGCGCAGCTGCTGGTCGCGCAGCACGTCGGCCTTCGGCGGCGTGCGCGGGTCCTTCTCGGCCTTCAGGCTGGCCACCTGCTGCACGCCGCTGGCGGCGGTCCAGTGGAACCAGTTCTGGCCGACGCGCCAGATCACGCCGTTGTCCGCGGCAAAGTTCACGTTGCCCGCGCGCTCGTTGCTGCGGGTCAGCTGGGTCAGCGCGCCGCTGCGCAGGTCGCGCACGAACACATCGCCATTGCGCACGAAGGCGCTGCGGCTGCGGCTGCGGTCGTAGACCGGCTCGGCCACGTCCAGGGTGCCGCGCTGGTCATCGGCCACCTGCGCGGCCACGCCGCCGGCCACCGGCTGGCGGAAGGTGTCGCGCACCGGGCTGCCGTTGCGCTTGAGCTGGTACTCCACCTGCTGGCTGTTCCACGACCACCAGGCCTTCTCTACCGGCGGACCGATCCAGTCCGGGTCGGCCATGGCCTGTTCGATGGTGATCGGCGTCGGCGCGGCATGCGCAGCCGGTGCGGCCAGCACGGCCGACAGCAGGAGGGACAGGGGCAGCACTCGGGACATGGGCGGACGGCACCAGAAGAGGAAACCGGGCAAGGGTAGCAGCCGTCCGGGCCGGGGGCAGGGGCCACAGGTCATGGCAGCGGGATTGGCAAAGTGGCGCAACCGGTTGCCGTGGTCGCGCATCCATTCTCCTGAACCCGCATCATCCACCGAACAGGAGCCCGACCATGCAGGAACTGATCCCGATCACCCTCTTCATCTGCATCGCCTACGCGATCCATGCCATTGCCGATGCGCGCGCGCGCAGCAAGCTGGTGGCTCCGCACGTGCCAGAGGAAGTGATCCGCTCGCTGGCGGTACTGGAAGAAGAACGCCGCCGCCAGGGCGCCCTGCGCTGGGGCATCAGCCTGGTCTGCCTGGCCCTGGCCATGGCCCTGCTGGAGGCCATCGGTGCGCGTGACCTGACCTTTGGTGCCGCTGCCGCGCTGGTCGGCAGTGCCGGCCTGGGCCAGCTGCTGGCCTGGCACTTCACCCGCCCCGCCGCACGCAAGGGCTGAGCCGGCGCATGCCACGGGCACAGGGGGCGCCCCGTAGATGAGCCTGCTCGGCGAAGCACTGTCGGCACTGCGGGGCCGTCGCCGCGAGGATACGGCGGCGACGGCAGCCCCCGCCAAAGCGTTGGACGCGGACCAGGCCCTGGTGCGGGCCATCATCGATGGCTCGCAGGCGGCCTTCGCGAAGCTGGTGGAGACCCACCAGCGCACCTGCGCGCATGTGATCGGACGCATGGTCGGCGACCGCGACCAGGTCGCCGACCTGCTGCAGGAAACCTTCCTTGCCGTGTTCCGCCAGCTGCATCGGTTTCGTTTTGAATGCTCGCTGCGCACCTGGGTTTCCCGGGTCGCTTACACCACGGCGCTGCAGCACCTGCGCCGGCGGCGGCTGGAGGCGCAATGGATGGTGGCGGTGGAGGTGCCGGAGGAACTGGGGATCGGCGATGAAGGCCCCGGGCCCGCCGAGTTGAGCGAGGCGCTGCAGGCCGGGCGCCAGCTGGGCGCGGCACTGGAACGGCTGAGTCCGCCGCAGCGCCTGATCGTCGGCCTGCATTACCTGGAGGATTTCGATCTGGCCGAGATCGAACAGGTGACCGGGCTGGCGCGCGGTACCATCAAGAGCCATCTGCACCGCGCGCGCCAGATCCTGAAGCAGGAACTGACGCGGCATGCCACCGCCGGAGAGCTGCTGTGAATCCACCGACCGACCCTCGCGATGCGGAAAAGCGCGCGCTGGCGCAGGCGTTGCGTGAGCAGGCGCAGCAGGAACAGACACCGAATGTGAGTGAGGCGCTGCAGAAGCGCATTGCCGCTGAGTCGCACGACAGTGGTGTGGGCTATGTGGTGGTGCAGGTGCTGTTGTTTGGCGCGCTGTTGGCTGCAGCGGCCTGGTATTTCTGGCACTGAGGCACCCGCCGGGCAAGGGGCCGCTCCAATCGCGGTGGGTAGAGGCCGACCTGGGTCGGCGTTTGGGCGTGTGTGCCAACCAAGGTTGGCAGCTACCAGAACGGTTGACCCCTGCGACAAAGTGAAGCAGCGCGTCACCCGGTCGCATCCCGTCTTAACGAAGTCCTCCTAAAGTGGTCCGGTATCCCACCGGTCGCAGGCAGGAGGCGTCCCTTGGACGCGTTGTTGTTGTCCCGGATCCAGTTTGGATTCGTCATCAGTTTCCACGTGCTGTTCCCCGCCTTCACCATCGGTACGGCCAGCTGGCTGGCCTTCATCGAATGGCGCTGGCTGCGCACGAGGCTGCCCGTGTGGCGCGAGCTGTACTTCTTCTGGCAGAAGATCTTCGCGGTGTCGTTCGGCATGGGCGTGGTCAGCGGCATCGTCATGGCCTTCCAGTTCGGTACCAACTGGCCGCGGCTGAGCGAGGTGGCCGGCACGGTCATCGGCCCGCTGCTGACCTACGAGGTGCTGACCGCGTTCTTCCTGGAAGCCAGCTTCCTCGGCGTGATGATGTTCGGCTGGGGCCGGGTCTCGCCGCGCCTGCATTTCCTGTCCACCTGCATGGTTGCGCTGGGCACGCTGTTCTCCACGTTCTGGATCCTGTCGTCCAACAGCTGGCTGCACACGCCGGCCGGCTACGAGATGGTCAACGGCATCGTGCATCCGGTGGACTGGTGGCAGGTGGTGTTCAATCCCTCGTTCCCCTACCGCCTCGCGCACATGGCGCTGGGCTCGTTCATCACCACCTGTTTCGTGATTGGTGGCGTGGGCGCGTGGTACCTGCGCAAGGGCACGCACGTGGAAGCGGGCCGGCGCATGCTGATCGCCGCCGTGGCATTCGCTGCGCTGACCGTGCCGGTGCAGATCTTCGTCGGCGACATGCACGGCCTGAACACGCTCAAGCACCAGCCGATGAAGATCGCGGCGGTGGAGGCGCATTGGCATGAGACCCGGGAAGGCGAGGGCGTACCGCTGGTGGTGTTCGCGCTGCCCAACGAGAAGGAGGAGCGCAACGATTTCGAAGTGGCCATCCCGAAGCTGGGCAGCGTGATCCTGACCCACAGCCTGGACGGCACCTTCGACCCGCTCACTTCGGTACCGGCCAGCGAGCGGCCGCCGGTGACGCCGGTGTTCTTTGCCTTCCGCATCATGGTCGGGCTGGGCACGCTGATGCTGCTGCTGGCCTGGGTGTCGGCCTTCCAGCTGTGGCGCAACAAGCTGCTCGATTCGCCATGGCTGCTGCGCGGCTGGAACTGGATGCTGCCCAGCGGTTTCATCGCGCTGCTGTCGGGGTGGTTCGTCACCGAGATGGGGCGCCAGCCGTGGGTGGTGTATGGCCTGCTGCGCACCGCCGATGCGGTCGGCCCGCAGAGCGCGTGGATGACCGCGCTGTCGCTGGGCGTCTACGTGGTCGGCTACGCCTTCGTGTTCGGCTGGGGCATCTGGTACCTGGTGAAGATCCTGCGCCACGGACCGCAGCCCTACGCCGAAGGGCCGTCGCTGGACCACGGCAGCCACACCCCGGCGCGCCCGCTGTCGGCAGCCGACGAACCGCTGGAGGAGCGCTGACATGGACCTGATGACCTGGCTGCCGGTGGCGTGGTTCGCGGTGATCGGCTTCGGCGTGCTGATGTACGTGGTGCTGGACGGCTTCGTGCTTGGCATCGGCATCCTCGCCCCCTTCGCCGAGGACGAGGAGCAGCTGGACCTGATGATGAACACCGCCGCGCCGATCTGGGACGGCAACGAGACCTGGCTGGTGCTGGGGGGGGCCGGCCTGCTGGCGGCCTTCCCCAAGGCCTATGCGGTGCTGTTGTCGGCGCTGTACCTGCCGGTGCTGGTGCTGGTGGTGGCGCTGGTGTTCCGTGGCGTGGCCTTTGAATTCCGCTTCAAGGCACATCGGTCACGCCGGCTGTGGAGCGTGGCGTTCGGCCTCGGTTCGCTGCTGGCGACGTTCGCCCAGGGCGTGATCCTGGGCACGCTGGTGCAGGGCATCCCGCTGGTGGACGGTGTCTATCAGGGCGGGCCGTTCGCCTGGTTCAGCCCGTTCGCGATGCTGACCGGTGCCGCGCTGGTGGCCGGCTATGCGTTACTGGGCAGCACCTGGCTGATCCTGAAGACAGAGGGACGCGTGCAGGCGCTGGCGCGGCAGATGACCCGGCCGCTGGTGGTGGCGGTGATCGCGGCGATGGGCCTGGTCAGCAGCTGGCTGCCGTTCCTCGACTCGCGGTTGATGGCGCGCTGGTTCAGCGACGGCAACTTCTGGTGGCTGTCGCCGGTGCCGCTGCTGACCCTGGCGGTAGCCGCCGCGCTGTGGCGCAGTGCCACCCACCCGCGCCACGACCTGCCGCCGTTCGTGCTCAGCCTGGCCCTGTTCGTGCTCGGCTTCCTCGGCCTGGTACTGGGCATGTGGCCCTACCTGCTGCCACCGTCGATGACCCTGTGGCAGGCCGCCGCGCCGGCCTCCTCGCTGGGCTTTACCTTGGTTGGCCTGGTCATTCTGCTGCCGGTCATCCTCGGTTATACGGCGTGGTCGTACCGGGTGTTCCGTGGCAAGGTGCACGCCGATACCGGTTACCACTGATCGTTTGAAGCGGGGCCGCCGGTGCCGGCTCCCGTGTTGGGGAATGTGAAACCTGCACACCCCGTGCAGGACGTGCTAGCGTGCGCTCCTTTCCGGCAGCCAGGGGGGCAGCCGGCGACGTCCTGGACGGACGCACGGCTGCAGGACTGGGGGGCCGCCGCGCGTCGCCGTAATGGCTCGTGCCTATCGTTCTCCCGTTGAAGCACCTTCGCTAAATGATCGAATTCTCCATCGTCGACTGGGCTGCCTGGGCGCCCGGCCTGAGCGAGCGTAGCCAGTGGCTGGGCTGGGCCGATGCGCCGTATCCGCCGGTTGGCGAGGACACGCCGGCGCTGGCCGAGATCCCGGCAATGCAGCGCCGGCGCATCGAGCGGCTGGGCCGGATGGCGATCCAGGCCGCCTGCTGGTGCGAGGAGGGGCAGGGGGCAGACAGCCAGGTCCCGCTGGTGTTCGCCAGCCGCCACGGCGACGTGGCCCGTTCGATGGAGCTGCTGGGGGCGCTGGCCAGCGATCAGCCCTTGTCACCGACGGGGTTCGGCCTGTCGGTACACAACGCGATTGCTGCGTTGTACTCGATCGCGCGCGGCCACCGTGGCAACTACCTGGCGCTGGCCGCCGGCCAGGCCACGGTCGAAACCGCCTGCCTGGAAGCGGCCGGTCTGCTCGCCGATGGCGCCCGCGAAGTGCGGGTGGTGGTGTATGAGTCGCGCCTTCCCGAGATTTACGCGACGTTCGCCGACGAACCCGACCCGTTCTTTGCCTGGTGTTGGCGTTTGACGGCGCCGACGCCGGGCCAGCCGACCCTCTCCCTGCAGTGGGAGGCGGCGCCGGAGGCCACTGCCACCGCCCCGGGCGCGCTGCCGCACGCGCTGGACCTGCACCGCTTCCTGCTGTCCGGTGCGCCGGCGCTGGAGCACGTGGCCCAAGGCCAGCGCTGGCGCTGGGGGCGCCGTGGCTGAGGCGCTGCGCCGTCTCGATCATGCCTGGCGGGTGCTCGGCACCGGCCTGAGCTTTGCCGCATTCGGCATGGGTGGCCTGTTGCTGGGCGTGCTGGTGATGCCGGTGCTGCTGCTGATGCGCGACCCGGTGGTCCGTCGCCGCCGGGCGCGCCGCGTGGTTCAGGTTGCCTTTGCCAGCCATCTGCGCCTGATGCGCGCGCTGGGGGTGATGACCTACCAGATCGAGGGCGGTGAACGCCTGCAGCGCGACGGTTTGCTGGTTCTGGCCAATCACCCGACCCTGATCGACGTGGTCTGCCTGATCTCGCTGCTGCCCAACGCCGATTGCGTGGTGAAACGCGCCGTGGCCCGCAACCCGTTCATGCGCGGTCCGGTGCGGGCGGCCGGCTACATCTCCAATGACGATGGCGCTGGCCTGGTCGATGACTGCGTGGCGGCGGTGCGCGCCGGCGGCACCCTGGTGATCTTCCCCGAAGGCACCCGCAGCGTGCCGGGCCAGCCGCCGCGGCTGCAGCGCGGGGCCGCCAACATCGCCGTCCGCGGCCGGCTGGACATCACCCCGGTGCGGATCACCTGCACCCCGCCCACGTTGACCAAGGGACAGAAGTGGTATCGTGTCCCCTCACGTCGCTTTCACGTTCGGCTGCAGATCGGCGAAGATATCCCGATCGCGCCCTTCCTGGCCGATGACGACTCGCCAAGGGGGGATGCCTTGGCAGCCCGCCGCGTCACCGAGCACCTTTCTCGTTATTTCGACCTGTCTGGAGATCCGCCCCGTGCAAGCACTTGAGCACGAGATCAAGGAATTGATCATTTCCTCCCTTTCGCTGGAGGACATCACGCCGGAGGACATCGATCCGACCGCGCCGCTGTTCGTCGAGGGCCTGGGCCTGGATTCGATCGACGCGCTGGAGCTGGGCCTGGCGCTGCAGAAGAAGTACGGTGTCAGCCTCTCGGCCGATTCGGAAGAAACCCGTCGCCATTTCTCCAGCGTGCGCGCGCTCGGCGAGTTCGTCGCCGCCCGCCAGTCGTAACGGCGCCAGGAATAGCCATGACCAAGAATGAACTGTTCGAACGCATCGTCAGCATCCTGACCGACAGCTTCGAGATTGAAACCGCCCGGATCACCCCCGAGGCCCGCCTGTATGACGACCTGGACATCGACAGCATCGATGCGGTCGACCTGATCGTGCAGCTCAAGCCACTGCTCGGCCGCAACCTGCAGCCGGAAGCGTTCAAGGCCGTGCGCACCGTGCAGGACATCGTTGATGTCGTGCATGGACTGCTGCCAGACCAGGCAGCCGCCTGACCGCAGCGCCGGCGGCTTCGCCATGGCTCGCGCACGTACCGTCGTGGTGGCAGCGATCTCGCTCGCCTACCCGCTGCTGGTGTACCTGGCGATGGGCCGCTTCGAGCCGCGCTGGCTGTCGCTGCTGCTGTTCACCCTGGCCCTGCTGCGTGCGCTGAGCACTCGCCAGCCATTGTGGTGGGCCGCCGCCGCCGGCACCGGCCTGCTGGCGGTGCTGGCCACCGTGCTCAACCAGGCCCTGCCGCTGAAGCTGTACCCGGTGCTGGTCAATGCGGTGATGCTGGCGGTGTTCGGCACCAGCCTGCGTTTCGGGCCGCCGCTGGTGGAGCGCCTGGCGCGGCTGCAGGAGCCGGACCTGCCCCCGTTTGCGGTGGCCTATACCCGCCGCGTCACCCAGGTGTGGAGCGGCTTCTTCGTTCTCAACGGCAGCCTGGCCCTGCTGACCGCGCTGTACGCGTCGGACCGGGCCTGGATGCTCTACAACGGATTGTTGGCGTACGTGATGATGGGCGTGTTGTTCGCAGGTGAGTGGCTGGTGCGGCGGCGGGTGAAGGCGGCGCACGCGCATGGCTGAGTGGATTGCCCTGGACCGGCTGCTGCTGGAGGCGCGGCCGCAGCGCAGCGTCGGCCTGTGCGACGGAGACATGGTTGACCACGCCTGCTTCCGCCAGCGCGTGCGGGGCTGGCGCGCCGCCTTTGCGGCGGCCGAAGGCCGCGACTGGGCCCTGTACTTCGATGACGCCGTGGCCTTCGCTGCGGCGCTGTTCGGCGCCTGGCATGCCGGCAAGCGGGTGTTCCTGGCTGCTGACAACCTGCCGGCCACGCTGCAGGCGCTGCAGCCGCAGGTGAGCGGTTTCGCGGGCGACGTGCCGGCCGACTACCGCCCGCTGGCGGCGCTGGAAGCCGCACTGGACGACGAACTGCAGGCGCTGGACGAGCGCGCCTGCGAGCTGTGCGTGTTCACCTCCGGCAGCACCGGCCAGCCCAGTGCGATCGGCAAGCGCCTGGACCAGCTGGCGCGCGAGGTGGAAGCGCTGCAGGCCGCGTTCGGCGCGCAGCTGGAGGGCGCGCAGGTGCACGGCACGGTGTCCCACCAGCACATCTACGGGCTGCTGTTCCGGGTGCTGTGGCCGCTGGCCGCCGGCCGCCTGATCCATCCGCGCCGGTTCTTCCACGAAGACCTGGTGGGTGCGCTGGCCGGTACCGACACGGTGCTGGTGGCGACGCCGGCCCATCTCAAGCGCCTGCCCGAGCAGCTCGACTGGGCCAGCCTGCATGGCCGCCTGCGCGCGGTGTTCTCCTCCGGTGGCCCGCTGCCGGAGGACGCGGCGCGACAGGTGCGGCAGTGGTTGGGCGTGGCGCCGACCGAGGTCTATGGCAGCAGCGAGACCGGCGGTATCGCCTGGCGCCGCTGGGACACCGACCTGCCGCCGTGGCAGCCGCTGCCGGGTGTGCAATGGCGGATCGACGACGGCTGCCTGGCGGTGGCCTCGGCGCATCTGGAAACTCCCGGCTGGTGGCGCACCCAGGACCGCGTGGAAGCCTTGGCCGATGGCCGTTTCCGGCTGCTGGGCCGCGCCGACCGCATCGTCAAGATCGAAGAGCGCCGCGTCTCGCTGGATGCGCTGGAACGCGCGCTGCGCGAAGACACCGAAGTGGATGACGTGCGCGTGCTGGTGCTGCCCGGGCAGCGCGAGCAGCTGGCCGCCGTGGTGGTTCCGGCCGATCCGGCGCTGCTGGAGGGCGGCGACGCCGCGCGCCGTGCGCTCGGCCAACGCCTGGGCGCGCGCCTGGCGCATGCGCATGACGCGGTGACCCGGCCGCGCCGTTGGCGCCTGGTGCAGGCGTTGCCGATCAACGCGCAGGGCAAGGTGACCCAGGCGGCATTGGCGGCGCTGTTCCAGCCACTGATGCCGGTGCCGGTCTGGGACCGCCGCGACGCCGCCAGCGCCACGCTGCGCATGACCCTCGACCCGGCGCTGCGGCCGTTCCAGGGCCACTTCCCGCAGGCGGCGATCCTGCCCGGTGTGGCGCAGTTGGACTGGGCGATGCGTTTCGGTCGCCAGGCATTTGCGATGCCGCGCGTGTTCCTGCGCATGGACGCGGTGAAGTTCCAGCACGTGGCCCGCCCCGGCGATGAGTTGACCCTGCAGCTGGACTGGGATGCCGCACGCAACGTGCTCGCCTTCCGCTATACCTCCAGCCACGGTGTGCATGCCAGCGGCAAGGTGGTTTTCGCCGATGCGGACTGACCCGGCCGTTGCCGGTGCCGCGTTCGCGCCACTGGTGGTGATTCCCGTCTACGACCACGAGCACGCCATCGTGGCGGTGGTCGACGGTGTGCAGGCCGCTGGCCTGCCTTGCCTGTTGGTCGACGATGGTTCGCATGACGCGTGCGCGGCGGTGCTGCGCACGCTGGCACAACGCCAGGGCGTTGACCTGCTGCGCCTGGACGCCAACCAGGGCAAGGGTGGGGCGATGCTGGCCGGTTTTGCTGAAGCCGGCGCGCGTGGCTACAGCCACGTGCTGCAGATCGACGCAGACGGCCAGCACGATACCGCTGACCTGCCACGCTTCATCGAGGCCGCGCGTGTGCATCCCGACGCGGTGATCTGCGGCATTCCGGCCTACGACGCCAGTGTTCCCAAGGCACGCCTGTATGGCCGCTACGCCACCCACGTCTGGGTCTGGATCAACACGCTGTCGCTGCACCTACGCGACACCATGTGCGGCTTCCGGGTGTATCCCCTGCCACCGGTGCTGCGCCTGATCGGTGAAGAGACCATCGGTCGGCGCATGGATTTCGATACTGAAGTGATGGTGCGCCTGTACTGGCGCCAGCTGCCGGTCGAGCACCTGGCCACGCGCGTGACCTATCCCGCCGATGGCGTGTCGCACTTCGATGTGTGGCGCGACAACGTGCGCATCAGCCGCATGCACACCCGCCTGTTCTTCGGCATGCTCTGGCGCGCACCGCGGCTGCTGTGGCGCCGCCTGCAGGGGCAGCGCTGAAATGGCGACCGCGCAGGACGCCCCGCACTGGGCCGACATCGGCGAATCGACGTCGGTGGCCGGCGTGCTGTTCCTGTGCTGGGTGCACCGCTGGTTCGGGCGCTGGCCATTCCGCCTGTGCGCGTGGCCGGTGGTGGCCTGCCATTGGCTGGGTAACCGTGTGGGGCGACAGGCCTCGATGCAGTACCTGCAGCGGCTGCAGGCATACAGCGGCGTGCTCGGCCGCGCGCCAACCCGGCGCGACAGCCTGCGCCACTTCTTCGCCTTCGCCGACACGATGCTGGACAAGATCCTCGGCCTGGGCGGGCGCTACCCGGCCAACCGTATCCACCTGCACCGCGACCTGGTGCTGCAGAAGATCGCGCGCCGCGAAGGCGGTCTGATCCTCACCGCGCACATCGGCTGCCTGGAACTGTGCCAGGTGCTGGCCGAACAGGTGCCGGGGTTCCGCATCACCGTGCTGGTGCACACCGCGCATGCGCAGCGCTTCAACCGCCTGCTGCAGCGGCTGGACCCGCTGGCGGCGGTGGAGCTGGTGCAGGTGACCGGAATGGGGCCGGCCACAGCGGTGATGCTGGCCGAGCGCGTGGCGGCGGGGGGCTTCGTCGCCATCGTCGGCGACCGCACGCCGGTGCAGGGCGGTCGCAGCGTCACCGCCGATTTCCTCGGCCACCGCGCACCGTTCCCTATCGGCGCTTACGTGCTGGCTGCGGCGCTGGGCTGCCCGGTCTACACCATGGCCTGCCTGCACCAGGGCGAGGGCTACCGCGTGGCGTTTGAACAGTTCGCCGAACGCATCGTGCTGCCGCGTGGCTCGCGCGACGCGGCACTTGCCGAACAGGCACAGCGCTTCGCGCGCTGGCTGGAACTCCAGGTCATCCAGTCCCCGTTGGACTGGTTCAATTTCTTCCCCTTCTGGGATCAGGCTCCGCATGACGACTGACGCCGTACCCGTGTGCCGCTTTGGCGATGCACCGTTGACCATCGAAGACGTGATTGCCCTGGCCCAGCGCCAGTGCCAGGCCGCACTGAGCGACGCGCCGGCGTTCCGCGCGCACATCCAGCGCGGTGCCGACTTCCTTGACCGCCTGCTGCGCGAGGATGGCGTGATCTACGGTGTGACCACCGGCTATGGCGATTCGTGCACGGTGAACATCCCGCCGGCACTGGTGGCTGAACTGCCGCACCACCTGTACACCTACCATGGCTGCGGCCTGGGCCGTTACCTGGACCCGGTCGAGACCCGTGCGGTGCTGGCCGCGCGCCTGGCGTCGCTGGTGCGTGGCATGTCCGGTGTCAGCATGCCGCTGCTGGAAGGCCTGGCCACGCTGCTGCAGCACGACGTGCTGCCGATGATCCCGGCCGAAGGCTCGGTGGGGGCCAGTGGTGACCTGACCCCGCTGTCCTACGTGGCGGCGGTGCTGTGCGGCGAGCGCGAGGTGCTGCACGATGGCCGCGTGCAGCCTGCTGCCGAGGTGCTGGCGAAGATCGGCATGACCCCGCTGAAGCTGCGGCCGAAGGAAGGCCTGGCGATCATGAACGGCACCGCGGTGATGACCGGCCTGGCCTGCCTGGCCTGGCAGCGCGCCGACTACCTGGCGCGCATGGCCACGCGCCTGACCGCGTTCAACGTGCTGGCCAGCGACGGCAACGCGCACCACTTCGACGAAACCCTGTTCGCGGCCAAGCCACACCCGGGCCAGGGCCGCATCGCCGCGCGCCTGCGCAGCGACCTGCACAGCGAGCGTCCGCCGCGCAATGAACAGCGCCTGCAGGACCGCTACTCGCTGCGCTGCGCGCCGCACGTGATCGGCGTGCTGGAGGACAGCCTGCCGTTCCTGCGCCAGCTGATCGAAACCGAACTGAACAGCGCCAACGACAATCCGCTGATCGATGCCGACGGCGAGCGCATCCTGCATGGCGGCCACTTCTACGGCGGCCACATCGCGCTGGCGATGGACACCCTGAAGAACACCGTAGCCAACGTGGCCGATCTGCTCGACCGCCAGTTGGCGCTGGTGGTCGATGCCCGCTACAACCATGGCCTGCCGGCCAACCTGTCGGCGGCCACCGGCCCGCGCGCGGCCATCAACCACGGCCTGAAGGCGCTGCAGATCAGCGTGTCGGCCTGGACGGCCGAAGCGCTGAAGCAGACCCTGCCGGCCAGCGTGTTTTCGCGCTCCACCGAGTGCCACAACCAGGACAAGGTCAGCATGGGCACCATCGCCGCGCGCGACTGCCTGCGCGTGATCGAGCTGACTGAACAGGTGGTGGCCGCGATGCTGATCGCCGCCCGCCAGGGCCTGGCGCTGCGCGAACGGGTTGGCCTGAACGCGCAGCTGCATGGCAGTCTGGCCGGCATGTACGCCGACCTGGGGCAGCGCATCGCCCTGGTTGAAGAAGACCGCGCGCTGGATCGCGAACTGCGGGAACTGCTGGTGGAGATCCGCGCGCAACGTTGGGAGCTGTATGCCGGTGAATGAGGCTATTGAACGGGTTGGCGAAATTGCGTTGACCCCCGCCTTCCATGACTGCGATCCGATGAACGTGGTCTGGCATGGCAACTACTTCAAGTACTTCGAGATCGCGCGCTGCGCGCTGCTTGGGCGCTACGACTACGACTACCCGCAGATGCTCGAATCGGGCTACCTGTGGCCGGTGGTCGATGCGCGGGTGAAGTACGTGCGCCCGCTGCTGTTCAACCAGGCGCTGCGCGTGATTGCGCGCATCGTGGAATGGGAGAACCGGCTGAAGATCGAGTACGAGATCCTTGATGTGGAAAGCGGCCAGGTGCTGACCCGTGCGATGACCATCCAGGTCGCGGTGGACGCGACCAGCAGGGAAATGCTGTACCAGTGCCCGCCGGTACTGTGGGAACGCCTGGGAGTGCCTGCACCGTGAACACCCTTGTCCGCCTTTCGAGCGTGCTTCTGTGCGCGCTGATGTTCATTGCCGCGCCGCAGGTGCAGGCGGCCGACGCCGCCATTGATGTGATCACCCAGGCGGTGGCGCGGCCGGACGTGCTGCGTGGCCAGTTCAGCCAGGAAAAGCAGGTCAGCGGCTTCAAGAACCCGCTGCGCTCGCAGGGCCAGTTCGTGGTCGCGCGCCAGCATGGCGTGATCTGGACCACGCTCAAGCCGTTCCCCTCCGAAGTGGTGGTCACCGCCGACCGCATCCTCAGCCGCCAGCGCGATGGCAGCACCCGTGTCGAGCTCGATGCGCGGCAGCAGCCGGCGATGCGTTCGGTGAACGCGATCATGTTCGCGCTGATGAGTGGCGACGTGCAGGCGCTGTCCGGCCAGTTCAACGTGGCGGCCAGCCGTGAAGGGCAGGGCTGGCGGCTGCGGCTGACGCCGAAGTCGGCGATGCTGGCCAAGGCGTTCCAGTCGCTGACCCTGCAAGGTGACCGCTACGTGCGCCAGGTCGAGATCGTCGAGGCCAACAAGGACCGCACGCAGATCCAGTTCAGTGCACTGAGCGAAGCGCCGGCCACGCTCACCGCCGACGAGGCGCGCCGCTTTGAGTGAGGGGGCAGCATCGAACGGGCCGGACCGGTTGCGGCGCTGGTGGCACTGGCTGGGCATCGCCTGGCTGGTGCTCCTGCTGGTGTTGGGGGCGCAGCAATGGCGCCTGTGGAGCCAGCAGTCGCGGATCGACACCGACATCCTCGCCCTGCTGCCGCAGGACGCGCATGACCGCCTGTTGAGTGACGTCACCCGGCGCATCGCCGACGGCAGCTCGCGCCAGGTGGTGGTGCTGCTGGGCAGCAAGGATGGCGCCGCCGCCAAGCGCGCACAGGCGGCGTTCGCTGCGGCGATGGCGGCGGATGCCGACAGCGCGTTGCTGGTGCCCAGCGGTTCGATCGAAGGCTGGTTCGACGAGGCGCGCGCGTTCTACGCACCGTACCGCGACCGCCTGCTGACCCCGGCCCAGCGCGAGCAGCTGCAGGGCAGCGAACCGGGCGCGTTGGCCGAGCAGGCGTTGGCTGCGCTGTACGGCCCGATGGGCGCCCCGCGCCTGACCGACTGGCGGCAAGACCCGCTGTCGCTGTGGCCGCAATGGTGGCAGCAGCAGGCGCAGGGGTCGGGGTTGCGGCTGGGCGATGACGGCCTGCTCGAAGCCGAGGGCAGGCATTGGGCCGTACTGCAGTTCGATACGCCGGGGTCGGCGTTCCAGCTTGACGGCGAGCGCCATCTCGACGGCCTGCTGGAACGTGCCGGGCTGGCCGCGAGGGCGGCGGCGCCAGAACTGGAAATCCTGCATGCGGGTGTGCCGCTGCACGCCGAAGCGGCGGCGGTGCAGGCCAACCAGGAGATCAACACGATCGGCTGGGGCTCGCTGGCCGCGGTGCTGCTGCTGGTGTGGCTGGCGTTCCGTTCGCTGCGACCGATCCTGCTGGTTGCCGCCTCACTGCTGATCGGCTGTGGCGTGGCGCTGGCGGTGACCGTGCTGGTGTTTGGCAAGGTGCATGTGCTGACCCTGGTGTTTGGTGCGTCGCTGGTGGGCGTGGCCGAGGACTACGGCATCCACTGGTTCGCTTCGCGCCAGGCCGAACCGGCTGATCGTCGCTGGAAACTGCTGCGGCACCTGCTGCCCGGCCTGTGGCTGGCCCTGCTGACCAGCGCGCTGGCCTACCTGGCACTGGGCCTGGCCCCGTTCCCGGGCCTGCGCCAGATGGCATTGTTCTCGGTGGTCGGCCTGGCCGCCGCCTTCCTTACGGTGATTTTCTGGTTCCCGTGGCTGGATGGCGGCGAGATCCGCCAGACCCGTTTCTCGCAGTGGCTGGGCAACACGCTGGAGCGCTTCCCGCGCCTGCATGGCCGCCGCCCGCTGACGGTGTTCGTGGTGATCACGCTGGCACTGGCTGCAATCGGCATCGCCCGCCTGCACAGCAACGACGACCTGCGCAGCCTGCAATCGTCGCCGCCCGCGCTGATGGCGCAGCAGATCCGCTTGAGCCAGCTGCTGGGCATGCCCAGCCCGGCACAGTTCTACCTGGTACAGGGCACCGACGCGGCGCAGCTGCTGCAGCGTGAGGAAGCGTTGACCGAACGCCTGCGCGTACTGGCCAACCAGAAGCGCATTGGGGGCTATCGCGCGATCAGCGATTGGCTGCCGTCGCCGTCGCGCCAGCAGGCCGATGCGGCGCTGACCGCGAAGGTTGAACCGGGTGTGCTTGCGGCCGTGTCCGAGGCCGTGGGAGAGCCACTGCAGCGACCGCCGTTCGCTGACGCGCCACTCACCGCCGAAGCGTTCCTGGCCTCGCCGGCCTCGCAGCCGTTCCGGCACCTGTGGGTGGGCCAGGTCGGCGGGCAGATGATCAGCGTGGTGATGGTCGATGACCTGTCGCGCGCCGACGCGCTGACCACCCTGCGCGGCGCGGCCGAGGGCCTGCCCGGTGTGCGCTGGGTGGATCGCACCGCCGACTTCTCGCAGCTGCTGGGCCACTACCGCAAGCTGATGGGCGGGCTGCTGCTGGTCGGCATCGTGCTGGTGTTCACCGCGCTGTGGCTGCGATACCGCCGCCAGGCCTGGCGCGTGTTCGCGCCGACCCTGATTGCCGGCGCATTGACCTTGGGCCTGCTGGGCCTGTTCGGCCAGCCGCTGCAGCTGTTCAACGTGCTGGCACTGATGCTGCTGCTGGGCATGGGCATCGACTACGGCATTTTCCTGATCGAGCACCGCGGCGACGCCAGTGCCTGGCTGGCCGTGTGCGTGGGCGCGGCCAGCACCTGGCTGTCGTTCGGCTTGCTGGGCCTGTCGCAGACCCCGGCGTTGCGCGCGTTCGGCCTGACCCTGCTGTTCGGCATCGGCCTGGTCTGGCTGATCTCGCCGCTGTTCCGTCCGCCGCCGCACGATCTGCCGCCGGCCTGAGCCTGTTTTCCGACTTCCTTCTTTCCACTTGATCGAGCAACAAGGACGCACCGATGAACACTGCTGTGGATGCTGTCGAACGCACTGAAATCCTGATCATCGGCGCCGGCCCGGCCGGTTCCGTGGTCGCGGCGATGCTGCGCCAGCAGGGCCGCCAGGTGCTGATGCTGGAGCGCCAGCAGTTCCCGCGCTTCTCCATCGGCGAAAGCCTGCTGCCGCAGAGCATGGAGTACATCGAGGCGGCCGGCCTGCTGCAGGACGTGGTCGAGGCGGGCTTCCAGTACAAGAACGGTGCCGCCTTCGTGCACGGCGAAGCGCGTACTGCGTTCGATTTCAGGAAGAAGTTCTCGCCGGGTTGGGGCACCACCTACCAGGTGCAGCGCGCCGACTTCGACAACGTGCTGGCACGCGGCGCCGAGCGCATGGGGGCCACGCTGCGTTTCGGCGACGAGGTGCTGTCGGTCGAGCCGGGCGAGCAACCGGCGGTGACGGTACGCCGCCCGGACGGCAGCGAGTACCGCATCGAGGCCGATTTCATCCTCGACGCCTCAGGCTTCGCGCGCCTGCTGCCGCGGCTGCTGCAGCTGGAATCGCCGTCCAACTTCCCGGTGCGCGGCGCGATCTTCTGCCACGTGCGCGACAACATTCCGGCCGAAGCGGAATTCGACCGCAACAAGATCCTGATCACCACCCACCCCGAGCACATCGACGTCTGGTATTGGACGATCCCGTTCTCCAATGGCTGCTGTTCGCTGGGCGTGGTCGCCGAGCCGTCGTTCTTCGAGCGCTACGAGGGTGACGACCTGCAGAAGCTGCAGGCCATCGTCGGCGAGGACCCCAACCTGACCCGCCTGCTGGCCAACGCCGAATGGGCGGTGCTGCCGGTGCGCCGCATCACCGGCTATTCGGCCAACGTCAGCTCGCTGTGGGGGCCCGGCTACGCGTTGCTGGGCAACGCCGGCGAGTTCCTAGATCCGGTGTTCTCCTCCGGCGTGACCATTGCCTTCAAGTCCGCGCAGCTCGCCAGCGAATGCCTCAAGCGCCGCTATGCCGGCCAGGCCGTGGACTGGGAGGCCGAGTTCTCGATCCCGCTGCGCGCGGGCGTGAAGACCTTCCGCCGCTTCGTCGAAAGCTGGTACCAGGGCGGCTTCCAGAAGATCATCTACCACCCGCAGCAGCAGCCCGAAGTGCGCGACATGATCAGCTCCATCCTGGCCGGTTACGCCTGGGACACCAAGAATCCGTATGTGGCCGATGAAAGTGGTCGCCGCATGCGCGTGCTGGAGAAATTGTGCAGCGCCTGATCTTCCGTACTGCGGCCCTGCTGCTGTGCCTGCTGCTGGCCGCCTGTGCCGGCCGCATGCCGAAACCGCAGGTGGAACTGCCGCCGCTGCGCCTGGCGCCGGCCAGCCTGCCGACGCCGCTGGCGCTGCAGCAGCAGCTGCATTTCCGCTTCGGCACGCATGAGCGCGATCTCGACGCGCTGCTGGAAGCCGACGCCCAGCAGGTGCAGCTGGCCGTGCAGGCGATGGGCCAGACCGGCGTGCGCCTGCAATGGGACGGCCAGCAGCTGACCCAGCAGCGCGCGCCATGGCTGCCACCGCAGGTGCGCGCCGAGCGCGTGCTGGATGACCTGCAGTTCGCGCTGTGGCCGACCGCGGCCATTGCCGCCGTGCTGCCGCCGGGCTGGCAGGTCAGTGATGATGGCCATCAGCGCAGCCTGTCGCGTGAGGGCACCGTGTGGCTGCACCTGCAGCGGCTGGACGATGGCAGCGTGCAGCTGGACAACCGCGCCGAAGGCTATGCGCTGCGCATCGAATCGATCGACATGGCCGGGCCGTACCGATGAGCGCACCGATCTACCTGAACGACCTGGGTGTGGTCTGTGCACTCGGCGCTGGCCGCGCCGCAGTGACGTCGGCACTGTTCGCCGACGCGCCGGGCGGGCTCAGCGACAACGACAGCCTGTTGCCGGGGCGCACCCTGGCGCTGGGAGAAGTACGCACGCCGCTGCAGGCGCTGGATGACCTGCCGGTGGCCCTGCGCGGGCGCAACAATGCCCTGCTGGACGTGGCATTGGCTCAGATCGCGCCGGCAGTGGCCGCGGCGATCGCCCGCCATGGCGCCGAGCGCGTAGCGGTGGTGCTGGGCACCAGCACCTCGGGCATTGGTGAATCGGAGCAGGCATTGCGCAGCCATGCCGAACAGGGCCAGTGGCCGCAGGGCTTTGACTACGCCCAGCAGGAAATGGGCACCGCCGCGCAGTTCGTGCGCCAGCGCAGTGGCGCACAGGGGCCGGCATGGACCCTGTCCACTGCCTGCTCGTCCAGTGCCAAGGCGCTGATGTCGGCTGCACGCATGCTGCGCGCCGGCATCGTCGATGCGGTGATCGCCGGTGGCGCCGATTCGCTGTGCCGCTTCACCGTGGCCGGCTTCAGCGCGCTGGAATCGGTCTCGGCCCAACGCTGCAATCCGTTCTCGCAGCATCGTACCGGTATCAACATCGGCGAAGGCGCCGCGCTGTTCCTGCTCACCCGCGAACCCGGCCCGGTATGCCTGGCGGGGTGGGGCGAGTCGGCCGACGCCCACCACATGTCCGCCCCGGACCCGCAGGGCCTGGGTGCCATCGACGCCCTGCAGCAGGCGCTGCAGCGTGCTGGCTGGGCCGCCGGTGAAGTGGACTATGTGAACCTGCATGGGACCGCGACCGGCCACAACGATGCGATGGAAAGCCTGGCCGTGTCGCAGGTGCTGGGCAGCCACGTGCCGGCCAGTTCGACCAAGCCGTTGACCGGCCACACGCTGGGTGCCTCGGGTGCCATCGAGGCGGCGCTGTGCTGGATCGTGCTGGCCGAGAACCCGCAGCAGCTGCTGCCGCCGCACTGGTGGGACGGCGTGGCCGACCCGGCACTGCCGGTGCTGCCGCTGGTCGCACCGGGCACGCGCCTTGCGCAGCCGCCACGGCGGGTGCTGAGCAATTCGTTCGCCTTCGGCGGCAGCAATGCCGTGCTGGCACTGGAGCGTCGATGAACACGCTGTACGCGATCGAAGACGTGGTGCCGCACCGCCAGGACATGTGCCTGCTGGAGCGCATCACGCAATGGGACCAGGACGCCATCGAGGCCGAACTGGTGGTGCCCGAGGCCGGCCTGTTCGTCGAGGATGACCAGGTGCCGGCATGGGTCGGCATCGAGTACATGGCGCAGGCCATCGCGGCCTGGGCCGGTTGCCGCGCGCGTGCGGCCGGCAGGCCACCGCAGCTGGGCTTCCTGCTCGGCAGCCGCCGCTACAGCAGCGCGCGCAGCAGCTTCCCCAGCGGTTCGCGGCTGCGCGTACAGGCGCGCTGCGAGCTGTTGGGTGACAATGGATTGGGGATGTTCGCCTGCCGCATCCTGGCAGGCGAGGAAGAATGGGCGACAGCCAACGTCTCGGTGTTCGAACCGGCCGACGCGATGGCCTATCTGGAGAGTGGACAGGCATGACAGGGAATCGAAGCGTGCTGGTGACCGGCGCCAGCCGGGGCATCGGCCGGGCCATCGCGCTGCGCATCGCGCGCGATGGCTTCGACGTGGTGGTGCATTGCCGCAGCCGCGTGGATGAAGCACAGGCGGTGGTCACCGAGATCCAGGCACTGGGCCAGCAGGCCCGCGTACTGGTGTTCGACGTGGCCGACCGCGAGGCCGCGAGGGCCGCGCTGGAAGCCGATGTCGAGGCACATGGCGCGTATTACGGCGTGGTCTGCAATGCCGGCATCGCCCGTGACGGCGCCTTCCCGGCGCTGTCGGAGGACGATTGGGACCAGGTCATCCACACCAACCTGGATGGCTTCTACAACGTCCTGCATCCGCTGATCATGCCGATGGTGCGGCGGCGCAAGCCGGGCCGCATCGTCACCCTGTCGTCGGTCTCCGGACTGGCCGGCAACCGCGGGCAGGTCAACTACAGTGCCGCCAAGGCCGGCATCATCGGCGCCACCAAGGCCCTGGCGCTGGAACTGGCCAGCCGCCAGATCACCGTCAACTGCGTGGCCCCGGGCCTGATCGAGACCGAAATGCTCAACGACGAAGTGGTTGAACACGCGCTCAAGCTGATTCCCGTCGGCCGCGTTGGCCGCCCGGACGAAGTGGCGGCTACCGTGGCGTTCCTGCTGTCCGAACCGGCCGGCTACATCACCCGGCAGGTGATCTCGGTGAACGGAGGCATGATCTGATGGCCGCCGATCGTCGCGTGGTGGTCACCGGCGCCGCCGCCATCAGTCCGCTCGGCCACGACTGGCCCACCATCGAAGCGCACCTGCGCAGCTGCCGCAACGCGGTGCGCGCGATGCCCGAGTGGGATGTCTATGCCGGGCTGAACACCAAGCTGGCCGCGCCGGCGCAGGACTTCGAGCTGCCGCCGAACTACAACCGCAAGACCACCCGCTCGATGGGCAAGGTCGCGATCATGTCGGTGCGCGCCACCGAGGTGGCGCTGCGCGAGGCAGGCCTGCATGAGCATCCGGTGCTGCGCAGTGGCCGTACCGGCGTGGCCTATGGTTCCTCGTCCGGCAGCCACGAGGCCACCGGCGAATTCGGGCGCATGCTCAACGAATTCACCACCGATGGCATCAGCGCCACGACCTACCTGAAGATGATGAGCCACACCGCGCCGGTCAACATCGGCGTGTTCTTCGGCCTGTCCGGGCGCGTGTACACCACCTCCAGCGCCTGCACGTCGGGCAGCCAGGGTGTGGGCGCGGCCTATGAAGCCATCCGCAGCGGCAAGCAGACGGTGATGGTGGCCGGCGGTGCCGAGCAGCTCGATGCCACTGCTGCAGCGGTGTTCGACACGCTGTTCGCCACCAGCGTGCGCAACGACGCGCCGCAGACCACGCCACGCCCGTTCGATGCCGGCCGCGATGGCCTGGTGCTGGGCGAGGGCGCCTGCACACTGATCCTGGAAGACCTGGAACACGCGCAGGCGCGCGGCGCCACCATCCTTGCAGAGGTGGTCGGCTACGGCACCAACAGCGATGGCCAGCACGTCACCCAGCCCAGTGCCGACACCATGGCCCAGGCCATGCGCCTGGCATTGGAGGACGCCGGCCTGGACGCGGCGCAGATCGACTACGTCAACGCCCATGGCACCGCCACCGACCACGGCGACATCGCCGAGACCCAGGCTACCGCACAGGTGTTCGGCAGCCGCGTGCCGATCAGCTCGCTGAAGAGCTACGTCGGCCACATGCTGGGTGCCTGTGGCGCGTTCGAGGCCTGGGTGAGCATCCAGATGATGCGTGCCGGCTGGTTCGCGCCCACCCTGAACCTGGCCGAGGTCGACCCGCGCTGTGGCCAGCTCGACTTCATCACCGGGCAGGGCCGCGAACTGCAGGCCGAGTACGTGATGAGCAACAACTTCGCCTTCGGCGGCATCAACACCTCGCTGGTGTTCCGCCGCTGGAGCGAGTGATCCACTGCGCCAACACACCGTTCCCGTTACCCCCGCACCCTCGACAAGGAGATGTTCCGATGCGCCGCACTCTCATGATCGCCACGGCTACCGCGCTGCTGGCCCTGACTTCCACCGCTTCCGCCCGCGACACGCGTGTCGAACAGTCCCTGCAGGAACTGGTCAATTCGCAGGCCGCCAAGGACGCCGGCATCGACGGCAGCGTGCGCTTCTACCTGGCCGGCCAGCCGGTCAGCGTGCAGCAGCGCCTGGGCGAAGACGTGACCAACAAGAAGACCAACGCCGCCAACAAGAGCGATGCCGAGGCCTGCCGCTGGGTTGCGCTGTCGGCACTGCGCGCGCTGCAGGACGGTGCCAAGTCGCGCGGCGCCAACGCCGTGGTCGACATCGTCAGCTATTACAAGAAGAACGAGTTCAAGAGCAGCACCAACTACGAGTGCTACGCCGGTGCCATCCTCGCGGGTGTCGCGCTGAAGGGCACCTACGCCAAGGTCAAGTAAGCGCCGGTGTGGCGGCGGCGCAGCCTGAACGTCGCCGCCACATTGCTGAACCCCGCAGGCGAAACGCCGCCGATCGCGCCGCCATCGCCGGCTGACGGCTTTCCCCGGTGTCGGCTTTCCGACACAATCATGGCTCTTCCCGGGTTATCGTCCCGCGGACATGCACGCCTACGTCTATAAAAGCCAACTCAAGCCGGACACCTACGTCTACGTTCCCCGACGCGATGATTTCAGCGCGCTGCCCGCGCCGCTGCTCACCTCGCTGGGGACGCTCGCCTTCGTGCTGGAGGTGGCCCTGGATGCCCAGCGCCGCCTGGCGCAGGCTGACCCGGAAAAGGTCCGCAGCGAAATGAGCGAGCGCGGGTTCTACCTGCAGGTGCCGCCGTCGGTGGCCAGCCTGATGCCGCGCCACTATGACTGACGCCTCCCGTCCGCGCATTCTGTCAATTGCCTTCGCCGCGGGCGCGGTGCTGGCGCTGGGCGCCGCCGTGGGCGGCGTTCCGGGTGCGGTCCTTGCCGCATTGGCGCAGCCCGCGTTCGCGTTGGCGATATCGTGGTGGCGCCGCAGCCGCGCGCTGCTGCCGCTGAAGGTGGTCGCACGCCAGGACCTGCCGGCGCTGCTGGCCTTGTGGGCAGCCGCGCCGCTGTTGCTGGCGCTGCTGCTGGCCTGGCCGCTCGCAGCGCTGCGTGACAGCGGCAGCCTGGCGGCAGTGCTTGGCCTGAGCGTACTGGTCAGTGCCGGCCTGCTGGCGGCCTGGCGCACCTGGCCATTGTGGAACGATGTCGAACGCCTGGATGGCAGCCTGGCCCAGCACTGGCAGGCGCTGGCGGGGCGCGACCTGACTGCCTGGCGTGGCCTCGGAGTGGCCGCGCTGGTCATTGCGCTGGCCGCGCTGGTGGTGCTGCCGGCCTGGCCGGGCCTGTTGCCGGAAAGCGCGCGCTGGCCCGCCGCACTGGCGGTCGTACTGCTGTCGCCGGTGCTGCACCTGCTGCTGCAGCGGGTCGCGCCCGCGCCGCTGGTGTCGCTGCGCTCCAGCCCGTTGGCGGCGTCCAGCGCTGCACCCGAACCGATGTTCGCAGCGGTGGCCGAAACCGTGCCGCTGGAGGCGATGGCGCCGCAGGAACTGACACCGGCGCTGTATGAAGCCGCCCGCCAGGGCCGCATCGACCGGGGCCTGCAGCTGCTGCAGGCCGGTGCCGATCCGTATGCGCTGCCGGACCCGAACTGGCGTGACCAGCGCAGCCTGGCGGTGCTGGCCGCGGTGCTGCCGGACCTGCGCCTGCTGCGCGAACTGATTGCCCGCGGCGTCGATGTGAATGCGCCGCACCGGGGCATGACCCCGCTGCTGGCGGCGACCCGCGACAGTTGGCATGGCCGCCCCGAAGCGGTGATGACCCTGCTCGCCAACGGCGCCGACTCGCGTGCCACCGACAGTGATGGCAACACCCCGCTGCACCATGCCGCACGCAGTTCCGACCCGGGGGTGGCCGCGCTGCTGCGCGATGCCGCTGCCGAAGTCGATGCGCTGAACCGTGATGGCTGGTCGCCGCTGGCGGTGGCCTGCCAGGTGGGCAACTGGCGTCTGGCCCGCTTCCTGCTCGAACGCGGTGCACGCTGCGAACCGGCCGATGGCACCCCGGTGCTGCTGGCCGCCGCCGCCACCGAGGATGATGATCCGGCGGGCGTGCAGCTGCTGCTCAAGCACAAGGCACGGGCCGACGCCCGCGATCGCCAGCGCCGCAGTGCGTTGCATGAGGCGGCCCTGGCCGGCCATGTCGAGATCATCGGCGTGCTGCTCGGCGCGGGCGCCAATCTGGAGGCGCGCGATGCACTGGGGCGTACGCCGTGGCTGGAAGCGGCCCGTGCCGGTCGCGCCGCCGTGATCGAGCACCTGCTGCCGCACAAGCCGGACCTGGTCGCGGTGGACGGCGAAGGCCGCAATGCGGTGCAGCTGGCGGCGATGGCCGAGGATGTCTCGCCGCTGCTGATCAAGCGCCTGGTCGAACTGGGCATCGCGGCCGATGCCACCGATCCGCTCGGCCGCCGTGCGGTGGACTACGCCGCCGAGGCCGGCCGCTGGGCGATCGTAGCCCTGCTGGACCCGTCCTATCCGTTGCCGGCCGCGGTCAGTGATGGCCTGGCCGATCGTGGCGAAGCGGCCAGTGCCAGCGGCCTGCTGCCGGACCGTCCGCCGCTGACCCTGCTGCGCGAGGCCCTGGGCTTCGGCAATACCGACGGCATGGCGGCGCTGGCCAGGCTGTGCCAGCCGGAGGAACTGGGCGGGCTGCTGCTCGATCCGGAGTTGGCGCTGGAGCCGCGTGCGGTGGACTGGCTGCTGGGCCACGGCGCCGATCCCTATGTGCGTGATGCCTGCTCCGATACGCCGATGTTCGCGCTGTTGTCGCGCGGCATCGATGCGGTGCCGGCGTTGCAGGTGATGCTGCAGCGTGGCCTGTCGCCGGCCGGCCGCGGTGGCCTGGCGCGCTTCCTTGCTGCCTGCGCACAGCACGACCAGGCCGCGCGTGGCCTGGAACAGCTGGCACTGGAACTGCTTGAGCGTGGCGCCGATCCGTTCGCCGCCTCGCCGGCGGGCGATCCGCCGCTGTCGCTGGCGGTGCGGCTGGGGTGGCTGCGGCTGCAGCAGGCCCTGCTCAAGGCCGGCGTTGATCGCGAGGCACGCGACAGCCACGGCATGACCGCACTGCACCTGGCCACCGCATTGGCCCGCGAAGGCGCGCTTAAGCTGCTGGTGCAGCATGGTGCCTCGCCGGAAGCACGTGCCGCCGACGGCCAGACACCGCTGGGCGTGGCGCTGTCGATCGGTCGCCGCGATCTGGCCGACTGGCTCGATTGGCGGGTGTGGCCGTTGCCGCGCCGCACCCTGCGCGAGGCCGATCTACCGGCCGCCGCAATGGCCGGTGACGTCGATGCCGTGCGCCGCCTGATCGATCTGGGCTTCGCCGTCGACGCGGTCGACGCACAGGGCTGCACCGCGCTGCTGCGTGCTGCCGGTGGCGGCCACCTGGCGGTAACCGACCTGCTGCTGGCGCGCGGCGCCGATCCGCAGCACGCGGCGGCCAGTGGCGCGACGCCGCTGTCGGCGGCGGTCAGCATGCGCCAGGTGGACATCGTTTCGGCCCTGCTCGACGCTGGCGCCAAGCTGGAACACCGCCTGCCGGGTGGCGTGACGGTGCTGATGCTGGCCTCCGCGCTGGGCCTTCCGGACATCGTCGCGCGCCTGCTCACGGCGGGTGCCGACGTGCATGCCGGTGACGCGCAGCAGCTGGGTCCGCTGCACTGTGCCGCGCTTTACGGTTTCAGTGCCCGCGACCGCTCGCGCCTGCTGGCGCTGCTCGACACCCTGCTGCTGGCCGGCGCCGAACCGGACCAGGCCGCCGCTGGTTCTGTCACGCCGCTGCTGCTGCTGCTGGGCGCGCGCGCCGAGCCGGGTACCGCCTGCGACGAGCAGGTGGTGATGGCCGCAGTGGAGCGCCTGCTGGACGAGGACGTAAGCCTGGACGTACGCGACCCGCGCGGCTTCGGCCCGCTGCATCTGGCCGCGCTGCATGGCCTGCCGCTGCTGGTGCAGCGCCTGCTGCGCGCCGGCGCTGATCCTGAAGCGCGCGACAGCCTCAACCGCAGTCCGCGCGAGATCGCGGTGATGCGCGGCTTCATCGACGTGGCCGGCGAATTCGAGCCGCGTGTGCCGGGCGTTTCCTCGATGGCGCGGTTCCTGCGCGACAACGGCTGATTCCTGGAAAAGGGTCGTGCCGGCCGCTGGCCGGCAACCGCAATCTGTGGTGGGTGCCGACCGTTGGTCGGCACGCCTACTTGCCGTCCCTTTCCGCGTCGGCCTCGAACAGATGCATCAGGTCGTTGCGTGCATCACGCGAGGTCTGGATCACCGCGGCCTCGTCGTCGTACACCAGGTACTGGTCGCGCAGCAGCTGCTCATCATGCTCACGGAAGCGCTGCACATGGCGCTCGGCCACGTCCGGTGCCACGCCCAATGCGGTCAGCACGCGCCCGCTCATTTCTAGACTGGTGCCGAACACTTCGCGGAACGGCTCGGCCGACATGTCCATCAGTCGCCAGGCATGCTGGCGGTTGCGTGCACGCGCCAGCACCTTCGCGTCCGGGTACAGCCGGCGCACCATGCGCACCGCGCGCAGGTTGGTCTCCGGGTCGTCCACGGTGATGACGAACACATCAATGTGCTCGCCACCCGCTGCACGCAGCATCTCCGGGCGGGTCGGGTCGCCGTAGTACAGCTGGTTGCCGAAGCGGCGCAGGTCGGCCACCGTGTCCGGGTTCGCCTCCAGCGCCACGAACGGCACCTTCTGTGCGGTCAGCAGGCGCGCGATCACCTGGCCGAAGCGGCCCATGCCGGCGATCAGCACCTTGGGCCGGTTGTCCGGTGCCACCTTGTCGGCCTCGGCGCTCCCGCGCGGTGGAGCCTTCTCCTGGCCGAGCAGCTTGAGCAGCGCGATCATCAGCAGTGGCGTGATCGCCATCGACAGGCCGACGATCGCCACCAGCCGATCGTGATTGGCGTTGCCGAGCAGGTGCGCGCGCTGCGCTTCGTTGAACACCACGAAGGCGAACTCGCCCCCCAGCCACAGCACGCTGCCCAGCAGCAGCGACTGCCGCGGACTGAGCTTTGCAATACGGCCAATCACATACAGCAGGCTGAACTTGACCACCAGCAGGATCGCCACGCCGGCGGCGATCAGCCACGGCTCTGCGGCGATGCGGTCGAGATCGATGCCCATGCCCACCGCGATGAAGAAAAGCCCCAGCAGCAGGCCCTTGAACGGCTCGATCTGCGCTTCCAGTTCGTGCCGGAACTCCGAATCGGACAGCAGCACCCCGGCCAGGAACGCGCCCAGGCTGGGGCTGAGGCCCGCTTCCTGCATGAACCAGGCAGTGCCCAGCACCACCAGCAGGGCGGTGGCGGTGAACACTTCCGGGCTGCGGGTGCGGGCGATGATGCTGAACACCTTGCGCAGCACCGGTCGCCCGCACAGGATCACCACGGCCAGCGCGCCGAGGGCCACGGCGGCATCTTCCCAGCGCAGGGTCTCGTTCTTCGCCCCGCCCAGCAGCGGGATGGCCGCCAGCAGCGGGATCGCGATCAGGTCCTGGAACAGCAGGATGGCAAAACCCAGCCGGCCATGGTCGCTGTTGATCGCCTTGTGCTCGGACAGCAGCTGCAGGCCTACCGCGGTGGATGACAGCGCCAGCGCAATACCGACCACCAGCGCGCTCTTCCACTGGAAGTGGTCGAGCAGCAGCAGGCCGCCCAGCACCAGCCCGGACATCGCCACCTGCGCCGCGCCCGCGCCGAACACCGAGCGCCGCATCACCTTCAGGCGTGCCGGCGACAGCTCCAGGCCGATCACGAACAGCAGCATCACCACGCCGATCTCGGCCGCGCCGAGGATGCGGTCGGCGTCCTGCACGAAGCCCAGCCCGTCCGGGCCCAGCACCACGCCGGCCGCCAGGTAGCCCAGCACCGCGCCGAAGCCGAACTTCTTGAACACCGGCACGGCAATGACCGCCGCCAGCAGCAGCACCAGGGCCAGTTCCAGACCGCCGCTATGCATGGGAATACCTGGTCATCGGGGAAGCCCGCAGTGCGTCCGTTCGGGTGGGGTAGGGCGTGGTGAGCACCACCGCGACATTATGCGCCGGTCTGTGTACGCACGAGAACAACCGGCCAGGCTTCGGTGCGGGGCTGCCGGGTTGACCTGCATGGCCCGCGGGTCCAGACTGCCCGCCGCTGGCGGCGCACCGCCGGCACGCGCATTCCGGAGTCCCCAACCCATGTCCAGCGACAGTAGAAGTCGACCTCGTTCGACGCCAGCGATGGCCACCGCCTGACATCGGGACGGTTTGCCTGCGTTGGCGTTGCGCGAGGTCGCACCCCCACAAGGCAAAACCGATGAACCAGAAGCAATTGCTGCGCCCGGTGGCCGATGCCGCCGCACTGGCCGCACCGCTGGCGAACTACAACACCGCTGACGCGGTGGAATTCCTCAACACACTGGAACTGGCCCGCGCTGCGGAAACGCTGGCCGCGCTGCCGTTGCCGCGTGCAGTGAAGATGCTGGAAGCGCCGGAACTGCACCGCAGCGGTGAGCTGGTGGCCGCGCTGCCGCCGGCACGCGCCGCTGCCCTGCTCGGGCTGATGGCTGACGATCGCGCCACCGACATCGTCCACGAGCTGGATGAGGAAGAACGCGCGCGGCTGATCCCGCTGCTGGGCACCGACGCCCGCCAGGCCATCCAGAAGCTGCTGAGCTATCCGCCGAACACCGCCGGCGCGCTGATGACCACCGAGTACGTGGCGGTACCCGCCAGCTGGACCGTGGCGCAGACCCTGCAGCACATCCGACAGGTCGAGCGTACCCGCGAGACGGTGTACGCGATCTACGTGCTGGAGCCGGCCAGCCAGCAGTTGCAGCAGGTGGTGACCATGCGCCGGCTGATCACCGGCCTGCCCGAGGAATCGATCCTGGACGTGGCCCAGGTCAATCCGCCGGTGACGGTGGACGCGCTGATGGACCAGGAAGAAGTCGCGCGGCTGATCCGCCGTCACGACCTGCTGGCGATCCCGGTGGTCGATGCGCAGCAGCAGATGCTCGGCATCGTCACCGTGGACGACGTGCTCGATGCGCTGATCGAGGAATCCACCGAGGACGCGCACAAGTTCGGCGGCATGGAAGCGCTGGACAAGCCCTATATGCAGATCGGCTTCTTCGAGATGCTGCGCAAGCGTGCCGGCTGGCTGAGCGTGCTGTTCCTGGGCGAGATGCTGACCGCCAGTGCGATGCAGCACTACGAGGACGAACTGGCGCGCGCGGTGGTGCTGACCCTGTTCATCCCGTTGATCATGAGTTCGGGCGGCAATTCCGGCTCGCAGGCCACCTCGCTGTTGATCCGCAGCCTGGCGCTGCGCGAACTGCGCCTGCGCGACTGGTGGAAGGTGGCCATCCGCGAGATCCCGACCGGCATGGTGCTGGGTGCCATCCTCGGCTGCCTGGCGATCGTGCGCATCGTGATCTGGCAGCTGGGTGGCCTGCATGACTACGGCGAGCACTGGATCCTGCTGGCGATCACCATCGGTGCCGCGCTGGTCGGCATCGTCACCTTCGGTTCGCTGTCCGGCTCGATGCTGCCCTTCATCCTGAAGCGGCTCGGCTTCGACCCGGCCAGCGCCTCGGCCCCGTTCGTGGCCACCCTGGTGGACGTGACCGGCCTGGTGATCTACTTCAGCATCGCCGCGCTGATCCTGCACGGCACGCTGTTGTAAGCCGGAGCCACCGTGCTCTGGTAGGTGCCGACCTTGGTCGGCACGCAGAACAAAAAGGGGACGGAGGGGATTAAGTCGTTTGTGCCACAAACGACTTAATCCCCTCCGTCCCCTTTTTTGGGTACCGTAGGCGCATGAGTACCTACCACCTGCAGTCCGTGTTCCGTCCGCAGTCGGTCGCGGTGATCGGCGGCAGCCCGCGTGAGCGTTCGGCCGGCCGCGCGGTGATGCGCAACCTGCGCAGCACCGGCTTCCCCGGCAAGGTGGCGTGGATCAACCCGCGGCACGCCGAAATTGATGGCATCCGCACGATCAAGCGGCTGAAGGACCTGGACTGGGTGCCCGACCTGGTGGTGATCACCGCGCCCGCGGCGATCGTGCCGCAGGTGGTGCGTACCGCTGCAGAGCGGGGCGTGCAGGCGGCGATCATCCTCACCGCGCACCTGGGCGAAGGCCCGGGTTCGTTGTCCGCACAGGTAGAGGCGGTGGCGCGCAAGCATGGCCTGCGCATCCTCGGGCCGCATTGCCTGGGCGTCATCGCGCCGCACGCGCGACTCAATGCCAGCATCGCCGCGCACTTCCCGCAGGCCGGCGACCTCGCCCTGATCTCCGAATCCTCGGCCATTGCCGCCGCGCTGGTGGAGTGGGGCGTGGCGCGCTCGGTGGGCTTCTCCGCCGTGGTCTCGCTGGGCGACACGATGGACGTCGACTTCGGCGACCTGCTCGACTACTTCGCCACCGACTACCGCACCCGCGCCATCCTGCTCTATGTCGAGCAGATCAAGGACGCGCGCAAGTTCATGTCGGCCGCGCGTGCCGCCGCCCGCGCCAAGCCGGTGGTGGTGGTGAAGTCCGGTCGCGCCGAGCGCGTGCAGCCGGGCAGCCGCGATACCCATGTGCAGGCTCTGGCGCGTGCCGATGATGTGTACGGCGCGGCCTTCAATCGTGCCGGCCTGCTGCGCGTGGGTGCGCTGGACGAACTGTTCACCGCCGCCGAATCGCTCGGGCGGTTGGGCACCTTCCCCGGTCGCCGCCTGGCCATCCTCAGCAATGGTGGTGGTGTCGGTCGCCTGGCCGTGGACCAGCTCATCGCATTGCGTGGCACGCTGGCCAACCTGTCCGACAGCACGGTCGAGAAACTCGACGCGGTGCTGCCGCAGGGCTGGTCGCGCAGCAATCCGGTGGACATCGTGGTCGACGCCGATGGTGACCGCTATGCCGCGGCCATCGAAGCGCTGCTGGCCGACAACGAGAATGACGCGGTGATGGTGGTCAACGTACCCACCGCATTCACCTCGTCCGCCGACGCGGCGCAGGCCCTCACCCGCACGCTCGGCCTACGCCCGCGCCATCATCGCGACAAGCCGGTGTTCGCGGTGTGGCTGGGCAACGATGACCAGGCCACCGCCACGCTCAACGCGGCGCGGGTGCCGACCTATCCGACCGAGGCCGAAGCCGTACGTGGCTTCCAGCATCTGGTGCGCTATCGCGAGGCACAGAGCGCGTTGATGGAAACGCCGCCCAGCCTGCCGCAGGACTTCAGCGTCGACACGGGCACCGGGCGCGCACTGGTCGATGCCGCGCTGGCCAATGGCCAGCAGTGGCTGGACCCGCTGGCCACGCATGAACTGCTCAAGGCCTACGGCATTCCGTCTGCTCCGGTGATGCATGCGCGTGATGCGCACGAGGCGATGGACCTTGCGCAGCCGCTGCTGGAACGCGGTGCCACGGTTGCGCTGAAGATTATCTCGCCGGATATTCCGCACAAGTCGGAAGTGGACGGCGTGCGCCTGAACCTGTCCACGCTGCCGGCGGTGCAGAGCGCGGCCAACGCGATCCTGTCGCGTGCGCGCCAGCTGCGGCCGGATGCGCGCATCGATGGCCTGCTGGTGCAGCCGACCATCGTCCGCCCGAAGGCGCGCGAACTGATTGTCGGCATCGCCGATGACGCGACGTTCGGCCCGGTGATCGTGGTCGGCCGTGGCGGCACCGCCGTCGAAGTGATCAACGACAAGGCGCTGGCCCTGCCGCCGCTGGACCTGCGCCTGGCCCACGAGCTGATCGGCCAGACCCGCGCTTCGCGCATCCTCAAGGCCTACGGCGATGTGCCCGCCGCCGACGAGCGCGCACTGGCGCTGGCGCTGGTCAAGCTGGCACAGCTGGCCGCCGATATTCCCGAAGTGCGCACGCTGGACATCAACCCGCTGCTGGTCGACAGCAAGGGCATCCTTGCCCTCGACGCACGCGTGGCGGTGGCACCGTCGCGGATCCTGCACAAGGGCCGTGGCCATCCGCGCTTTTCGGTGTTTCCGTATCCGAAGGAGTGGGAGCGCACCATCGAACTGTCTGATGGCGGCCGGGCCTTCGTGCGCCCGGTGCGGCCGGAGGATGACGCGCTGTTCCGTGCGTTCTTCGCCCGCGTCAGCGACGAGGACCTGCGCCTGCGCTTCTTCCAGTCGGTGAAGCACTTCAGCCACGAGTTCATCGCGCGCCTGACCCAGCTCGACTACGCGCGCTCGATCGCGCTGGTAGCGATCGAACCGCGCAGCGGCGAGATGCTGGGCGCCGTGCGCCTGCACGCCGATGCCGATTATCATCGCGGCGAGTACGGCATCCTGATCCGCTCGGACCTGAAGGGCCACGGCATCGGCTGGCGGCTGATGGCGATCATGATCGAGTACGCCAAGTGGCTGGGCCTGGACGTGGTCGAAGGCCAGGTGCTGCGCGAGAACAGCACCATGCTGGCGATGTGCCAGAGCCTGGGATTCAAGACCCGACTCGACCCGGACGACCCGACGGTGATGATGGTGACCTTGCCGGTGCAGCAGGTCGAGGTGCCCGACGTGCCGCCGGTGGCGTAATTCCTGTAGAGCCGAGCCTACGCTCGGCTGCTTTTGCGTACGCTTGGCGGCTGCATCACCGCACCGGCTCTACCACCACCGCCGTGCCATAGCACAGCACTTCGGTCAGCCCGGTCATCACATCGGTGGCGTCGTAACGCATGCCGATGATCGCGTTGGCACCCAGCTGCCGCGCGTGCTTGACCATGTCGCGGTAGGTTTCCTCGCGGGCCTGTTCGCACAGTTCGGTGTAGATGGTGATGTTGCCGCCGAACAGGGTCTGGATGCCGCCGAGGAAATTGCCGACGATCGAGCGCGAGCGCACGGTGATGCCGCGTACCACGCCGAGGTTGCGCACCACGCGATGGCCGGGCAGCTCGAAGGCGGTGGTGACCAGCGCATCGTCGAAACGCAGCGCGGGCGGGGACGTGGGGCTGCTGTTGTAGGGGTCTGCCATGGTCGCGTCCGTGTCGTAGAGTCGAGCTTGCTCGACTCTACAGTGCAATCACCCGTTGCGGCATGGCGCCGTCACCGCACCAGCGCGACAATACCCCCATGACCGACCGTATCCCCCTGTTGCTGCTGCCCGGCCTGCTCAACGATGCCGAGCTGTGGCGCGCGCAGATGGCCGACCTGGCCGACATCGCTGACTGCACGGTAGGCGACCAGACCCGTGGCGAGACCCTGCAGGCGGTGGCCGAAGACGTGCTGGCGCAGGCACCGGAGCGCTTTGCGCTGGCCGGGTTCTCGCTGGGCGGCTTCGTGGCCCAGCAGATCCTGCGCATCGCGCCGGAACGGGTGCTGCAGCTGGCGCTGATTGACACCTCGATCCACGCCGACTCGCCGGAGCGCGCCGAGCAGCGGCGCAGCCAGCGCGCCAGCGTGCGCCTGCCGGGCAGGTTCCACGGCTTCGGCGATGTGCTGATGCGCAGCTACATCGATGCCTCGCGGCTGGACGACTACGTGCTGGTACAGCGCGTGCGCGACATGACCACCCGCCTGGGCGCGGAAGTGTTCCTGCGCCAGAGCGCACTCGAACGCCGTGACGGCCATGATGTGCTGGCCGGTTACCGCGATCCGCTGCTGATCGTGTGCGGCGCCAACGACCGCATCACGCCGCTGGCAGTGAGCGAGGAAATGCACGACCTGGTGCCGCACTCGCAGCTGGTGGTGGTGCCCGATTGCGGGCACCTGGCCCCGATGGAAAAGCCGGACGAGGTCAGTGCGGCGATGCGTGGGTGGCTGTCTGTGGATTGAAGGGGATCGGTGGCATCGGCGGTTCGTTCCACCCCAGTCTGTTGTAGGCGTGGTAACGAAGCACGCCGATACGTTCGTGCAACATCACCTCAGCCAGCAGCAGGTTGAAGGCCGAGGGGAGCCATCCGGGTGTGGCGCGTAGCCGGTCGCTGGGCAGGCCTTCGGCAATCACGCCGAAATGCTGGAAATAGAGCAGGCTTCGCCTGAGGTGAAGGCCCGAGGTCACGATTACCACGCGCGATGGGTCGTGGTGGAGCATCGCACTGCTGTTCCGGGCGTTCTCCCAGGTGTTGGCGCTGGCATCCTCCTGCTCGATGCGATCCATCGGCACACCCAGACGGACCAGCTCGCGCGCATAGACGTTGGCCTCGCTGGTATTACGGTTTCGTGAGGCACCTCCGCTCACGATCAACCTGCAGGTCTCGTGCTTCTGCTGGCAGAGCAGATAGCGCTGCGCCGTAACCAGTAATCGGCTGTACCCCACCAGACCCGGGCTGGAGCCCTCGGCATGGTGCTCGATGCCACCGCCCAGCAGCACGATCGTTGTCTTCGGCCGATCTGCAGGTGTCGTGAATGCAGCGCTGGCCTGGGCCCGGTCGAGCATCCATTGCGTTATCGGGCCCGTTGCGCTGGACAAGGCCATCAGGGGCAGCACCGACAGGAGTGCCGCGGTGCGGAATCGGCGTGTGGCGATCAGTGCAGCACATGCCAGCAGAAGAAGAAGGGTAAACGCCAGCACAGTGCACCTCAGGAAAGTTTGAATGAATTCCGATGGCACGGGGCCTTCGTTGTGTGGATGCTGGATGCCATGGATCTGAAGCGACTGTCACCCTCCGCAAGAGCGGGCGTCATTCTCGGCGGCGTATTGCTTGGATTAGGGCTGGGATACGTGTTTTCCGAGCGGTTTCCGGGTTTGTTCGCTCTCATTCATGAGCGGATGCAGTAGCGAATCGGGAAGATGCGTTGTCGCGAATGGCCCTGCACGAAATCGTATTTGGCCGGGAGCGATATGCACGAACAGGTCGCATGCGACATATGGCGGAGACAGATGCACGCAATCGATCGACGTGGCATGGCGGGAACGCAGGCGGCAGGCGCCGATCGCCCTGAGCTTGGCGAGCATTCAATGCTGAAGGTGATTGCCGCGGTGTCACCATGCGAGCTGCCGTCCTTTGTTGCTGCGTTGGACGAAGCGATAGCACAGTGGAGGGCGGAGTCTGCGAGTACGCCCAGCAGCGATCTGGATGCAGAACTGGCGCGCCTGCACGCGCTCAAGAGCATCACGTCGGCGCTGGGCAGCAGGATGATCGCCAGCGCGTGCGACGACCTGGGTGAGTGCCTTCGATCGGGCGCGGCGACAGACCACGTACGCCGCCGCTCCCAAGCCGTGGCGGTAGCGGCGCAGCGCCTTCTGCAACGTTCCATCGTTTCTCACAGGTGAAGGAGTCCGGCCATGCCCCATGCACCTTCTGGTCTGCTCGATGCTGGCCCCGATGCACTGCTTGAGGCGGCCCGCTCACTGGAAATGAAACGACTTGCGCTGTTGCTGTCCTGGCTGCAGGAACCACGTGCCAGCCTGTCCAGGGTGGTATTGCAGGTACTGACCGTGCTGTGGTGCTGGCTCTGGATGGATGGACCACAATCCGTGCTGGCCAACGAGGCGGCGAAGGTGCTGCCTGCGTCGATTGCGCTGCTTGTTGCGTCCGTGGCATGGGCTGCATGGGTGAATCTCCATAAGGATCGCGGTGTGGCATGGCGCGACGCGGTGGGCCTGTTCCTCAGCCTGGTGATGGTGACGGTGCAGGTTGATGCAGCCTTCATTCTTCTGATGACGCTCAATGCAACGCTGCCTTTCCTGGTGATCGCCGCGACGGCTGTCTACGGGCGGAGGGCGATCGCACCGGCCATCGCCGCAACGGCGCTGGGCCTGCTGTGGGCCGCGCCGGAGGGCTATTGGATCTCGCGACCTGCCTACCTGGCCTATGCCCTGGCGCTGACGATCCTGCTGCCGGCCGTGGTTGCCTCCATGGTTGCGGCCATGCGCGATATTGCGCTCCGTGCCGTCGCGTCGCGCGAGGCCCAGGGGCGGTTCATCGGAACGATGAGCCATGAGCTGAGGACGCCGTTGAACGCCATCATCAATGGCATCCAGTTGCTGGACATGGATGCCGCGACGTCGGCGCAGCGCAGTTCGTTTGCGATGGTGGCCCGGCAGGCAAGAGCGCTGCGGCATCGCATTGATGATGTCCTCGATGTGGCCAGCATCGAGGGTGGAACGCTGCGGCTTCGTCCTCAACCCTGTTCATTGGCGTCCGCGCTCGATGCGATGCAGGAAAGCTGCGCACCGGCTGCTGCGGAGAAAGGTGTACTGCTGACGGTGGAGGACTGCGATCCCGCAGTGTGGATGCTGGTTGACGCAGGCCGGGTCGAACAGGTGATCAGCAATTTTGTCTGCAACGGGATCAAGTTCAGCCCGGTGGGGGGCGAGACCCGCGTGTCCATTGACGCCTCCCGCATCGGTGAGAAATGGCAGGTGCGGGTGACCGTTTCCGACTCCGGGTGCGGTATCGACGAGAGCGACCAGGAGGCGATCTTCTCCCCCTTCGTCCAGGTGAGCGAGGGTGATGCCCGTTGCGAGCAGGGGGTTGGGCTTGGGCTCTACATCGTGCGACTGATTTCCGATGCCATGGGCGCGACGATCGAGGTGGGCCGCAGCACGTGGGGTGGCGCCTCGTTCCAGTGGTGCTTCACCGCTCCTGCCGTGATCGGCGAGGCAGCATCACCTTCGCTTGAGGCCGTGTTCAAGGCACATGCGGCGTCGGTACGATCCCTGCATTGCCTGCTGTTCGAGGATGTGGAAACCAACCGGCAGGTGGTCGAGCGGCTGATGGAATGTGCAGGTCATCGACTGAGTTGCCGGCACGACGGGCGCGATGCGCAGGCTGCGGTGGCGTCGCTTGCGCCGGACGTGGTGCTGCTGGACCTTCATATGCCGGGTTGCAGCGGTTGGGACGTGCTTGAAGCGGTCGGCTCCAGAACGGACGGTCCGCCCATCCTGGTGATGAGCGCGGACACGCGTCTGCAGGTCATCGAGAGGGCGCGTTCAATGGGCGCTGCCGGCTTCCTGTGCAAACCGTTGGATGTGCACGAGGTGCTGCGGATGCTGCACGAGGTGGCGCCCCGGAGATCCAGTCTGTAGAGCCGAGCCATGCTCGGCTCCAGGGAGACGGCAGCCGAGCGTGGGCTCGGCTCTACAACAACAGGGCCTCAATCCCAGGCCGGCGCAATGCCTTCCGGGTTGGCCAGGCGATGGCCGCGGTCGAGCTTGGCGATCTGTGCCATGTCTTCGTCGGTCAGGCGGATCGCTGCCGCTTCCAGGTTGCTGGCCAGGTTCTCGCGCCTGGTCGAGGACGGAATGACCGAGAAGCCCTGCTGCAGCGCCCAGGCCAGCGCGACCTGCGCCGGCGTGGCCTGGTGGCGGCCGGCGATGGCCTGGATCACCGGGTCCTTGATTACCTCACCATAGGCCAGGCTCATGTAGGCGGTGATGTGGATGCCGTTGTCCTGCAGGAATTTCACCAGCAGGCGGTTCTGCAGGTACGGGTGGATCTCGATCTGGTTGGTGGCGATGGCGCCGGCACCCAGGATGCCGATCGCCTTGCGGGTCTGCGCGATGGTGAAGTTGGAGATGCCGATCTCCTTCGTCAGGCCCTGTGCCTTGGCCTCGGCCAGTGCGGTCAGGTACTCCTCCATCGGCACGTCGACCTTGCCGTTCGGCGACGGCCAGTGGATCAGCGTCAGGTCCACATGATTGGTACGCAGCTTTTCCAGACTGGTACGCAGGCTGGCCAGCAGCGCTTCGCGCTTGAACTCGGTGATCCAGATCTTGGTGGTCAGGTAGATCTCATCGCGCGGCACGCCGGAATCGGCGATGGCCTGACCGACTTCGGCTTCGTTGCCGTAGATCTGCGCGGTATCGATGGCGCGGTAGCCGACCTCCAGCGCGTTGCGCACGGAATCGATCACGGTCTGGTCTTTGAGGCGGAAAGTGCCGAGACCGAAGGCGGGGACTGTCATGAGGGGCTCCAGCAGTGGGGGAGGGAGACGGGAATATTCACGAAAGGGTAGGCCAGCGGCCGTGTGCATGCCGGCAACGGTGCATTGCACTGCCGTGTACGACCACAGGCCGTAATGAGTGCGGAACGTTGGTCCGCACTGTTCATGCCGCCACCCATGTAGCGTTGGACGCTGCCGGCCAGCGGCCGGCACTACCCCAGTCCGCGCTCCACGGGGGTGCCGGCCGCTGGCCGGCAACCGGATCCCTCAGGCCGCGCGCGCCAACGCGTCCTTCGCTGTCGCCGTGGCCGACAGGTCGAACACATCGACCGCATCGATCAACCGGTTCGCCTGCTGTTCCAGGCTGCGCGCCGCGGCGCTGGCTTCTTCCACCAGCGCGGCGTTCTGCTGGGTGGTGCCGTCCATCTGGATCACCGTCTGGCTGACCTGTTCGATGCCCGCGCTCTGTTCCTGCGAGGCTGCAGAGATCTCGGCCATGATGTCGGTCACGCGCTGCACCGAGGCGACGATCTCGGCCATGGTGTCGCCGGCCTCGCGCACGCGCTGCGCACCCTCACCGACCTGTTCCACCGACGCCTCGATCAGCGACTTGATCTCCTTTGCCGCCGCCGCAGAGCGCTGTGCCAGCGTGCGCACTTCGCTGGCAACCACCGCGAATCCGCGGCCCTGCTCACCGGCGCGTGCCGCTTCCACCGCGGCGTTCAGCGCCAGGATGTTGGTCTGGAACGCGATGCCATCGATCACGCTGATGATCTCGGCGATCTGCCGTGACGAGGTTTCGATCGCGCCCATCGTCGCCACCACCTGGCCGACCACGCTGCCGCCCTGCGAGGCGACCGCGTGCGCGCCGATCGCGAGCTGGTTGGCCTGGCGCGCGTGTTCGGCGTTCTGGCGCACGGTGGAGGTCAGCTCTTCCATGGATGCCGCGGTCTCTTCCAGATTGGCGGCCTGCTGCTCGGTACGGCGCGACAGGTCATTGTTGCCGGCGGCGATCTCCGCGGCGGCGGTGTGGATGTTGCCGGAGGCGTGCTTGATGTCGGTGACGATGGTCGCCAGCTGCGTGGCGGTGGTATTGGCATCGCCGGCGATACGCGCGAACACACCCTGGAAATCACCGTGCATGCGTGCACCGAGGCGGCCATCGGCGATCGCGCGCAGCATCGTTGAGACTTCGCCCAGGTTCAGTTCTGTGGTCTGCATCAGGCGGTTCAGGCCATCGACCATCGCGCGGAAGTCATGCTCGAAGCGCGCGCTGTCGCCGCGCTGGCTGAAGTCACCGGCGGCCGCCGCTTCGGCCAGGCGGCGGATTTCGCCGTTGATCGCACCGAGGTTGTGCTTGACCGCATCCAGCGCTTCGGTGATCACTGCCTTCTCGCCGGGCAGGCGTTCCATGTCCTGGCTGAGGTCGCCGACGGCGTAGCGGCCCATGATCGAGATCGCGCGCATCTTCACCCGGATGTGCGCGTCGACCAGCGTGTTGCAGTCGGCCACCATGGTGCCGAACGCGCCGGGGAAGGCAGCGGCGTCCATGCGATGGCTGATGGTGCCGGCCTCGTGCGCCTGGGCCATCGCGGCCTGTGCATCCAGCACGCCGCGCAGCGTGGACTGCAACGCCTGCATCGCCTGGGCGAGGCGTCCGATCTCGTCGCGGCTGCGCACCTGCACCACGTGCTGCAGGTCGCCGGCAGCCACTGCGCGTGCAGCGGCTTCCACCGCCAGTACCGGCTGCACCACCGCGCGCCGCAGCCACCAGGCCAGGCCGATCAGCAACAGCACGGCGGCCAGCACCGTCAGTGACGCGCACAGCAGCAGGGTCTGCCGCGCCTGCTGCGAACGCGCCGCCAGCGCCGCTTCGGCCACCTGCGTGGCATGCGTGCTCAATGCATCCAGTGCGGTCGCCACCGCGCGATCCTTGCCGCGCACGAGGGTGTCGCCGGCGGCGGGATCGTAGCCGGCCGCGGCAAATGCCTGCAGCGCCGCGTGATAGTCCTGCTGCAGCTGCGCGTGCAGGCCAACGAACGCCTGCGCCAGTTCACGCGTGCGCGCGTCCGGGCTGGTCACCAGGCCCTTGGCCAGCCGTTCGACCAGGCGGCCTTCGTTGTCGAAGGCGTCCAGATGGCGCTGACGCAACGCGTCGTCGTGACCACGCAGCAGCACGTTCTTCCATTCCTGCACCTGGCCGCGGAACTCACGCTGCAGGCGTTCGGCGTCGCGGCTGTGCGCGACTTCGGGTGGAACCTCGGTGGACAACTTGAACCAGGCGGAGGCCAGGCCAGCCAGCGCGCACAGCAGGACCACGGCCAAGCCAACAGAGACCGCGCCGAGCAGCTTGGACTGCAGGCGCGGAGCACGGACAGACGCATTCATCGGGAAGCACTCTCGGGAAGGGGCAATGCGGTATCGACCCGCCAAGCTCCCGCTGAAGTGCGACGAACATCACATTAGCGTTTCGTTTATTGATGTGAAGAAAGTGTTTCATAGGACAAATGTGTCCATATAGAACGAATATGGACCCTGGACAGGGGATATAAATGTAACTAATGTAGTTACATGAAATCCGCGAACCTGCTCTCTGATGCCCTGCACGTGATGGCGCACCTGGTCGGCCAGGACGGCCCGCGCACCTCCGAGCAGCTGGCGTCCTGCCTGCCGACCCATCCGGTGGTGATCCGCCGCCTGCTGGCGCAGCTGCACAGGGCGGGCCTGGTTCACAGCGCCCGTGGTCATGGCGGTGGCAGCCAGTTGGCGCGCGATGCCGCAGCCATCACCCTGCATGACGTCTACCTGGCGGTGGGCGCACCGTCGCTGGTACAGGTCGGTACCCGTGATTCCGGCGGTGGCTGCCCGATCCAGCAGCTGGTCAACAGCGCTTTGCTGGAGGGTGCACGCGAAGCACAGCGCCTGCTCGAACAGCGCCTGCGGGCGACCACGCTGGACAAGCTCGGCGCCGACTTCGCCCGCCATCTCGCCCATCACCGTTCCCTGGAAGGTCACCATGAATCCTGATGTGCTCATCGTCGGCGGCAGCTATGCCGGCATTGCCGCCGGCCTGATCCTGGCCCGTGCCCGCCGCCCGGTCACCGTCATCGACGCCGGTTCACCACGCAACCGCTTCGCCAGCCATTCGCACGGGGTGCTGGGGCTGGATGGCATCAGCGGCGCCGAGCTGCTGAAGACCGCGCGCCAGCAGCTGCTGGATTACCCCAGCGTGCGCTGGGTGCATGCCGAGGCCGTGCAGGCCACCGCCGGCGCAGTGGGTGTGGAAGTACGAACCGCCGATGGGCAGGTGCTGGCCGCGCGCAAGCTGCTGCTGGCCAGCGGTATCGCCGACCAGCTGCCGGAGCTGCCCGGGCTGGCCGAGCGCTGGGGCAGCACCGTGCTGCACTGTCCCTATTGCCACGGTTACGAAGTGGGCGGTGGCGCCATCGGGCTGCTTGGCGGGCATCCGATGTCCGCCAGCAAGGCGCCGCTGTTTGCCGACTGGGGCAATGTCACCTTCTTCAGCCAGGGCCTGCCGATCACCGATGAGGAACGGGCTGCCATGCAGCAGCGCGGCGTACAGATCGAGACGTCGCCGGTGCTGGGCGTGCAGGGCGACCAGCCGACCTGGCTGGAAGTGGAGCTGGCCGATGGCCGCCGCATCGCCCAGCGGGCGCTGTTCGTGCCGGCCACCCAGGTGATGGCCACGCCGCTGGTGCAGCAGCTGGGTTGCACATTGGCCGAGAGCCCGCTGGGCGAGTTGATCGAGGTCGACATGATGAAGCAGACCTCGGTGCCGAACGTGTATGCCGCAGGCGATGCGACCACGGTCGGCAACATCACCCTGGCCATGGCCGAAGGCGTGCGCGCGGGCATCGGCGTGCACCACGCGCTGGTGGCTGAAGACAGCAGCGCGCGCTGAACGTTGCACAGGTAGAGGCCGACCCTGGTCGGCGCCGTTCCCTCCACGCATGGCGTGGATCTACTGCCATTGGGTGCGGTGGGTGCCGGCCTTGGCCGGCACCGCTCCATTACCCCTTCACGCACAACACCTGGCGCAGGGTGTGCACCACGTCGATCAGGTCCAGTTGCGCGGCCATCACATCGTCGATCGACTTGTACGCGGCCGGTGACTCGTCCAGCACGCCGCTGTCCTTGCGGCATTCCACGTGCGCGGTGGCCTCGCGGTGCTGGGCCAGCGTGATCTGCTGGCGCGCGGCGCCACGGCTCATCACCCGGCCGGCACCGTGGCTGCAGCTGTGGAAGCTGTCCGCGTTGCCCTTGCCACGCACGATGTAGCTGCGCGTGCCCATGCTGCCGGGAATGATGCCCAGCTCACCCTCGCGGGCACTGACGGCCCCCTTCCGGGTCACCAGCAGCTCCTGCCCGTGGTGCGTTTCCTTCTGCACGTAGTTGTGGTGGCAGTTCACCGCCATCGCCGCCAGCTGGAACTTTGGCAGCCGGTGGCGCATCTCGGCCAGCACGCGCGACATCATCGCCTCGCGGTTCTGCCGGGCGTAGTCCTGTGCCCACGACACGGCTTCGACGTAGTCATCGAACAGCGGCTCGCCTTCCATGAAGAAGGCCAGGTCCTTGTCCGGCAGGTGGAAGCCGAGCACGCGCCGGGCCAGTTCCTCGCGCGCCTTCTCGATGAAGTAGGTACCGATCAGGTTGCCGGTACCGCGCGACCCGCTGTGCAGCATCACCCACACCGTGTCGGTCTCGTCCAGGCACAGTTCGATGAAGTGGTTGCCACCACCCAGTGTCCCGAGCTGGCGGTCGAGCTTGTCGGTGCGGATCCTGCGGTGCCTGTCCTTGATCTTCTCCAGGCCGGCGGCCAGTCCGGACTGCACCAGGCGGGTATGGATGCTGTCGGGCATGCGCTGATGCTCGCCGCCGCGCCCGTTGCCGACCGGGATGCTGCGCTCGATGCTGTTGCGCAGCTGCCGCAGGTCATCGGGCAGGTCGTTGGCGCGCAGCGTGGTGCGCACGGCCGCCATGCCGCAGCCGATGTCGACGCCGACTGCGGCCGGGATGATCGCACCGCGGGTCGGGATCACCGAGCCGACGGTCGCGCCCTTGCCCAGGTGCACGTCCGGCATCACCGCCACCCACGGCCCGACGAACGGGATCGCGGCGATGTTGCGCAGCTGCTCATGCGCCTGCGCTTCCAGTGGCACGCCGTTGACCCAGCCCTTGATCGGCGTGGTGCCCTCGGCGTGCAGCCATTGATAGTTCTGTTGCATGTCCATTGTCTTGTTGAATGTCCTTGATGGGCCGGCGGCGCGTCCCTGCGCCGCCGCGACCCCCTACCTGATCGTCACCAGCTGCTTCAGCACGCCATCCAGGCCGCCGAACACGGTGAGCGTGTCGATCTTCTCGGTGACCTTCTCCAGCGCCTCCAGCTCCTTCAAGCGCATCAGCACCGGGTTGTCCTCGATCAGCTTTGCGGTGTTGAGCTGCGAACGCGTGGCGTTGGCCTCCTCGCGGCGACGGATCACGCTGGCCTGGGCCTGCTTCTCGGCCAGCACCACGCCGTTGAGGATCTCCTTCATCTCGCCCGGCAGGATCACGTCCTTGATGCCCACGCCAAGCAGACGTACACCGTGGCCCTCGATCGCCGCCTGCACATGGGCGGCGATCTCACCGTCCAGTGCTGCCTTGTCGCCCAGCAGCTCGTCCAGGCTGCGCGCGGCAATCGCCTGGCGCAGGCCGAACTGCAGCTGCCGATAGATGAATTCATCGGCATTGCTCAGCGTGCGGTGTGCACGCACCGGGTCGACCACCTGCACGGTCGCGGCCAGGTTCACCCGCAGGGTCACCTTGTCGCGGCTGAGCAGTTCCTGGCCGGACACGTCCAGCGAACGCGCACGCAGCTCCACGCGCTCCACCGACACGTTGCCGTTGAAGTTCCAGAACGCATGCAGGCCGGCGTCCAGCGTCTGGCGCAGCGTGCCATCGATGAACAGCAGGCCGACCGACTCGCTCGGCACGGTGCTGATCACCGCGACACGCGGCAGCACGCCCAGCTGGCCCAGGCGCTGCTGCACGTCCAGCGGGATGCGCGGCTCGTCACCCAGCGCCATCACGCGTACCTGGGTGTCGACCGAACCGCGCCAGTACAGACGGCGGCTGCCCGGCGGCAGCACCTCGTCGATGCGGCCGTTGCGCAGCAACAGGCCGACCTCGCCGGCGCCGACGTTGGCCAGCACGAAGTGCGTGTCCAGCTGTGCGCCCAGCGCTTCGATCAGGCTGTCCTGGTCGCTGCCGGTGTAGGCCGCGCCCTTCGATGCGGTGTGGATGTCCACGTGCGGGCGGCCGCCGAACGGCGACAGGCGGTGCACGCCCGGCAGCAGGATCTGCTGGAAACGACGGTTGCGATACACCAGGCCGCGCTCGCCGTCGCCGATCACGACCTTGATGGTCCAGAACATGGGAGTCTCTCCTTGTATGGCTCTGGTGGTTCGACCCGTTGCGGATGAATCGCCAAGACCCGGGTCGATCAGGTCGTGGCGAGGCCGCCTGCACACCACGTGCAGGCAGCGGAAGAGGGCGGCCATCGGCGGACGGTCCGCGCGCGGAGCCTTCGGTGCACCGGCAGTGCTGCCATCGTCGTTCCCGGCAGGCAGCACCGGGGCGGAACGTGGCTGGCAGTGACGGCGGGCCGAGGCCCGGCGTGCGGTCCGTTGCCTTCCACGCCCCCGCCCGAAGGCAGTGACCGTGGACGGCGACGATGGCCGCTGGGGCTTGCGCCCCGGGTGTTGCTTCAAGTCATGACGTGAAAGGTCATGTGGTTGGAGTGGGAGTCGAACCCACGACAGACGGATTACGGATCCGTTGCTCTACCCGACTGAGCTATCCAGTGGTGAACCGCGCGGAATCGAACCGCGTGCCGGCGAACCGGCGCCTGCCTCCAGCAGGCGATCCAGGCGATGGCATGTCCGCGACCGCCGGCATACGCCACGGCAACGCCGCGCGCACCAGCCCGTGGTTGAAACGGGACCGTTGGAGAATCGAGGGTGCAGGCCACCGACATTATCGGCGAGCGATAATGTTTGAGTGCGATGCAGATAATGTCCAGGCGTTGCCATGCACGCGGAGAAAATCCTCCGGCGCAGCAGAAAAACCTGGGTCAGTGAGCGGCGGGTCGCCGCGCGGGGTGCAGTTCTGGCATCGCGGGTCCTTGTGCCGACGCAAACGAAAACGCCCCCGGGACTTGCGTTCCGAGGGCGTCGTCAGGCCTCGGAGATCGGGGTGGCCGATCTCCGCAGGGCGGGTATCAGGCCGTTGTCAGCTGGTCTTCCTTGCCGAACGCGCGCGCCGGCCGGTCCATGCGCAGGCATGGCAGCAGTTTGGCGATGGCGAAGGAATGCGCGTTCAAGGGAAGTTTCCAGTGGGTGTTGAAACGAGGTGCGCACGATAAACCACGATTTAGTCGCGCGCAACCATTTTGTTGAATTATTTTCTTCGATGTACGTGTCATGCCGGCCAGCGGCCGGCACTACCGGGTCTCATGATTCGGCGCTGGCGGCATCCAGCTGCGCGACATCCTGCACGCTCAGCGATACGTTGGCTGCGGCCAGCAGGTCGTGCAGCTGTTCGACGCTGGTGGCGCTGACGATCGGCGCGGTGATCGACGGCCGCGCGATCTGCCAGGCCAGTGCGATCTGCGCAGCGCTGGCGCTGTGCTTGCTGGCTACGTCATCCAGCGCCTGCAGGATGCGCAGGCCGCGCGGGTTCAGATAGCGCTTCACCACCGTCTCGCCACGCGCCGGGCTCTTGGCTGCATCGGCCGGCGTGCGGTACTTGCCGCTGAGGAAGCCACTGGCCAGCGCGTAGTAGCCGATCACACCGATCTGCTCGCGCTGCACCAGCGGTTCCAGTTCCCTTTCGTAGCCGGCGCGGTCGTACAGGTTGTACTCCGGCTGCAGGGTTTCGTAACGCGGCAACTTGTAGTCGGTGGACACCTTCAGCGCATCGGCCAGGCGCGTGGCGCTGTAGTTGGAAGCACCGATCGCACGCACCTTGCCGGCCTCGATCAGGCGGCCGAACGCAGCCAGTGTGGCTTCCAGCGGCGTCGACTCGTCATCCTCGTGGGCCTGGTACAGATCGATCACGTCGGTCTGCAGCCGGCGCAGCGAATCCTCGACCGCCGCATTGATGTTGTCCGGGGTCAGGCCGGGGCGTTCGGCCCACTTGGCCACCTTGGTTGCCAGCACCACCTTGTCGCGCTTGCCGCTGCGGGCAAGCCACTTGCCGATCAGCGTCTCCGATTCGCCGCCGACATTGCCCGGCACCCAGGCCGAGTACACATCGGCGGTGTCGACCAGGTTGAAGCCGGCATCGACGAAGGCATCGAGCAGGGCGAAGCTGGCCTTCTCATCGGCGCTCCAGCCGAACACGTTGCCACCGAAGGCGAGCGGACGTACATGAAGGCCGGAACGGCCCAGTTCGCGGGTTGCCGTCATGGGCACGGACTCCTTGGGGGAAGTGTTCCAGAATAGAACGCGATGTGTGACCGTGCTGCGGCGACGACCACAAAACAGTGTTCCGCGACGCGCACGCCGCTAACGTTTTGTGAACACCTGGGACGCTGCGACTGCTAGTCTCGCCGCATCTTCCGCTGGAGTCGTCCCGATGATGCCTGCTTCGTCCCTGCGTGGTTGCCGACTGCTGCTTGCTTCGGCCCTGCTTGCTGCTGTTCCCGCGTTCGCCGCACCGGCCACGGTGGCACCGGCGAAGATCGAGGTCTTGCCGGCCATCGACGCGGCGGTAAAGGCGCCCACCCGCGATGCCAACAACGTCAAGCGCGATGGCTTCCGCCATCCGGCGCAGACGCTGTCGTTCTTCAAGGTGGCACCGGAAAAGACCGTCATCGAGATCACCCCCGGCAACGGCTGGTATTCGGAAATCCTGGCGCCGCTGCTGCATGACAAGGGCCATTACGTCGCTGCGGTGGTCGATCCGATGGCGGTGCCCGAAGGCCGTGGCCGTGACTACCAGCAGCGCAGCCGCGACAGCCTGGAAAAGAAGTACGCCGGCGCGCCGGCACAGTTCGGCAAGACCGCCGTGGTGGCCTACGATCCGGCCAAGCCGGTGTTCGGCCCGGCCAATTCAGCCGACGTGGTGCTGACCTTCCGCAACGTGCACAACTGGCGCAAGGCCGGCCAGGCGCAGGGCATGTTCCAGGGCTTCTTCAACGTGCTCAAGCCGGGTGGCGTGCTGGGCGTGGTCGAGCATCGCGCCAAGACCGACGTGGCCGACGACGATGACACCGGCTATGTCGGCCAGCAGCAGGTGATCGCGATGGCCGAGGCCGCCGGTTTCAAGCTGGACGCGCGCAGCGAGGTCAACGCCAACCCGCGCGACACCAAGGACCACCCCAATGGCGTGTGGACGCTGCCTCCGACCAACCAGCACGACAAGGCCGATGATGCGAAGTACCAGGCGATCGGCGAAAGCGACCGCATGACCCTGCGTTTCATCAAGCCGTAAGCCGGCACGCCGTAGCGCCAGCGCGGAGTGCCCCGTAGAGCCGAGCCGATGCTCGGCTCATTGCGCGCAGCGCGACGGAGCACAACAGCAGCCGAGCGTGGGCAATGCCGGCCGTCCTGACCGGCACCCTTCGGACCGTCGCACGCGACGTTGGCAGCGGCTCCTGCCGCTGCCTCCGGTTCTACAGTTGCCTGGGCGCGATGCGTGGGACAATGCCCCATCCGCCGCCCGCCGTGCCTGCAATGCTGATCGCCTTCAACAAGCCCTTCAACGTGCTCTGCCAGTTCACCGACCGCAGCGTGCCGCCGCGGCCGACCCTGGCCGGATTCGGCCTGCCGCCGCGCGTGTATGCCGCCGGCCGCCTGGACCATGACAGCGAGGGCCTGCTGCTGCTGACCGACAACGGCACGCTGGCGCACAAGCTCACCGACCCCAGGCACAAGGCCGACAAGACCTACTGGGTGCAGGTGGAAGGCACGCCCAGTGACGAGCAGCTGCAACAGCTGCGCGATGGCGTTGTGCTCAACGATGGGCCGACCCTGCCGGCGAAGATCGAGCGCCTCGACCCGGCGCCGACGCTGTGGACGCGCGATCCGCCGGTACGCTTCCGCAAGACCGTGCCGGACAGCTGGTTGGCGATCACGATCCGCGAAGGCCGCAACCGCCAGGTGCGGCGGATGACAGCGGCAGTGAACCTGCCGACGTTGCGGCTGGTGCGGGTGTCGATGGGACCGTACCGGCTGGAGGACCTGCAGCCCGGACAGTGGCGGCAGATCGGTTGAAACAGAAAGGGCCGGAGGCCTCGCGGCATCCGGCCCTCATGGAGCGCCTTGGGGTCAGAGCCCTTCCTGTGGAAGGGATCCGACCCCGGCAGGCTCAGGCGTCGCTGCCGATATCGCTGTGCTCGTCCACGACGGTGTCGTTGCGGCGGTCACGCGCGCTGATGCGCTGCGCCTGCCCATTCACCACGTGGCCATTGGCAGCCTTCTTCTTCTGCTGCTTGCGGTACAGCGCATAGCCGAGCAGGCCGACACCCACCGCAGCAGCGGCCACGGCCACTGCGGGATTGCGGCGCACGAACTTGGTGGCGACCTTGCCGCCGGTCTTCACTGCGCCGAGGGCGGCGCCGGTCTTGATCCAATCCGCGTTGCGCAGGCTGCCACCGGCGCTCTTCAGGCCATCGCCGGCGGTGTGGGCCAGCTCCAGGGCGCGCTCCAGAGCGCGGTCGGTGATTACGGTCAGCTTGCTCATGCGGGGGTCCTTTGCCTCGGGTCGAAGTCCAGTGTCGCGCGTTGCCCGTAAACGGTATGTCAGTCGGGGACGCACGTGGTGTGACTCTACCGCAGCCATTCAGGATCAGGCAGGGTCCCAAACCGGTAGCCGGCCGCTGGCCGGCAGTCCCGGAGCACCTTGTGGAATGCATTGCCGGCCAGCGGCCGGCACTACCCGTCAGGTTCCACGCGGCTTGGCGCGGTGCGTGGCTGTCGCGGTCCACGGATCGTCCGGCCACGGATGGCGCGGGTAGCGCCCCTTCATTTCCTTTTTCACTTCGGCGTAGGTGCTTTCCCAGAAGTTGCGCAGGTCCTGGGTGACCTGCAGCGGGCGGCCGCCGGGGGAGAGCAGGTGCAGGGTCAGCGGCACGCGGCCATCGGCGATGCGCGGCGTGTCGGCCAGGCCGAACAGTTCCTGCAGCTTCACCGCCAGTACTGGCGGCAGCGGGTCACCACTCTCGCTGTCCAGCGCATAGGTGATCGGCCGCTCCAGTCCGGACGGCACCGTGATGCGGGTCGGCGCATGACGCTCGACCAGCTGCCGCTGCGACCACTCCAGCGGCGACTTCAGTGCCTCACCGAAGCTGGATTCGTCCAGCGCATCCAGACGGCTCTTGCCGGCAAACGCGGGTTGCAGCCACTGCGCACGGTTGGCCAGCAGCGCCGCGTCGCTGCAGTCGGGCAGGTCCAGCTCCGGCATCCAGCGCCGTAGTGACTCGACGCGCGCCTGCCACTGGCGCAGGCCCTCGGTCCACGGCAGCGCCTGCAGACCGAGTTCAGCCACCGCGTCGGTCAGTGCCTGCGCGGCGTGCTGCGGATCGACCCGGCCGGCCGAGCGGCTGTCCAGCACGATGCGGTCGAAACGGGTCTCGCGCAGCGCCACCAGGGCGCGTCGTTCGCTGTCCCAGCGCACCACGTCTTCAGTGACGAAGCGCTCCGGCCACGCCTTGCGCAGCCGATCCTCGTCCACCGGCGCGGCGCGCAGCAGCAGTGCATCGCGCGCCTCGAAGCGCAGTTCGCTGGCCACCAGCCACGGCTCACCGCGCAGGTCGCTCAGCTCGTGCAGGCGCGCGCTGCGGCCATTGGCCAGCAGGTAGCGCAGAGGATCGCTGGGATGCTGGAAGCCAATCCGGTCAGGGAAGGCGTGCGCGAGCAGGTCGCCCAGCTCATGGGCCTCGATGCTGGCCGGCGGCGTGGCTTCGCAGCGCAGGCGGCGACGCCACTGCTTGGCGGCGGCATCGATCGCGGCCAGCCCGCTGCGGTTGGCATCGCCCGGTGTGCGGCCATTGCGGAACGCGGCCAGTGCGCGCCAGCGGGCCGCCAGCGCGTCGCCGCCCTGGCGCAACGGGTCGCGCGCCTCCAGCAGTGCGGCCAGGTCGGCAGCCAGCGCCTGGGCGCGGGCATCGGGCGCTGCCAGCAGCATCGCCGCCATCCGTGGATGCGTGCCCAGCGCCAGCACACGCCGGCCCAGTTCGGTGATCGCGCCACTGCTGGACAGGGCGCCGAGCCGTTGCAGCAGTTCGCGCGCCGCGCCCATCGGACCCGCCGGGGGCGGATCGAGGAAGCGCAGATCGCTGCTGCCCCAGGCCGCCAGTTCCAGTGCCAGTCCGGCCAGTTCCACCTGGTCGATCTCGGCGCGGCGCTGCGGTTCCAGCCGCTGCGACTGGGGCCACAGCCGCCAGGCCACGCCCTCGGCGACGCGGCCGGCGCGGCCCGCGCGCTGGTCGGCCGATGCCTGCGCGATGGCCACCACATCCAGCCGGGTGAAACCACTGTTGGGGTCGTAGCGCGGTTCGCGTGCCTGGCCGCTGTCGATCACCACGCGCACGCCGGGCAACGTCACCGACGACTCGGCGACGTTGGTGGCCAGCACCACGCGGCGGCGCCCATCGCTGGCCGCCTGCAGTACGCGCGCCTGTTGTTCCACCGGCAGTTCACCGTGCAGCGCCAGGACCTCGACATCGCCATTGAGCGATTCCTGCAGGCCCGCCTGCACCCGTGCGATCTCGCGCTGGCCGGGCAGGAACACCAGCAGGTCACCGGGGTGCTCGACCAGGGCTTGCTGCACAGCGCGCCGCACCTGCAGCTCGAGTGCTTCATCGCGGCGCGCCGGGAAGTGGCTGATCGCCACCGGGTAACTGCGGCCCTCGCTGCTCAGGCGCGGTGCATCGAGGAAGCGTGCCAGCCGCTCGCCGTCCAGCGTGGCCGACATCACCACCAGGCGCAGGTCGTCACGCAGCTGCGCCTGCACGTCCAGCGCCAGCGCCAGCCCGAGGTCGCCACTGAGGTGGCGCTCGTGGAATTCGTCGAACAGGATTGCCCCGACCTCTTCCAGCATCGGGTCGTCCTGCAGCATGCGGGTCAGGATGCCTTCGGTGACGACTTCGATGCGCGTGCGTGACGAGATCCTGTTCTCGAAGCGGATGCGGTAGCCGACCGTGCCGCCGACGTCCTCGCCGAGTTGTCGCGCCATGAACAGCGCCGCGCTGCGTGCGGCCACCCGGCGCGGTTCCAGCAGGATGATCTTGCGGCCCTGCAGCCACGGTGCGTCGAGCAGGGCCAGTGGCACCTGGGTGGTCTTGCCGGCACCGGGCGGGGCCTCCAGCACCAGTCGCGACTGTGCGGCCAGGTGCTGCTGGATCTGCGGCAGCAGCGGGGAAATCGGGAAGAGCGGGGCGGTCATGTGCAAAGGATAAGGGGCCACGGCGGGCGCAGGTACAATGCGCGGGCACTTTTCCCCCACGATGACCATGCACCTGATCGATATCGGCGCCAACCTGACCCACGACTCCTTCGACCGCGACCGCGATGCCGTGCTGGACCGCGCGCGCCAGGCCGGCGTGGTGCAGATGGTCATCACCGGCGCCAGCCGCGAGCACTCGCCGTTGGCGGTGCAGCTGGCCCAGCAGCATCCGGGCTTCCTGTACGCCACCGCCGGCGTGCACCCGCATCACGCGGTGGAGTACACCGAGGAATGCGATGCCGAGATGCGCGCGCTGCACGCCCACCCGGAAGTGGTGGCGGTGGGTGAGTGCGGGTTGGACTACTTCCGTGATTTCTCGCCGCGCCCGGCCCAGCACCGAACGTTCGAGCGCCAGCTGCAGCTGGCGGCAGACAACGGCAAGCCACTGTTCCTGCACCAGCGCGACGCGCACGCCGATTTCATGGCGCAGATGAAGAATTTCGAAGGTCGCATCGGCCCGGCGGTGGTGCATTGCTTCACCGGCGAACGCGATGAGCTGTTCGATTATCTGGACCAGGATTGGTACATCGGCATCACCGGCTGGCTGTGCGACGAGCGCCGTGGCGCGCACCTGCGCGAACTGGTGAAGAACATCCCGGCCAACCGCCTGATGATCGAGACCGACGCGCCGTACCTGCTGCCGCGCACGCTGAAGCCGATGCCGAAGGACCGGCGCAACGAGCCGATGTTCCTGTCGCACATCGTGGAAGAGCTGGCACGTGACCGTGGCGAGGACGTTGCGGTGACCGCGGCCAATGCCACGGCGGCCGCCCGCGCGTTCTTCCGCCTGCCCGACGCGGGTTGATCCGTAGAGCCGAGCCCATGCTCGGCTCGTCGCGCGCAGCGCGACGGACACGGAGAGCAGCCGAGCATGGGCTCGGCTTCTACAAAGCGCTGTCCGGTAGCGCCGGGCCATGCGCGGCGAGCGAAGCGGCAAGGTCCGTCAGGCCTTCACGGTAACTCGGGAAGCGCGGCTGCCACCCCAGCGCTTCACGCGTGCCACGGCTGTCGATGCGCTTGTTGCTCTCGTAGAAGCGCCGCAGCGTCGGGCTCAGTGCCGGGTCATCCCAGGCCACGGCGGGCGGCAGCGCAAACCCACCCAGCTGCGCAGCGAAGGCCAGCACATCCTGTGGCGGTGCCGGTTCGTCGTCGCTGGGCAGGTACAGGCCCTTGTGCGTCGGTCGCTGCATTGCGGCGATGACGACGGTTGCCAGGTCATCCACGTGCAGTCGGTTGAACACCTGGCCCGGGCGAACCACGTGGCGTGCACGGCCCTGCGCCAACTGCACCAGCGCATTGCGACCCGGCCCGTACAGGCCGGGCAGGCGGAACACCGCCGAGGCGATGCCGCGTTGTCCGGCCAGTGCACGCCACTGGGCTTCCGCGAGCAGGCGCTGCACGCCAGCCGCTTCAGTGGCGTCGGCCGCGCTGCGCTCGTCGATCCAACCGCCGGCGCGGTCGGCATACACCGAGGTCGACGACAGATAGCCGACCCAGCGCAATGCCGGGCTGGCCTGCAGCGCGGGCAGCAGCAGGCGCAGTGCCGGGTCCCCTTCAGCATCCGGTGGCACGCTGCACAGCACGGCATCGGCCTGTGCGATCTCATCGAGCAGGGCAGGCGACGGTGGCGTGTCGGCGTGCAGCTGATGCCGCGGCAGGCCATCGTCCGGCGCGAACGAGGGATCGCGCACCGTGCCGGCCACGCCTACGCCGTGCGCCTGCAGCTGCGCGGCCAGCACGCGTCCGCTCCAGCCCAGCCCGAGAATCAGTACCCGCGCGGGCAACGGGCTGGCCTGCAAGGCGGTACTCACGCGACCCGCAGTGCCTGGTAGGCCTGCAGGCTGCTGTAGGCAACCTGCAGCAGCAGGGCTTCCTGATCAGCCCTGCGCGCACGCACCAGCATGTCGCCAACAATCTGTTCGGCCTCCACCTGCTGGCCGGCCTCCAGATCGCGCAGCATCGAGGCCTTCAACGCCGAGCCGGCCTGGGTCAGCGTGCCGCGCGCAGTGTCCTGCGCTGCCTCCGGAACCGGTTCACCGGCGGCTTCGGCGACGGCCAGGCACTCGTCGTAAAGGCCACGTACGATCGCTTCGCCATCATCGGTGGCGACGATGGTGCCGATATCCGCGCGCAGCAGGCAGGTGGCCGCGGCCAGCGCGGTCAGGAATGTGTACTTGATCCACTGTTCCTGGCCGATACGTTCGCTGGCAAGGTGATCAAGGTTGGCCTTCGCGCAGACCGCAGCCAAGGCGCGCACGCGCGCGGAGATCGCGCCGCCGTCGCGCTCGCCGAAGGTGAGCTTGGCCGGCTTGCCCAGATGCAGCACCGCGCCATCGGGCGCCTTGGTGGCGCTGATGAAGCACAGGCCGCCGAGCACCGCGTCGCGGCCAAAGCGCATATCCAGTGCGTTGTAGTGGTGCAGGCCGTTGAGGATCGGCAGCACGGTGGTGTTCGCTCCGACTGCCGGGGCGATGGCATCGATCGAACTGTCCAGGTCGTAGGCCTTGCAGCTGAGGATGACCAGATCGAAGGGCTTCTGCGCGGCCAGTGCGGGCAGTGCATCAGCCGTGACGTGCTGAACCGGGAAACGCGCATCACCCAGTGGGCTGCGGATGACCAGGCCATCATGGTCCAGCTGCGCGGCGCGCGCGGGGCGCACGAGGAAGGTCACGTCCACGCCGGCCTGGGCCAGGCGGCCACCGAAGTAACCGCCGGTGCCGCCGGCGCCGAGGATCAGGATGCGCATTGCACGTTCACCGTTTTCTGGGGGGAATCAGAACTGCGATTGTGCCGGAGATTGCTGGCGAAAAAGAGCCGAGCGTAGGCTCGGCTCTACAGGCTGCTGCATCCACGCATGGCGTGGATCTGGTGTTGCCGGCCAGCGGCCGGCACTACCACGCAGGTCTCAGCTGCGCATGCCCACGCCACGGCGCAGCAGCCACAGGGCCAGCGCCGTCAGCACCACCACGAAACCGATCATCAGGCCGTAGGCCACCGGCAGCGGCACATCGCTGCTGCCCAGCAGGCCATAGCGGAACGCATTGACCATGTAGAAGATCGGGTTCGCGTGCGTGGCCGCTTCGGCCCAGCCTGGCAGCAGCTTCACCGAATAGAACACGCCACCCAGGTAGGTCAGCGGGGTCAGGATGAAGGTCGGCACGATCGCCACGTCGTCGAATTTCTTCGCGTACACCGCATTGATGAAGCCGGCCAGCGAGAAGATCGTTGCGCCCAGCAGCACCGTGGTCAGCGTCACCAGCGGGTGCGGGATGCGCACCGGGGTGAAGAACATGGCGATGATCAGCACGATCACGCCCACCATCAGGCCGCGCAGCACGGCGCCGGCCACGTAGCCCCACAGGATCACCCAGTTCGGCATCGGGCTGACCAGCAGCTCTTCGACGTGGCGGCCGAATTTGGCGCCGAAGAACGAGGAGCTGATGTTGCCGTAGCTGTTCTGGATCACGCTCATCATCACCAGGCCCGGCACGATGAACTGCATGTAGGTGTAGCCGCCCATGTCACCCACGCGCGACCCGATGAGGTTGCCGAAGATCAGGAAGTACAGGGTCATGGTGATCGCCGGCGGCACCAGGGTCTGGCCCCAGATGCGCATGATGCGGGCGACTTCGCGGCGCACGATGGTCATCAGCGCGATGCGGTTGCGCTGGCCGTCGGTCAGCTCGGTGGTGCTCATGCAGGCTTCTCCATGTTGCCGGTGAGGCGCACGAACAGCTCCTCCAGGCGGTTGCTCTTGGTACGCATCGAACGCACGCGGATACCCGCCTCGTTCAGCGTGGCGAACACGCGGTTGAGGTCCATCGCGCGTGGCATGTCGATGTCCAGCGTGTGCGGATCCGGCGCGGTCAGCGTCGCGCCCTCGATCACCGGCAGCTGTGCCGGCAGGTCACCGTCGATGTCCAGCAGGAAGCCTTCCACGTCCAGCTTGGCCAGCAGGGTGCGCATCGGCCCCTGCTCGACGATCTGGCCATGGTTGATGATCGCCAGGTGGCGGCACAGGTACTCGGCCTCTTCCAGGTAGTGGGTGGTGAGGATGATCGTGGTGCCGGCACCGTTGATCTCCTTCAGCACGCGCCACATGTCGCGGCGGATCTCGATGTCCACGCCGGCGGTGGGTTCGTCCAGGATCAGCAGCCGCGGGCGGGTCATCATCGCGCGGGCGATCATCAGCCGGCGCTTCATGCCGCCGGACAGCGTGCGGCTCATCACCTGCGCCTTTTCCCACAGGTGTGCGCGCTTCAGCTCTTCCTCGGCGCGCTTTTCGGCTTCCTCGCGCGGCACGCCGTAGAAACCGGCGTAGTTCACCAGGATGTCGAAGGGCTTCTCGAACAGGTTGAAGTTGATTTCCTGCGGCACCAGGCCGATCAGGCGCATGGTGGCGCTGCGGTTGCGCACCAGGTCGCTGCCGAACACTTCCACCTGGCCCTCGCTGAGGTTGACCAGGGAGCTGATGATGCCGATCAGGGTCGACTTGCCGGCCCCGTTGGGGCCGAGCAGGGCGAAGAAGTCGCCCGGGGCCACTTCCAGGGAAACGCCCTTCAGGGCCTGGGTGCCGTTGTCATAGGTCTTGCGCAGGTCGCGCACGCGCAGGGCGGGCGCCGTATCGTTCTGGGATGCCAAGCTCGAAGCCTTCGCGCCCATGGGCTGGCGCTGGAGAGGGGCGGGGAGGGGCTATTATAGAAGACCCCGAGGGCTTGCCCCGGCTACACACTGTCCCGAAAAGTCGTGCCTGTTCAATTCCCCCTCAAGCTGGTCGGCTGCCGCATGCTGGCCCCGACCGTCGGCCATTACCAGTTCGTGCGTGACGATGGGCAGCCGCTGGATTTCCAGCCCGGCCAGTTCATCCAGGTCCATTTCAGCTACGCCGACGGCACCGAAACCAAGCGCAGCTACTCGCTGGCGACCATCCACGACCATGCGCTGGGCCCGGGCGAGGCGGTGGACATCGCGGTCAGTTTCGTGCCCGGTGGCGCCGCCACGGCCCTGTTCGAGGCACTGGAGCAGGGCAGCCAGATCAGTGCGTCCGGCCCCTATGGCCGGTTCTGCCTGAATCCCGGTGACCACAACGCCCGTTACCTGCTGATCGCCACCGGTACCGGCGTTACCCCGTACCGCTCGATGCTGCCGCTGCTGGAGAAGGCCATGGCCGAACGCGGCGTGCAGATCGTGCTGCTGCAGGGCGCGCGCAGCCCGGGCGAGCTGCTGTACAGCGAAGATTTCTACAGCTTCGCCGAAAAACACGCGAACTTCCGCTATGTTCCGTGCCTGTCGCGTGAACTCCCGGCTGATCCGCACCCGGACGTACAGCACGGCTACGTGCAGCAGGCGCTGGCCGGCTTCACGCCGGACCCGGCCACCGACATCGCCTACCTGTGCGGCAACCCGGACATGGTCGATGCCTGCGCCGAGCTGCTGAAGGCCGCCGGCCTGGGCAACCCGCAGATCCGCCGCGAGAAGTACGTCAGCAGCAAGTAAGTCAGGGTAGTGCCGGCCGCTGGCCGGCAGCCCCACGAACCCTGGTAGTGCCGGCCGCTGGCCGGCAACTCCAAGAACCGGAGGCGGTGCCACACCGCCGCCGGTCGCCTGCCTCAGTACGCGACCCAGGCATCGCGCCAGGCGAAACCGGTGCCCGGGCGATAGGCATCGGCGTTGATGTTGCACCACGCGCCTTCCGGGAACGGGCGGCAGGCATACAGCTTGCCGTCGGTGCCCTTGACCACGGTTTCGCCCGGCGTGTAGCTGCCGATACCGGCCGGATACACGAAGTCGTAGTCGTCACCCGGCGGCGGATCGACCGGATCGACCGGGCCCGGCAGGCGGGTATCGATCTGGAACAGGTTGCCCGGCTTCAGGTAGACGCGGTTCTCGGTGGCCGAGGCGACCGGCGTGATCACGCCGTTCCTCATTACGCCCACACGCGCCTGCTGTGCACTGGCGTTGACCTTGCGGGCCAGCGCCAGCGGCCACTGGTTCGCAGCGGTCTGGCCTGCGGCCAGGGTGATCTCCGGACGCTCCAGATCATTGCCCTGGGCGTTGAACACGCGCAGCGTCAGGGTGGTGCCTTCTTCCAATGCACCGCGGGCGGTGACCGGGCCGGCGTCCTGCCACTGCGGCGGCGGTTCAACGCCACCACCGCCTTCGAAGCGCACATCCGCGCAGGTATAGAACGCTTCACCGGAATCCGAGCGCTGCCAGGTGTTGTAGATGATGTGCTGGCCGCTGCGCTTGGGCAGCGGGCAATCCAGCTTGTAGACGTCGCCGGAGACCGGCACGTTGCCCAGCGTGCAGAATTCCTGCAGGTCGGCCCAGCGCAGCGGGCTGCCCGGCTGCCAGCCGTCGCGGGTGACGTAGAACTTCCACTCGCGGGTAGCATGCGGGGCCGGTGCCTTGAACTCGAAGGTGTAGCGCCCGCGCGAATCGGCGCGGATCGGCGAGGTCGGCCAGTCACTGCGGTTCAGATCCAGGCCGCGGTACTTGCTGTTGCCGCCGCTGCACAACTCGCCATCGGGCACGACGGCCTGGTGGTTGCCATTGGCCTCGGCCTGGTTGATCCCGGCCCAGTCATAGAACGGTTGCGCACCACCGATGGCCTTGGCGGCAGCGCAGGCGGGGTTGGTCGGATTTTCGGGATTGCCCTGGTAACAGGCATAGACACGGCTGGCGGGTTTGGACAGGGTGCCGTGGGCGAACGCGCTGCCAGAGGTGGCAATGCCTGCGATCACAGACAGCGCGAAGACAGTCCGGTGTGACAGATGCATGGAGATCTCCTGTGGGTGGTGAAACCCCGCGAAGTCTCGGCATCCCGCCCGCCCGCATCCATCGGATTACGTTGAAAAAAGCATCGCGTGGTTGCATATGGGAACGGCTTCACACTCACGCGCTGTCGCGTCTCACGCTATGCAGGGAACGGCGCTCTGCCACCGTTCCCTGTACCCGGTCTCAGTATGCAATCCAAGCATCGCGCCATGCACTGCCCACACCGGGGCGATATGCCTCGGCATTGACGTTGCACCACGCACCTTCCGGGAACGGGCGGCAGGCGTACAGCTTGCCGTCGGCACCCTTCACCACGGTCTGGCCGGGGATGTAGCTGCCGATGCCCGCAGGGTACACGTGGTCGAAATCACTGCCCGGTGACGGCGTGCCCGCGTCCGGCACCTGGGTGTCGAGCTGGAAGCGGTTGCCGTCCTTCAGGTACACCCGGTTGTCGGTGGCCGAGGCGGCCGGCGTGATCACGCCGTTGCTGAGCACGCCCACGCGTGCGTGCTGCGCACTGGCGTTGACCTTGCGTGCCAGCACCAGCGGCCACTGTGCGGCGGCAGTCTGGCCGCTGGTCAGCGTGGCTTCCACGCGTTCGACATCATTGCCGTTGGCATTGAACACGCGCAGCGCCAACGTGGTGCCGACCGGCAGCTCGCCGCGCGCGGTGACCGGGCCGGCATCCTGCCACTGCGTTGCCGGTGCCGTTCCGCCGCCGCCCTGGAAGCGCACATCCATGCAGGTATAGAACGCCTCGGTCGAATCCGAGCGCTGCCAGGTGTTGTAGATCACATGCTGGCCGGTGCGCTGCGGCAACGTGCATTGCAGCTTGTAGGTGCCATCGGCCGACAGCGGTGTATTGCCCAGCGTGCAGAACTCCTGCAGGTCGGCCCAGCGCAGCGGGCTGCCCGGCTGCCAGCCTTCGCGGGTGACGAAGAAGCGCCAGTCACGGGTGGCGTGCGGTGCGGTCGCCTTGAACACGAAGGTGAACCTGCCATTGGCATCGGGCTGGATCGGCGTGGTCTGCCAGTCACTGCGGTTCACGTCCAGGCCGCGGAAGGTCGGGTTGTTGCCGCTGCACAGCTTGCCGTCGGGTACCACGGCCTGGTGGTTGCCATTGGCATTGGCCTGGTTGATGCCGTTCCAGTCGTAGAACGCCTGCGAACCGCCGATGGCCTTGGCGGCGGCACAGGCCGGGTTGGTCGGGTTCTCGGGGTTGCCTTGGAAACAGGCGTAGACGCGGCTGACAGGCGTGGTCATGGTGCCGTGGGCGAACGCGTTGCCGGCCAGGCACAGGCCCGCAGCCACGAACGAGGTGGCCAGCAACAGTGGTGTGGATCGGAATGACATGGCGCATCCTTGTGGTCGTCGAAAGGGAACGGTGACCGCAGGCGCTGCGCTGCGCGGCGGACTTCCGGCGGCACCACGGCGAGTATCGAGTCGCGATGCAGGCGACGGAACCATCGAAGTGCCGATCCGTGACTGCGCATGTGAAGCCCTTCCCGCAGGCTTCACGCAGGGCTGAACAGATGCGCTGTATGTCACGTGATCGGCGTGGCATCGATCACGTCATGGAGATCACGCTACGCGGTCCCGGTACCCACCCGATCTGCCTGGCACGAGAAACAGCCATGCGCCGCGTTGTGCAGCTGGACGAACGCCACCGACGGGTCGGCAAACAGTGCATCCAGATGGTCGGCCACCTCGGTGCCCGCACAGACCTGGGCACCGCACATCAGCGCGGCGTGGTCATAGGCACGCATCGAAATCATCCGGCGCTGCACATACGGGGGCACCTCGCCCGGCGTCAGGACGCAACGGGTCACGCCGCGCTGCACGAAGATCGGGCCGGCGGCGCGGTACGGCGAATGCAGCGGCAGGTGGACGTGGGACAGCAGGAGCAGCTCGCTGCCAGGCGCGGGATCGCTCAGGCTGATCCGGCAGGGATGTCCGCCGTTGGCGCCGGCCCAGCGACGCTGGATGCCGAGCGCGGCGAGCGCGCTGTCGCTCATCTCGAACAGGTGCAGGAAGGGGCGATGGTCGATGCCACCGAGGTACCACGTGTGCATGGGCGTCTCCTGGGTCTGCGGCGGATTCTGCGCGTGCGCCGGCGGCCGTGCCCGCCGTTTTCAGACCCCGCATCGCCGTCGGGCCGGGGCACTGGCCCATGGGGCGCTGCGGTCCGCCGCCGATGCCGCCCTGTGCCGGCCGAGGCCGAGGGGCGGGACTGCCTGGTCTGCGCGCCGTTGGCGGCGGATTCGTCATTGCCCATCGCCGTCGGCGCGCTGCCCGTGTAAGTTGGGTCACATCTTCCGCGGCAGCCCGTCGTGGTCGACAGGAACGTCCTCCAGGGGAAACGAGCACGATGCAAAGACACCACCTCGCGCTGGCCGGGATGCTGGCCAGCCTGATGCTTGCCGGGTGCAGCCAGCCGCCGCCGGCCGACGCCGGAAGCGCCAGCGATGCACCCAGCCGCCGCTTCGGCACGATCGACTTCCAGCCCTGCACGCTGTCTACCGAAGGCGCCAGCGCCAACGTGGAGGCGCAGTGCGCCACCCTGCAGGTGCCGGAGGACCGGGCCCAGCCCGGCGGTCGCCGGATCGGCCTGCGTATCGCCTGGCTGGAATCGGGCAGCAGCGGCGCCAGCCAGCCGGACCCGGTGTTCTTCCTGGCCGGCGGCCCCGGCCAGGCGGCCAGCGAGGTGGCGGTCATCGTCGACACTGCACTGCGCCAGGTGCGCAAACAGCGCGACGTGTTCCTGATCGACCAGCGCGGCACCGGCGGCTCCAACCCGCTCAGCTGCCTGGGCGCGGACGGCAAGCCGCTGCAGGTGGAAGAGGATGCCGCGCCTTCCGAGGCAGCGTTGCGCGACTACGCCCAGCGCTGTGCCGCATCGCTGCAGGGGCGTGCCGATGCGCGCTTCTACACCACCACCGAGGCGATCGCCGATCTGGATGCGGTGCGTGCGGCGCTCGGTGTGGACCAGCTCAACCTGGTTGGCGGCTCCTACGGTACCCGCGTGGCCCAGCGCTATGCCGGGGCCTACCCGCAGCACACCCGCAGCATCGTCATCGATGGCGTGGTACCGAACGAGCTGGTGATCGGTGGCGACTTCGCAACCACCTTCGAGGATGCGATCGCCCTGCAGTCGGCGCAGTGCCGCAAGGATGCCGCGTGCAGCAAGCGTTTCCCGACCGATACCCGCGCGCAGCTGCGCAGCGTGGTCGACACCCTGCGCCGTGCACCGGTCTCGGTCGAGTATCGCGACCCGGGTACCAACGCACCCCGGCAGGATGTCCTGACGCCGGACAGCGTGGTCGGCCTTGCCTTCGCCTTCTCCTACGTGCCGCAGTATTCCTCGCTGCTGCCACTGGTGCTGGATGAAGCCGCACAGGGGCGCTATGCCCCGTTGGCATCGCTGGCGCGCGGCGCGAACCGCAGCATGGATTTCCAGATCAACCGCGGCATGCAATGGTCGGTGATCTGCAGCGAGGATGCACCGCGCTACCACGCGCCGGCCGAAGATCCCGAACGCCTGTTCGGCAACGAGGTCGCCAGCGCGTTCTTCGCGGCCTGCCCGGTGTGGCCGCACCGTCCGGCGCCGGCAACCGATGCCGTGCCGCTGCGCAGCGACGTGCCGGCACTGCTGCTGTCCGGTGAGCTGGACCCGGTGACGCCGCCGCGCTACGCCGCACAGGTGCTCAAGGGCCTGCCCAACGGCCGTGCGCTGGTCGCCCGTGGCCAGGGCCACGGCACGTTGACCGCCGGCTGCATGCCGCGGCTGCTCGGACAGTTCATCGACAAGACCGATGCCAAGGCGCTGGATGCCGGCTGCCTGGACACGCTGAGCTACGTGCCGGCGTTCACCTCGTTCAACGGATGGGAACCATGATCGTCGCCGACAACCTGCACAAGGCCTTCGATACCCGCACGGGCCGCATCCAGGCGGTCGCCAACGTCGGCTTCCGCGCCGGGGATGGGCAGATCACCGGCCTGCTCGGCCCCAATGGTGCCGGCAAGACCACCACCATGCGCATGCTGTACACACTGATGACGCCCGACCAGGGCAGCATCACTGTCGATGGCATCGATGCCGCCCTCAATCCGGTGGAGGTGCGCCGCCACCTCGGCGTGCTGCCCGATGCGCGTGGCGTCTACAAGCGCCTGACCGCGCGCGAGAACATCGCCTACTTCGGCGAACTGCATGGCCTGTCTGCCGAGCGCATCCGCGAACGCATCGAGGTGCTGTCGCACGCGCTGGACATGGGTGACATCCTCGACCGGCAGACCGATGGCTTCTCGCAGGGCCAGCGCACCAAGACCGCGATTGCCCGCGCGCTGGTGCACGACCCCCGCAACGTCATCCTCGATGAACCGACCAATGGCCTGGACGTGATGACCACGCGCGCGCTGCGCCGCTTCCTGCTGGGCCTGCGCGATGAGGGGCGCTGCGTGATCCTGTCCAGCCACATCATGCAGGAGGTGGGGGCGTTGTGTGACCACATCGTGATCATCGCCAAGGGCACGGTGATGGCTGCCGGCAGCGCCGACGAGCTGCGTGCGCAGGCCGGCGAAGCCAACCTGGAAGATGCGTTCGTGAAACTGATCGGCAGCGAAGAGGGCCTGCACGCATGAGCATGATGTCGACCCTGATGACGGTGATGCGCAAGGAACTGCGCGACCTGTCGCGTGACCGCCGCACGCTGCTGCTGACCCTGCTGTTCGGGCCGCTGTTGTACCCGGTGCTGCTGCTGGGCATGGGCAAGCTGGCCGAGAGCCGGGTGCGCACCCAGATCGAAGAGCCGTTGCAGATCCCGACCATCGGCGCCGAGAACGCGCCGAACCTGGTGCGCTTCCTCGCCGCACAGGGCCTCAATGCCGCACCGGCACCGAAGGACCTGGCCGAGGCCATCCGCACCCAGGACATCGATGTGGCGCTGCGCATCAGCGATGATTTCGGCAAGGACTGGGCCGAGGGCAAGCCGGCGCTGGTGGAGGTGATCAAGGACAGCACGCGTCGCGCGGCCGAAGTACCCAGTGCACGCCTGGAGGCGGCGCTGGCCACTTACAACGGCCAGGTCGGTGCCTTGCGCCTGATGGCACGCGGCATCGACGCGCAAGTGGCACGCCCGCTGGACGTGGCGCGCCAGGACCTGGCCAGTGCCGAGGCCAAGCGCGGCATGATCCTGTCGATGCTGCTGCCGGTATTGCTGACGCTGACCTCGTTCATCGGTGGCGCCTACCTGGTGATGGACGCCACCGCCGGCGAGCGCGAGCGGCAGTCGCTGGAGCCACTGCTGGCCACGCCGGGTTCGCGCAGCGCGATCGTCAGCGGCAAGATCGCCGCCGCCTGCGTAGTCGGTTTCGTGTCGCTGCTGCTGACCCTGGTCGCGTTCAAGGTGAGCGCGCAGATCGCGCCCGGCAACATCGGCCGCCAGTTCAACATGAACGTCGGCTCGATGCTGCAGATGCTGCTGGTGATGTTGCCGATGCTGCTGATCGGCACCTCGCTGCTGACCTTCCTGTCGGCCGCGGCCAAGAGCATGAAGGAAGCGCAGAGCCACATGACCTGGCTGATGCTGCTGCCGATGCTGCCCGGCTACGCACTGGTGGCCTATCCGCTGAAGAGCGAGCTGTGGCAGTACGCCGTGCCGTTCCTGTCGCAGAACCAGATGCTGCTGAAAGTGATCCGCCACGAGATCATCACCCCGGCGGTCTGGGCGATCTACCTCGGCGCCAGCCTCGGCCTGGCCGCCGTGCTGTGGTTCGCGGCGGTGCGCCGCTATCACAACGAACGCCTGGCCATCTCTGGCTGACTGCAACCGGTAGCGCCAGGCCATGCCTGGCGGATGGGGAACGAGGCCCGGTCATTCCGGGCCTCGTTGTTCTCAGGTTCGCGTCGCCTGCCAAGCGGCGAAGCGCTGGGCGATCACCGGTGCCAGTCGGTCAAAGTTTTCCCAGGTATCGGCGACGTGGTACAGCGAAGGAAGATCGTCTGCCAGCAATTCGATGTAGTCATCGGGATACAGGCAGTCATCCGCTTGGTAGTACTCCAGCGTGAATGCGTTCGCCTCATCGTTGATCATTTCGTCAAGGAACTTGCCATCACACACCAGCAGGAACTGACCGGGTGTCATAGCACGCCGGGTCAAGGATTCCAGCTCCTCCTGCATGTCGTCGGCCAGTTCTTCGCCTGCCATACCCCGCAGTAGGAGCCATGCCACGTACATGCCGATATGCGTTGCACCGGCCTCGGGCGGAAGCTCGGCAGGAAAATCACCGTCGGAATGCCAGCTGGCGTCGTCGTACTTCATCTGTTCCCCTCCCGAAATCAGCAAGCAGCTTAGGTCGCAAGAAAGGATAGAGGGAGTGCTGGATACGTCAGCCCACCCTGTACCGCGCAGGCGTCACCCCCATCTCGCGCTTGAACACGGTGATGAACGCGCTCGGGGTGTCGTAGCCCATCGACAGCGCAACGCTGATCACCGGCTCGCCGGCCAGCAGGCGTGGCAGCGACAGCAGCACGCGCAGGCGCTGCCGCCAATGGCCCAGGGTCATGCCTGTTTCGGCCTGCCACCGGCGGGCGAGGCTGCGGCCGGACAGTCCGGTGGCGGCTGCCCACGCTTCGACGCTGCGCAGGTCGTCCGGCGACCGTGCCAGCGCCGCCGCGATCCGCCGCAACCGTCGATCCTGCGGTTGTGGCAAGGCAAGCGGCAAAGGCGTGCTGGCGGCGATCTCATCGGTGATCACGCCGGCCAGGCGTGCCTGCGCGGCGTCCAGCGCCTGATGTGGCCAACTCAGTGCGCGCATCATCGCCGCCTGCAACAGCACGTTCGGCTGGAAGATGCGCGGAACGGCGGGCAGCTCCAGACAGGCTTCGGCGTTGAAGTACAGGCTCCAGCCATCGAATGCCTCTGCCCCTACCAGGGCGTGAGGCAGCAAGGGCGGTATCCAGGCAACGTGCCCCGCCGGCAGCAACCAGTGCAGATCGCCGGCCTCGATCCGCAGCAGGCCGTGGTGGGCACCCAGCACTTGGCCGCGCACGTGCTGGTGGCGTGCGGTGCGGCGCCGTCCCGGCACCCGCAGCTGTGAGGCCAGGACGAGGGGACCGCCTTCGGCGTTCGCCAAAGCGGGGTCAATCAACGCGGGTGATGTCTGATCTGCCATATCCAATGGCAGTTATACGGCAGAAGTGCCGCTGGCTGGGCGGCACACTGGGCTCCCGATCCCACCGGAGCATCACCCATGCAGCCACACGACATCCTTCCCGACCATCAGAACGAGGTGCAGGTGAACGGCCTCACCGTGCGCAAGGGCAGCGTCGGCGCCTTCCTCGCCAGCGTCCGTGACTGGCAGGACCCCGCCAGCGATGACGCCACCCGCGCCACCGCCGAAGCCGACCTGCGTGCGCTACTGCCGGGCCTGCATGCGCTGGGCCTGTTCCAGGTGCTGGCCGCGCGTGATCCGGCACTGCAACGCCTGATCGACAGCCTCTCCTGAAACGAACACGGCCCGGACATGCCGGGCCGTGTGGTCATTGCGGGGCGGAAACGACTTAATCCCCTCCGTCCCCTTTTCGTGGTCAGCTGCCGCCCGGGGCGAACACCAGGGTGCGGCGGGTGGTGACCGGTGCGCTGACCGGCTCGAAGCGCCAGCGCTTGACCGCGTTCATGGCCTCGCGATCGAAGACGCGCGACGGCGTTGCGCGCAGCACACGGGCGTTGGTCACCGAACCGTCGGTGCCGACGGTGATCTCCACCAGCACCTCGCCGGAGGTGCCTGCACGCAGCGCCTCGGACGGATAGCGCGGCGCCGGGGTGCTGACCGGGCGCAGGTTCGGCGCCGCAGCGGCCGCCGGTGCTGCGGCCTGGCGTGCGGCGCTGGCCTGCTGGGCGGCAGCCTGCTGCTGCTTCTGCTCGGCTTCGCGGCGGGCCGCAGCCTGGCGCTCGGCTTCCTGGCGCTCATTGTCGCGGCGGGCGGCGTCCTGCTGGGCAGCGATCTGCTTGGCCGCGTCGGCTTCCTTGGCACGCTGCTCGGCCAGGCGCTGCTGTTCGGTCTGCTGCTTGCTGCGGTCCTCGGCGTCCTTCTTCGCCTTCTCGGCTTCGGCCTCGGTGCGCTTGGCCGCGTTCTGCACGCCCTTGGCCAGGCCGTCCTTCAGGCGTGGCAGGGCCGGCGCGGACGCATCTACCTTCTCGATCAGTGCCACCAGGCGCTGCGCTTCGGTGTAGTCCTCGCGGCCCAGGTGCTGCTCGGCGGCGATCAGGGTGTACGGCAGCAGATCGGTCAGTGCGCTCTTCACCGAGGCGTCGTCCGGCGTCTTGTCGCGCAGGGCAAGGTAGTACTCGATGGCGTTGTCGCCGGCCGGCGCGTACATGCGGTTCTCGCGCAGGGCCTGGCTGGCCGACTCACGCAGCTGCTCGGTGCCCATCGACTGCACCTTGGCGGCAACCACCGGTGCGGCCGGTGCAGCGGCGGTGGGTGCGGCGGCCGGGGCCGGTGCGGCGGTTTCCTCCTTGCCCGAGCAGGCAGCCAGTGCCAGTGCCAGGGCAACCGGCAGCCACCGGCGCGCGGCGGTGATCGTTGAGACGTGCGACATCCTGCTCCCCTCTAGAAGACGACGTGACGTAAATCATTGATATGCATGGCCGGGACCTGCGGTCCGGGCGCGGCAGGGTGACGTTTCCCGACGCCACCGCCGGCAACGGCGAGGGTGCAATCTAGCATCCCGGCCGCCGCCGCGTACAAGAGCAGTGGCCGGGATGGGCAACGGCGGTCGTGCCGTTGCCGGCGCCGACCTCAGTGGTCGTGCGCCTTGTCGTGCGACTTGCTGTGGCCGTTGGACATCAGCTTGTCGGTCCAGGCGATGCCGATCGCCGACAGGATGAACACGCAGTGGATGATGGTCTGCCACAGCACGCCGTCCTGGGTCAGCATCGAGCAGCGGGCGACCCCGATGTTGGCCGCGGCCACGCTCATCTGCTCCGGCGTGCACAGCGGAATACCGCCCAGCGCACCGCTGGCGATGAAGGTCTTCAGCAGGTGGATCGAGGAGATGCCGATGATCGCCATCGCCAGCTTCACCTTCAGCACGCTGGCATTGACGTGGCTCAGCCATTCCGGCTGGTCCGGGTGGCCTTCCAGGCGCAGGCGCGAGACGAAGGTCTCGTAGCCGCCGACGATCACCATCACCAGCAGGTTGGAGATCATCACCACGTCGATCAGGCCCAGCACGATCAGCATGATCTGCTGCTCCCCCATCGACACCGAATGCGAGATCAGGTGCCACAGTTCCTTGCCGAACAGGAACACGTAGACGCACTGCGCCACGATCAGGCCCAGGTACAGCGGCAGCTGCAGCCAGCGCGAGGCGAAGATCAGCGTGGACAACGGGGAGAGCGGCGGGCGGTTTGCACTCATGCGGGGGATGCTGCGTTGCGGGGGAGAGGCGAGGTTACCGGCCCGCCATGACGGTGCCAACCCAACTCACGCACTAGACTTCAGGTTCCTTTCCGCACCCCGAGCCGACGCCATGATCGACCTGTATTACTGGCCCACCCCGAACGGCCATAAAGTGACCCTGCTGTTGGAGGAAACCGGCCTGGAGTACCGCATCCACCCGGTCAACATCGGCTCGGGCGACCAGTTCAAGCCGGAATTCCTCGCCATCTCGCCCAACAACAAGATGCCGGCCATCGTCGACCACGCCCCGGCGGACGGCGGCGCCCCGCAGAGCGTGTTCGAGTCCGGTGCGATCCTGCTGTACCTGGCCGAGAAGACCGGCCGCTTCCTGCCCAGCGATCCGCGCGGCCGCGTCACCACCCTGGAATGGCTGTTCTGGCAGATGGCGGGCCTGGGCCCGATGAGCGGCCAGATGGGGCATTTCAATGTGTATGCTCCGGAAAAGATCCCGTATGCGATCGAGCGCTATGACAACGAAGTGCGCCGCCTGCATGGGGTGATGGACAAGCGCCTGGCCCAGCACGCCTTCCTGGCCGGCGACGCGTACACCATCGCCGACATGGCCAGCTACCCGTGGGTCGGCGCCTACGACACGCTGCCGGTGGACTTCGCCGCGTTCCCGAACCTCAAGCGCTGGCACGAGGCCATCGCCGCGCGCCCGGCCACCCAGCGCGCCTATGCGCTGCGCCAGCAGGTGAACCCGAACGCCGGCAAGCCGCTCAGCGACGAAGAACGCAAGCACCTGTTCGGCCAGCGCTGACCCCGGCATCTGAAGGTGGGTGCCGACCGTTGGTCGGCACTCGTCCGCACTGCTTATGGGCAGAAGGTCATGCTGCCTTCCCGCACGGGCTTGGTTAGGATGAGGGACGACCGTCCCGCGCCCCGGGTGGAGGCGGACCTGCCGTTTGCCGGGATCCTCCATGCGCCATCTGTTCGCTTCGCTCGCCCTCATGCTCGCCACCAGTACCGCCGCCCACGCCGAAAAGCTGACCCTGGAAGCCATCACCGGCCCGCTGCCGCTGTCCGGCCCGACCCTGATGAAGCCCAAGGTGGCGCCGGACGGTTCGCAGGTCAGCTTCCTGCGCGGCAAGGACAGCGACCGCAACCAGCTGGACCTGTGGACCTACGACATCGGCAGCGGCCAGACCCGCCTGCTGGTTGATTCCAAGGTGGTGCTGCCCGGCGCCGAGACCCTCAGCGATGAGGAAAAGGCCCGACGCGAGCGCCAGCGCATCGCTGCGATGACCGGCATCGTCGATTACCAGTGGTCGCCGGACGCGCAGCGCCTGCTGTTCCCGTTGGGCGGCGAACTCTACCTGTACGACCTCAAGCAGCAGGGCCAGGCGGCCGTGCGCCAGCTGACTCACGGTGAAGGCTTCGCCACCGACGCCAAGCTGTCGCCCAAGGGCGGTTTCGTCAGCTTCATCCGCGGCCGCAACCTGTGGGTGATCGATCTGGCCAGTGGCAAGCAGCTGCAGCTGACCCGCGACGGCAGCACCACCATCGGCAACGGCGTGGCCGAGTTCGTCGCCGACGAGGAAATGGATCGCCATACCGGTTACTGGTGGGCGCCGGATGACTCGGCCATTGCCTTTGCCCGCATCGACGAGGCGCCGGTGCCGGTGCAGAAGCGCTACGAGGTCTACGCCGACCGCACCGATGTGATCGAACAGCGTTACCCGGCCGCCGGCGACGCCAACGTGCGCGTGCAGCTGGGCGTGATCGCACCGGCCGCCGATGCGCAGCCGCGCTGGATCGACCTGGGCAAGGAACAGGACATCTACCTGGCCCGTGTCGATTGGCGCGATGCGCAGCACCTGAGTTTCCAGCGCCAGTCGCGTGACCAGAAGCAGCTGGACCTGGTCGAAGTGGTGCTCGACTCCAACCGCCAGCGCGTGCTCGCCCACGAGACCAGCCCGACCTGGGTGCCGCTGCACAACAGCCTGCGCTTCCTTGAAGATGGCAGCGTGCTGTGGTCGTCCGAGCGCACCGGCTTCCAGCACCTGTACCGCATCGACAGCAAGGGCAAGGCCACTGCGCTGACCCATGGCAACTGGCCGGTGGACGAACTGCTGGCGGTCGATGAGAAGGCCGGCAAGGCCTACTTCCGTGCTGGCATCGAGACCTCGCGCGAAAGCCAGATCTACGCGGTGTCGCTGCAGGGCGGTGAGCCGCAGCGCCTGTCGAAGGCGCCGGGCATGCACAGCGCCAGCTTCGCCCGCAATGCCAGCGTCTACGTGGACAGCTGGTCCAACAGCACCACGCCGCCGCAGATCGAACTGTTCCGCGCCAACGGCGAGAAGATCGCCACGCTGGTCGAGAACGACCTGGCCGATCCCAGGCACCCGTATGCGCGCTACCGCGATGCGCAGCGCCCGGTCGAGTTCGGCACGTTGATGGCTGCCGACGGCAAGACCCCGTTGAACTACAGCCTGATCAAGCCGGCCGGCTTCGATCCGTCCAAGCGCTACCCGGTGGCGGTGTACGTCTACGGCGGCCCGGCCAGCCAGACCGTCACTGACAGTTGGCCCGGCCGTGGCGACCATCTGTTCAACCAGTACCTGGCCCAGCAGGGCTACGTCGTGTTCTCGCTGGACAACCGCGGCACCCCGCGCCGCGGCCGCGACTTCGGTGGTGCGCTGTACGGGAAGCAGGGCACGGTGGAAGTGACCGACCAGCTGCGCGGCGTGGCCTGGCTGAAGCAGCAGCCGTGGGTGGACCCGGCGCGCATCGGCGTGCAGGGCTGGTCCAACGGCGGTTACATGACCCTGATGCTGCTGGCCAAGGCATCGAACCAGTACGCCTGTGGCGTGGCCGGCGCACCGGTCACCGACTGGGGCCTGTATGACAGCCACTACACCGAACGCTACATGGACCTGCCGGCGCGCAACGAAGCGGGGTACCGCGAAGCGCGCGTGCTGACCCATATCGACGGCCTGCGTTCGCCGTTGCTGCTGATCCACGGCATGGCCGATGACAACGTGCTGTTCACCAACTCGACCAGCCTGATGAGCGCGCTGCAGAAGCGCGGGCAGCCGTTCGAGCTGATGACCTATCCGGGTGCCAAGCATGGCCTGTCCGGCGCCGATGCCCTGCATCGCTACCGTGTGGCCGAAGCCTTCCTGGGACGCTGCCTGAAGCCCTGATGCACAAACGGGAAGGAGCCCGCCGATGACACTGCCGCCGCCGATTCCCACCCATGGCCCGAAGCCTGCCGGCTGGTGGTCCCGTCACTGGCGCTGGGCGATGCCGCTGGCCGTGCTGCTGGTGTTGGCCGGTGCCGGTGGCGTGGTGGCCTGGAGCGTGCTGCGCTGGAGTGAGGCGGCACGCGAGAGCCCGCCGATGCGCGAGGCGATGCGCCGCGCCGGATGCAGCATCGAACTGGTGGAAGCCTTCGGCGAGCCGCTGCGTGCCGAATCGATGCCGCTGGGCAGCATGCAGACCGCGATCAATGGCCAGCGCGACGTCGGCCTGACCGTGGCCCTGGAAGGCCCGCGCGCGCACGGCCGGCTGTTCGTGAAGGGCACCCGCAGCGACGACGTCTGGGACTATCCGGTGATGTATGTGCTGGGCGAGAACAAGCAGACCTTCGACCTGACCGCGCTGGATGATGACGAAGCCGCGCAGGAATGCGAGCTGCAGGCCTGCCGCGAACGCGGCGAATGCCCGCTGGCCGCGGCGTTGTGACCTCCGGCCGATTGTCGCTACCGCGCTGAGCGCGTAGGGTGCGGGCAACCCTGTCCTGGAGTGCACCATGAAGCCGATCGCGTTGGCCGTTGCCCTGGCCCTGACTGCCGCCCCGCTGATGTCCGCACCGCCGGCGCTGGCGGCACCCGCCACCAAGGCCGCTACTCCGGCCAGCCCGGCCTGGGTGGCCCGCAGCAACGCATTGGCGCAGATCCTGCTCGATGCGCAGGGCCCGTTCCAGCCGGAAGAAACCGGCTTCTTCGGCGTGCCCGGCTATGACGACAAGGTGGCCGACCTCGGTGCGGACAACGGCAAGCGCTACCGCGCGGCGATGGCCAAGGCGCGCGACGAACTGAAGGCGAAGCTGGCCACCGAGCAGGATCCCAACGTCCGCCAGGACCTGGAGATCATGATCCACGCCGCCAACCAGAACATCGAGGGCAGCGAGCTCAACGAGAAGTACCTGCTGCCGTGGACCGATGCACCGCAGACCGTGTTCAGCGGCCTCAACCTGCTGCTGTCCGACCAGGTGCCGGCCGAGCGCCGGGCCAAGGCGATCGACCGCCTCAAGGCCTACGCCGGGCTGCAGCCGGGTGGCACCGCGTTCACCACGCTGGCCCGCCAGCGTTACGAAGAGCGCTTGAAGGACGGCAGCCTGCTGCAGCCGACGAAGATCGAAGTGCAGCAATCGCTGGACAACGTCGAGACGTACATCACCGGCATCGAGTCGCTGCTGAAGAAGTACCAGATCGCCGGCGCCGATGAGGCAATGAAGGCCCTGGCCGGTCAGATGAAGGACTACGCCGCCTGGACCCGCAAGGACGTGCTGCCGAAGGCACGCACCGATGCGCGCCTGCCGGCGCCGCTGTACGCCTACCAGCTCAAGCAGGTCGGCATCGATATCGACCCGAAGCTGCTGATGCAGCGCGCGCAGCTGGAGTTCATGGAAACCCGCTCGGCGATGCAGCAGCTGGCGCCGCTGGTGGTGAAGGACAAGGGCCTGAAGGTGGCCGATCCGAGCGACCCGGTGGCGGTGATCCGCGCGCTGAAGGCCGACAAGATCGCCGACGACCAGCTGGAAGGCCACTACCGCAAGGTGATCGATGCGATCGATCCGCTGATCCGCGAGCATGCCATCGTCGATGTACCCAAGCGCGCCATGCAGATGCGCCTGGGTTCGGCCGCCGAGAGCGCGGCCAGCCCGGCCCCGCATTTCCTGCCGGCGCCGCTGGTCAACAACACCGGGCAGCAGGGCACCTTCGTGCTGCCGCTGGGCAACCCGGCGGCGGGCCCGGGCGCACAATACGACGATTTCAACTTCGGTGCGGCGGCATGGACGCTGAGCGCGCATGAAGGCCGCCCCGGCCACGAGCTGCAGTTCACCGCCATGGTCGAGCGTGGTGTCTCGCTGGCACGCACCATGTTCGCGTTCAATTCGGTGAACGTTGAAGGCTGGGCGCTGTATGCCGAGGCCGAGATGGTGCCGTACGAGCCGCTGGACGGGCAGATGATCGCCCTGCAGTTCCGCCTGCTGCGGGCCGCACGCGCAATGCTTGACCCGATGCTCAACCTCGGCCTGACCGACCGCGCCAACGGCGAACGCGTGCTGATGGAGCAGGTCGGCCTGTCCAAGGCGATGGCCACCCAGGAACTGGACCGCTACATGGTGCGCATGCCGGGCCAGGCGGGCAGCTACTTCTACGGTTACACCCGCATCCTGGAACTGCGCATGCAGACCGAGCTGGCACTGGGTGCGAAGTTCGACCGCCTGGCGTTCAACAACTTCCTGCTCGACCAGGGCCTGCTGCCGCCGGACCAGCTGGCTGATGCGGTAAACAAGGTGTTCGTGCCGAAGTACCGGCAGAAATAATCGGTAGCGCCGGGCCATGCCCGGCGAGCGCAGCGGGAGAGACGCCGGGCATGGCCCGGCGCTACCCGCGGTGACGCTGCCGCGTCACCGCTGCGGCGTGATCACCTGGGTCGGCAGCCGTGCCGGCGGTTCCGGATTGGGTACCCAGATCGCCACGCCGGCGGCGCGCTTCTGCGTGGTCGGAATACCGATGCCGACGCCACCCCCCACATGCGAGCCAAAGGTGCCGGCACCCACCGACATGCCGACCGGCGAGCCGCTGCTGCCCACGCCCATCAGCACCACGCCATTGGCGCCCAGTGCCGCCGCTTCACGCTTCAGGCGTGCCACCGCGGCATCGGTCTGGCCCTGCGTGCCGAAGCCCACGGCAGATGCCGATTCCAGCTGCGCGATTTCCTGCGAGCCGGCCGGTGGCGTGGAATAGATCTGCACCAGTGCCGGATCGATCGGCGCGCGGGCGCGCCCCAGCATGACCTTGGAGGTGCTGGCACAACCGGCGGCGACCAGCAGGATGGCCGCCAGCGCGGCCCAACGGATGTTCATGGCACGACCCCTGTAGGACTGGTTGCGATCATCGGCGGGCCACTCTGAATCGGCGCCAACACCCGGGCCAGGGCACCCACGGCAGCACGCTAGCACGCGTCGGGTGACAGCCCCGCCAACGGCAGTAGGCGGCGACTGCGGGAACGACTATGGTGGACACAGACAGAACCAACTGCGGGAGAGCGGAATGGGCGTGATCAGTCTGTTGTGGGGCGTACTGGCGCTGTTGTGGATGATCCTGGCGCTGATTCCGCTGCTTGGCTGGGGCAACTGGTTCCTGATCCCGTTCGCCGCCGTCGGCGCGGTGATCGCCGCGCTGGGCATCCTGTTTACCCACCCGACCAAGCGCGGTCGGGCCTGGGCCGGGCTGGTGCTGAACGGCATCGTGGTGGTGGTCGGCATCCTGCGCCTGGGCCTGGGCGGCGGCGTGATCTGAATCCCGGCGCCGGGTGCGACAGGGCGTCGCAGGCGCACGGCCGGTGGCCGGGCAGGGGCGTACAATGAGCGGCTGCGCGAGCCCCCCGCGTGCCTGTGATTCCGCGCCTGGCGCGGCTGCCCGATGATCATCCGACCCCGTCCCCACGGCTGGCAACTGCTGTACATCCTGCGCGGCTCGATCGTCAAAGCGATCGCGCCGAAGGTGCTGGCCATCCTGATCCTGTCCATTGCCGTGGCGGCCGTGGTGGAACTGGCCCCGCCGACCGGCATCGAACGCGTGTCGGTCACGCCGTTCACCCTGCTCGGCCTGGTCCTGTCGATCTTCCTCAGCTTCCGCAACAGCGCCTGCTATGACCGCTGGTGGGAAGGCCGCAAGCTGTGGGGCCAGCTGGTCTACGAATCGCGTTCGCTGGCGCGCCAGGTGCACCTGCTGCTGGCCGATGACGGCGGCCGCCGTCGCCGCATCGCGTACCTCACCACCGCGTTCGCCCATGCGCTGGCCGCGCGCCTGCGTGGGCGCGTCGTGGCCCTGGTCGCCTTGCCATGGCTGGACAAGCCGCAGCGCGAGCAGCTGGGCCAGCGCGAGAACGTGCCGGATGCATTGCTGTCGATGATCGCCGCCGAGCTGGCCCAGGCGCTGCGCGCCGGCGAGCTCGATCCGATCCTCTACGCACAGCTGGAGGAGCGCCTGCACGCGATGTCGTCGATCCAGGCCGGCTGCGAGCGCATCCTCACCACGCCGCTGCCGTTCGCCTACACCCTGCTGCTGCATCGCTGCGCGTGGATGTTCTGCGTGCTGCTGCCGTTCGGCCTGGCCAGTTCGCTGGGCTGGGGCACGCCGGTGCTGTCGGCGGTGCTGGCCTATGCCTTCTTCGGCCTGGACCAGCTGGGCGAAGAAATGGAAGACCCGTTCGGCCTGGAGCCGAACGACCTGCCGCTGGACGCGCTGGTGCGCACGATCGAGATCGACCAGCTCGACGCGCTCGGCGAACGCCCCTTGCCCGAACCCCTGCTGCCGCAGGGTTACCTGTTGCAATAGCCACTCCTCGGAGCCTGCCATGTCCCATCCGCTTTACCGCCCGCGCCGCATGCGCCACGACGAGTTCTCGCGCCGCCTGATGCGCGAGAACACGCTGACCACCGACGACCTGATCTACCCGGTGTTCGTGCACGAACTGGCGGGCCGCACCGCAGTGCCGTCGATGCCGGGCGTGGAGCGGCTGTCGATCGAAGAGCTGCTGAAGGTGGCCGAAGAGGCGCTGGAGCTGGGCATTCCGGTAATCGACCTGTTCCCGGTGATCGACCCGTCGCTGAAGTCGCTGGACGCGTCGGCGGCGTGGGCCGAGGACGGCCTGGCGCAGCGTGCGATCCGCGCATTGAAGTCGCGCTTCCCGGAACTGGGCGTGATGACCGACGTGGCGCTGGACCCGTACACCACCCACGGCCAGGACGGCATCATCGACGACAAGGGCTATGTGCTGAACGACATCACCGTGGAAGCACTGGTCAAGCAGTCGGTGTCGCACGCCGAGGCCGGTGTGGACATCGTCTCGCCGTCGGACATGATGGACGGCCGCATCGGCGCGATCCGCCGTGCGCTGGATGCCGACAACCACATCAACGTGCGCATCATGGCCTACTCGGCCAAGTACGCTTCGGCGTTCTACGGCCCGTTCCGTGATGCGGTGGGCAGCGCGGCCAGCCTCGGCAAGGCCGACAAGAAGACCTACCAGATGGACCCGGCCAACGGCGACGAGGCTCTGCGCGAGATCGCGCTGGACCTGGAAGAGGGCGCCGACATGGTGATGGTCAAGCCGGGCATGCCATACCTGGACCTGGTGCGCCGGGTGAAGGAGACATTCGGCGTGCCGACCTTTGCCTACCAGGTCAGTGGCGAGTACGCGATGATGAAGGCCGCCTTCGCCAACGGCTGGCTGGACGAGCGCGCCTGCGTGCTGGAGTCGCTGCTGGGCTTCAAGCGGGCCGGTGCCGACGGCGTGCTGACCTATTTCGCGCCGCAGGTGGCGCGATGGCTGCGCGAGCGCTGACAATAGCGCCACGATAGACGGAGGACTGCGCGATGGGACCCGAACTGGGATGGATGCAATGGCTGATCTGGGGCATCGGTACGCTGGTGTTCGGCGCCATCATCGTCGCTGTCTTCATCGCCGCATGGCGCGCGGGCAAGCGCCCACCGGAGCAGCTCTCCGCCGCCCGCCACGTGGCCCGTGAGCAGGCCCTGCCGGACAGCGTGCAGGCCGAGCTGGCCGCGTTGAACCAGCGCAAGGACAACGGCCAGCTGAGCGAGATGGAGTACGAGCAGTTGCGCGCCAAGGTGCTGTCGCGCTGACGGGCGATCCCCGGGGTCGGATCCCTTTCCGCAGGAAAGGGCTCTGACCCCTTCGCGGGCGCCATCCACGCATGGCGTGGATCTACCGCACGCACCCGGCCACCGCCGCCACCTTCGGCACCGCCAACCGGTACACGTCCACGCCACCGGCGCGCGGCGCCTTTGCCGCGCTGCTGGCCACCAGCATCTCCGCCGGCTTGGCGTTGTCGATCACCGGCGCGCCGGTCCAGCCGCCGGCCTGGTTGAACGACAGCCCCAGCGGCTGCAGCGCCACACCGCTCCACGCACAGCCGCTGCTCCAGACCTGCGCGGTACTGCCGTGGCTGCGGCTGAACACCACGGCGCCATCCTGGCCCAGCCAGTCGCCGTCGGTCTCGTCGTCGGCGCTGTTCAACGCGCTCAGTGCGGTGGCCGGGCCACGCAGGCCCTGCGCATCCAGCGTCGCTACGAACAGATCCCAGCCGGCGCCATGGCCCTGCTGGCGGGCAAACAACAGCTGCTTGCCATCCGCGCTCAGGGCCGGCCCGCGCTCTTCCTGGCGCCCGCCGTCACCGGCCAGCGGCTGCGCCGGGCCCAGCCGGCCATCGGTGGCCAGCGCAGCGCGGTACAGCGCCAGCGCGCCCTCGCGACCGGCCGCGAACAGCAGCCAGCGGCCGTCACGGCTGAAGTAGGGATCGCGGGCTTCACCGGCCACGCCGACCGGCAGTGCCTGTGCCTGCTGCCAACGACCGCCGACCACGCGTGCCTCCCACAGGCCCCAGCCGGCCTCGCCGCGGCGGGCGAAGACGATGCGCTGGCCATCGGCGCTGATCGTGGCGCGGCCTTCATCGGCGCGGATCGAGACCACGCCCATGCCTTCGATGCCGTACTCGTTCAACGCCATCGCCACGGGGGCAGAGAGTAGACTGGCGGCGAGCACCAGCAGGGGCGGGGTGATGCGCATCATCCGGTTCCGTGCACGAAAGAGCATCAGTCTAGCCAGCTTGAGGATTCCATGACCGACCGTTACGCCGTCTTCGGACACCCCGTTGCCCACTCGAAGTCGCCGCAGATCCACGCGACGTTCGGTCGCCAGGAAGGCATCGCCATCGACTATCGCGCGATCGACCTGGCCCCTGAGGCGTTCCTGGCCGGCCTGGAGGCCTTCGCTGCCGAGGGCGGCGTCGGTGCCAACGTCACCCTGCCGCACAAGGAAACCGCGTTCTCGGCATGCACCACGCTGACCGCACGGGCGCGCCGCGCCGGATCGGTCAACACGCTGCTGCGCAAGGGCGACCGCTGGCACGGCGACACCACCGATGGCATCGGCCTGGTGCGCGACCTGACCGACCGCCACGGCCTGGACCTGCGCGGCCGCCGCGTGCTGATGATCGGTGCCGGTGGCTCGGCGCGCAGCGTCGCACCGGCGCTGCTCGATGCCGGCATCACCGAACTGGTCGTGGTCAACCGCACGCCGGAGCGCGCCGACGAACTGATCGATGCCATGGGCGAACCGGGCCGCGCGATCAGCCGCTACTGGGAGGACCTGCGCGAGCTGGGCGACTTCGAACTGATCGTCAACGCCACCTCGGCGGGCCGCGACCGCGACGTCGAGTTCAAGCTGCCGCTGTCGCTGGTCAATTCGATGACCACCGCCGTCGACCTGAACTACGGCGAGGCGGCCATCGCCTTCCTGGCCTGGGCCCGTGCGGCGCAGTGCCGTAACACCGTCGATGGCCTGGGCATGCTGGTCGAGCAGGCTGCCGAGAGCTTCCTGCAGTGGCACGGCGTACGCCCGCAGACCGACGAGGTCTACCAGGCGCTGCGCCAGGGCCCGGCTGTGTTGGCCGGCGAGGACTGATCGATGGACGGCACGACCCTGATGGTGACCGTGCTGAGCATGGTCGGTGTGCGCCTGCCGGTGCTGATCGCGCTGTGCGTCGGCCTGGTCTGGGTGGTCGGTGCGCCGCGCGATGCGACCCGCACCGGTGCGCTGGTCGGCCTGCTGCTGTTGCTGTTGTCCAGCCTGGGCGGCCTGGCCGCGGGTGTCCTGCCGATGTGGCTGGTCAGCAGTGGCAACTTCAGCGCCATCTCGGGCATGAGCGCCATCTTCGGCGTGCTGCACTTCGCGCTGGCGATGGTCGAGGCCATCGGCGTGGTGCTGCTGGTGTGGGCGCTGGTGCGCGTGCTGCGGCTGCGCGGCAACGCGGTGCAGTGACACCCCGGTGACGGCCCAGGGCCGTCGCCAGCAGCGTACGGTGTGTTCATCCAGCCGCCGGGCGTCGCCGCTGCCCCGTTCAGGCAGCCAGCGGCGGCGGACATGGCCGGCCATGCGACAATGACCGGCCCGATCCAGCCACGGTAATTTCCGGCGTGACCGAAACCGTCGCCGCTCCGCGCACGCTCGATGACCCCTTGAAGGACGCGATCCGCAAGGCGTACACGACGCTGCAGGCCAATACTCCCGGCTTCTCCACCCGCCGTTCGCAGAGCCAGATGATCGGCGTGGTGTCGCGCGCGCTGTCGAAGAGCGGCGGCGTTGGCGTGGTCGAGGCGCCGACCGGCGTCGGCAAGAGCCTGGGTTACCTCACCGCAGGCGTGCCGATTGCGCTGGCCACCAGGAAGAAGCTGGTGATCAGCACCGGCACCGTGGCGCTGCAGTCGCAGCTGGTCGAGCGGGATATCCCGAATTTCCTCAAGGCCACCGGCCTGGAAGCAACCGTGGCGCTGGCCAAGGGCCGTACCCGCTACCTGTGCACGCGCAACGCCGCCGAAGCACAGGGCGAGGGCTCGCAGGGCGGCATGTTCGAGGAGGATGCACCACTGTTCGACCGGCCGCTGGCGCCGATCGAGATGGACATCGCCAAGCGCCTGACCGATGCCTTCACCGGCGGCAGCTGGGACGGCGATATCGACAATGCGCCGGAGACCATCAGCCCCGGCCTGCGCAGCCGCATCACCACGCCGGCTTCGGGCTGCGCCGGGCGCCGTTGTGCGTATTCGGCGCAGTGCGCGGTGCTGCGTTCACGCAACACCGTGCGCGATGCGCAGATCGTGGTCACCAACCACGCGCTGCTGCTGTCGGCGCTGTCGATCGGCGACAGCGACAACGGCCAGCCGTTGATCGCGCCGCCGTCGGACATGCTGCTGGTGCTGGACGAAGGCCATCACATCGGCAACGTGGCGATCGACCAGGGCGCGGCCAGCCTCGCGCTGGATGAAATGGCCAAGCGTACCGGCCGCCTGCAGATCCTGATTGCCGGTGCCTACCGCGCGGTCGACAAGGACCGCCTCGGCAACCTGCTGCCGAACGAAGCGATCGAGGTGGCCAGCAACGTCGCCAAGCAGTTGCGCGCGTTCCGCGATCACATCGAGCGGGTGTGGATGCCGGCGCCGGCGGACGAGGAGCCGATGTGGCGTGCGGCCAATGGACGCCTGCCCGAGGCCTGGCGCGAGCCGATCGAGGCACTGGCCGACGAGACCCGCAGCCTCTACAACTGGGCGCATGCCGCCACCGCGCAGGTGGCCAAGGGCAAGCCGGACGATGCCGCGCGCGAGCGCCTGCAGCGCAACCTGGGCATGGCGCTGGAAATGATCGAGCAACAGTACAACCTGTGGCAGGCGTGGCGCCGCGAGGACAAGGACGGCGCGCCGCCGATGGCGCGCTGGGTCACCGCCACCCGCGACGGCGACCTGGTGCTGCATGGCTCGCCGGTGTCGGCCGCGCACGTGCTGCGCAAGCTGCTGTGGGATGAAGTGGATTCGGTGGTGATGACCTCGGCGACGCTGACCGGCGGCGGCGATTTCCAGTCGCTGGCGATCGACAACGGCATCCCCGAAGAGGCCGAGATGGTCTCGCTGTCGTCGCCGTTCGACCTGCCCAACCAGGCCGAGCTGATCGTGCCCAGGTTCCCGGTCACCCCGGACGACCGCGAAGGCCATCCGCGTGAGGTGGCGCGCTACCTGGATACCGAGCTGGATTGGGCCAAGGGCTCGATGGTGCTGTTCACCTCGCGCTGGAAGATGGAAAAGGTGGCCGGGCTGATGTCGGCGGCGCGCCGCAAGCAGGTGCTGGTGCAGGGCGAGATGTCCAAGACCCGGCTGATCGAAGAGCACCTGCGCCGCGTCGAAGCGGGTGAGGGTTCGGTGCTGTTCGGCCTGAACTCGTTCGGCGAAGGCCTCGACCTGCCCGGCGAAGCCTGCACCACGGTGGTGATCACCCAGGTACCGTTCGCGGTGCCGACCGATCCGCAGACCGCCACGCTCAGCGAATGGTTCGAGGGCCGCGGGCTCAATGCGTTCAACCTGATCGCCATTCCGCACGCGCTGCGCACGTTGACCCAGTTCGCCGGCCGCCTGATCCGCACCTCCACCGACACCGGCCGCGTGATCATCCTCGATTCGCGGCTGCTGACCCGCCGCTACGGCAAGCGCATCATCGACGCGCTGCCGCCGTTCAAGCGCGTGATCGGCTGAAAAAAGGGGACGGAGGGGATTAAGTCGTTTGAGGCACAGACGACTTAATCCCCTCCGTCCCTTTTTTTAAGATGCCGGCCAGCGGCCGGCACTACCGGATCGGCATCAATCGCCGAGCAGGGCGGTGTTGCGTACGGCACCCTTGTCGGCGCTGGTGGCGAGCAGAGCGTAAGCCTTCAGGGCGCTGGTGACCTTGCGCGGGCGCGGTGCGCGTGGCTTCCAGCCGCGTGCATCGGCCTCGCTGCGGCGCTGGGCCAGCGTGGCCTCATCCAGCAGCAGGTCGATGCGGCGGGCCGGGATGTCGATGCGGATGCGGTCGCCATCTTCCACCAGGCCGATCGCGCCGCCACTGGCCGCTTCCGGCGAAACGTGGCCGATCGACAGCCCCGAGGTGCCACCGGAGAAGCGGCCATCGGTGAGCAGCGCGCACTGCTTGCCCAGTCCCTTCGACTTCAGGTAGCTGGTCGGGTACAGCATCTCCTGCATGCCCGGGCCGCCCTTCGGGCCCTCGTAACGGATCACCACGACGTCGCCCGGTTGTACCTCGTCGGCGAGGATGCCGGCGACGGCGGCGTCCTGGCTTTCATAGACGCGCGCGGGGCCTTCGAACACATGGATCGATTCGTCCACGCCGGCGGTTTTCACCACGCAGCCATCGACGGCCAGATTGCCGCGCAGTACAGCCAGGCCACCCTCCAGCGAATACGCATGTTGCAGCGAGCGGATGCAGCCCTCGGCGCGGTCCAGGTCCAGCGCGGGCCAGCGCGTGGCCTGGCTGAAGGCCTCCTGCGTGGGGATGCCGGCCGGACCGGCCTTGAAGAAGGTGTGCAGGGTGTCGTTGTCACTGCGCACCACGTCCCAGCGCTCCAGCGCCTCGGCCAGGCTGGCGCTGTGCACGGTCGGCACTGTGGTATCGAGCAGGCCGGCGCGATCCAGCTCCCCGAGGATGCCGAACACGCCGCCGGCGCGGTGCACGTCCTCGATGTGGTACTTCGGTGTGTTCGGCGCCACCTTGCACAGCTGCGGGACGCGTCGCGACAGCGCGTCGATGTGGGTCAGGTCGAAGTCGACCTCCGCTTCCTGCGCTGCGGCCAGCAGATGCAGGATGGTGTTGGTGGAGCCGCCCATGGCGATGTCCAGGGTCATCGCGTTGGCGAACGCGGCCTGGGTGGCGATCCCGCGCGGCAGCGCGCTCGGGTCTTCGCCGCCGTACCAGCGATGGCAGAGCTCGACGATCAGGCGGCCGGCGCGGCGGAACAGCGCCTCGCGGTCGGCATGGGTGGCCAGCGTAGTGCCGTTGCCGGGCAGCGACAGGCCCAGCGCTTCGGTCAGGCAGTTCATCGAGTTGGCGGTGAACATGCCCGAGCAGGAGCCGCAGGTGGGGCAGGCGCTGCGTTCAAAGGCTGCGACCTTCTCGTCGGAGGCGCTGTCATCGGCGGCCACCACCATCGCGTCGACCAGGTCCAGCTTGTGCTCGGACAGCTTGGTCTTGCCCGCTTCCATCGGCCCGCCGGAGACGAACACCACCGGGATGTCCAGGCGCAGCGCAGCCATCAGCATGCCGGGGGTGATCTTGTCGCAGTTGCTGATGCACACCAGCGCGTCGGCGCAGTGCGCGTTGACCATGTACTCCACGGCGTCGGCGATGATCTCGCGGCTGGGCAGCGAATACAGCATGCCGTCGTGGCCCATCGCGATGCCGTCGTCCACGGCGATGGTGTTGAATTCCTTGGCGACGCCACCGACCTGTTCGATTTCGCGCGCGACCAGCTGGCCGAGGTCCTTCAGGTGCACGTGGCCGGGCACGAACTGGGTGAAGGAGTTGGCGATGGCAATGATCGGCTTGTGGAAGTCGCCGTCCTTCATGCCGGTGGCACGCCACAGGGCGCGGGCGCCGGCCATGTTGCGGCCGGCGGTGGAGGTGCGGGAACGGTATTCGGGCATGGCGGGCGGAACGGGCGGGCCGTACGACGTGGGGGTCAGCCGATCATGGCCAATTTTTTCGGTTGCTGCTGCAACCACCGGGAAGGGAGTGGCAGGGCTGCGCCCTGCACCCGTGGTAGCGCCGGCCGCTGGCCGGCAACCTCAACAGCATCAGCTGGGCTATCCGCGGGACCCAGCCCGCCTTCGACAGTTTCCTGTGGCTGTTGGTAGGTGTCGACCTTGGTCGACACGATGGATCCACGTCATGCGTGGCTGATGGGGAACGACGAAAATGAAATTCCGTTCATCTTTCCCACTTTGCCGATTCCGGTTGTTGGTGAGGATTTGGCATCATTGGGGCATTGATCCGTCGACAGGGCATGAGGCCATGAAACGTTCCCGCACCACCGCGCTGCTGCTGATGAGCGCCGCGCCGCTGCTGTTCACCGCCTGCCAGAAGGAGCCGGAAGTGAAGGTGCAGGAAGGCCTGTACACCTCGGTCGAGGCCTGCACCGAGGCCACCGGCGACCCGTCGTCGTGCCGCAATGCCTTCGCCGAAGCGCAGAAGCAGGCCGCCGATGCGGCGCCGAAGTACGCCAGCAAGGAAGCCTGCGAGAAGGATTACAAGCCGGAGCAGTGCGTGCAGCAGCACACCTCGGCCGGCACCTCGTTCATCGGCCCGATGATGATGGGCTTCTTCATGTCGCAGATGCTGAGCAACCGCGGCGGCCTCGCCCCGCAGGCGCCGGCGTCGGCACCGGCTTACCAGGACAAGAACGCTGGCTGGGCGCGCCCGGCACCGGGCGGCACCGGTGGCCTGAACACCGCCAGCGGCATCGGTGCCGGCAAGGCCGGCCTGGCACCGGTCACCAGCGAACCGAACCGTGCGGTCACTGCCAGCCGTGGTGGCTTCGGCAACACCAGCGCACGCCGCAGCACCAGCGGCAGCTACGGCGGCTGATCGACCCATGCAGCGCATCCGGATTGCCGAGCGTGCCCAGTGGCGGGCACGCGCGGAGGAAGCGGGTTTCCGTTTCCATACCATCGATGGCCAGCCCTACTGGGATGAAAGCGCGTACTACGCCTTCACCCTGCGCCAGATCGAACAGGACATCGAAGACCCCAGTGCCGAGCTGCACCAGATGGCGCTGGATCTGGTCGGTGATGTCATCGGCAGCGAGCGGTTGATGGACCAGCTGGCGATTCCGTCGCATTACCGCGACTGGATCGCCGACAGCTGGCGCCAGCGCCAGCCGCACCTTTACGGCCGCCTGGACCTGGCCTACGACGGCACCGGTCCGGCCAAGCTGTACGAGCTGAACTACGACACGCCGACCTCGCTGTTCGAGGCCAGCTTCTTCCAGTGGCAGTGGCTGGAAGACCAGCGCAACGCCGGCCGCCTGCCGCAGCATGCCGACCAGTTCAATGCGATCCATGAGGCACTGGTCGAGCGCTTCGGCGAACTGGCCACGCAGCTGCCGCCGCCGCTGTACTTCAGCGCGGTGGGAAGCTCGGAAGAAGACCGTGGCACGGTCGAGTACCTGCGCGACTGCGCGTCGCAGGCCGGCATGCATGGCCAGGCCATCGCGATCGAGGACATCGGCCTGTCCGAGGACGGCCGCTTCACCGCGCTGGATGATTCGGTGATCGGCACGCTGTTCAAGCTGTACCCGCTGGAAGACCTGATGGCCGAAGAGTTCGGCCGCGCGCTGCCCGGTTCGGGCGTGCAGTTGCTGGAGCCGGCATGGAAGGCAGTGCTGAGCAACAAGGGCATCCTGCCGTTGCTGTGGCAGCGCAACGTAGGCCATCCGAACCTGCTGGAGGCGCACTTCGATGACGGCAGCGCGCTGGCGTCGGGCTGGGTGCGCAAGCCGCTGTTCTCGCGCGAAGGTGCCAACATCGAGATGCACCTGGCCGATGGCAGCACCCAGCGCAGCGACGGTCCCTATGACGGCCCGGCGATCATCCAGCGCGCCCATCCGCTGACCCGCTTCGAAGGCGGCTACCCGCTGATCGGCAGCTGGGTGGTGGGTGACCACGCCTGCGGCATCGGCATCCGCGAGGACGACAGCGCGATCACCCGCGACAGTGCGCGCTTCGTGCCGCACGCGATCGTCGACGAGGCGCCGACGCGGATCTACGTCTGATGACGGTGCGGCGTTGGCCTGGCCGGCATGGACGTGCCACGCCCGCGCCGGGCCGGCATTTCGATGACGGGCGCAGCCTGCAGGCCTTCGCGGACCGCGTCGCGGTGCGTTGCCACCGCTGCGATGCCCCCGGTTGGGTGATCGCCCGCTGGGAACCCTATCGATGGACCGCGCGTTTCCGCTGCACCGCTTGCAGCGCTGCATTGGACAGCGGCGACTGGGTGGGTGCAGTCCGCATTCTGGGCCGCCATCCCTGTGGATTCTGCGGGCATCAGTGGCTGCATGTGTGTCGGCCGATTCCCGCCGGCATCCCCGCGCCTGCCTCCTTCCCCGCCCGATGCGCACAGTGCGATCGCAGCACCGAGGTCACGGTGTTGACGCGTCCCCTGCGTGACGCCGAGCCTGCCGATCCGCATTTCGGTCTGCCGCTGCGCCTGGTCGAATCGACCCGCGCGGGCCTGCTGTGGGCCTACAACGCCGAACATCTGCAGGCACTGCACGAATACGCGGGCGCGACGCTGCGCGAAGGCCGCGGCCATCATCGATCCATGTTCTCGCGCCTGCCGCAGTGGATGAAGCTGGCCCGTAACCGGGTGCTGCTGCAGCGTGCGGTGGAGCGGTTGCAGCGGCGCTTGCTGCAGGGGTAGGTAGTGCCGGCCGCTGGCCGGCAGCCGAGCATGGGCTCGGCGCTACAGACAACCCGATCCGTGTAGAGCCGAGCCCGCGCTCGGCTCAGAGCAGCCCTTCGCGCTTCACCGCCAGGTAGCGCTCCACCAGCGCGCCGGGCAGGGCGTCGGCGGTGACGTCCAGCACCATCACCTTCTCGCTGCGCAGCGCTTCGTGCGCCTTCGCGCGCTGCTGCAGGTACAGCGCGGCGGCACCGGCCTGGGTGGCGTCTTCCAGTGTCTGCACTTCGCCCTCCAGCACGCCGTCCAGCTCGCGCTCGCGCAGGCTGGCCACGCACACCAGGTGGCGCCGCTGCAGCAGGCGCACCGCCGCCAGCAGGTCTTCGATGTCTTCATCGCGCACGTTGCTGACCAGCATCACCAGCGCACGTCGCCGCTGGCGCAGCGATACCTCGGTGGCGGCGGCCAGGTAGTCGGTGGCCACCGCGCGTGGCTGCAGATCGTAGCTGGCGCGCAGCAGGTGCTCGACCGTGCCCATGCCGCGCTGCGGCGCGACCCAGCGGCGTTCGCCACCGGCAGCGAACAGGCCGGCGGCATCGCCCTGGCGCAGCGCCAGGTAGGCCACCACCAGCGAGGCATTCAAGGCATGGTCGAAGTGCGAGAGCCCGCCTTCGCTGGCCAGCATGCGCCGGCCACTGTCGAGCATCAGCAGCAACTGCTGGTTCTTCTCGTCCTGGTACTCGCGCGAGATCAGCTTGCGCGCACGCGCGGTGGCCTTCCAGTCCAGCTGGCGCAGGCTGTCGCCGACGCGATACTCGCGCATCTGGTGGAAGTCGGTGCCTTCACCACGGCGGCGCTTCACGTGTGCACCGACCAGCCGCGAGGCCTGGTCAGCACTGAACAACGCAAAGCGCGTGAGCGGGACGAAGTTCGGATAGACCCGCACGTCCAGTACGGGCGGCAGCGTGCGTTGCTGCCACCACAGGCGCCACGGCGAGCGCATGCGCAGGTGCACGCCTTCGAAGCGGAAGTGCCCGCGCTGCAGCGGCTGCAGGTGATAGTGCAGCGTGGAGGCGCTACCGGCCCGCAGGCGCACGCGCTGTGGCAGCGATTCCAGCGGCCAGCCGCCGGGGACCAGGTCGAACACCTGCACCGTCATCGCTTGCTCGGCCTGCAGCCGCAGCGCCGCCTCGCGGCGCACGCCCAGCGCCAGCGCTTCGGGCAGTTCGCGCTGTACCTGCGGCGACGGACGCCGCGATTGCCGCCACAGGTCGAACAGCGCAGGCAACGCGATGGCCGCCGCGGCCAGCGCCCAGCTCCAGCGCGGCAGCAACCCGCCCAGCACCAGGCCGCCCAGGGCGGCCCAGGCCAGCAGCAGCGCCAGCAGCAGCGGGGCAGGCCTCATCGGCGCGGTGCTTCCACCTTGGCCAGCAGTGCGCCCAGCACGTCGTCGGCGTCCTGGCCTTCGATCTGCAGCTCCGGGGCCAGTGCAATGCGGTGGCGCAGTGCCGGGCGAGCAATGTCGCGCACGTCGTCGGGCGTGACGAAGTCACGGCCGGCCAGCACCGCCTGCGCGCGCGAGGCACGCACCAGCGCGATGCTGCCGCGCGGGCCAGCGCCGACCGCGATGCCTGGCCACTGCCTCGTGGCCGCCACAATCCGCACCGCGTAGTCGATCACTTCGTCATCGACGGTGATCGCCGCGGTCGCACGCTGCAGTTCCAGCAGTTCGCCGGCACCGAGCACGCGTGGCACCTGGCTCAGGTCGAAATCGCTGGCGGCACGGCCACTGGTGATCGCGGTCACCATGCGCTTCTCGTCCTCCAGTTGCGGGTAGTCGATCAGCACCTTCAGCAGGAAGCGGTCCAGCTGTGCCTCTGGCAGCGGGTAGGTGCCTTCCTGCTCCAGCGGGTTCTGCGTGGCCAGCGCCATGAACGGCGGCGCCAGGGTGAACGCCTTGCCTTCGATGGTCACCTGGCCTTCCTGCATCACTTCCAGCAGTGCCGACTGGGTCTTGGCCGGCGCACGGTTGATCTCGTCGGCCAACAGCAGATTGGTGAACACCGGGCCACGGCGGATCCTGAAGCTCTCGCTCTTCGGGTCGTACACCGCATGGCCACTGACGTCGCTGGGCATCAGGTCGGGGGTGAACTGCACGCGGCCATAATCCAGCTCCAGCGCCTGCGCGAGTGCCCGCACCAGCAGGGTCTTGCCCAGCCCGGGCACGCCCTCGATCAGCACATGGCCACCGGCCAGCAGGGCCACCAGGATCTGGTCCAGTACATCGGCCTGGCCAATGAAGGCGTGGCCGACGGCATCGCGGATGGCATCGACGCGTTCGATCAGGCGGGCGTTGGCGGCCGCCGGCAGCTCGGGGACTTCGGTCATAGCAGGGATCTCATCTGGAGCAGCAAGCGGATGCGCTCGCGCAGGGCGGAGGAATCGTGCGGCGGAGGCGGCGTGAGCGCGCTGGCAACGCGGCCTTGCGGCCACTTCAGCAGTTCGGCGATGGCCTGTTCGCGGGGGGCGCCCTCCAGTGCGGCAGCCACCGGTGCGCGCAGGCGCAGGCGATGCAGGAACAGGGCGAGCACGGCGTGGTACAGGCGCGCGCCGTGGCCGAAGCGCAGCAGCAGCTCGCCGCTGGCACGCACGTGTTCCAGCAGCGAGCGGCGTTCCAGCACCGGCGACGGCAGGCGGCTGCCGAAGCGTTGCGAACGGCCCCACAGCCAGCCCAGCAGGGCCAGCAGCAGCGGCGCCCACACCGGCCAGCCCTGGTAGAACAGGCGCGCCCACAGCGACGGCGGGCGGCTGGCGTAGACCAGCCAGAAAGTGCCCTTGCCGTAGTTCGGATCGAGCAGATAACGGGTCAGGTCGCGGTGCGAGAGATCGTGCAGGCCGTCGCTCGCCTTGCCCGCAGCCGACGCCAGGCGTGCTGCCGGCGAATCCACCTCGCCGCGCATGAACTCCATGTCGGCCAGCACGCTCACCTTGCCCTGCCCGTGGCGCAGTCGCGCGAACACCAGGTTGCGCTCGTTGCCCCAACGCCGTTCGGCTTGTGTACGGGCGGCAAAGCCCAGCGTGAAGCGGCGACCACCGCAGAACTCCACATGGCTGGGATCGTCGATGACGTGGAACGGCTGGCAGTCGCTCTGCTGGTACAGGCTGTCCACGCCGAGCTGGTCCAGCAGCGGTCCCTGCGTACTGCTGGCGTCGTCCTCTGCGGGTGGCGGCGTACGCACCAGCAGATGGCCACCACCATCGACCCAGGCCAGCAGGGCCCTGGCCGCCGGTGCCGGCAGTTCGCTGCTGTCCTGCAGCAGCACCACCGTATCGCGCGGACCCAGCGCCATCTGCTGCAGGTCCAGCCGCGGCCGCGAGTGCACGTCGATGCCATCGGCGCGCAGTGCCTGGCCAAGCACGTACAGCGGGTTGTAGCCAGCTTCGCCCTGCGGCGGCAGCTGCACGGTCTCGGTCACCCGCTCATGCGTGCGCAGAAAGAGGATCGTCAGCGGTACGCCGAGCAGCACCAGCCCGCCCAGCAACAGCGACCAGAACAGGCGCGGGCTCATGCCAGCCACCGGTATTGCTGGCGCAGCGTGTCGGCCAGTGCATCGAAATCGGCGCGGCTGGGCAGGCGGCCACCGTAGGCGGCGTACTGCCACATGCGCACGATGCGCGCGAACAGGTCACGGTCGGTGGCATCGGGCATGCGCCGCGAGGCGCGAAGGCATTGCGCTTCGGTGGCACCGGGCGGAAGCGCGATGCCGCTGCGCTCGCCCACGGTGCGTACGCTGGCGCGGTACAGCAGGGCCAGCGCCTGACGCGGCCGGCCCTGGTCCCACAGCAGGCCGGCCTGGGTGGCCACGTCCGGCGGCAGCACGACCGGCAGCTCCACCTGCTCCTCCACCACCTGTGGTGCAGCCTCGGCCTTGCGCCGGCCACTGCCGCGCAGCCACGGCAGCCACAGACGGGCGGTCAACAACAGCACCAGCAGCAGGACGCCCAGCAGGCCCCACAGACCCCACTCGGCCAGGCGCGCCAGCCAGGCAATGCTGGCCTTGCGGTTGCTGCGCTCGCCCTTGTCGCTGCCGTCGCTCTGCAGCGCCTTGTCTTCCTTCTTTTTTTCCTCGGCCTGTTCGATCGGCTTCCAGCGCGTGACCTGGCGGGTCGGGCGCTGCAGCGGATCCTCATAGGCGCGGTTCACCGCCTGGCGGAAACCGGCGGTGTCCACCGGCGCCGCACCGAAGATCATCGCCGGCGTATTGGCCGGATCGTTGGCCGCAGTGGCGGGTTCTTCCGCACGGCCCTCGTCCTCTTCGGCATCGCCGGCCTGCCCAGCGACTGTCTGCGCGTCCTGCGCATGCACTGGCGCGGAGGCCAGCGGCAGGGCAAGGCACAGCAGCAGCGCCAGCGTCGATGCTGCCGGCAGCAGCCGCTCGCGCAGGCGGCGCAGGGCGATCTCCACGTCCCACGCTTCCATCTGCGTACGCCGGTTCAAGTACAGGCCGAAGCCGGCGCCGACATAGAACGGTCCGATCAGCACCGATGCCAGCCAGCACGCCAAGTTGAAGCCCAGCTGCGCCCAGGCAGGCGTGTCCTGGCCGATCATGTCCCATGCGGCACGCCATGATTCGGACATCAGCTCCAGTGGCATGAACATGAACACCGCGCCGATCGCGCCGGACACCAGCACCCCTTCAAAGGCCATGCAGGCCACGGTCAGCACGACGGCGGCGCCCGCGGCACCGGCCGCCACGGCGCGGCGGCGTGCACCGCGCTGGGCCGGCGCGTTGCCTTCCAGCAGGTTCACCGGCAGGCACAGGCTGCGCAGTACGCTGAAGCGGCGCCAGCCCAGGTAGCCCCAGAAGCCTGCATTGCCCCAGCTGCGCTGCGCACGCAGCGCTGCCAGCGCGCCCACCGGCTCACCGAAGATGCCGCGCGACAGCACGTACAGCGGTGCGCGCTCGAACAGCGGCTTGCACCACCACATCGCCAGCCAGGCCCAGCCGAACGCATCCAGCCACCAGCCCAACGCGTTGAAGATCACGAACAGCGGCGCACTGGCCAGCAGCCAGCTGCCCCATACCGCACGTGCGTGGCGGCGCGACAGGGCGCTGCCCAGCTCCATTGCTTCCCAGCCACTGCGCGCGCGCAGCGCCACGTCCAGGCGGTCAATGCGCATTGCCGCCTCCGCGCCCGCCGCGCCACAGCCACAGCAGCACGCCGGCCCACAGCACGCCGGCCACGCTGAACTTGCCCCACGCCGGCACTTCGGCAATCGACGACCAGAACGCTTCGATGAACGCGGCCACCAGCAGCATGAACGCCACGCCCAGGCACAGCCGGGCCCCGATGCGGCCGCCTTCGACCAGGGCATCCAGGCGGCTGCGCCGGCCGGGGGCCAGCAGTTTCATGCCCAGCTGCAGGCCGGCACCGCCGGCGATCACGATCGCGGTCAGCTCGAACGCACCATGGCCTGCGACGAAGCGCCAGAACGGATCGCCATGGCCGATGTGCTGCAGGTGGCCGGCCACTGAACCGATGATCACGCCGTTGAACAGCAGCACCAGCAGCGTGCCCAGGCCGGCCAGCAGGCCACTGGCGAAGGTACGCAGGGCGATGCTGATGTTGTTCAGGATGTAGTGGCCGAACATCATCCAGTCCGTGCCGCTGTCACGCCCGAGGCGTTCGGCCGCTGGATCGTACATGCGCTCCATCTCGGCGATCTGGCGGTTGTCCATCACAATGTGGATCAGGTCCGGGTAGAGCTGCGCCAGCACGAAGCAGGCCACCGCCGGCAGCGCGAACATCGCCAGTGCCACCCACATGCTGCGCGCCTGGCTGCGCACCAGCAGCGGGAAGTCGGCCACCAGGAATTCCAGTGCACCGCGCCAGCGCGTCGGCGGCGTGCGGTACAGCACACTGTGGCCCTGCTGCATCAACTGCTGCAGGCGCTGCACCAGCTGCGGGCTGTAGCCGCGCTCGCGGGCCAGTGCCAGCTGCTGGCACAGGCGCCGGTAGCGCTGCGGGAAGGCGGCGTCGTCCACTGCCAGCGCGCTGGCTTTGCGCCGCGTGCGCCGCGCAGCACCAGCACGCAGCAGCAGCCAGTGTTCCAGGTCCTGCCATTCCTGCTGGTAGCGGGCGACGAACTGTTCCTGCTTCATCGCCGCCCCAACAGCCAGTTGGCCATGGCATACAGGCGCAGTACGCCGACCTGGCCGTGGGTGCCGGTCAGCGGTTCGGCGATGCCGGCCAGTTCCTGCTGGCGGGCCGCCGACAGCCGTGGCGCGCGCTCGGCGAAGGCCATCAGCGCGGCCTGCTCTTCCGGTCGCAGCGGCTGCGGCGGGGCCAGCACGCTGTCGATGGTGGGCGGAGGCGGCAGGTACAGCGCGGGCGCATGCACCACCACGGTGCCGGCCACCAGATCGCCCAGGCGACGGCCATGGGGATCGAACAGGCTGCTGATCAGGCCCAGTGCATAGCCGAACGGCAGCATGTCCACGGTGCGCAGCAGGTTGCGGGTGATGGCAGCCATCCAGCCTACCGGCGCGCCATCGCGCGCAAGCACGCGCAGGCCCAGCGCGCGCTTGCCGAGGGTACGGCCCCACAGCGCTTCGCAGACGATCGGGTAGGCCCAGTACACCAGGAACATCAGCACCAGGCCGAGCCCGGAGCCGAACGAATCCAGCAGTGCCAGTGGAATCGACATCACCACCAGTACCGCGATGCGCACACCCAGATCCACCAGCCACGCCATCGCCCGTGGCACCGGGCCGGCTGCCGGCAGCTGCAGCGGCACACCCTCCGGCGTCACCACCTCGCGGTAGGTATCGAGCATCGGTGCGGCCATCAGTGCGATGGCCTTCGTTGTGGGCGCCGGAGTCCTCTCCGGCAGGCAGCCACAGGCATGGGGGTCTCGACAGGTCCTGGTCGGGCCCAGACTTTAGCAGAGCCGCATGGCGGCGTTGGCTGCTCAGCCCAGGTATTCGTCCTTCAGCCGCACGTAGTGGTCGGCCGAGTAGTGCAGCGACTCGATCTCCTTGTCGCTCAGCGTGCGGGCCGGGCGGGCCGGATTGCCCACCCACAGCTCGCCTTCGCCGACCACCTTGCCCGGGCCGACCACCGCACCGGCGCCGACGAAGCCATGGCGCTCGACGCGCGCACCGTCGAGGATGCAGGCGCCCATGCCGATCAGGCTGTAGTCGCCGATCGTGCAGGCATGGATGATGCAGCCGTGGCCGACGGTCACGCCTTCGCCGATCAGGGTCGGGTAGCCGGCCTTGTTGTAGGGGCTGTGGTGGCTGACGTGGATGATGGTGCCGTCCTGCACGTTGGTGCGCGCGCCGATGCGCACGTGATTGACATCACCGCGGATGATCGTGCCCGGCCACACCGATACGTCCTCGGCCAGCTCCACGTCACCGATGACGGTGCAGGCCGGATCGATGTACACGCGCTCGCCGAGGACGGGCATCTTGTCGCGGAAGGGGCGCAGCGGGTTCATCGGTGTCTCCGGAAATCAGGGTGTTCGCGACGATGATACCCGTGTGGTAGTGCCGGCCGCTGGCTGGCAACGTCAATGGGCGTACCTGGAATTCTGGGGTTGCCGGCCAGCGGCCGGCACGACCGGAAGCAGCTGCGGCGCTTCATGCCGGCGCGTGCTTGGCCAGCACCTGCCGGAACAGCTCATCCAGCCACGCCGCATCACCGTGTCCTACGGGCAGCTGTGGCGCCTGCGCAGTCCGGGTGGCCAGCTCACGATCGATGAAATCGCTGATCGCCGCGATGCGGGGTCCGGCATTGACCTCGGCACTGGCGCGTTTCACTACCAGCAGGGCATCGATGGCTTCACGCACCGGGCCATGCGGCAGCAGTCGATCCAGCAGATCCTCGAAGGCCATCGGCGGAGGTGTCTGCTCGTGCTCGATCCACTGGCAGGCCAGCAGTGGGCGCAGCACGTACAGGTACTTCTTGGTGCGTACCATCTCGCCACGCAGGTACCCGCGATGGTTCGAGCGCGCCATGCTGAAGTAGTGCCACCACGTGCCCAGCGGCGAATAGAAGGACTTTGCGGCCTCCCACAGCTGCACCACGGCGGCGTCGTCCTGCCGGTACACGATCGGCGAACGCAGCCATTCGATCAGTGTCGGATTGGATTTTGAGACCAGCCGCAGTGCCTTGCGCAGGTCCCAGCCGCTGACGTCGAGCTCATCGTCGATCGGCAGTTCGATCACATCGCGCTGCGCTTCGCCGGGACCGGTGCTCTCGTTGACGCTGAGATACCACGGCTGGCGATGCACGTAGATGAAGCGTGCGTCGTAGTCGCTGTCCGGCGAAGAGAAGCCCCAGCCACGGCTGCCGGATTCGCAGGCCAGCAGCACGCGTACGTCGTAGCGCTGTTCGATGTCGGCCAGGGTGGAAAGGATGGCGGCGCGCTTGTCCGGCGCGATCGGGTGGATGTCGTCCATGCAGTTGTGTTCTTAATGTCGAGCGTTCTCGACTGTAGCGCAGGTCTGCATCGCTGCGCTCGCCGGGCATGGCCCGGCGCTACCAGAGGGTGACGTTCGTCGACGAGGCATGACGGGGTAGCGCCGGGCCAAGCCCGGCGAACGCGATCACGGTTCGTAGCTGTAGCCCATGCCATACACCGAACGGATCGGTTCGCCTTCCATGCCGGCGTCGGCCAGCTTGCGGCGCAGGTTGCGCACGTGGCTGTCGACGGTGCGGTCGACCACCACGCGATGGTCCAGATAGAGGCGGTCGAGCAGCTCGTCGCGCGCCCAGATCCGGCCCGGCGTGGCCAGCAGCGTGCGCAGCAGGCGGTATTCGACCGGGGTCAGGTCCAGGCCCTTGCCGTTCCAGGTGGCGCGGGCTGCCGGTTCGTCGATATGCAGCCCGCTGTTGGCCCGCGCAGCGGGGTCCGGGCGGTAGCGACGCAGCACCGCCATCACCCGTGCGACCACTTCGCGCGGACTGAACGGCTTGCAGATGTAGTCGTCGGCACCGATTTCCAGGCCCAGCAGGCGGTCGATCTCTTCCACCCGTGCGGTGACCATGATCACCGGCACATCGCTGCTGGCGCGCAGTTCGCGGCACAGGTCCACGCCATCGCGCTGCGGCAGCATCAGGTCCAGCAGCACCAGGTCGGGCTGGTAGCGCGCGAATGCGTCGATCACCTGGCCGCCATCGTCCACCCATTCGCTGGTCATCCCGGCGGCGGCCAGGTAGTCGCGCAGCACCGAGGCCAGGCGTGGCTCATCCTCGACGATCAGGATCTTCGCGGACGCGGCGGGGGACGGGCTCATGCAGGCTCCGGCAGGGTAATGACCACGCGCAGCCCGCCCAGCGGCGAGGGCTCGGCGTGGATGAGGCCGTGGTGGGCGAGGATGATGTTGTGGCTGATGGCCAGGCCCAGCCCGCTGCCGCCGCTGGCCCGGTTGCGCGAGCTCTCCACCCGGTAGAAGCGCTCGAACAGCAGCGCGCACTTGTCGGCCGGCACGCCTGGCGCGGTGTCTTCCACGATCAGCTGCACGCCGGCAGGCACGCGCGCTGCCTGCACGCGTACGCGGCCCCCGGCGTGGGTGTAGCGCAATGCGTTCTCCAGCAGGTTGGCCAGCACCTGCTGCAGGCGCCGTTCGTCACCGGATACCTGCAGCGGTGTGGCGGGCAGGTCCTCCTCCAGTGCCAGCCCCGCCGTTGAGAAGCGCACGCGCATGCCATTGAGCTCGCTGCGCAGCAGCGCCGCCAGGTCCAGCGGCGCGAAGCGGTAGGCCAGGCCGCCGGACTGGGTCATCGACAGGTCGTGCAGGTCGTCGATCAACTTGCCCAGTTGGCGGATCTCGCCCTGCAGGGCACCGAGGTTGGCGCGGTCCAACGGGCGGATGCCGTCCTCGATGGCTTCCAGTTCGGCACGAACCACCGCCAGCGGCGTGCGCAGTTCGTGCGAGATGTCGGCGATGAAGGCACGGCGGTTGCGCTCGGTGTCGTCCAGCGCCTGCGCCATCCGGTTGAAGTCGTTGACCAGTGCATCCAGCTCGTCATCGCTGGTGCGCTCGATGCGGGTGGCGTAGTCGCCAGCGGCGAGCCGGTGGGTGGCCGCCGCCAGTTTTGCAAGGCGCTGGCGCAGCGCGCGCGATACCAGCCAGGCCAGCAGTACCGTCACCAGCAGCAGCGCGATGCCGATCACCCACCACGCACGCATCTGGGTGTTGTAGAAGTTCAGGTCGTTGGTGGCGATGACGGTCTGGAACGGCACCATGCCCAGCCAGCCGACCGTGTGCCCGTCCACCTGCACGGCGTGCGGCTCGTCGTCGCTGGTGGCGTCCGGGTTGCCGGCTACGAACCGATGCTGTGCATCGAACAGGCCCAGGCGGGAGGGAACGCCGGTCTGGTCGGACAGCGGTGGCACGGGTCCCTCGTGCCCATGGGCCAGGTCCGGGCGCAGCAGCCGCGCCCAGCGGTCACTGTCGCCGCGCAGATGCTCCCAGCCGCCGTGCGCGCTGTACTCGCGCTGCAGGTGCGGCATCACCCGCTGCATGCGCAGATCGCCCTGGTCATTGAGGTAGTCCAGGAAGCCGGTCTGGAACGCCACGCGGCTGGCAATGCCGTTCACTGCCAGCACCAGCAGGCAGGCGGTGAAGATCGCGAGGAAGGTCTTCGCGGTCAGGCCGAATTTGAGTCGAATCTTCGCCATCGCCGGGCCATTAGCGGCGCATGCGGCGCCGAAAGCAAGCGCCCGCTGAGCCGGTCGCACAATCTCCATATTCTCTGCACAGTTCCACGGCAGCGTGCACGGGTCAACGCAAGGCCCCCACGCCCCCTCATGTCACTCCTGCGCCCGCTGTCCCGTTCTCCCCGTCCGCTGTTGCTGCCCCTGCTGCTGGCCCTTGCGGCCTGCTCGGCGGGCAGGTCCGAGGCCCCGGCCATCCCTGAAGTGGGCGTCATCACTGCCAGCGCACAGCCGCTGGCGCTGCAGCAGATCCTGCCCGGTCGCGCCGTACCGTTCGAGGTGTCCGAGGTGCGCCCGCAGATCGGCGGCCTGGTCCGCCAGCGGTTGTTCACCGAAGGCCAGCAGGTCAGCGCCGGCCAGGTGCTGTACCAGATCGACCCGGCGCCGTACCAGGCCGCCTTCGATACCGCGCGTGGCCAGCTGGCGCAGGCCGAGGCCACTGTGTTGTCGGCGCAGCCGAAGGCCGAGCGCACCCGCACGCTGCTGGGCATGGATGCAGCAAGCAAGCAGGACGCCGACGATGCCACCTCGGCGCTGAAGCAGGCACAGGCGAACGTGATCGCCGCGCGCGCCGCATTGCAGGCCGCGCGCATCAACCTTGACTACACCCGGGTGACTGCACCGATCGCGGGCCGCATCGGCACCTCCAGCGTTACCGCCGGCGCGCTGGTTACCGCCGGCCAGGACGCGGCGCTGGCGACCATCCAGCGGTTGGACCCGGTGTACCTGGATGTCACCCAGTCCAGCACGCAGATGCTGGCGCTGCGCAGGCAGCTCGATGCCGGCCTGGTGAAAGCCATCGACGGCAAGGCACAGGTGAAGGTGCTGCTGGAGGACGGCAGCACGTATGCGCATGAAGGCACCCTGGAGTTCGTCGGCAGCGCAGTCGACCCGGGCACCGGCAACGTGGTGCTGCGCGCGGTCATTCCGAACCCGGAGGGCCTGCTGCTGCCGGGCATGTACCTGAAGGCGGTGCTGCCGATGGCCACCGATGCGCGCGCCCTGCTGGTGCCGCAGAAGGCGGTGCTGCGCAATGAACGTGGCGAGCCGTTGCTGCGCCTGCTCGACGCCAAGGATCATGTGGTCGAGCGCCGGGTCAGCACCGGCCAGGTGGTCGGCAACCAGTGGCAGATCACCGATGGTCTCAAGACCGGCGAACGGGTGATCGTCAGCAACGGCAGCGCGGTAGCGCCTGGCCAGCAGGTGCAGGCGGTGGCGGCCACCACCGCGCAGCTGGCCGCAATGCCGGCGATCGACCCGAATGGCAACACCGACGAAACGTCGCACTGAGGCCTGCCACACATGGTTCGTTTCTTCATCGACCGGCCGATCTTCGCCTGGGTGATCGCCATCGCGGTCAGCCTGCTCGGCCTGCTCGCGATCCTGATCCTGCCGGTGGACCGCTATCCGCAGATCGCCCCACCCACCATCACCATCCGCGCCACCTACACCGGTGCCTCGTCGCAGACCGTGGAAAACGCGGTCACCCAGGTCATCGAGCAGTCCCAGCAGAGCCTGGACCACCTGATGTACATGACCTCCACCAGCGCCTCCGATGGCTCGGCGCAGGTCAACCTGGTGTTTGCCACCGGCACCAATCCGGACACCGCGCAGGTGCAGGTGCAGAACCAGCTGCAGGCGGCGATGGCGACGCTGCCGCAGGCGGTGCAGCAGAACGGCCTGACCATCACCAAGTCCAGTGGTTCGATCTTCGAGGTGCTGTCGTTCACCAGCGAAGACGGCAGCATGGACAACTTCGATGTCGCCAACTTCATGGAGGCGCGCATCGACGACCAGATCAGCCGCGTCAGTGGTGTCGGCAACATCCAGCCGATCGGCCAGGAATACGCCATGCGCATCTGGCTGGACCCGGAGAAGATGCGCCAGTACGCGCTGATGCCGTCGGACATCGAGACCGCACTGCAGGCGCAGAACACCGACGTCTCGGCCGGTGAGCTGGGTGGCCAGCCGGCACTGAAGGGCCAGCAGCTGGACGCCACGGTCACCGCACGCAGCCGCCTGCACACGCCCGAGCAGTTCGCGCAGGTGGTGCTCAAGGCCGATGCCAATGGCAGCGTGGTGCACCTGGGTGACGTGGCGAAGATCGGCCTGGGCCCGGAAAGCTACGACAGCATCAGCACCTTCAACGGCAAGCCGTCTGCATCGCTGGGTATCGAACTCAATGCCGGTGCTAACGCCATCGCCGTGTCCAAGGCCATCGAGACCCGCCTGCAGCAGTTGCAGAAGTACTGGCCGCACGGCTACAGCTACCACGTGGCGTTCACCACCACGCCATTTGTGACCATTTCGCTGAAGGAAGTGGTGATCACCCTGATCGAAGCCATCATCCTGGTGGTGCTGGTGATGTACCTGTTCCTGCAGAATTGGCGGGCCACGCTGATCCCGACCATCGCAGTGCCGGTAGTGCTGCTGGGCACCTTCGGCGTGTTGGCGGCATTTGGCTATTCGATCAACACGCTGACCATGTTCGCACTGGTGCTGGCCATCGGCCTGCTGGTGGACGATGCCATCGTGGTGGTGGAGAACGTGGAACGGGTGATGACCTTCGAAGGGCTGGCGCCGAAGCCGGCCACGCTGAAGGCGATGGGCCAGATCACCGGCGCGCTGGTGGGCATCGTGCTGGTGCTGACCGCGGTGTTCCTGCCGATGGCGTTCTTCAGCGGTGTCACCGGCGTGATCTATCGCCAGTTCTCGGTGACGATCGCCGCCGCGATGATCCTGTCGGTGCTGGTGGCGATGACCATCACCCCGGCGCTGTGCGGCAGCATCCTGCACCCGATTCCCAAGGGCGGCCATCCGCATGGCGACCACGGCGGCGAGCCGGGCCTGCTGGGCAAGTTCTTCATCTGGTTCAACCATCGCTTCGAGCGCACGTCCAACGGCCTGCGTCGCCGGGTGGATGGCTTCCTTGGCCGGCGCACGCTGGGCGTCCTGTTCTACCTGGTGCTGAGCGTGGCCACCGGCCTGCTGCTGTGGCACCTGCCGGGCGCGTTCCTGCCCGATGAAGACCAGGGCATGCTCAACGCGCTGGTGAAGCTGCCGGCCGGGTCCACCCTGGAGCAGACGCGTGCCGTGATGGACCGCCTCAGTGTGGCGGCGGTGAAGGACGACGGCGTGCTGTCGATCCAGGCCACCGCTGGTTTCAGTGTCACCGGCAGCGGCCAGAACGTCGGCCAGGCGTTCATCCGCCTGAAGGACTGGGATGACCGCAAGGATGACGCCGACACCATTGCCGCGCGGTTGACTGCGGCCATGGCCAGCGTGCCCGATGCGCAGGTGTTCATCACCTCGCCACCGGCCATCCTTGGCCTGGGCGATGCGGGCGGTTTCACCCTGGAACTGCAGGACGAAGGCGGCGCCGGCCATGCCGCCGCCGTGGCCGCGCGCAACACGCTGCTGAAGGAGGCCGCCAGGGATCCGAAGCTGGTCAACGTGCGCTACGCCAGCCTGGAAGACGCGCCGGTGTATGCAGTGAAGGTGGACGACGCCAAGGCGCAGGCGATGGGCGTGAATCCGCAGGACATCAATGACACCTTGAATGCGGCCTTGGGTGGCGACTTCGTCAACAACTTCATCTACAAGGGCCGCATCAAGAAGGTGTTCATCCAGGGCACGGCCGACGCGCGCATGCAGCCGCAGGACATCGAGCGCTGGAGCGTGCGCAACCAGGCTGGGCAGATGGTGCCGCTGTCGTCGCTGGTCAGCGCGCACTGGTCCAGCGCGCCGGCCGCGCTGCAACGCTACAACGGCATCTCGGCGATGGAGATCACCGGCCAGCCCGCGCCCGGCGTCAGTTCCGGCGAGGCGATGGCCGAGATCGCGCGCCTGGCCGACAAACTGCCGGAAGGCTTCAGCCATGCCTGGTCGGACATGGCCTACCAGGAACAGCTGTCGGGCAACCAGGCGCCAATGCTGTACGCCATCTCGCTGCTGTTCGTGTTCCTGTGCCTGGCCGCGCTGTATGAAAGCTGGGCGGTGCCGCTCGCGGTGATGCTGGCGGTGCCGGTGGGCGTGTTTGGTGCGGTGCTGATGATGAACCTGCGTGGCCTCAACAATGACGTGTACTTCCAGGTCGGCCTGCTGACCACGATTGGCCTGGCGGCCAAGAACGGCATCCTGATCGTCGAGTTCGCGCGCATCCTTGAACAGCAGGGCAGGAACACCCGCGAGGCGATCCTGCAGGCCGTCTATCTGCGCCTGCGGCCGATCGTGATGACCTCGCTGGCGTTCCTGATGGGCGTGCTGCCGCTGGTGTTCGCCACCGGCGCCGGCTCGGCCGCGCGCCGCTCGCTGGGTACCGGCGTGGCCGGCGGCACGGTCGCCTCGATGGTGCTGGGCATGTTCTTCGTGCCGTTGTTCTACCTGCTGGTGCGCCGCCTGTTCCCGGGCCGCGCGCCGGCCCACGCCGCGGCCCCGGAGGCAAGCCCATGAGGCCGATGCTGCTGCGCGCCCTGGCGGCCGCAATGATCACCACGGTGCTGGGTGGTTGCGTGAGCATGGCGCCGCATTACCAGCGGCCCGAGGCACCGGTGCCGGCACAATTCGGCAATGCCGCCACGGGCGAGGCCGAGCCAGCACTGGCGGCGCCAGCCTGGCGCGAAGTCTTCCTTGAGCCGCGCCTGCAGCAGGTGATCGCGCTGGCGCTGCAGAACAACCGCGACCTGCGCGTGGCCATGCTGCAGGTGGAGAAGGAGCGGGCGCAGTACCGCATCCAGCGCGCGGCGCTGCTGCCGTCGGTGGATGCCAGCGGCAGTGTCACCCGCTTGCGGGTGAGTGATGCCAACAGCGAGACCGGTGCCACCCAAGTGACTGAATCCGATGCCGTGCAGCTGGGTATCAGCAGTTGGGAACTGGATCTGTTCGGACGCATCCGCAGCCTGAAGAACGAGGCCCTGCAGAACTGGCTGGCCAGCGCCGAGAACCAGCGCGCCGCGCGCACCAGCCTGGTAGCCGAAGTGGCCACGGCGTGGCTGGCGCTGGCAGCGGACGAGCAGTCACTGGCGTTCACCCGGAAGACCCTGGACAGCCAGCAGCAGACCCTGCAGCGCACCGAGGCCCGCCACGCCCAGGGCCTGGCCTCGGGCCTGGACCTGTCGCAGGTACAGACCAGCGTCGAAGCCGCGCGCGGTGCGCTGGCCAAGCTGCAGACGCAGCAGGCGCAGGATCGGGATGCATTGCAGTTGCTGGTGGGGGCGCCGCTGGATGCGGCCCTGCTGCCAACTGCGCAGGCGCTGGATGGCAGCGTGACACTGGCGCCGCTGCCGGCCAACCTGCCGTCCAGCGTGCTGCTGCAGCGCCCGGACGTGTTGTCCGCCGAACACGCACTACAGGCGGCCAATGCCGATATCGGTGCCGCGCGCGCCGCATTCTTCCCGACGCTGACCTTGACCGCCAACTACGGCCACAGCTCCACCGCGTTGTCGACGCTGTTCTCGGCCGGCACCCGTGGCTGGTCGTTCGCGCCCAGCATCACCGCGCCGATCTTCCACGCCGGTGCGCTGAAGGCCTCGCTGGATGCCTCGAAGATCGGCAAGGACATCGGCATTGCGCAGTACGAGAAAGCGATCCAGCAGGCCTTCAGTGAAGTAGCCGATGCGCTGGCCACGCGCGATCACCTGACCGTGCAGATGGACGCACAGCGCGCGCTGGTGGCCGCCAGCCAGCGCAGCTACACGCTGGCCGATGCGCGTTACCGCACCGGGCTGGACGGTTATCTGCAGGCACTGGATGCGCAGCGCAGCCTGTTTGCCGCACAGCAGGACCTGATCGCGCTGCAGCAGCAGGAAGCGGGAAACCGGGTGACGTTGTTCAAGGTGCTGGGCGGCGGGGCCGACGCACGGTAGCGCGTTCGCCAAGGTGGGTGCGTGTTCCGCTCCGGTGGGTGCCGACCTTGGTCGGCACACATGCACGGAGCATCGCTATCGGATGATTCGTGCCGGCCAAGGTCGGCACCCACCAGCAGCGGAAGGTCCCGCGTTACGCCACGCGGCCGCGCCGCGCGCGCTCCAGGTGCACCAGCAGCAGTGAGATCGCTGCCGGGGTCATGCCCGGGATACGCTGCGCCTGGCCGATGGTCTGCGGGCGCACCCGCTCCAGTTTCTGCAGTGCTTCGGCCGACAGCCCGCGCACGGTCGCGTAGTCGAACGCCTCGGCGATCGGCGTGGCCTCATGCCGCTGCTGGCGCTCGATCTCCTCGCGCTGGCGGTCCAGGTAGCCGGCGTACTTCACGCCGATCTCCACCTGCTCGGCCACCTTGGCGTCGGCCACGGCCGGCCCCAGCGATGGCACCTGCATCAGCTGCGCGTAATCCAGCCCGGGGCGCTTGATCAGGTCCAGCACGTTGGTCTCGCGGCTGACCGCCACGCCCAGCGTGTCCTGTACTTCGCGGCCCAGCGCATTGGCCGGGGTTGCCCACAGCGCGCCCAGGCGTGCGCGCTCGGCAGCAACAGCGGCCTGCTTGGTCTCGAACGCACCCCAGCGACGATCATCCACCAGGCCCATCTCGCGGCCGGTCGGGGTCAGGCGCTGGTCAGCATTGTCCTCGCGCAGCTGCAGCCGGTACTCGGCGCGGCTGGTGAACATGCGGTACGGCTCGTTGGTGCCGTGGGTGATCAGGTCATCCACGAGCACGCCCAGGTAGGCCTCGTCGCGGCGCGGGCACCAACCGTCCAGCCCACGCACCTGGCGTGCGGCGTTGAGGCCGGCCAGCAGGCCCTGCGCGGCGGCCTCCTCATAGCCGGTGGTGCCGTTGATCTGGCCGGCGAAGAACAGGCCGTTGACCAGCTTGGTCTCCAGCGAAGCCTTCAGCCCGCGCGGATCGAAGAAGTCGTACTCGATGGCGTAGCCCGGGCGGGTGATGTGCGCGTTCTCGAAGCCACGGATGCTGCGCACCATCTCCAGCTGCACGTCGAACGGCAGCGAGGTGGAAATGCCGTTGGGGTAGATCTCGACGATACCCAGGCCTTCGGGTTCGACGAAGATCTGGTGGCTGGCCTTTTCGGCGAAGCGCACCACCTTGTCTTCGATGGACGGGCAGTAGCGCGGGCCGATGCCTTCGATCTGGCCGCTGTACAGCGGCGAGCGGTGCAGCGCGTCGCGGATGATCTGGTGGGTCTGCTCGGTGGTGTGGGTGATCCAGCAGCTGACCTGCTGCGGATGCTCGTCCACCGAGCCGAGGAAGGACATCACCGGCCGCGGCGAATCACCCGGCTGCTCGTCCATCACGCTGTAGTCCAGCGAGCGGCCATCGATGCGCGGCGGCGTGCCGGTCTTCAGGCGGTCGACCTGGAACGGACGCTCGCGCAGGCGCGCCGCCAGCGTGGTAGCCGGCGGGTCGCCCATGCGGCCGGCGGCGTACTGGGTCGGGCCGACATGGATCTTGCCGGCCAGGAAGGTGCCGGCGGTCAGCACCACGGCCCCGGCGTCGAAGCGCAGGCCGGTCTGGGTAATGACCCCGCGCACGGCGTCGCCTTCAATGACCAGGTCATCGACGGCGGCCTGGAACACGGTCAGGTTGGCCTGGCCTTCGACGATGGCGCGGATCGCCATGCGATACAGGTTGCGGTCGGCCTGGCAGCGGGTGGCGCGTACGGCCGGGCCCTTGGAGGCGTTGAGCGTGCGCCACTGGATGCCGGCGCGGTCGGCGGCATGCGCCATCGCACCGCCCAGGGCGTCGATTTCCTTGACCAGATGGCCCTTGCCGATGCCGCCGATGGCCGGGTTGCAGCTCATCGCGCCCACTGTTTCGATGTTGTGGGTCAGCAGCAGGGTGCGCACGCCGGTACGGGCCGCGGCCAGCGCGGCTTCGGTGCCGGCGTGGCCACCGCCGATGACGATGACGTCGTAACGATGGAAGGACGGGTTCATGGGGCTGTTCAGCTGGGGGCGGGCGCGGCCGGGGCGGCACCGGGGTGGCGATTTTAGCGCCATTCGGGGCTGGGACGTCGGCGCCGGCCGGCTCCCGTCGAAATCAGCCCTAAAGTTGGCAGGATTTTTGCAGATAACCCAATAGCACCCACCGTGGCTGGCGCCGCAGGCGCCCGTGACCGGAATTGGAACAGGGGCCGGTACAGGCGCACGGTGGGGGAGCAGGGGGCCGGCAGTCGGGGGACTGCCCGGCCCTGTTTTTTTCTGGAGGCAATCGGGAGAGCTCCATCCACGCATGGTGTGGATCTACTGATGTCGGGCCTTGGGTAGATCCACGCCATGCGTGGATGCCGTGGCGGCGGCACCAGAACAACGTGCCCCAAAAACAAACGGCCCCGCACTGCGGGGCCGTCTGCCTTCAGAGGTGCCGACATCCGACAGGGCCGGAACAGGGGGGATCCAGATGTTCCTGTCGGATATCGACGTAGAGCTTTTTGCGGCGGCCCGTGTCGTTTTTGTCACTTTGTGACGCGGGCCGTCACTGGCCCCGTAGAGTGCGGCTTGGACCGTGTGAAATGCAAGACGGTTCAACGCTCAACTGTGCGCTGCGTCCCACGATCCATGTTGCGCCAGGGGGAACCGTTCATTCTTGGCGCACTCGGCGCCGGAGCCGGACGGGCCGGCGGCGGGGGCGCAGAGGGCTGGATGTTCGATTGCGGCGGCCGGCGCATCGAGTCCATGTTCCGCCACGGCGAACCGCCGTTGTACGACGGCCGCGACGGCGGTGGCGGGCGGTTCTCGCCGCCGTTGCCGGGTGGGCGCGGTGGCGGGCGGTGGTTGTGCGGCGGGCGGTAGATCGGGCGCGAGTAATACGGATTGCCATAGCCGCCGTAGTAGCCGCCATAGCCGCCGTAGTACGGGTAGCCGTAGTTGTAGGGATAGCCGGCGGGGTAGCGGTACTCCACCGACGGCGCACCGTGGTAGTAGCTGCCGCTGCGGCCACCGCCGACATAGTCGTAGGTGGTGCAGCCGGTCAGGGCCAGCATCAGGCCACCGGCAAGCATCAGGCGCGTTTTCATGGTGGGTCCCCCCAGAGGACGGGTTGTACAGGGAGCTTCATGCGCAGGCGTTGAATCGGCCCTTAACTTCACTGTCCAGGATGAATGGAGGTGAAGGCTGCCATGCTGGCATGACCTGTGCCGGGGTCGCCAGCAGGGAGCCATACGTTAATCTTGCGTCATGAGCGATTCACTGTTGCCCCGTGCCGATGATGTCCTGGCTGCCGCTGCGCGGATCGCGCCGCACGCCAGCGTGACCCCGGTGCTGCGCTCGCGCACGCTCGATGCGCTGGCCGGCGCGCAGCTGGCGTTCAAGGCCGAGCATCTGCAGCGCGGTGGCGCATTCAAGTTCCGCGGCGCCTGCAATGCGGTGTGGTCGCTGGATGCCGATCGCGCCGGCGCCGGCGTGGTCACCCATTCCTCCGGCAACCACGGCGCCGCCCTGGCCCTGGCCGCGCGCACCCGTGGCATTCCCTGCCACGTGGTGGTGCCCGAAGGTGCAGTGGCAGCCAAGCTGGCCAACATCGCCCGCCATGGCGCCACGCTCTGGCGCTGCCCGCCGACCATCGCCGACCGCGAGGCCACCTGCGCCAAAGTACAGGCTGATACCGGCGCGACTCTGGTCCATCCCTATGCGGACCTGGCGGTGATGGCCGGGCAGGGCACCGCAGCACTGGAGCTGCTGCACAGCGACGGCCCGTTCGACGTGCTGGTGGTACCGGTGGGCGGCGGTGGCCTGGCCAGCGGTACCGCGCGGGCCCTGCAGCTCGCCAGCCCGCAGACCCGGCTGGTGCTGGCCGAGCCGGCCGGCGCGGACGACACCGCGCGCTCGTTGGCCGCTGGCGAGTGCCAGGGGCCGTTCACCCCGGACACGATCTGCGACGGTCTGCGCACCCTGATCGGCGCGCCCAACTTCGAGCTGCTGCGCGCGGCCAACGCCGAGGTGATCGTGGTCGATGACGCGGCGACGATGGCGGCGATGCGCTTGCTGTGGGAGGTCCTCAAGCAGGTGGTCGAGCCGTCATCGGCGACCGTGCTCGCCGCGGTGCTGGCGCAGCCGCAGCGTTTTGCCGGCCTGCGCGTGGGCCTGGTGCTGTCCGGCGGCAACGTCGACCTGCCCGCACTGCGCTGGGGGGCGCCGTGAGCCGCGACCGGCACCGGCATCGCACTGGCCTGCTGGGCTGGCTGTGGCGGTTGTTCGTCCTGCTGGTGATCTGGCTGCTGGGCGTGACTGCCTGGATCGTCTGGGTCGGCGAGCGTGACCAGGCGGCCAAGGCCGACGCCATCATCGTGCTCGGTGCGGCGGCCTATGACGCCAAGCCGTCGCCGGTATTCGAAGAACGCATCCGTCATGGGCTGGATCTCTATGAGGCCCAGTTCGCGCCACTGCTGATCTTCACCGGCGGCTATGGTGGTACCGGCGCGCGCTTTTCCGAGTCACAGGTGGCGCGGCGCTATGCGCTCAAGCACGGCGTGCCGGACGATGCGATCCTGATCGAGACTGCCTCGCGCAACACCGTGCAGAACCTGGTGGAAGCCAAGCGGCTGATGGACCAGCGCAACCTGCACCGGGTGATCATCGTCAGCGACCCGCTGCACATGGCGCGCGCGCTGCGCCTGAGCAAGGCGCTGGGCATCGATGCACTGGCCTCGTCCACGCCCAGCACGCGCTTCCGCAGCTTCCACACCAGCTGGCGCTTCCTGGTGCAGGAAATCTACTTCTTCCACCGCGACCTGGTGCGGCCGCCGCTGAGTTCGCCGGCCAATACCTAAGCGGCTGCCGCGCCGCTGCGCTCGCCGGGCATGGCCCGGCGCTACCATTGGTGCACCCGGCGCGGCCCCTATCGCGCGCCCGGTAGCGCCGGGCCATGCCCGGCGGCTTTCGATCAGGTCTGCTTGCGCCGGATCGGAATCGCCGACACCGGCACTGAGGCCACGTCATGCCCGCCTTCGCGGATCGGTGCGCCCGGGTCCGGTGCCCAGGCATGGGCATAGATCACTTCCCAGCTGCTGGGCAGCTTGCCGTCGGCGCGCCGCATCGGTTCATACGCCGCTGCCGCCGCAGCGAAACGGCCACGCCCGGTCAGCGTGTGGCGGCGATCCACCCGCGCATTGGTCGCGCCCATCGCGCGCAGCTCGCGCATCAACGAGGGCAGGTCGTCGTAGGTCAGGGTGAACAGATCGCGGTCCAGCACCGGGTCGCGGAAGCCGGCCATCATCAACGCATCGCCGAACTGGGCGATCTGCGCAAAGCGGCTCACGTGCGGGCGGTCATCGGCGGCCGCGAAGGCTTCGTTGAGCTCGACCAGCGTGTCCGGGCCGAAGGTGGAGCACAGCAGCAGGCCACCGGGCTTGAGCACCCGACGAAATCCGGCGAACACCGCCGGCAGGTCGTCCACCCACTGCAGGCACAGGTTGCTGAAGATCACGTCCACGCTGTTGTCGGCCAGCGGCAGCGCGGCGGCGTCGCCGCACAGGCGCTGGAACGGCTTCCACCAACCGGCCTGGCGCTTGGCCTGGTCCAGCATCGGCAGTGCCACGTCCAGCGCGATCACCTGCGCCTTCGGCCAGCGCTTCTTCATCAGCGCACTGGCGTGGCCGGTGCCGGCGCCAATGTCCAGCACCACCTCGGGCTTGCGTGCTTCCAGGTAGTCCAGCGATTCCACCAGCCGCGCCTGCACCTCGCGCTGCAGGGCGGCGGCGGCGTCGTAGCTGGTGGCGGCGCGGGCGAACGCGCGTCGGACATGGCGGGCATCGAAGTGGGACGGCATTGCGAAAGTCTCTTAGAACGTACCGGGGTAGGCGCCGCCGTCGATCAGCAGGTTCTGCCCGGTGAGGTAACCGGCGTGTGCGCTGCACAGGAAGGCGCAGGCGGCGCCGAACTCGTCCGCCGTGCCGAAGCGGCCGGCGGGAATCTGCTGGCGGCGGCGTTCGGCCACTTCGCCGGCATCGCCGTCCTTGCCCGCAGTGTGGGCGAAGTTGGCGCGCAGGCGGTCGGTGTCGAACTGGCCGGGCAGCAGGTTGTTGATCGTGACGTTGTGCGCCACGGTGCGGCGCGACAGGCCGGCGACGAACCCGGTCAGGCCGCTGCGTGCACCGTTGGACAGCGCCAGGATGTCGATCGGGGCCTTCACCGCCGACGAGGTGATGTTGACGATGCGGCCGAAGCCACGCGCGATCATTGCGTCCACGGTGGCGCGGATCAGCGCGATCGGCGCCAGCATGTTGGCGTCCAGCGCGGCAATCCAGTCGTCGCGTTCGAAATTGCGGAAGTCGCCCGGTGGCGGGCCACCGGCATTGGTGACCAGGATGTCCACCTGCGGGCATGCGGCCAGCGCCGCGGCACGACCGGCGTCGGTGGTGACGTCGGCGGCGACCGCGCGCACCTCAGCGGCACCGGGCAGGGCGCTCAGCTCTGCGGCGGCAACCTGCAGTGCCTCCTCGCCACGGGCCACGATCACCACGTTGACGCCCTCGCGCACCAGCGCACGCGCGCAGCCCAGGCCCAAGCCCTTGCTTGCGCCGCAGACCAATGCCCAGCGGCCGTTGATACCCAGATCCATGCGTCAATCCCGTGGAATGAGGAAGGCGCTCATTGTCCGCCATCGGCCGGTGACAGGCCGGCAACGAAGTGTTGCAGGGCGGCGGCCACTTCGTCGGCATGGCCGAGGAAGGGCGCGTGGCCGCCATGGGCGATGGTCAGTGCCTGCGCACCCGGGGCCAATGCCGCAGCGGCCTGCATCGCCGCCGGAGACACCAGCCGGTCGCGCTGGCCGGCGATCCACAGGCTGGGCCTGGCCAGCGTCGGCAGTGCGCCGCGCAGGTCGGTGCTTTCCAGCAGGCGCAGGCCTTCCAGCAGAGCGCGTTCGGTGGGCGCGCCGCGCTCGACCAGGCGCTGGCGCAGCGTGCGCAGCTCCTCGCGGGCGTGCGCCGAGCCCATCACATCCAGCGCCAGGAAGCGTTCCAGGGTGCCACCGAAATCGGTCGCCAGCTCGCGCCCGAACTGCTCGAACACCGCCGGCTCCACCGCATGCGGCCAGTCGTCGCCGCGCACGAAGCGCGGCGTGGCCGCGATCATCGCCAGCCCGCGCACCTTCGGAAGCGTCGCGGCGGCGTGCAGTGCGAACAGGCCGCCCAGTGACCAGCCGCACCACACCGCCGGCGGCGTGGCCGCGGCAATGGCGTTGACCACGAATGGCAGGCGCAACGGTGTGGTGTCTTCGCGGCTGTGGCCATGGCCCGGCAGATCAACCAGATGCAGGGTGAACCGCTCGGCCAGGCGCTGCACCAACGGTGCGAACACACCGCCCTGCAGGGCCCAGCCATGGATCAGTACCAGGTCCGGCCCCTGGCCGGTGACGTCGATATGCATGGGAAAACGACAGCAGGCTCAGGCAAAGACAGGCAACGGCGGTGGCACGGCGTCACGCACCGCCAGATCCACGCGATCGCGCGCGCTGGCGATCGCGTCCACCAGGCCACGCACCTGTTCCGGCGTGTGCAGGGCGGACAGGGTGACACGCAGGCGCGCCTTGCCTTCGGGCACCGTGGGCGGACGGATCGCACCGACCAGCCAACCGGCCTGTTCCAGTGCCTTGGACATCGCCACAGCGCGATGATCGTCACCACACAGCAGCGGCTGGATCGGCGTTTCCGAAGCCATCAGGTCCAGGCCATGGCGGCGTGCCTCGCTGCGGAACAGCGCGATCAGGTCGGTCAGTTTCGAGCGGCGCCAGTTGTCACGGCGTGCCAGGCGCACCGCTTCCAGTGCAGCGGCGGCCAGCAGTGGCGGCATCGCCGTGGTGTAGATGTAGGGGCGTGCGGTTTCGGCCAGGTGCTCGACCAGATCGTCGCGGCCCAGCACCAGCGCGCCGGAACCGCCCAGTGCCTTGCCCAGCGTGACCAGCTGCAGCGGCACATCGTCCACACCCAGCCCGGCGGCGGCCACGGCACCACGGCCGTCACCGATCACGCCTACGCCGTGCGCATCGTCCACATAGAACAGCGCCTGCTGCAGGCGTGCCACAAGCGACAATGCACGCAGCGGTGCGATGTCGCCATCCATGCTGAAGACACCATCGGTGGCCAGCATCGCCGCACCGTCAGGCGCATGCTTGAGCTGGCGCATCGCGCCTTCGGCATCAAGGTGCGGATAACGGCGCAGGCGCGCACCGGCCAGCCGCGTCGCATCCAAGAGGCTGGCGTGGTTGAGCTTGTCCTGCACGCAGACATCACTCTCTTCGCTCAGCAGTGCCTGCTGCACGGCCAGGTTGGCGGCGAAGCCACTACCGAACAGCAGCGCGCGCGGGTAGCCCAGCCACTCCGCCACTTCGCGCTCCAGTGCGTCATGCAGGGCGTGGTGGCCGCAGACCAGGTGCGATGCACCGGCGCCGGTGCCTTCGCGTGCGGCGGCATCCTGCAGCGCATTGACCACGCTGAACTGCTGGGCCAGGCCCAGGTAATCATTGCTGCAGAAGCCAGTCAGCCACTGGCCGTCCACTTCCAGGCGGACGCCATCACGACGGTTGACCGTGCGCCGCGTGCGGCGACGGCCCTGGGCATCGCGCAGGGCGCGCTGGGCGTGGAGGCGGGCGGTCAGGTCGGGGCGGGCCATGGCGGCTGAATGCGGCGACGGGGCGGCTAGGGTAGCGCGTTGCCGCGACGCCTGCTTGCGGCCTGTCTCAGGCCGCGTGAGCACAGCCACAGCCGGGCGCTTCGGCGCTGATATCGGCGTGCACGGTGCCACCGTGGTCGTGGCCCTCGGCGTCCACCTGCATCGCCATCGGTTGCAGGCCCAACCGCGCGAACAGGGCCAGGTCGCGCTCGCTCTCCGGGTTACCGGTGGTCAGCAGCTTGTCGCCGTAGAAGATCGAGTTGGCACCGGCCACGAAGCACAGCGCCTGCAGTTCGTCACTCATGGCTTCGCGCCCGGCCGACAGCCGCACCATCGAGCGCGGCATGGCGATGCGCGCCACTGCGATCATGCGCACGAACTCGAACGGGTCCAGCTCGGCACTGCCATGCAGCGGGGTGCCCGCCACCTGCACCAGCCTGTTGATCGGCACCGAATCGGGATGCGCCGGCAGCGTGGCCAGCGCCAGCAGCAGGCCGACGCGCTGCGCGCGCGTCTCGCCCATGCCGACAATGCCGCCGCAGCAGGTCTTCAGGCCGGCCTCGCGCACGTGCTCCAGCGTGTCCAGGCGGTCCTGGTACTGGCGCGTGTGGATGATCGAATCGTAGTAGTCCGGCGCGGTGTCGAGATTGTGGTTGTAGTAGTCCAGGCCGGCGTCCTTCAGCGCACGTGCCTGTTCGCCACTGAGCATGCCCAGCGTGGCGCAGGTCTCCAGGCCCAGCGCCTTCACCCCGGCGATCATCGCCGCCACCTTGGGAATGTCGCGGTCCTTCGGTGAACGCCACGCGGCGCCCATGCAGAAACGCGACGCACCGGCGGCCTTGGCCTGGCGGGCCTTGGCCAGCACCGCATCGGTGTCCATCAGCTTCTGCGCGTTCACGCCGGTGCTGTAGCGCTGCGCCTGCGGGCAGTACGCGCAGTCTTCCGGGCAGCCTCCGGTCTTCACCGACAGCAGCGTGGAGACCTGCACCTGCGCCGGGTCGAAGTGCTCACGGTGGACCGCCGCGGCGCGGAACAGCAGCTCGGGCAACGGCAGGTCGAACAGGGCCTGCAGTTCGTCGTGTTGCCAGTCGTGGCGGATGGCAGCAGCCATGGCGGACCTTGGGTACGAGTGGAGCGAGGGCGGCAGTGTGGGTGGGGTGGGGAGGGCTGTCAACTATTTATTGACTGATATGGTTTACCAATTATTGGCGTGTCCTACAGCGAGGAATGCGCCGCATTTCACCGCATCCTGCAAGGCCTCCGGCCACAGTGGCCGCTGCCCGACGCAAGCGCTGGCGCGCAGACTCTTTCCCATGACCGATCTCCATCGCCTCCGCGGCCGCATCACCGCGCTGGTTATCAGCGAAGCCTGGCGCCGCCGTGCCGCGCTCTGGGGCGGCGCTGTGGCCGTAGCGCTGGTGGCCATCCTGTTTGCCAAGGCCAGCGATGCGGCCTTCCATCTGTTCCAGCGCATCACCTCGCACTCGCCGTGGTGGGCCCTGCTGCTCACGCCGGGCATCTTCGCGCTGCTGGCCTGGCTCACTTCCGGCGTGCTGAAACCCACGCGGGGCAGCGGCATTCCGCAGGTCATCGCTGCGTTGGACAAGCCCGATGAGCCCTTCCGGAAGACGAATCTTTCGCCTGCGGTCTCAGCCGGCAAGCTGCTGCTGACGTCGTTGTCGCTGCTCGGTGGCGCGTCCGTTGGCCGCGAGGGCCCGACCGTGCATGTAGGCGCAAGCCTGATGTATCTGTTCGGCCGCTGGTTCGGCTTCAAGGATCCACGCGAGCTCTCGCACTTCCTGCTGGCTGGGGGTGCAGCGGGCATTGCGGCGGCGTTCAACACGCCGCTGGCCGGTATCGTCTTCGCCATCGAGGAGCTCAGCGGCCGTTTCGAGCATCGGTTCTCCGGCACCCTGCTGACCGCGGTGATCGTCGGCGGCGTGGTGTCGCTGGGCCTGCTGGGCAACTACACCTACTTCGGCCATGTGAGCGCACGCCTGCCGCTCGGCCAGGGCTGGCTGGCGATCCTGCTGTGTGGCGTAGTGGCCGGATTGCTGGGCGGATTGTTCGCGCGCGCGGTGCTGGCCAGTGCGGCGGGCCGCCCCCGTTGGCTCGGGCAACTACGGCAGCGGCATCCCGTGTTGCTGGCCGCAGGCTGCGGGCTGGTGGTGGTGCTGCTGGCCCTGGCGTTCGGAGAAGGCGCGTTCGGCACCGGTTACGAACAAGCGCGCAGCCTGGTGCAGGGGCAGGCGCTGGTCGGCCACGAGTTCGGGTTGATGAAGCTGCTGGCGAACCTCGCATCGTACGTAGCCGGTATTCCCGGCGGCCTGTTCTCGCCGGCGCTGGCGGTCGGTGCCGGCCTTGGCCACAACCTGGCCGTACTGATGCCGGGCGTGGACCCGCGCGCGTTCGTGCTGCTTGGCATGTGCGCCTACCTGACCGGCGTCACCCAGGCCCCGCTGACCTCGGCGGTGATCTCGCTGGAGCTGACCGACAGTGGTGATCTGCTGCTGCCGATCCTGGCCACGGTGCTGATCGCACGCGGCGTGTCCGGGCTGGTGTGCAGGGTACCGATCTACCGCGGTTTGGCGGAGTTGTTGATGGCGCCGAGCACGGCTGAAGATGTGGCTGTCGAGGCGCCTGTTGTGCGAACCTCCCGCACCCGCGAAAATGGAGATGACTAGGAGCAATGCAGCCTGGAGCAGCAATTCTCCTCCCAGAGGAGGTGTTGGCGACGTTACGGTGCTACTTCGTGACCGATGATGGCTCGCTTCCGGAAGTGGAGCTCGCGTACCGTGAGGCCGCCGGAACGGCCGATGCGTTCGCCTATCTGTTTGCCTGCGGCGCCCGCGTCGCGGGTTCTCGAAGCGTGCAGCTCTGGCACCGTGCGGAAGATCTTGGTCAGCCGTTCATGGGACCGGGCGACGCGCGACGCGTTCTCCAGGACGAAGTGGAACCCTTCCATGTCGGCCTTGCAGACATTGCCTGCGGCGGCGTTCTTCTGCCAGAACTGGGTGTGCTCGTCATGCGCCATGGGTTGACGCTCGATTACCGCATGGGAGCGTCATGGGGCCAGCGGGAGGTCCAGGCCTTCCTGCTCCTTCTGCACCAGTTGCAGCGGCGGGGTGGCGTGATGACCGTTCCCTGGTGGGGTGAAGAGGGCCAGCACAGGTTCGAAACCGCGTTGGCAGCCGTTGAGATTTCTTGAGCGGGTTTGCCGCAAGGCAGGCACGCAACGGATAGACAACGATCATTGCTTCAATCAACGCGATCAATCAGCCCTCCATCTTCACTCCAGCAGTGAAGCTGATTCCGCGTTGCACCGTCTACCCGATGCCACGCGCGGCACAGAAGATGCGTCGACGCCGGGGCTGCACCCGGACCTGCATCGAGAGCGCGATCATGATCAACTGCCGTATCCGCCGCCTGGCGGCTGCCGTCCTGGCCCTGGCCAGTTCTCCCGCGCTGGCGATGTCCGGCGCGCCCCTGCTGCCCAGCGAGCGCAGCATCGGTACCCTCGAACCGGTGGCGCGTTTCGAAGGTGCCATGCCCACCAGCGTGGCGGTATCAGAAACCGGGCGCATCTTCGTCAACTTCCCGCGCTGGGGCGATGACGTGAGCTACAGCGTGGCCGAATGGCGCGACGGCCGCGCCGTGCCCTATCCGGATGCGCGCATCAACCGCAAGGATGGTCCCGATCCGGCGGCCCATTTCATCAGCGTGCAGAGCGTGGTGGCCGATGGCCAGGGCCGGTTGTGGGTGCTGGATACCGCCGCGCCCGGGTTCTCTGCGCCACAGGCCGGCGGTGCCAAACTGGTGGCGATCGACCTTGCCACCAACACCGTGGCCAAGACGCTGGTGTTCCCGGCCAACGTCATCGACGCGCGCACCTATGTCAACGATGTGCGCTTCGATTTCCGTGTTGGCCGCGAGGGCGTGGCCTACGTGACCGACTCGTCGCTGAGCGGTATCGGCGGCATCATCGTGATCGACCTCGCCACTGGCGCCGCGTCCAAGCGACTGGTCGGCCACGTATCCACCTCGGCCGATGCCGCCTTCGTGCCGATCGTGGAAGGGCAGCAGATGCGGCTGCGCAACGCGGATGGTTCGACGCAGCCGTTCACCGTGGCCGCCGATGGCATCGCCCTGTCGCCCGATGGCGCCACGCTGTTCTACACACCCCTGTCCAGCCGTCATCTGTACAGCGTGCCGACCGCGCTGCTGCGCGATCCGAAGGTGAGTGAAGCGGAACTGGCGGCTGCGGTGGTCGACCTCGGCGACAAGGGCGCCTCCGATGGCATGGAGATGGACGCCAACGGGCGGTTGTATGCCAGCGACTACGAGCACAACGCCATCCATGCCCGTGACGCGCAGGGGCGATGGACGACTGTGGTTCACGACTCGCGCATCTTGTGGCCGGATACGTTGTCGATGGGGCCGGATGGCTATCTGTACTTCACCACCAACCAGCTGCATCGACAGGCCGGCTTCAATGGTGGCGTTGATCGGCGGCAGGCGCCGTACATGGTGTACCGCACGCGGGTGGATGCCGCGCCGGCGCCCACGAGGTGAAGTGATCCGTAAACGGGTAAGGATGCCTACGGGTTGAAGGGCGAGCGTCTGATGGCCCCAGGGCCGGGGTGCGATCACGCTGTAGTGCATGCCGGTCCTGTTCAAGTCCACTCGCCTCCTGCAGGCGGCGCTTCGCGTGCTGCTGCCACTGCGCTGCCTGGTATGCGGCGATCCGGGCCATGATGATCTCGACCTGTGCCGCGCCTGCCTCGCCGGACTCCCCTGGGCCGGCCGCGCCTGCCTGCGTTGCGCGCTGCCGTTGCCGGACGCCGCCCTGATCGACTGCGGCAGCTGCCGCGAGGAAGCGCCACCGCAGACGGCCACCCATGCCAGCCTGTTGTACCTGCCGCCAGTGGACCAACTGCTGGTGCGCTACAAGTTCCATCAGGACCTGGCGGCTGGTCGCCTGCTGGCGCAGTTGATGCAGCGCGCACCACCGCCCTGGTCATGCCCACCGCTGGTGCCGGTGCCGCTGCACCGCCGGCGCCTGCGCCAGCGCGGCTACAACCAGGCCGCCGAACTGTGCCGGTTGCTGCCGATGCCGGTCTGGCATGGGCTGTACCGGCGGCGGCATACGGCGCCACAGTCAGAACGCACGGCCGAGCAGCGCAGGGAAAACCTGTTCGATGCGTTTGATGTACGCGGTCCGGTGCCACCCCGATTGACCGTGGTTGACGACGTGATGACCACCGGCAGTACGGTGATGGAGATTGCCGAAACCCTGCGCTGCGTGGGCGCCGAAGAGGTGCGGGTATGGGTGTGCGCGCGGGTGCCGTGATCGCTGTCTTCATCGCCAGGGGATAGGATGTGGCCGGTTCCGGATCGAAGGAGTGGTCATGAATTCCCCCTTGTCTCCCTTGTTGTCGGCGGTGGGTCGCAGCTGGTGGATCCTGCTGCTGTATGGGCTGGTCGCGCTGGGCTTCGGCATCATCGCCATCGGCTGGCCGCTGTCCGCCGCCATGGCATTGGCGTGGACGCTGGGCGTGATGGCCATCGTTGAAGGCGTCATCAGCCTGTTCGCACTGGTCAGCGGCGGCAGCGGCGCGTCGCGTGGCTGGCTGGCACTGTATGCCATCGCCTCGCTGGGTTTCGGCATCCTGGCGGTGATCAATCCGCTGGCCACCGCCAGCGTGCTGGTGCTGTTCCTGGCGGCGTGGCTGCTGGTGGCAGGCATCTATCGCATCGTGTTCGCGATCCGCGTGCGCAAGCAGATCCAGGGTGAGTGGCTGCTGATTCTCAGCGGCGTGCTGGCGGTGGTGCTGGGCCTCCTGTTCGCGGCCAACCCGTACGCGGGCGTGGCGGTGACCACGCTGTGGATCGGCATTGGCAGCCTGCTGTACGGCCTGCTGCAGGTGCTGGTGGCGTTCAAGCTGCGGAAGCTGAAGTGAGAACGGCGCTTGTGTTGTTGCTGGGCGCGGCACTGGCCGTGGCCGGATGCACGCCGGGTGCCACGCCCGCGGTGCAGGCGGTCGAGGGACACGTACCGCGCGCGGGTGTGGATGTACGCCTGAGCGCGGTCGATGCGGACGGCAAGGGCCGGCAGGCGCAATGGCAAGGCGAAACCCTGGCCTTGCGCGAGCCGCCGATTGCCGGCAGCACCGACATTGCCGACGTGCGCTACGTGCTGGATGAGGCCAAGCAACCTGGCCTGCAGATCCGCTATCGACCCGAAGCGCACCAGCGCATCCACGATGGCACGGCAGCACTGGTGGGCCAGCGAGCAGCGATCAGTGTGGATGGCCGCGTGCTGATGGTGGCGACGGTGAAAGGCCCGTTCGGTGAATCGATGATGCTGAGCGGGCTGCCGAGCATTGCCGAGGCGCAGGCGTTGGCGAAGCACATCACCGGTCAGTGACGGGCGCGCCAACACCAACGCGTTGCGCGCGGAGGTCGACCAAGGTCGACTGCTACCGGGCGAACCGTGCCTCGATCTCCTCCAGTGACTTGCCCTTGGTCTCCGGCAGCCAGAACGCGGCTACCAGGAAGAACACGAAGGTGCACGCCGCCCAGAACACGAACATGCTGGCGTAGCCGTAGTGGCCCACCGTGGGCAGGAAGATGGCGGCGATGGTGGTCGACACGAACTGGTTGATCAGCAGTGCGATGCTCATGCCGTTGGAGCGGATGCGGTTCGGCATCAGTTCCGACAGTGCCAGCCACACGCACACGCCGGGGCCGACCGCGAAGAACGCGACGAATACCAGGATGCAGGCGGCCACCGCCCAGCCATGTGCAGGCGGCGGCACCGGGCCGATGCGGGCCTGTTCGATGCGCAGCGGCGCCTGCGCGGCACTGGCCGGGTCGGCGAACGGGTTCAGATGCAACTTGCGGAAGAATGCGCCGATCACGCTGTCTGGCTGTACGGTGCCGGTGCGGTCGATACGCAGTTCGCGATCAATCAGGTTGTCGCTGCGCACGGCGCGCACATTGGTGAAGTCGCCGTAGGCGTACGACACGGTCAGCTGCAGCGGCCGGCCCTCGCTGTCGATGCCATTGCTCAGGCGTTGCCACTGCGCGTCATCCAGCACCAGCTGCAGGCCGTCGCCGCTGACCGCCGCCTGCAACTGCGGCTGCACATCAGCGCGACCGCGCTCGGCCTGGAAGAACAGCGTGGCCGCGGCCAGCAGGGCCACGCAGATACCACCGCTGCCGAGCATCAGCAGGAACTTGCGGCCCTTGCGGTCGACCAGCAGCAACGCGACCACGGTCATCACCGCATTCAGCAGCTTGATCGCCACGTCGGCGCCGTTGGCCACTGAACCGGACAGGCCGGCCTGATTGAGGATGTTCACCGCGTACGCCAGCACCGAGTTGATGCCGGTGGCCTGGGTGCAGGCCAGCACGACGCAGGCGAGCAGGAACGGCACCACGTAGCGGCGGCTGAGCAGTGGATCGCGCTTGCTGTCGCTGCTGCTCGATTCCGGCGCCTGGATCTGCGCAAGGGTGGGCTCCACATCGGCAGCGGGCAGGACGCGCTGCAGGCTGCGGCGGGCTTCATCGATGCGGCCCCGGCGTACCAGCCAGCGTGGCGATTCGGACAGCCAGAAGATGCCCGCGCAGAACAGCAGGCCCGGCGCCAGGCAGGTCCAGAAGATGGTGCGCCAGGCGTGGTCCTTCACCGTGAACAGCTCCTGCGCCTGCTGTGCCAGCGGCAGCGAGCGCACGGCCTCGGCGGCGGCATCCACCGCATGTGCGTGGTACAGCCCGATCAGCGCGGCCAGCACCAGGCCGATGGTCAGCAGCAGCTGGAACATTGCCGCGCCGCGCCCGCGTCGCTCGGGGCTGAGCACTTCGGCCAGGTACAGCGGAATCACTACACCGATCAAACCGCCACTGATGCCCTGCAGCAGGCGCCCCAGCAGCAGCGGCGTGTAGCCGGAAGCCAGTGCCATGATCGGAATCGAGGCAGTGAACAACAGGCCGGCCAGCAGCATCGCGCCGCGACGGCCGATCAGGTCGGCGATCATGCCGGCGAACAGCGACGACAGCACGCTGCCCAGCAGTACCGCGGCCACCACGAAGCCGAGCTGCTGGCTGCTGAGCTGCCAGGCATGGCTGGCAGTCGCTTCAAGATAGGGCAGGGCGCCGGCGATGATGCCGATGTCGATGCCGTACAGCAGGCCACCGAGGCCGCCGATGAAGAGCAGGTAGCGTACGGGCCAGCGTGGAGCGGTGCTTGCAGTCATCGGCAGTTCCTGTGGTAGCGCCGGGCCAGGCCCGGCGGCGGTTCGTCGCAGAGTGCATTCTGTAGAGCCGAGCCATGCCCGGCTGCTTTCCGTTCCGATATCGAGGTTCCCCATGCCGCGCTTCGCGCGGTGAGCCGAGCATGGCTCGGCTCTACAGGGAGCCCGCGCGGCATCCGGGCCGCATCGCTTGCGTCAGGTCAGATCAATCACGCGCCCGCCAACCACCACCTGCTTCAGGTGCAGTTCGGCGTCCAGTACCACCAGGTCGGCGCGGGCGTCGGGCGCGATGCGGCCGCGATCGCCCAGGCCCAGGTAGTCGGCTGGGAAGGTGGAAACACGTTGCGAGGCGTCGGCCAGCTCCAGACCCACGCGCACCAGGTTGCGCAGCGCCTGGTCCATGGTCAGCGCGCTGCCGGCCAGTGAACCGGTCGCCAGTCGCACGCAGCCGCCGCACTTGTGCACGCGCTGCTCGCCCAGCGCGTACTCGCCGTCGGGCATGCCGGTGGCGGCCGTCGCGTCGGTCACCGCATACAGGCGCGGGATCGCGCGCGCGGCCAGACGGATCACGCCGGGATGGATGTGCTGCAGGTCGGGAATGATCTCGGCGTACTGCGCATGTGCCAGCGCCGCCGCGGCGATGCCAGGCCGGTAGTGGTCGACGCCGGTCATGCCGTTGAACAGATGGGTGAAGCCGGAAGCCCCGGCCTGCAGCGCAGCAACACCTTCTTCGTAAGTGCCAGCGCTGTGGCCAAGCTGCACACGGATGCCCAGTGCCGAAAGCGCGGGAATCAGTGCGGTGTGCCCGCCGATTTCCGGAGCCAGCGTCATCACCCGGATCGGCGCGAGTGCGTGCAGTTGCCGCACCAGCGCCAGCGTCGCCTCGATCGTACGGTTGGGCTGTGCACCCAGGCGCTGCGGGCTGATGAATGGTCCTTCCAGATGCACGCCGACGATGCTGGCGGCGTCGGCATCGGGCGCCGCCATCGCCGCAGCCACGCCCTGCAGCGCATGCTCGATCTCATCCAGGCCGGCGGTCATGGTGGTTGCCAGCAGCGTGGTGGTGCCGAAGCGCAGATGGGTGCGCGCGATGGTGCGCGCCACGTCGCCGCCCTGCATCAGGTCCACCCCGGCCGCACCGTGTACATGCAGGTCGATGAAGCCGGGCAGGATGACCGGCAGCTGCAGGTCGTCAGCACCACTGTGGTCATCCACCTGCAGCTGGCGCACGTGTGAATCGAAGTGGACCTGGCCACGCCGCCAGCCCAGCGGGGTGAGGATGCGGCCATGCAGGGAACGGATGTCGGTCATGCGGGAGGCTCGGCAATGATCACTTCGATACCCAGCCGCTGCAGCCCTTCGCGGGTTGCGTCGTCGATGCCGGCGTCGGTGATGATGGCGTGGATCTGGTCGAGGCGGGCGATGCGGTGCAGGCTGACGCGGCCGAACTTGGAGGCGTCGGTCAGCACCACGATGCGGCGCGCGCGCTCGACCATGCGGTGGTTGAGGCGGGCCTCGGCCTCATCGTGCGTGGTCAGGCCGAACTGCAGGTCCAGGCCGTCCACGCCCAGGAACAGCGTGTCGAAGCTGTACGAGTTGAGGCTGGCCTCGGCCTGGCTGCCCTGCAGCGACAGCGACTGCTGGCGCAGCAGGCCACCGGTCAGCAGCACGGTGATGCCCGCGGCATTGGCCAGTTCCCAGGCGATGTTCAGGCCATTGGTCATCACCGTCACGTCGCGATGCGCGCGCAGGTGGCGGGCCAGCGTCATCGTGGTCGAGCCGGAATCGATGATGATGTTGTCGCCCGGCTGCACCAGGCGCGCAGCGCGCGCACCGATCGATTCCTTCAGCGGCAGGTTCAGCGCGTCCTTCTCATGGATGTCCTGTTCCTGCGGCGGCGTGCGCACCAGGGTGGCGCCGCCGTGGGTGCGGTTGGCCAGGCCCTGCGACTCGAAGTGGGTCAGGTCGGCACGGATGGTCACCGCCGACACGCCGAAACGCTCGACCAGATCGGCCACCTGCACCGAGCCGTGCTCGATCAGCAGCTGCAGGATCTGTTGCCGGCGGGAGCGGGTGTTGCGCATGGCCATTCTCGGTTTCGCGGGGAAAGGTAGAGATTAGCCGTTCGCAGCAACTGCGGCAGCCGAACCTGCGTTCTGCGTGCGGGTTCCGGCCTGGTTGGCGCTGCAGGCGCGCGCGTACTCGCCCAGGCACAGGCCGATGCGGTGCTGCACCAGCGCGGTGGGGGTGTTGGCCAGCGTGCCCTCACGCACGGCGCGGTACTGCTCCGGCAGGTACTGGCTGAGCAGCACCAGTGACGGCGCGTGCTGTTCCAGGTTGGCGAACAGGGTCTGCACCGCCTGCACCAGCGCGGGCTCGCCCCAGTAGTAACGGCAGCGGTCGCTGAAGGAGTAACTGCGCAGCAGGCGCAGCGCGGCGTCATCGCCCTGGTAGTAGGACTGCCAGTACTTCGGCTGCGCCACCATCACCTCGTCCAGCACCTGCGGCAGGCGCGAGCACTGTGCCGCCGGCAGCAGTTCGGCCTCGATCGCGGCCAGCGCGAACAGCGCTTCGCGGTAGGCGAAGGTGGCCGCGGGGCCGACCTTGAGGATGGCGAAGTGGTCGCGCACCAGCGCATGCAGGCCGCTCTCGCGCTGGTAGTCGGTGGAGTGCGCTTCGAACACGATGCGTGGCTGCTGTTCGAGGAAATCGGCCAGCGTACTGGCAGCGGAGGCGTCGTACTCGTGCACGCTGCTGTGGTCGAAGTCCACGCCCGGCTGCACCACCATCGCGATCACACGCTGCCACGCATCGCGCAGCTGCGGGGTATCGAAGGCCTGCCGGTGGATGGCCAGGGTCTGCGCGGCGGCAGCCGGCGTGGTCACCTGCAGGCCCTCGGCCAGCGAGGCTTCGCCTCCGGGAATCGGCACTTCGGTACCGATCACGTAGACCGGCGGCGGCAGGCCATGTTCGGCGGCGGTGCGCTCGGCGATTTCGGCCAGCTCGGCCGAGCGCGCAGCGACGATGGCATCGGGCAGCGGCACCGGATCATCGGCGCAGGACATGCTGCAATCCAGATGGATCTTGTGGAAACCGGCGGCGACGTAGGCCTCGATCAGCACGCGCGCGTGGGTCATCGCTTCGGCCGCCGGGCGCTTCTGCCAGGCATTCGGGCCGAGGTGGTCGCCGCCCAGCATCAGCCGCTCGCGCGGGAAGCCTTCTTCGTCGGCCAGCGTGCCCACGTAGTCGCGGTACTGCGGCGGGGTCATGCCGGTGTAGCCGCCGAACTGGTCGACCTGGTTGGAGGTGGCCTCGATCAGCAGCACGGTGCCATGCGCCAGGGCGACGTGCATGGCCGCGCGCAGCACCTGCTCGTTGCTGCAGCAGACGCTGTACAGGCCGACGTTGGCGCCGGCGCGGTGGGAAGCAAGCAGGGTCTGCAACGAGGACATGGTCAGGCTCCGAAGATCAGGAAAACGAGGGTTGGCAGGCGAGCAGGGCAGCGCCACGTGCGCCACCGGCATCGCCGAACCGTGGCGGCACGATCGGCGGGACCTGCACGCCATTGAACAGATGGGTGGCGATGGCGGCCGGCAGCTGCTGGTACAGCGGCGCGTACTGCGAGAGTCCACCGCCGAGCACGATCACGTGCGGGTCCAGCGCCAGCACCAGCGCGGCCAGGCTGTGGCCGAGCAGATCACGATGGATGTCCAGCGCCTTGCGCGCGCGGGCATCGCCGGCTTCGGCCAGCGTGATCACCGCACTGGCATCGACGGCGCTGCCTCCAAGGTGGCGTTCGATCATGGCCAATCCGCTGCCGGACACATAGCGCTCCACGCAGCCCTGCAGGCCGCAGCCGCAGTCCAGCAGCGGCAGGCCATGGCGCTGCAGCAGATGGCCGGGCACGCTCCAGTGGCCCCATTCGCCGGCCAGACCGTTGAAGCCGGACAGCAGCCGGCCCTGCAGGCAGAAGCCACCGCCGGCACCGGTGCCGAGGATGGCGCCGAACATGCTGGGGTAGCCGTCGGCGGCGCCGCCGTGCGCTTCCGACAGGGCAAAGCACTGCAGGTCGTTGCCGAAATGCAGCGAGCGTTGCAGCCGCGCCTGCAGATCCTGCGCCACGCATTGACCGGTCAGTGCGGGCACGTTCGCGCTGAGCTGGCGGCCACTGCGGCGGTCACGCACGCCGGGCAGGGCAATGCCGATGGCCGCATCATTCCGGCCCAGCGCGGCGTCGGCCTCGGCCACCAGCGTCACCACGGCCTGCAGGAAACCATCGTAGTCGCCCTGCGGCGTGGCCACGCGGCGGCGCCAGGTGACCTGCATCGCCGCATCGCACGCCACCAGCTCGATCTTGGTGCCGCCGATGTCGATGCCATAGCAGGCGTGGGCGATCAGCTCAGCCATGGTGGATGGTGACGCCCTTGACGACGCGGTTGACGGTGCCGTCCGGGAACGGGTTGTCCGGGGTCAGTCCCAGCGCGGCCGAGCGCTGCAGCGCGAACAGCTGCGCGAAGCCCAGCCACACCGGTGCCAGCCACGGATCGTCCAGCGCCGGTACGGTGAGGGTGTAATCGTCATCGGCGCCGATATCCGAATGCGGACCGATCGCCAGCACCTGCCCGGCCACGCCATCGCGGCGCAGTTCTTCCAGCAGGTCCTGCTCGTAGCGGCGCGCGAGCGGCTGCACGCTGCGCAGCACCACCACCACGGTGTTGCCATCCAGCGTCGACTTGGGGCCATGGCGGAAGCCCAGCGGCGTGTTGGCCAGCGCCAGAACGCGGCCAGCGGTCAGCTCCAGCACCTTCAGTGCACACTCGCGGGCCAGCGCTTCCAGCGGCCCGCTGCCAAGGTAGATCACGCGGTTGAACGGGCGCTGCGCAAGCGTTGCCACTGGTGCGTCCCACTGCGCTTGGCCTTCGCGGGCCAGCGCGGCGATCTGCTTCAGGCGCGCCACGCGCGCATCCCACGGCGAGCGATCGAACACCGTCAGTGCCGCCAGCAGCATGCAGGTCAGGCTGCTGGTCATGGCGAAGGCACGATCGCAGCTTGCCGAGGGCATCAGCAGGGTGCAGGTATCGGCACGGCCGGCGCCACGGCGGGCCAGTTCGCCATCGGCGTTGCAGGTGATATCGAGGAAGCGCGCGTCGTCCACGTCGCTGCGCACGCGATCCACCGCTGCCACGCTTTCCGGGCTGGAGCCACTGCGGCCGAACGACACCAGCAGGGTCGGTCGGTCACGCTGCAGGTACAGCGCCGGGTGGGTCAGCAGGCTGGTGGTGTGCACCACGCGCACCTCGGCCGGCCACTGCGCATTGATCGCGTCGGCCACCATTTCGGCGATGAAGCCCGAACTGCCGGCGCCGGTGAACAGCACGCGCTGGTTGGGATCGTTGAGGCTGTTGCCAAGAAAGGCCTGCAGGCGGTCGCGGGCACGCGACAGGTCCTGGGCGAGGGCTTCCCACAGCGCGGGCTGCTGGGCGATTTCGGTAGCGGTATCGGCTCCGCCAAGGCGCTGCCAGGCGGACACATCGGAAAGCAGGGTGACGTCCATTCGGAGGTTCCAGTTGGGCCAGCGCACCATCTGCGTTTTCTTTCGAAATGTCAAATAGCGAAAGTAAAAAGAAAGAAAATGGCGTGGTGGCTTTTCCCGCCAGGGAGTGCTCGGGGAAACGAAAGAACGGGCCGGATGCCGTATCGCACAATGCTTAACAGGCACCTGCAAGCGCTTACACAAAGTATTGCGACGCAACAACTTTCGTTTCAATGGAATATATCTTCCTTTTTCCTTTCAATTTGTTGACATCTTTCGAATCGCTGCCCTAGAGTCGGCCCAGTCGCTTTCGAAACGCCCGGTGAACGGGTTGGGAGTCCGCGTGGAAAACTGCGTTCGTCGCTCGCCGCTGATGCTGGCCCTGATGCCGGCCTTGATGCTGGCGTCCATGACGGCCCGGGCCGAGCCGGTCGGCAACCTGCGGTCGGTCAGCGCCAGCGCCAGCCGCGATGGCGTGCAGGGCTGGGACCTGCAGACCGACAAGGGAGCGCGCATCCGCATTGAACTGCCGGCGACCGACATCATCCGCGTGCAGGCCGGCCGCAACGGCACGTTGACCGGCGCCGGCGACAAAGCCGCACCGATCGTGCTGCCGCAGCCCAAGGCGAACGTGCAGGCGCAGCTGGAAGAAGACGCGCAGGAAATCCGCGTGCGTACCGACGCACTGGTCCTGCATGTGCAGCGGCAGCCGCTGCGCCTGCGCCTGGAACGTCTGGACAACGGCCAACCCACCGCGCTGTGGCAGGAACTGCAGCCGCTGGACCTGGAGGCCACGCAGAGCGTGCAGGTGCTGTCCTCGCAGGCCGATGAGGGCTACTTCGGTGGCGGCCAGCAGAACGGCCGCTACCAGTTCAAGGGCCGCGAGCTGGAAGTGTCCTATTCCGGCGGCTGGGAAGAGGGCGACCGCCCCAGCCCTGCACCGATGCTGCTGAGCAGCCGTGGCTGGGGCATGCTGCGCAATACGTGGAGCGATGGCAGCTACGACCTGCGCCAGCCCGACCAGGCCACGCTGCTGCATCGCGAAGACCGTTTCGACGCGTACTACTTCGTCGGCGCCGACCTGCCCAAGCTGATCGAGCGCTACACCCAGCTGACCGGCCGCCCGAACATGGTGGCGCGCTGGGCGCTGTCCTATGGCGATGCCGACTGCTACAACGACGGCGACAACAGCAAGAAGCCCGGCACCGTGCCCGAAGGCTGGAGCGACGGCCCGACCGGCACCACGCCGGATGTGATCGACAGCGTGGCCCAGCAGTACCGCGAGCACGACATGCCCGGTGGCTGGATTCTGCCCAACGACGGCTACGGCTGCGGTTACAAGCAGTTGCCGGAAACCGTGAAGGGGCTGGCCGGCTACGGTTTCCGCACCGGACTGTGGACCGAGAACGGCGTCGACAAGATCGCCTGGGAAGTGGGCAAGGCCGGCAGCCGCGTGCAGAAGCTGGACGTGGCCTGGACCGGCAAGGGCTACCAGTTCGCGATGGACGCCAACCGCCAGGCGTTCAACGGCATCCTCGACAATTCCGATTCGCGCCCGTTCCTGTGGACGGTGATGGGCTGGGCCGGTATCCAGCGCTACGCCGTCGCGTGGACCGGCGACCAGAGCAGCAGCTGGGATTACATCCGCTGGCACGTGCCGACCCTGGTCGGTTCGGGTCTGTCCGGCATGGCCTACGCCAGTGGCGACGTCGATGCAATCTTCGGCGGCAGCGCCGAGACCTTCACCCGCGACCTGCAGTGGAAGGCGTTCACGCCGGTGCTGATGGGCATGAGCGGCTGGTCGTCGAATGCGCGCAAGCACCCGTGGTGGTACGACGAGCCGTACCGCAGCATCAACCGCGACTACCTGAAGTTGAAGATGCGCCTGACCCCGTACATGTACGGGCTGGTGCACGAGGCCGCGCAGACCGGCGCACCGCCGGTGCGGGGGCTGATGTGGGACTACCCGCGCGACCCGCATGCACAGGATGAGACCTACAAGTACCAGTTCCTGCTCGGCCGCGACCTGCTGGTGGCGCCGGTGTACCGCAGCCAGGCCGCCAGCCGTGGCTGGCGCCGCGACATCCACCTGCCGGCCGGGGGGTGGATCGACTACTGGGACGGCCGCCGCGTGCAGGCCGGTGCCGACGGCCGCCAGCTGGACCGCCAGGTGGACCTGGCCACGCTGCCGGTGTTCGTGCGTGCCGGTGCGATCCTGCCCATGTACCCGTCGATGCTGTTCGATGGCGAAAAGCCGCTCGATGAAGTGACCTTCGACCTGTACCCGCAGGGCGACTCGCAGTACACGTTGTACGAAGACGATGGCAACACGCGCCGTTACCAGCAGGGCGAGTCGAGCACGCAGCAGATCCGCGTGCGGGCGCCGGCGCAGGGCAGCGGCCCGGTGCAGGTGCAGATCGACGCGGTGCAGGGCCAGTACAACGGCCAGCTGGCGCAGCGCCGCTACGGCCTGCGCGTGCTCAGCCGGCAGGCGCCGCGTGCAGTGCAGGCCGATGGCCGCGCCTTGCCGGCGCTGGCCGATGCCGCCGCCTTCAACAGCGCCAACGAGGGCTGGTACTTCGACGCGCAGGAGCGTCGCGGCACGCTGCATGTGCGCACCGCTGCCCAGGACATCCGCCAGCCGCTGCAGCTGCAGCTGGATTTCGCGGTCGCTGCCGCAGTGGCCGATGATGCCTACCCGGCCGCGCCGGTGCTGGGCCGCGAACTGCCCGCAGACAGCCTGCTGGTGGTCAACCGCCCGGCCGAGGAGCCCGGCCATGCGCTGGAGAACGCCTTCGATGACGATCCCAACACCTGGTTCCGCAGCGTGCGCAACCAGGCCGTGCGCACCGGTGCGCACGAGTGGGTGATCGGCTTCGGCGAGCGCAGGATGATCGATGGCATCGACATCGCGCCGCGCAACGACAAGAACTGGAAGCACGGCCAGGTGCGCGATTACGAGGTGTACCTGGGCGACAGCAATGGCGAGTGGGGCGAGCCGATCGCCCGTGGCCGCCTGCAGCTGAAGCAAGGCGTGCAACGCATCGACTTCCCGGCCCATGCCGGCCGCCTGCTGCGCTTCCGCGTCCTGAGCGTGCAGAACCCGGAAGGCGACGGCGCCAGCAGCACCGACCCGATGGTGACGGCAGCACAGGGCAGTGCCCGCGCCTTCGATGCGCTGCAGCCGCGCGACGTCGGCCCGATCGCACTGTCCACCTTCCACATCCTCGAACACCAGGAACCGGAGCGACCGGCCCGGCAGCGCTATCTCTCCGAGCTGCCGGTGCCGGCCGCGCTGGCCAGCCAGCTGCGTACCGACCAGTCCTTCCGTGGCGACGCCGGTATGCGCATGAACGGCCTGCAGTTCCGCCGTGGCCTGGGGGTCGGCGCCAACAGCCGCATCGACCTGCGCCTGCAGGGCGGCTGGCACCTGCTGCGTGCCGACCTCGGCATCGACGACGCCTGCCGCAACGCCGGCGGCCTGCAGTTCCAGGTATGGGGCGACAACCGCCTGCTGTACGACAGCGGCCTGGTGAAGGCGCCCGGCGTGGTCAAGCCGGAGCTGGACATCCGTGGCCTTTCCACCCTGAGCCTGCGCACGCTGGGTGCGCAGGGCAGCCAACCCGCCCAGGTCTGTGCCAACTGGGCCAACGCCGTACTGATCGGCCAGGAGGGCGACTCCGCCAGCATCGTCGCCCCATGACCCCCACGTAACACCGCTCCTCCCCCGCCCCATCCCGACTACGGCCCTCATGGCCGTGGCCCGGGAGCGTTTTGCCCGCCGAACGCCCACGCGCTCACTCAGTTGCGCCGCACCCCTGCCAGGAGAGAACCCCGATGTTGCCCGCCCGCCACCACCGCCCCCCCTGCCGCTCGATCGCTCCGCTGACGCTGGCCATTGCCGGCGCGCTGTTCTCGCTTGCCGCTCCTGCCTTCGCCCAGGAGAGCAAGGACAACGCCACCGACCTGGCCCGCATCGAGGTCACCGGCTCCAACATCCGCCGCACCGACGTTGAAACCGCCTCGCCGGTGCAGGTGATCAGCAAGCAGGACATCCAGAACATGGGTGCGCGCACGCTGCTGCAGGTGCTCGACAACCTGCCGGCCGCACGCCCTGCGCAGCAGGATGCGCGCTCGCTGTTCACCGGTTCCGATGGTGCCTCGCAGGCCAACCTGCGCGGGCTCGGCGCACAGGGCACGCTGGTGCTGCTGAACGGTCGCCGCCTGTCGTACTACGGTGCGCCGGCCGGCTTCCAGACCCAGTTCGTCAACATCGATGCGATTCCGGCGGCGGCCATCGAGCGCATGGAAGTGCTGACCGACGGCGCGTCGGCCGTGTACGGTACCGACGCGGTGGCCGGCGTGATCAACGTGATCACCAAGCGCAACTTCCAGGGTGCCGAGATCAGCTTCACCAACGACACCTCCTCGCGCATCGATTCCTACGGTGAGCGCCAGGCCAGCATCACCGCCGGCTTCGGTGACCTGGCCGAGAACCGCTTCAATATCTATGGCGCGGTCAACATGTACCGTCGCGACGCGATTCCGCTGAGCGATTTCTACGACAAGCGTCCGGACCAGTACTACGTCAACAACCCGAACTACCTCAACAACCTGCGCCTGGGCGTGGGCAGCAAGCCGGGCGAGTTCAACCCGGGCACCTACTTCGCCTTCGATCCGGTCACCGGCCGCCGCGTGCAGGAAGCTGCGCCGGGCTGCAGGAACGTGCTGACCAGTGAAGCGGCCGGCCCGCGTTGCGTCTGGGAAACCTGGATGAACAACGAGATCGATGCCGGCGCCAAGTCCGAGCGCAACACCGCCTACCTCAACGGCACCTTCCTGGTCGGTGACAACACCGAGATCTTCGCCGAGGCGACCTATACCGACATCGACCTGCGCGCCAACGGCGGCACGCCGCGCACCTATGGCACCACCACCGGCAACCCGACCAGCTGGTTCTCGCGCAACACCGGCAACACCGTCAACCAGTTCCTGTACCCGTTCCTGGGCCCGAACAACGAGTACAACCACGCCAGCCCGCAGTTGAAGGCCATGATGGGCGGCGTGGTCGGCCTGAACTACCTGCTGCAGGATGCCGGCCCGAACTACTTCGGCCAGCGCAATACCGACAAGAGCTACCGCGTGCTGGCCGGTGCGCGTGGCAACCGGGGCGACTGGAACTGGGAGACCGCCTTCGCCAGCGCCGGTACCCACTCCACCACCTACCAGACGATCAACGTCAACACCAAGGGCTTCGAGAAGGCGTTCGGGCCGTACACGATCGATCCTGGTACCGGTCGGGTGATCATCTCCGACCACCCGGCGTACAAGTTCGGCGAGATCAGCGAAGCCAATGCCGCGTTGATCCGTGAAGCGTTCCCGACCTTCGACATCCAGTCGTGGACCCGCCTGCATACCCTGGACGGCAAGATCGAAGGACCGCTGTTCCAGCTGCCGGCGGGCGAGATGCGCGCCGCGTTCGGTTTCAACGCCAGCCGTGAGACCTTCTACACCCCGGGCAACGCCGACGCGGCCAATGGCCTGATCACCCAGCAGGGCGGCTCGTGGTTCGACGGCAAGCGCAACACCTACGCGCTGTTCGCCGAGACCGTGGCACCGATCACCGACAAGCTGGAACTGGATGCGGCGGTGCGCATGGACAAGTACCCGAACTTCAGTGCCAACGTGGCGCCGAAGATCGGCTTCAAGTACCAGGCGTTCGATCAGCTGATGCTGCGCGGCACCTATTCCACCGGCTTCCGCGCACCGAGCCTGGCCGAGTCCGGCAACGGCGGCGTGTTCGCACAGCTCGGTGGCTTCCGTGACGAACTGCGCTGCGGCGAGACCAACGCCATCGCCAACCTGCTGCTGAAGTCGCAGCGGCCGGGTGACGTCGATCTCGGCAAGACCCTGCTGAACGTCGACTGCAGCCGCACCGTGGCGCGCATGACCCAGCCGAACAAGGATCTGAAGCCGGAGAAGGCGAAGATCGCCACCCTCGGCTTCGTCTACGAGCCGGCAACCTGGCTGTCGGTGTCGGCCGACTACTGGTTCATCTACCGTGACAACGAAATCGTCGCGCCGGACTACCGCCGCATGGAAGACATCATCTCGATGTCGCGCTCGCCGATCACCGACAGCGACCGTGCCAATCTTGCCCAGTTGGCGGCGATGTGCGCCGATCCGGCCAGCGGCGTGAGCTGCCCGGCCACCCTGCCGGGCTACTCCGCCGGCAACGTGGCCAGCGTGGTCGGCCAGTACAAGAACCGCGGCAAGACGCTGATCGACGGCTTCGACATCGACGCGCGCAGCCGCTTCTCGCTGGGCGACTGGGGCAGCCTGAACATCGGCCTGGCCGCCACCATCGCCAACCGCAACCGCTTCTATATGGACGCGGAGAACGGCTGGTACTACGGCGACGTGGTGGGCTACTACAACAACCCGCGCCTGCGTGCCACGCTCAATGCAGACTGGACCTACAAGCAGGTGACCACCAGCATGTTCGTCAACTACGTGGGTGGCACCAAGTGGGCCACCGACCAGATCGACGAAGAGAGCAACAACAAGGAAACCTGCACCGGCGGCTACCTGGCCCTGCAGAAGAGCAAGTGCGATGGTGCACCGTCGTGGTGGACCGCCAACATGAGCGTCACCTGGCGCCCGGACGATGCGTGGAACCTGAGCTTCACCGTCAAGAACCTGTTCAACCGCCTGCCGTTCTACGATCCGAACAGCTTCCTGGGTGACTCCAGTGACTACGCCACCATCTTCGGTCGCGGTTACAGTGTGACCATCGGCTACCGGTTCAAGTAATTCCGTTTGCGTGACCTGGCGTGCCGGCTGCGGCCGGCACGCTGCCAAGAGGAGAGATGTCTGCCATGAAGCGTAGGGAATTCATCGCGGCCAGTGCCGCTGTCGCCGCCAGCAGCCTGCTGCCGCAGACTCCGGCATGGGCACGTGGGCGCAAGGTGCGCCTGGCCATGATCGGTACCGGCATGCGCGGGCTGGTGCTGCTGAAGGAGCTGGTACGTCGCGACGACGTCGAAGTGGTTGCCCTGTGCGACATCGAGCCGATCATGCTGGGCCGTGCCACAGAGATGGTGGCGAAGGCCGGCAAGCCCGCGCCGAAGACCTATGGCCAGGATCGTGATACCAACGCCTGGAAGCGCCTGCTGGAACAGAAGGGCATCGATGGCGTGATCATCGCCACGCCGTGGGAGTACCACGCACCGATGGCGATTGCCGCGATGCAGGCCGGCGTGGCCGTGGGCTGTGAAGTGGTGGCCGGCATCACCCTGCAGGACCACTGGGACGTGCTGAAGACCCAGCTGAGCACCGGCACCCCGTACATGCTGCTGGAGAACGTCTGCTACCGCCGCGACGTGATGGCGGCGTTGCAGATGGTGCGCCAGGGCCTGTTCGGCGAACTGGTGCATCTGCAGGCCGGCTACCAGCACGACCTGCGCGGCGTGAAGTTCAATTCCGGCGATCCGGACCAGCCCTACGACAGCGGCGTGGAGTTCGGGCCCAAGGGCTGGAGCGAAGCCCGCTGGCGCACCGAGCATTCGGTGGAGCGCAACGGCGAGCTCTACCCCAGCCACGGCATCGGCCCGTGCGCGATGTACACCGGCATCAACCGCGGCAACCGCTTCACCCACATCAATGCCTTCGCGACCAAGGCACGCGGCCTGCACGAATACACCGTGGCCAAGAGTGGTGGCACCACCCACCCCAGTACCCAGGTGAAGTTCAAGCTGGGCGACATCGTCACCACCACGCTGGCGTGCGAGAACGGCGAGACCATTCTGCTGCAGCACGACACCTCGCTGCCGCGCCCGTACTCGATGGGCTTCCGCGTGCAGGGCACCAAGGGCCTGTGGATGGACGTGAACCATTCGATCCACATCGAAGGCCGCAGCCCGCCGCACCAGTGGGAAGAGTTCAAGAAGTACCAGGATGAGTACGAACACCCGCTGTGGAAGCAGAATGCCGACACCGCCGCCAGCGCCGGCCACGGCGGCATGGACTGGTTCGTCATCCATGCATTTGTGGAAGCACTGAAGGCCAAGGCACCGATGCCGATCGACATCTACGACGCAGTGACCTGGAGTGCGATCACCCCGTTGAGCGAGCAGTCGATCGCCAACAGCTTCCAGACGCTGGAGTTCCCGGACTTTACTGCTGGTGCGTGGAAGACGCGCAAGCCGATCTTCGCGTTCGACGGGAGGTATTGAGGTTTACACCCTTCCACGCTGTGACGGAGACGCCGGGCACTGCCCGGTGTTTCTGTTTCTGGAGGCATTCGCCTTGTAGAGCCGAGCCCACGCTCGGCTGAATTTCCGACACGTTCCCCCCCCTGAATCAGAAAACTCTGAAATCCGACCCACTCCACAGTTTCTGACTTGAATGTGTAAACGACATCGGAGATAACGTCCCCCATGCGGTCAGACCGCATTCCGGACCAGGGACGATCCGAAGCATGACGTGGTGAGGCAACCGCCCCACGTTCTCATTCCTGCCGGTGCTGTGTTTGTCCAGGAAGGAGAACAGGGATGTTGGAACGACTGAAGACCATTTCGTGTGCCGCACTGGCGATGATCGCGCTGGGGAGCTTGGCTCCTTGGGCTGCGCAGGCGCAGGAGGTGCAGAAGAAATGGGAGAGCTACCTGTCGATGGGCCAGCCGCGAGCTACCGAAGCGGCGGTGCAGAAGGACATCAAGTCGCTCTTTTCCCAGTACGAAAAGGACAAACCCTTCGATTGGCATGTCAAACGCCAACGCGTCCTTGGAAAGAAGGTCATCTACGATTACCGGGTGAGACCCGAGAAGATCGTTACTACCGACTGGGTCTACATCCACTCAGGGCAGGAGTACTCATCCGAAGATCAGATTCGTAGCGTGATCCTCGCTACCCGCGTCAGCGACCCGCAGTGCCCGGCGACTTCACTCACGGAGGATCCTTGGGTGGAGCTCCTTGGACTTGGCAGGGGCGACGACGGTAGCGTCACCAACGAGGAGAAGGATTTCCATTACACCTTGAACTTCTATCATCAGAGCACTCAAGAATGCTCGTCGATAGTGGGGTGGGAGCGTGTGCGCCGGGCCAGAACGGCGCTTTGTCCGAATCGACCGTCCCTGACGTGGAATGAGGCCCTGCAGATGTGCTCCCTGGTCCAGCAGGACGAGCCGCACATGTCGCCCATGCTCTCCTACACAAGCGGGCCGCTGCCGCCGCAGCAGTGTCCTGTTGGTAACCCGTGTGATCCGACCACTGGCGATAAATCCCAGCCTGAGCCGGATTTCAACCTTGGATGGGTGAGCTTCCAACGCCACTATCACTCCCTGACGAGCACGGCGGGCGGCGCGTTGGGTACGGGCTGGACCCATTCCCACAATCTGCGGCTTACCGCAGGCGTAGACGATTCCACCTTCCCTCCCAGCCCCGAACTGAAAGTTGGGCTGATCGGCGCCGATGGCGGGCAGACCGCATTCCAGAAAGTGGGGGCAAGCTACGAAGCCATGGACGGAAGCGGCGATCGTGCGGTCCAGCAGGGCACCAACTGGCAACTTTCACGTGCCGGAGAGCGCATTTATTTTGATGCTGATGGCTTGATGCAGCGCCGCGATTTTGAAGACGGTACTTCGCTGACCTATGCACACGACAGCCGTGGCCGCCTGCTCAGCATCACCCATTCAACCGGTCGACGCGTTGATGTCCAGTACCTCGCGCCGGGCGACGATTCGCTGATCTCGGCCTTGGTGGTTGCCGGCCAGCCTGTGGTCAGCTACACGTACTCCCCTGCTGGCGAGCTGACCACTGCGACCTATGCAGACGGTGCCAGCCGTACGTATCACTATGAGGACGCCCGCTTCCCGGGCTACCTGACCGGCGTGACCGCCGAAGACACCCGGCGCTACAGCTGGTACGGCTACGACGCCAAGGGGCGGGTCACCTGCAGCCGCCATTCCGGCGATTGCAGTCAAGCCGACGTGGGCATTGATGGCGTGCGCCTGGAGTACACGCCGGCAGGCACCACCATCGTCACCGACGCACTGGGCAAGCAGAGCACCTACGCATTGACCGCCAGCGGCACCAGTGGCCTTCCGCGCAAGGTCAACGGCATCACCGAGAGCAACGGCAGCATCAGTCGCACCTATCTGCCCGAGGGCACCGATTTCCGGCGTCGGCTTCAGTCAATGACCGATCGCCGTGGCGTTGTTACCAACTACGCCTATGCGGAGGCCAGCGACGCTGTCGTAGGTGCTGTCAGTGTGACCACCACCACCGAAGCGGCCGGTACTCCAGACCAGCGCATCAGCGAAACGCGCGTGGCCATGGACAGCAATCGGCTGGTGCAGCAGACCGTCGGTAACCGTGAGGTCCGCGTCGCGCGCAATGCACGCCTCCAGCCAACTACCATCACCGTGCGCGACAGGGTGACCGGTGATACCCGCATCACCACGCAGACCTACTGTGAGGCCGAAGGGCCGGAGTGCCCGCTGGTGGGACTGCTGCGTAGCGTGGATGGCCCACGCAGTGATGTGGCGGATGTCTCCACCTATGCCTACTACACCGCGGACGACGCGGGATGCGCGACCAGTGGTGCCTGCAGTTATCGCAAGGGCGACCTGCGCAGCGTGACCAATGCGCTGGGCCAGACGGTCGAGACCTTGGCCTACGACGCGTTCGGGCGGCCGTTGTCGGTCAAGGATGCCAACGGCGTGGTCACCGATTACACCTACCATGCGCGCGGCTGGCCGACCTCGGTCACCGTGCGCGGTGCCACCACAGCCGAGGACCGGGTGACCCAGATCAGCTACTGGCCGACCGGCCAGGTGCAACAGATCACCGAGCCTGACGGCAGCAGCGTTACCTATGTCTATGACGCCGCCCAGCGGCTGACGGACATCGCGGACAGTGCGGGCAACACCATTCACTATGCGCTGGACAACGCCGGCAACCGCCTCAAGGAAGACACGCTGGATGCAGGCGGCACCCTGCGCCGTACCCTGGCGCGGACGTTCAACACGCTTGGCCAGCTGACCGCGCTGAAGGATGCGGGCAACCACGCCACCGGCTTTGCCTACGATGCCAACGGCAACCCACAGACGGTGACCGATGCCCTGCAGCGCGTGACCAGCCAGCAGTACGATCCGTTGAACCGCTTGGCGCAGACCCTGCAGGACGTCGGCGGCGTCGCGGCGGAGATCCGCAGCCAGTACAACGCGCTGGACCAGGTCACCCAGGTCACCGACCCGAAGGGCCTGCATACGACCTACACCTACAACGGTTTCGGTGACCTGACCGGGCAGGTCAGCCCGGACAGCGGTGCCAGCAGCTTCACCGTGGACGCCGCCGGCAACCGCAAGACGGCTACCGATGCGCGTGGCGTCACCGCCACCTATCACTACGATGCGCTTAACCGCCTGATCGGCATCGCCTACCCGGACCCCAATCTGGACGTGGGCTACAGTTATGACGTGGCGCCTGCTGCGTGTACTGCCGAGGAGCGCTTCGCCAAGGGGCGCCTCGGGCAGGTGCTGCACGCCAATGGCAGCACCCAGTACTGTCACGACCGTTTCGGCCAAGTCACCCGGAAGGTGCAGACCGTCAACGGCGTTGCCAGCACGCTGCGCTATGCCTACAGCAAGTCGGGCCGTCTGACTGCGTTGACCTACCCTGACGGCAGCGTGGCCGACTACGTGCGTGATATCCAAGGGCGCATCAGCCAGATCGGTCTGACCCGCCCCGGCCAGGCGCGCCAGATCGTGGTGAACAACGTGACCTATGCGGCCTTCGGCCCGGCGACCGGCTGGACCTACGGCAACGG
>NZ_JBXUHP010000005.1:0-207355 GCF_057179845.1 Stenotrophomonas maltophilia group sp. SKK55
CCACCTCGGCAGGCACCGCCAGCTACACCTATCCCGCAACCAGCCACCGGCTGACCGCCGTGGACGGCGAAGCGCGCAACCATGACGCGGTGGGCAATACCACCAGCATCGGCAGCAAGACGTTCACCTACAGCGCGGTATTCGCAGAGTGATCCGATTGGGCTGATGGGAGGGATTGGTACGTACCTGTATGCCTCCGGGAAGCCTCTTTCGAAGATCGATGAAAAGGGGCTGGTCGACGTCTGGGTATGGATGCCGCTCCCCTATGAGGTAGGGCGGCCGAGCTATGGAAAGCTGCATTCCTCTTTCGGGCACATATCGACAACTTCAAATGGTGTCGATTACTCATTTGGCCCTGCGGGCAACTCGATAAGTACAAACTACGTTTCATCTCAGCTTAATTTGCGCACTGGCATTAAGCACACAATAGAACTTACACCGCAGCAGGAGTCAAAACAATCGGCATGTCTCGCGAGGCCGCAGGGGGAGTACAGTGCAATAAATAATAACTGCGGGACGCCGTTGCAGAATTGCATGCGGGAGATTGGCAAGGAGCTTCAGCCTGTGAACATGATTCTTCCGGAATCAATAAACCACCTGCTTTGGTGGATGTCTGATGACTCAACCATTCAACGCGGGAAAAGGTGATGAAATTTATTCCTGGAATCTTTCTTATCTGCTCAGTCTTAACTATCACCTCTTGCGAACACAAGGGTAGAGAAGTTGTGCCGGAGGGCGTGATCGAAGTTTATGATTCTGCAGAGGGCGGGGGCGTAATTGGTACAAGTACTACTCCGATTCCGGTTGTTGGATATGTTTATCCGGATAAGACTCGTTACGTGCTGAAGGTCTGCTATCTGGGTCACATAGGGTATGTGCGGGATGGAATACGAGAGCTAAGATCAACAGTGGGCCGGAGCTCATCCTGCCCGGAAACCGCGAGAAGCGCGGACTAGAGTTAACTAAGCGAGGCGAAACTGAGATCACCAAGCTGGAGACTGTGGCGAAACAGGAGCTGCCACTGCGTGAATTACCTAGTTGGATATGGGCCAGAGCGTACCCAGCGAGGTTGGGAAGACACAGTGATGGCAGGGCACCTTGGTGCGGTGACGTCTGCTGAGGGATGCACGGGGGCTCGGCGCCCCCGCTACACCCTATCCCGCAACCAGCCATCAGCTGACTGCGGTGGATGTCGAGGCGCGCAGCCATGACGCAGCGGGCAACACCACCAGCATCGGCAGCAAGACGTTCACCTACAACGATGCCAACCGCAACTCGGTTGCCAATGGTCGACTTAATCGAGCTGCAGCGCATCCGGGGAACGCCAATCTCTTGCGGGGTGGGTCGAAGATCCTGGGGCCCCTTGGAGCAATCGTGAATTACAGGTCAAACTACAATAAATGCCAATGTCCGGCGAAGTGATTTTCATAAGGTTCATGAAGGGTGCAGCTGCGGCGGGAGCGCTGGGGATCTGTTGCGCGCTGATCGCGTCCATGTTGAGTATGCGCTGTCCAGTCGCTAAGTACTCTCCGGAAGTTATGTTTGCTCTTTTTTTCGCGTTGCTGATGTTGCTCGTATATTCCAAGTTCGAACTGGCGAGAAGGGGAATTCTGTCGATTGAGGTTGGGCAGGTGCGTTTCGCGTTCGCAATAGCGCTCCTGGCCGAGATGCTGATGATTGGGTTGCTCGTCGCCCGCAACCTCGAATGCGATAGCTTCGTTCGCGCGATTCCCATTCCTGGTGCACTACTTGTTTTCTATACAGCTGTCGCATTCTCATTTTTATTCGGTGATATCTATCTTGGTCCTGCGCGAAAAATCATCAGGCTTGGAGCTCGGCCGAGGAAATTCTTGAGGGAGGAATAGTTGGCACTGGGTGGATTCAAAGCTGACGCGCAACGTTCTCGGGCTACCGTTCTGCTTCCCGTATCAGTAGTCGTAAAATTTTGGCGGCCCCATCCTCAACTAATATCGGAAACCCGACCCTGTGGTGGGGTGGCCCCAGCAGAGCGATCCGTTGGTATCGCTGAAGGAGTGGGTAATCGTCAGTCGTTTCGGAGAGCGTGGCAATGAATGGCGAGCCGAAATGAGCTACATAGAGAGGGTCGTTCTGGCGACTCTGTGTTCGACCGTAATCCTGATGGCCTGGTGGGGGGGGGGGCAGAACTTGCAAGGCGTCCTCATCCTCGACTTCGCGATGAAATCCATCGGGCAAGGTTTCCTTTGCTTCCTTGCCAGTACAGTTTTCGGCCGTGCTGATCAAGGATAGGCCGGTGTTGATGTTGCTTCTTTCGCAGGTTCTCTCGATTGTGATCGTGTTTTTTCTCAATGGGGGCCGAGACTTGCTCTAGTCCATCTGTGGATCATTGAACTGGAAAGCTACAGCTACAACCATCGCGGTGAACGCGTGCTGCGTGCCCCGACCGGTGGCGCAGCGCAGGTCACCCTATACGACGAAGCGGGGCAGTCGCTGGGCAACTTTCGGCCATGGGCCAAGCGCAGCAGCAGGCCATCTGGCTGGACAACTACCCGGTGGCGCTGATCAATGTGCTGAGCGCCGGCGTGCCGGAGCTGGCTTACGTCCAGCCAGATCACCTGGGTACGCTACGCGTGGTGATCGATCCGATGCGGAATGTCGCGATCTGGAGTGGAGCAGATTGGGTGGCTTCGCCGCCTTTTCTCACTTGAAGATATGAGGCGAGATAAGGTCGGTGGTGGATCCCTTTCGGTCCCTCCACTGCTTGGAGTTGGGTTTGGCGTCATGTCGGGATCTGGCTACACAGTTCCTGGTCAGATAGCTGCGCCGACTGGAAAAGGATGCGGGTGTCCTTGAGATGAGAAAATACAATCGTTTTTTTTGGGCTTACTACATCATGTTCTTCTGGGCGCTCAGGCTGGTTGCTTGCTTTGGAGTTGCCGTAAATTCAGTGTTCCTTGCCTTTGTGCTGGTTGATATTTCTGATGGTGGACGAGACTACGGATTTGCGGGTTTGGCGTTTGTCGCGCTCTCTCTTTGCACAGCGTTTGCCATGTGGAAAATCGGGTCTGTCGGCCTGCTCCGTCTTCGGCAAAGGAGGGCACCATAGATCTTTCCAGGGATGCTCTGAACAACTGCCGGGGTAGTGCCGGCCGTACGCAGGTGGCGTCCCGTTGTATTTGGTAGATCCACCTGGTCTGTGCCCGTGTGAGTGCGTCGACTACTTGGGCGTGACGTTCGGTGTGGCAGACCTCGCCTTTGGAGGCTTGGAAGCTGTGAATGGCGAAGGAGTCACCATTGCCGGTGTTTTGTCTCCGCAGCCCGAAGTTGCAATCCCCGGATTCCTGGTAATGGTGAATGGTGGAGCAACGGCGTACGATGGAGTGTCAGTGATACAAACCGCTCAGGATGCAAAGGAAAGAGAGTCCATCTATACCGAGGTGGCGGGGGGCAGTTGGCGCGAAGACGGGAGAGCTGTCGTCATTCGGCTTGACGTTCAACGGTCACCTTAAGGCCACACGGAACTGTTGCACTGCGTAGCCCCTGACAAGGATGCGCTGGATGCCATGAAGGCGGTGAAGGATGTTTCGGGTGGGTCTGGGTGCGGTTGCATATAATGGAGGTGATATGCATATGCGCAAGAAAATAATGAATTGGCTTGGTTTGTTGTTATTTGCGCTAGTTTTTTTGAGGTCCTCGTCCTATCTTGTATTGAAGGTGTATGCTATTGGTCACCTTGAGAGCGGTGATTATTTTGTAATGTTGCCTATGGCGCTGGGGTCACTCCTGATTTGCGGCATGTTCATGGCAATTGTGATTAAAGGAATGAAATCCAATCAGTAGGCTGCGCCTGGAGCATCACGCGCGACGTATGGTTCCGACAGATGATTGCATGGGTATCACTATTCACGATTTCCATCTGGTTGGAATTCGTCTTGATCCGCTGTCAGGTGTGACTGTTTCTCTGTTCGATGAATCTTCGCGGGCATCCTATGATTTGGTCTTTGGCCAAGTCAGGAGAGCAAGCGTTGATGGTTTCTCTAGCCAGAATGTCGTGCTCGATCTCAAGGTCTTCAATCGAAAGGATGATTCCTTTGAATTCAAGCGGTGTTGCTTCCTCCTTGGCCTAGATCCAGTGGCTGCCAGGGAAATTGTCGATGGTGACACCTTGGTCTTCATTGAGGCCTCTGTCGGCGCAGAGATTGCACTTCTAGTAGAGGGCACTTGGGATAGCCGGTTGATCCCTGTCAAATCATGATTCCTGATCTGTCGAGCGCATCGCTCCAAGACGCACGCACCGCTTGGCTTGTAGGTCGACAGGGATCTGACGGAGAGATGGATTGTGGGACGGACCACCATCGGGCCAACGCAATGGGCTCTACCGTGCGTGCAGCCCGATGAACATCATGGATCCTGTACTCAGCGAACTGCTTTCCCGGCTCGGTGTCGACACTGACTTCGGCGATACGGTGCTGACCTGTCCGGAGACCCAAGGAGCCTATGAGGACACGCCCCTGCATGTGGTGGCCTATTACAACGATGTGGCCCTCCTCAGCGCATTGATGCCCTTCGTGACCACCATCGATGTGCATGGCGATCTTGATCTGACGCCGCTGGCAAGCGCGGTGGCACATGGCAGCTTCGCGGCTGCGGCCTATCTCCTATGGTGCAGACCCACACGCACGGAATGAGCTTGATCGGACACCACTGGAAATGATGTGCCAGGACCCGAGGTTTGATGATGTGGTGTGTATGGTCGACGCCGCAGATGGAACCTGCTGATGGAAACTTCTGAAAAGAGGTTTTACCGATGCGCCTGATGACCTTCATCTGCCCACTTTGTGGCGCTAGCGGGCAGCGCTTTCCCCTGCGATTTGCTGGAAGGCGTCAAGCAAAGACGTCGTGCCGGGGGTGTCGCGTGGAGCTTCGTTCAGACCCGCGGTTGGGCACGTACACGCTCTATCTTCTGTACACACAGGTCGTCATCCTTGTGGCGGCATTGCCGCTGATCGGGGCCAGTGTCGCGGGTGAATGGGTACGGCTGGGAATGATCTGTCTGGTAGTGCTGATGCTGTGCTGGTTCCCGGGCGTGATCAGGCACGCACGAAGTCCGATCGTGCGCGCCTGCCGGGATGCCGATTACAGCTATGCGCGCAGGCCAGGTGCTTCGACTGCGCACGCTGCCGCAAATCCGGAGCAGCGTAGCGACACGCCAAGTGCCAGCCCATGATAGGGAAGTCAAGAAATGACATACCATCTTGGGCGCGAGGTGCAGTCCCTGAATCGTTTTGCAGAACGGGTTGCAGATGGTAATTAACATTTGGCCGGCCCTTTCTGGGGCTCTCATGTCCATGCCGAAGGCTGGCATCTTGCGTGTAGCGGTGCTGCTCTTGCCAATGCTGGGGGGCTGCAGCATTCATCAGTTTCAACATACGGAATGGAGGTCGGACTGGGTCGATGTTTCGTCCGGTGCGATCTTCCCTGGCAATTCAACGACGCTGCCGCTTGACCGCATTTCCACGCTTGATCCTGATAGTGAGGCAGCCATTGCGAAGTGGATGTTGGAGCATTCGCTGGTCGTTGTCTCGGCATCAGAGGTTGAAGGGAAGATCGGTCCAATGCCGTTGAGTGACCTGAAGCCAGCGCCCGGGGAGAGCGTCTATCTCGTCAGGGCCGCTTCGGATGAAAGTAGGGGCAAGTTCATCGGCTACGTCAACGACAGGGGACTTCTCATCGTGTATGGGGTGATGGGGGGCTGCGGTGAGCAGAAGCAACGGGTGGTTGCCGTGAGCCTTCGGGAGAAGCCCGCCAACGTATTCGGTCGATGCTCGGCGGCGCTATAGTCGAGTGCCATGGTTGGAACGCCACTCCATGGGCGGTGAGCGGGTGGAGCTTGAAGTTGGAAGTCTTTCGATGACTACTCTGATATTCAAAGAGTCGCATTGGGGCAGCAGGAACCACTGGCCTAACATCTTTCCGCCCTGGCCTGCCTCCTCTACGAGATAGGGGGGAGGTTGAATGAAGAAGTGTGATTGCAGATAGGCGTGCACGTGCCGGAGCATCCCATGCGCCGCGTGATCGCTTTGAGCTTGAAGAAGAAGCCCACCCGTGTCTTCGCAGGATGTTCCGCAGCGCGCTGACAGCTCTGTTCGTTGTCGCCGCTCCAGAGTAATCAGCGCAAAGGCTGGAATGGGGCGCGTCATTCAAATGACTTGGTTGAATGGACGGTGATTTACCATGGAGCTTGAAGCGAAAAGGGTAGTTGTCTTTTCTCAACAGGATGAACGGTTCTTCTTCGAGTGGATTGGTCGAATCGGCTGCATCGGTAATGTGGTCGGCAGAGGGGATGTCATCTATCTATCCCTGGATCCAGATGCGGTTCTGGAGGAGGACGTCTGGGAACTGGCCGCATTGTTCAGGAGGTATCGGATTCCACTGGCCCAGCTGCGAACGCTGGAGGCAGGCAGGTACTCTCGAGCGCTGCGCGATGCCTTGCGCGAGTAGGGCGCCAAGCGGGAGGCAAGGTGCATGAGCTCCCGCACTCCTCCACAAAGGAACGCGATCGGGCTGCACGCCCTCGGAGAGGTACAAGATGAAAGCCAGGCAGATTCTTCGGTACGGGCTGGCCTACGCGGTGTCGTGTGGAGCACTCTGGCTGTTCCTGCACTTTGTGGGCAGGGCGCTTTACGCCTTCGACTCACATCAGGTTTTCTTCTGGCTGTACGCCGTCAGCCTTTTGTTGCTGGGAATCTGCGCACGGGTTCCCGGCGCGGGCCGCCTTACGATCAGGCGGCTTGCCAAGGGGGCTGGCTTGGGGCTGCTCGCGGGCCTTCTGGCCCAGGTCGTGGTGCTTGTACTGGAAGCCTATAGATTCAGCGGATTCAGCCCATCGCTGCTCTGGCAGGTACCGGTTTCGCTGACGGTGATGAGCGTCGTGCTGCTCACGCCGCTCTGGGGCGTAGTGCTGGTTGCCCTCACTGCCGAACACCGCCGCGACAACCACCCACGTCAGGCCTCGAACCCATGAAGCACCTGAACGCCTTTTGCCTCGTGGTTGCACTGACATCCTGTGCGGCGCATCCGAACCGCACCACGAAGTGTCCGCCGGCCCATTTCACCTACGTCGGCACCGAGAGCGTCGACGGGCTGACCTACGGGCGCTTCCAGGTCACCCACAACGCTGGTCAGCCGCTTCAGCTGTGGGTGGATGAGAGACGCAGGTTGAACTCAAGGACCGCTCGCGCAGAGATGAGGCGCACAGGCGAGGATGCCTGGCGGCCTTACAACGTGATCCTTGAGGAAATCACACCGGGAGCGATCGGGCTGTCGATCGGGCAGGAAGAACAGCAGAGCGTTCTGTTCGATGGTGATGGCCTGTTCCTGCCCGGCGCATCCAGCGCGGGCGCGAATTACTCCATCGTGGTACAGGACGCTGCCGGTTGCGAGCATCGCTCGGCAACGTTCATTCCCTGACATTTCTGGCGGCGCGCCGGCCAGGCAACGAAGGAAAAATGGCGCGCCCGGAGGGATTCGAACCCCCGACCAATGGCTTCGGAAGCCACTACTCTATCCGGCTGAGCTACGGGCGCGTTGTAGAACCGCCGCGCCGTCGGCCAGTGCCGGGGCGGGCATCGCAGCGCCATGAGGCGGTGCGGGACCGGCATTCTATCCAGTTTCGTCGAACAAATCTCCCCCCACCGGCAAAGCCCTGCCAGAGGGGCAGGAGTATCCTATCGCCATGGCTGATACCCCCCTCACTTCGCCGCAGTCGCCGGCGACGCCGCGTTGGCGGCATTACTGGAGTCTGATGCGCGCTGATCGCCCGATCGGCACGTTGCTGCTGCTGTGGCCCACCTGGTGGGCGTTATGGCTGGCTGCCGGCGGCCTGCCGCCGCTGTGGACGCTGTTCGTGTTCACCGCCGGCGTGTGGCTGACCCGCTCGGCCGGTTGCGTCATCAACGACTACGCCGACCGCTGGCTCGACCCGCATGTGGAGCGCACCAAGGCGCGGCCGCTGGCCACCGGCGCAATCAGCGGACGCGCCGCGCTGGCGCTGTTTGCGGTGCTGATGCTGGTGGCGTTCGGCCTGGTGCTGACCCTGAACGGGCTGACCATCGGCCTGAGCTTCATCGGCGTGTTCCTGGCCGCCAGCTACCCGTACCTGAAGCGCTACACCCATCTGCCGCAGGTCTACCTGGGCATGTCGTTCGGCTGGGGCATCCCGATGGCGTTCGCCGCCGTGCAGGGCGAGGTGCCGATGCTGGGCTGGCTGCTGTATGCCGGCAACATCCTGTGGTCCACCGCCTACGACACCTGGTATGCCATGGTCGACCGCGAGGACGACCTGAAGATGGGCTCGCACTCCACCGCGATCCTGTTCGGTGATCTCGACCTGGTCATCCAGGGCGTGCTGTACGCGCTGTTCCTGGCCACCATGGCGCTGGTTGGCGTGCGCGGCGGGCTGGGGGGCTACTACCTGGCCGGCGTGGCCGTGGCTACGGTACTGGTGGTGTACGAATTCTGGATCTGCCGCAACCGCGAGCGCGGCCCGTGTTTCAGGGCGTTCCTGCACAATAACTGGGTGGGCGCCGCGCTGTTCGCCGGTATCGCCGTGGACCTGGCGCTGCGTTGAGAAGCGCAGCCGAGCGTGCGCTCGGCTCTACAGCTGACAGTGCTTCCGTAGCGCCCGGGCCTACGCTCGGGCGGCGGCGCGCAGCGCCGGGCCTTCCGCCACCTACGACCAATAGGTGGCAGACAGCCCACACCCCACCGCCCAGAATCGGTCCATCGAACCTGGGAGGGTAGGCGATGGCCTCGACGGCAGCAGTACAGGATGGCTGGATGGCGCGCGCAGCGCTGCGCTCGGCCGCCTGGGCGGAAAAGTGGTTCCCCGACGCGTACGTATTCGCAGTGCTGGGCGTGGTCATCGTCGCGCTGGCCGCGATGGGTTTTGGTTCGACCCCGCAGGCCACGGCCAGCGCCTTCGGTGACGGCTTCTGGAGCCTGATCCCCTTCACCATGCAGATGGCCTTCGTGGTCATCGGCGGCTACGCCGTGGCGACCGCGCCGGTGGTCGCGCGCTTCATCGACTTCCTGGCCCGGGTGCCGCGCACCGGTCGCGGTGCGGTGGTGTACGTGGGCCTGGTCAGCATGCTGGCCTCGCTGCTCAGCTGGGGCTTCTCGCTGGTGTTCGGTGGCCTGCTGGTCCGCGCGCTGGCCCGCCGCACCGAACTGCGCATGGACTACCGCGCCGCGGGTGCTTCGGCCTATCTCGGCCTGGGCGCGGTGTGGGCGATGGGGCTGAGCTCGTCGGCTGCACAGCTGCAGGCCAACCCGGCCAGCATGCCGCCGGGGCTGGTGGAGATCACCGGCGTTCTGCCGTTCACCGAAACCATCTTCCTGTGGCAGTCGATCGCCCTGACCGCGGTGCTGATCCTGGTCTCGCTGCTGATCGCCTGGCTGACCGCGCCTGCGGCCGGCAGTGCGCGTACTGCCGAGGAGTTCCCCGGCGCTGCGCAGGCCGAGCCGGAACCGCTGCAGCGACGCACGCGCCCAGGCGAATGGCTGGAATACAGCCCGTTGCTGACCGTGCTGCTCTCGCTGCTGGCGTTCGGCTGGCTGTTCAACGAATTCGCCAACAAGCCGGTGGTCACTGCCATCGCCAACCTCAACACCTACAACTTCCTGTTCATTTCGCTGGGCCTGCTGCTGCACTGGCGCCCGCGCAGCTTCCTCAACGCGGTGGCCAAGGCGGTGCCGAGCACCACCGGCGTGCTGATCCAGTTCCCGCTGTACGGCGGTATCGCGATGATCCTCACCCACGCCGCCGGTGGTGACGGGCAGACCCTGGCGCACCGGCTGTCGAGCCTGTTCGTGCACGTGGCCAGCACCGATAGCTTCGCGCTGGTCATGGGCGTCTACTCGGCGGTGCTGGGCTTCTTCGTGCCGTCCGGTGGCGGCAAGTGGATCATCGAAGCGCCGTACGTGATGCAGGCCGCCAACGAACTGAAGGCGCACCTGGGCTGGGCGGTGCAGGTCTACAACGCGGCCGAAGCGCTGCCGAACCTGATCAATCCGTTCTGGATGCTGCCATTGCTGGGCGTGCTGGGGCTGAAGGCACGCGACATCGTGGGCTTCACCTTCATCCAGTTGCTGGTGCACATCCCGCTGGTGCTGGGCCTGTTGTGGCTGCTGGGCATGACGCTGGCGTATGTGCCGCCGGTGATGCCGTGAGTGCAGGGCTGGCGTCCGTGCGCGAGCAGGACGCCAGCTCCGTTCAGCGCGTGTTTCCGACAGAGCGCGCCATGAATGCGCACAGTCGCGCTGACGGCATGAGCACATGCCGAACCCATATGAATCCTTCATCGGCTTGTGCCGCAAGGGGCTTTGCCCGTTCATTCACGCGCGTACACATCCGTGTAGCCGCCCACCCACGCGCGATTAACTCTCCGCTGCAGACGATGGCCCCGTCCACCGCATTCCGCGCGTGGCTTTCGGAGAACGGACATGGCACAGCAGAACCAGAACCCGAACCAGAAGCAGCAGGGCCAGCAGAACCAGCAGGATCAGCAGCAGGGTCGTGGCCGCGACCAGCAGCAGCAACAGCAGCAGGAACAGCAGCAGCGCAACCAGCGCAACCAGCAGCAGGGTGGGCAGGACGAGGAAGAGTGACTTCGGCACCCACTTCCTGTGGTGCGCGAAGCCCCGCCCCGTGCGGGGCTTCGCTTATTCCAGCACGCCGATGCGTTGCAGCACCGGCGCTGCTGACATGTCGTTCGGGTTGGTGCCCGGCTGATCCTGCGGCACCTCCATGCCCATGGCGCGGTAGAGATCGACCCAGTGCTGTGCGATCTGCCCGGTCTGCGGGTTGCGGAAGTTCATCGGCTGCAGTGCGAACACATGGTGCGCACGGAACGCGCGCTCGATGAAATCCGAACAGTAGTAGCTGTCCTCGTTCAACACATACGACGTGTTGTAGGGCTTGCCCAGCATCGTGCGTGCGGTCGCGACCGCATCCTTGATGGCAGCCTGCTGCGATGCGTGCAGGCGATAGACCACGACCTGCCGCTGCTTGGCCCGGGCGTCCTGGCGGAACTCGACCAGCGATTGCCGGCGCGAGCCTTTCTCGTCCGCATGCAGTACCTCCCAGCCGTCTGGCGCCGCAGCGACCAGGGCCACGTGATCGAAGCTGGGGGCGCCCTGCTTGCCGGTAGCATCGTCGATGGCCGCGCTCAGGCCGGCATGGCCGGCGGTGACGAACAGCAGATCGCCTTCCCGGACCTCCAGCGCGGCCACACCACCAGGCCACAGCATTGGCACCAGCAGGGAGAGGGCAAGCAGGAATGCGCGCATGGGGCCAGGATCGAAGCGTGTGCGGCGTAGTCTAACGGCTGCTGCGATGACGTTGATTTCAGTATTAGTGTGATACTAGTCTCATTTCAGCATGTCGGGATATTCCTGACAGCGGATGTTGAAACTGAATTGACCGAGGCATGGCTATCCTTGCCTCCCTACCGCGCCGGAACCGCGCGCGACCGCCCGGAATCAGGAGGATCCCGTGAACCAGCTCCGCCCCGTTGCCCTGCTTGCGCTTGCCCTGGGGCTTGCGCTGTCCGGCTGCAAGCCTGCGCCCCAGGCGGCCCCCGCTGACGCCGCCGCACCGGCTGCGACCAGCACGGCCGCCGCCACGGCGCCGGCCACGCCGGTTGCCGCGGCCCCGGCAGACGCGTCTGCCAGTTGCCCCCATCCGGTCTTCGACGACTTCCTCAAGCATTTCGGCAACGAGATCGCGCTGCAGGAAACGTCCACTGCCGATCCGCTGCTGGACAGCCACATCGACAGCGAAGCCGAGCCGGAGCCACGCAAGGTGGAAGAGAAGGTGCCGCTTGCCAAGGTCGAATGGCCGGTGATGCCGGACCCGGCCACGCTGCAGCGCCAGGGCCGCGAGATGCAGGTCACCCGCCTGCCCGATGGCCAGGTACAGGTGCAGATGCGCACTCCCGATACCAGCGACCAGCAGATCTACACCTTTGCCCAGAAGCCGTGCTGGCAACTGGTCAAGCGTGAGGACGAATCGATCTGACCCCTGAGCGACCGCCTGCGGGCGGTCGTGTGATCCACCCAAGGAGCCCCGCATGCGTCTGTCTCCCGTTGCCCCCGTGCTGGCCCTGATGCTTGCTGCCTGCAGCGGCCCTGAGGCGGCTGCACCGGCGGCCCCTGCTTCCACTGACCCGGCAGCGACGCCGGCCGCACCTGCGGCTGCCGTTGCGGACCATTCCACCTCTCTTACGCGCGACGAGACCGGCATGCATATCGATTGCCAAGGCACCCGCCTGCACCTGGCGGCCCAGCCCACCCAAGACACGGACGCTTCCCGGCTGACCACGCTGGAAATTGAAAAGGACGGCGCACGCCAGGCCATTGCTGCGCCCAAGGAGATGGACGGCTATACCGCCGTTGGCCTGGCCTGCGTGCAGGACCGCAGCGGTACGCCGTACTTCGTCGTGCAGTACGGTGAACTGCCGTTCGGCTGCAGCTTCTGCGAGTGGTACTACCTGTACGACGCCAGTGGCCGCCAGTTGACCCACAGCACACCGCCGCTGCGCGGCGCGGAAGGCGAGGAGCAGGAGCCCAACAACGACGAGTACGAGAAGTTGATCGACTCGCTCGGCATCAAGCACCCGGAGGTGAACTACATCGAAGACTGAGCGCAGCGGCAGGACGTCGCACGCGCGCTGTGAACGCAGCACTGCAGTACCGCAGTACCAGAAGTACCAGGAGCAGTACCCCTTAAGGAAATCCCCCTTTTCATAGAATGGATAGCACAGACATGGCAGATATCTACCAGGACATGGTCCAGCCCCGCGGGGCGGCCTACAGCAGTGACCGCATCAAACCGTGGAGCCACTACCGCGAGCCGATCGACCAGAGCGACGGCCGCCTGCATGGCAACTCCCGCCGGTGGGGCGATGCGACCCCGGAAGTACAGTCACGGGTGATCGACACGATCATCGAGTCGGCGCGCGAGAAGGGCCTGACCCCGCGCGAAACCGCGCACGTACTGGCCATCGCCCGCGTTGAATCGGGCTTCAACCCCGATGCCGCCGCTGGCACCACCTCGGCCTCGGGCCTGGGCCAGTTCATCGACAAGACCGGCAACCACTACCACCTCAACAACCGCAACCGCTTCGACGTCGGCGCACAGTCCGACGCACTGGTTGACCATTACATCGATAACCGCACGCTGGCGCACAAGCGCGGCCAGGGTGAGGAGTACATCTACAAGTACCACCACGACGGTCCGACCCGCGATTACGGCGGCCTCTCCCTGTCTGAAAAGAAGGTGATGCCGTACGTGGACAAGTACGAGCGGTTCGTGGAGCAGCGCCTGGGACTGACCCACGGCCAGTCCCATGGCAGCCACGCGGCCCCCGCCGTAGCTGCGGCCACGCACGCGCAGGCCAAGCCGGCAGCGGTGCATGCCGAAGGCCAGACCCGCACCTTCGAGCAGACGATGCAGGTGATGCTGCCCCCGCAGAACGGGGTCAAGCCGCACATTACCGGTGAGTTCGGCGAACACCGCGCACACAAGCCGCACGGTGGCACCGACTTCAACTATGTCGGCGGCCAGCACGGCCGTAATCTGCAGCACCCGACCGTCAACGCGCCGATCTCCGGAACGGTGACGTTCGTCGGTGGCGACTACGGTACGGTGAAGATCAGGGATGCACAGGGCAACTCGCACGAGATCCTGCACCTGCAGTCGACCCAGGTGAAGGAAGGCCAGCCGATCAAGGCGGGTGAGCCGATCGGTACCATGGGCGGCCGTGGCCCGGGCGGTGCGGGTCAGTATGCCCAGCACGTGCATTACCAGTTGAAGGATCCGCACGGCAAGCTGATCAGCCCGCAGGACTTCTGGGACCACGGCAAGCTGAAGGAAACCGGCAAGGGTGGCCATTCGCATGACGCCGACCACAACGGTGTGCTGCGCCAGGGAGCCAAGGGCGAGGAAGTGACTGCGCTGCAGAAGGAACTCAACCGCCTGGGCGTGCGCGACGGCCAAGGCAACCCGCTGAGCGAGGACGGCAAGTTCGGTGCCAATACCAGGGACGCACTGATCGCCTACCAGAAGCAGCACGGGCTCTCCGCCGATGGCGTGGCGGGTCCGGCGACGCTGGGCAAGCTGGCCGAAGGCCGCAGCCATGCCGAGGCGGCGCCGAAGGGGCCGCAACTGGGCGACAAGGCGCATCCGGATACGCCGCTGCACAATGCGATCCGCGGCCACATGCCGGGCATGATCTGCAACGAGATGAGCGCGCATGTGACCGCCCAGGCCAAGGCCGCCGGCATCGATTCGCCGGAAAAGCTGCAGGGCGTCACCGTGCAGGATGGCAAGGCCTTCGTCGTGGGCACCGTTCCCGGCTTCCGTACTGCGGTGGACATGACCCAGACGGCACCTAGCCTGCAGGAGACCAGCGCTGCAATGCTGGCCAAGCACGAGCCTTCGCAGCAACACGTGCAGGACGAGCAGCAGCGAGTGGCCATGGGCCGTTGACCGCTGCGTGTGAAGAGGTGTGTGGTAAAGGAGGCCGGCCGGAGTAATCCGGCCGGCTTTTCCGTTCATGGGGCAAGGACATACACGGATGCCGTTTCGCATGATGCACAGCACGCCGCCAATGCAAGGCACGGCGTCCACATGAGCCGGGTGCTGCGGTGGCGCAACGCATGGCAGTGGGGAGGGCTGGCACTGCTGCTCTGCCTGTTGCCGCTGCCAGTGCTGGCGGCGGTCCCGATTCCGGCACTGGACGACCCGGTGGTGGACACCGCCAACGCGCTGTCCGCCAGCACCCGCGCAACGCTGCGCGAGCAGGCATTGCAGCTGCAGGCACGCAAAGGCGCGCAACTGCAGGTGCTGGTGGTGCCCAGTGTTGGCGATGACGGCATCGAAGCCTATGCACAGCGTGTCTTCGACCAGTGGCAGCTGGGCCGCGCCGGTGTCGATGACGGAGTGTTGCTGCTGGTGGCGGTGCAGGACAGGCGCGTACGCATCCAGACCGGCTATGGCCTGGAAGGCACCATTCCCGATGCCTATGCCGCGCGCATCATCGACAAAGCCATCGTGCCGCGCCTGCGCGAAGGAGACCTGGACCAGGGCATGCTGGACGGCAGCAAGGTGCTGGTGGCGCTGATCGATGGCGAGCCGCTGCCGCCCGAGCAGGATTCATCCGCACGCAACCTGTTGCCAGCGGATTGGCGCACAGGGGATTCGGTCGTTGCCCTGACGTTGCTGGTGGGGTTCCTGGCCGGTCTGTGGCGATCACCGCCGCGCCTGCTGGCCACCAGGACCGAGGCCGAGTCCAGCGGTAAACGCCGTGAGCGGCGGCGCAAGGCACTGGCAGCCAATGCGGCAATGCCCAGGCCGAATTGGCCGACATTGCCTGCCTGGGGCAGGCCGTTGCTGGTAACGGCAGTGATGGCCGCTGGGTTGGTTTCGGCGACGCTGCTGCTGCCGCGGCATGTGCTGCCTGCGCTGTTCTTCGTGCTGTTACCGGCCGTACCGGTGGCGGCGCTGCTGGGGTGGTGCTGGCGTCGCAGCCGTGGTGTGCGCATCGTGCTGTCCGGCATGTTGGCCATCAGTATCGGTTTCTTCATGGTGATGCTGGTTCGTGGTCAGTTGCCGCCCAGCCTTGCCCTGCACACGTTGCTGAACCTGGCGGTCGCCATTGCCGCCATGCTGGTGTTCTTCCTGGTGCAGGCCGGCCGCGCGCGCTGGCGGAAGAACCGCAACAGCTTCGCCGTGCGCCTGGTGGTGCTGGTGCTGTTGACCGGCGGCTATGCGCTGGGCGCGCTGCTGGCCATCGACCGGGCCAGCGACGAGAACGCACGCGTGTTGGCGACGATCGTGTCCAGCGCAAGCACGCTGTTCCTGTACTTCATCTGGGTGTTCACCCTGCTGCCCGGCGAAAAAGCACGCAGCGGACGAAGGTCGTCCCAAGGCTACCGTTCCTCGTCCAGCACCTCGTCGTCGAGTTCGTCCTCAAGCAGTTCCGGCGGCTGGTCCGGTGGCGGTGGCCGCAGCGGCGGCGGCGGCGCTTCGGGCAGCTGGTAGTTCAGGCCGCCCACACCCGCCAGCCCAGCGCGGCATCGCGCAGTTCGCCGCTGCCGCTCACATCACCCACCTGCAGCTGCACGCCCTGCGCATTGGGCAGGTCCTTCTGCTCGGGGAACCAACGACGGTCGGCGGCGACGATGATCAGCAGGCCCTCGTCGTCGCCCATCGGCGCGAACTGCGGCGACGGCGGGCTGATCGGCTGCAGGCCGAAGCGCTGGCTGGACTGTTCGCGCACCGCATCGACATCGTGGCTGGGCAGGCCAACCTCGCTCAGGCAGGTCAGCTCGCTGCCATGGAACACGCCTTCGCGCGCGCTGGCCGGCAAGCGACGGCGGCCGATCAGTTCAAGGATCAGGCCGTCCGGGCCGGTGAAGTACACCGACTGTGACTGCCAGCTGCTTTCCAGCGCAAAGTAATCCAGGCCCTCAGGATTACGTTGCAGCGGGGTACGTTCGCGCAACCAGGCCATCGCCTCGCCGAAGCGGTTGTCCGGTACGTTGAAGGCCAGGTGCACGCCACCGACGGGGTGATCACCCGCCGCCTGCAGTTCGATCGTGCTCCAGCCGATGTGCACATGGTTGCCGACCACGCGCTGCTGCAGCACATCGTGGAAATACGCGGCGACGGTGGCGACGTCGGACACCGGCAGGGTGAGGTGAAGCAGGCGCATGACCGATTCTCCATGGACGCGCTCACTGTAGCGCTGGGGACTGCCCGGCGGCCACTAGCGCAGTGACTGGTTGAAGAATCGTATTGCGGCGTCCACTGCCTGCGCGTGGGTCTGCGCCTTCGGCACCGACGTCCTGCACAGGTCCTGCAGCCGCCGCTGTCCGGTCGGGGTGCATGCGGCGAGGAAATCGTAATGGCCGACGCCGGGCAGTACCTGCAGTGCAGCGCCCGCAATCACCGCACGCGCAGCTTCGCCATTGCTCTGCGGTGGCGCAACCGTGTCAGCCTCGCCCAGCACGATCGCCACCGGCTGTTCCAGCGAGGAGAGCTGCTCGGGCGCAAAAGCCTGCACGATTGCCGGTGCCAGCAGGAACACCGCGCGCACGCCGGGAAGGGCGCGTGCGTCGTTGGCGTGGGACATCCACGGCGACAGCTCGGGCGACGCCGCAGCGGCAACGCGCGCCTCCATCGTGTGCGTTGCCGCTTCCTGCTGGGGCCGGCAGACGCCGTCATCCGGATGCGCCGTGCAGAAGGCCAGCAGTCGCTGCAGGTCCGGTCGCGCGCCGGCCGCCAACAGTGCGGTGTAGCCGCCGGCCGAGAACCCGGCGACCCCCAGGCGCTCAGGATCGACATGCGGGCCCAGCACCGGATCAGCTTGCACGGCCGCCAGTGCGGCACGCAGGTCATCGGCGCGCAACCAGGTCAGAAGGCTGCCGGGCAGGGTCATGGTGTCAACGCCGTTGTTGCCTGGATGATCCACCGCAATCACCAGATATCCGGCCCGCGCCAGCGCCGTGCCCAGCCAACCCATCATGCGCGCGCTGCCGCCGTTGCCATGCGAGAGCAGCAGGGTCGGCAGGCGATCACCGGCGACCGGCGCATCCTTGGCCGACCGGCCGACGTGGAACAGCGGCGCGTCGGGTGGACCGATGGTCAGCGCGGTTTCCCGGCTGCCTGCAAGTGCCGGATACCAGACCGTGTAGCGCAGCGCGTCGCGGTGCCCTGCGTCGCGCACGGCGGCGCTGGCCAGCGTCGTCGTGCCGTGGCGCTCGCCGGCCACCCCGCTTTCGCGGGCGGCGCCGACGCTCGCGAACGCCAGCAGCATTCCTCCCAGCACAGCAGCGGTCATGCGCATCTTCAACTCCTTGTCAGTGGTGACGTTCTTCCACCGGCAGCCAGATCTCCACGCCGCCCTGGCCGGTGTGCTCGTCGAACCGGGCGTCGTAGCGCTCCAGATCCGGCGCATCGGCAAGGCTCAGGTTGGACGCAGGAAGATAATGATCCAGCAACCAGAACCAGGTCGAGCGGATGGCCGAGATGTGTCCGCCGTGCCAAGCCACCAGGTAGCGGTGCGCCGGGATGTCCACGCGTCGCCAGTGCGCAGGCACGCTCGGCACCGTGCTTGCCGGTAGTGCCGCAATGTAGTCGAAGCTACCATCGTCATCACTGTTGCAGCACACGCCGAAGCTGACCGGTGCCGGCGTCGGCCACTCGCGGTTGAGCTGGGCCCATTGGCCCGGAATCGCGCCGCTGCTGTCGCGGGTATGCCGCATGCCGACGCCTGCCAGCTGGAACGCGGGCGTATCGAGCAGCCGGGGGGCTTCAATGCAGGCTGACGGGGCCTCGTCCAGGCGGATCGCCTGCACCAGCGTCAGCCCATCGGTGCCCTGTTCGCGTACCCGTTCCGGTGTCTGCCCGAACTGTTCGCTGAAGGCACGGGTGAAGGCAGCATGGGTGGTGTAGCCGGCCCCCAGCGCCACCTGCAGGATGTCGCCGGCGCCGTTGGCCAACTGCTGCGCGGCAGCGGTCAGGCGGCGCCCGCGCAGGTAGCGCACCACCGAGGTGCCGGTGCGGGCCTGGAACAGGCGCGACAGATGGAATGGCGACAGGCCCGCCGCAGCGGCAATGTCGGCCAGCGCCAGTGGCTGGTCCGCGTGGGTTTCGATGTACCACAACGCCTTGCCTGCCGCGCTCATCCTGCCGTTCCTTGAATCCGATGCTGGGCACAGTAGCGGATCGGCAGGCGCGGCGTTTAGCAGTTCTTGCGCCTCTGCGGATTCAAGCTGTCGCACTGACGTCATGCCTCGTTCACAGATCGCGCCGAGACTGCGCGCCTTGTCCAGGCCTGCGATATCCCTGCAGGTGCTGGCCCTGTCGCGCCCTCCCGGAGCCCTGCCGTGCATCGTTCGAAGCTTTCGCGTTCCATCCTCCTTGCCCTTTGCATGGCCAGCGCAGGAGGCGCGATCGCAGCGGAGGCCGATGCGGTCGATGCCGCAGGCGGCAGCCGCGCCGCACCCACCCAGCTCGATGCGATGCTGGTCACCGGTACCCGCGCGTCCAACCGCACCCAGTTCGAAACGCTGGCGCCGGTGGACGTGTTCACCAAGGAAGACATCAGGTCCGTCGAATCCACCGACCTGAAGGACGTGCTGGCGCAGCTGGTGCCATCATTCGTGGTGCAGCGCCTGCCGATGGCGGACGGCCAGGTGTTCGTGCGTCCGGCCACCCTGCGTGGCCTGTCGCCGGACCAGACCCTGGTGCTGGTCAACGGTCGCCGCTTCCATCGCAGCGCGCTGCTCGGCAACCGCGGTGCGCAGGCCGCTGATCTGGCACAGATTCCCACCAGTGCGATCAAGCGCATCGAGGTGCTGCGCGATGGTGCGTCGGCGCAGTACGGCTCGGATGCCATCGCCGGTGTCATCAACATCATCCTCGAGGATGGCCCGGGTAGCGAGATCACCGCCGGCTATTCGCAGTACGCGCAGGGCGACGGTGCCTCGCGCGATTTCAGTGCGCGCACCGGTTGGTCGCTGGGCGACTATGGCAGCCTGGTGCTGTTCGCCGAATCGTCCAACTCTGACGCTACCTCGCGCACGCGCCAGCGCCCGGATGCGATCGCCTTCCAGGCTGCACATCCGGAGCTGGAGGTGCCCAATCCGGTGCAGCGCTGGGGCCAGCCGGAACTGGAAAGCCGCCGCGTCGGCTTCAACGTGAAGGCCCATGCCAACGAGACGCTGGAGCTGTATGCGTTCGGCCTGTACAGCCACAGCGATGGCGTCAGTGATTTCAACTGGCGCAACCCGGATACCACCACCGGCGCCTATCGCACCACCACCATCTTCCCCGGCTGGAACCTGCGCTCGCTGTATCCGGTCGGCTTCAGCCCGCAGTACGGCAACGTCCAGAACGACCTGCAGCTGGTCGGTGGCCTGCGTGGCGAGATCACGCCGAAGCTGCGCTGGGATGTCAGCGCCTCGTATGGCCGCAACGCCATCGACTACAGCCTGAAGAACTCCATCAACGCTTCGCTCGGCCCGGCCAGCCCGACCGCGTTCGATCTTGGCCGCCTGACCCAGACCGAGAAGAACGCCAACGCAGACTTCAGCTACGAGTGGGACGTGGCCGCGCTGTCCCAGCCGGTCAACGTCGCCTTCGGTGGCGAGTTCCGCCAGGAGACCTACCAGGTGCGTGCCGGTGACCCGGCCTCGTACGCGGTGGGTGCGGGCGCGGCCGCGGGCCTGGAGGCCAATTCCAACGGCGCTCCGGGTTTCTCGGCCAGCCAGGCCGGGCAGTGGAGCCAGCGCAGCAAGGCGGCCTACGTGGATATGGAAGTGCCGCTTGGCGAGCGCTGGAGCATCGGTGCGGCCAGCCGCTACGAGGACTTCTCCAGCTTCGGCAGCACGCTGGACGGCAAGCTCTCGGCGCGCTTCGCGATCACCCCGGACGTGGCCCTGCGCGGCACCTTGTCCAGCGGCTTCCGTGCGCCGACGCCGGCGCAGCTCAATACCACCAGCACCACCCAGGGGTTGGATACGCGCACGCTGCAGATCTTCACCAGTGGCCGTCTGTCGCCGAACGATCCGCTGGCGCAGCTGCTCGGCGCCAGGCCGCTGAAGCCGGAAGAATCGCGTACCGCGTCGCTGGGCCTGACCTGGCGCACCGACCTGGGCCTGTCCGGCTCGGTGGATGTCTACCAGATCAAGCTCAGCGACCGCTTCAGCCAGTCGGCCAGTTTCGCCATTCCGGCCGGTACGCCCAATCCGCTGGGCTATACCTCGGTGAACTATTTCACCAACGACTTCGATACCACCACCACCGGCGTGGACGTGGTCGGCAACTACCTGCGCGACCTCGGCGCCGGCCGCATGACGCTGACCCTGGCCTACAACTACAACCGCACCCGCGTGGACAACGGCAGCACCTCGGTGGCCACCAACGAAACCCAGCGCGTGCTGTTCGAGGATCGCCTGCCCGAGCACAAGGGCAGCCTGACCGGGAGCTGGGACATCGGCGCCTGGTCGCTGATGGCACGCATGCGCTACTACGGCGCCTGGACCGATTCCAGCGGCAATGCAGTGGGCGATATCTACCAGCGCTTCGGCGCGATGAGCTTCCTCGACCTGGCCGTCGGCTATCGCATCAACGAACATCACAGCCTGCGCGTCGGTGCCGACAACGTATTCGACCGCTACCCGGATGAGGCCACGTTCCAGGCCAGCCGCGGCCTGGTCTACTCGCGCAACGCGCCGTACGACACCGACGGCGCCAACCTGTACGCACAGTACCGGCTGAGCTTCTGATGGACCCGGCCCGCCGCTCCCTGTTGCGTGCCGGCGCCTTGCTGCCGGCCGCAGCCGCACTTTCTTCACCGCCGGCCATGGCTGCCACGCGTTACGCTGCGTCCATGCAGATTCCCGCAACGACCGTGGTGCCGGACGTGCTGGCCCGCGATGAAAACTACTGGGCCGCCGTGGCCAGCCACTTCGACATCAGCGACGAAGTGAACCATCTGGAGAACGGCTATTGGGGCGCGATGGGCCGCGAGACGCTGGCCAGCTACCAGCGCCACACCGCTGAAGTGAACCGAGGCAATGCCTGGTATGGTCGCCGTGAGTTCCCGGCGCAGTACATGGCGGTGCAGCGGCAGGTGGCCGAACTGCTGGGCGTGAGCGCCGAAGAGATCGCACTTACCCGCGGTGCCACCGAGGCGATGCTGGCGCTGATCGGCGGCTACAACCGCCTGCAGCCTGGCGACCAGGTGCTGTACGCCGACATCGACTACGACAGCATGATCGGCGCGATGCGCTGGCTGCAGCAGCGCCGCGGCGTGCAGGTCGAGCGCATCGCGCTGCCGGCCGTGCCCGACCATGCGCAGATCCTGCAGGCCTACGAGGCCGCGTTCGCGCGGCTGCCACGCCTGAAACTGGTGCTGCTGACCCAGGTCAGCCATCGCCATGGACTGGTGCTGCCGGTGGCCGAAATCGCCGAACGTGCGCGGGCACGCGGCATCGACGTGATCGTTGATGCAGCACACGGGTTTGGCCAGATCGACTACGCGGTGCCGCAGCTCAAGGCCGACTTCGTTGGCATCAACCTGCACAAGTGGATCGGTGCACCGGTCGGCGTCGGCGCGATGTATGTGCGCAAGGGCCGCGTTGCGGACCTCGACCCGTACATGGGCGAGACCGACGATGGCCGCGTGGGCAGCCGTGTGCACACCGGTACGGTCAACTTCGCCGCTTACCTGGCGCTGCCGGAAGCGATCGCGCTGCACCAGCGCATCGGCGCGGCCAACAAGCAGGCGCGCCTGCGCTACCTGCGCGAGCGCTGGACCGTGCCTGCGCGGCAGATGGCGCATATCGAAGTGCTGTCTTCGCCGGACCCGGCGCTGGCCAGCGCATTGGCCAGCTTCCGCCTGCGCGGCCACACCTCGGTAGAACAGAATCAGGCACTGCAGAAGCGCCTGCTGGATGAGCATCGGATCTTCACCACCCATCGCGATGGCCTGGAGTCGGGCGCCTGCGTGCGGGTGACACCGTCGGTGTTCACCCGGCCGGCGCAGATGGATGCGCTGGTGCAGGCGCTGGTGGCATTGGGGTAGTGCCGGCCGCTGGCCGGCAACCTCATGATCCGTGCATGCCGTTGCCGGCCAGCGGCCGGCACTACCAGGCCTATCGCTCGATCGCCGGCAGCGCGTCCGACAACAACAACCGGTCAATCCGCCGCAACGCGCTCTCCAGCTGCCGGCGATCCGCCGCCAGCCCCAACGACAGCCGCACGCCGTGCTGATGCAGCACCCCCGCAGGGCAGAACGCCGATGAAGGAGCGATGGCCAGCCCTTGCAGCTGCGCGGTACGTACCAGCGTAGCGTCGGTCCGCGCTGACCCTGCCGCTGCAGCGGCGCGAGGCGCTGGCGCGTGTACTGGAGAGCGAAGGCCTGCTGGCGATCGAGGATGATCCGTACTGGCCTTGGTGATCCTGTTCATCGTCGTCGCGCTGTCGGTCTGGATCATCTGGAGCATGCACTACCACATGATGATCAACTGAGCCTGCGAACCATGAAAGGCATTGCGTTCCCCCATCGTGGCCTGCGCCTGGCCACAGGCCTGCTGCTCGGCCTGCTGGCCGGCTGCAGTGCGCAGTCGCGCATGGACTTCTACTCCAAGGACATCGCCTGCGAAGAGCTCGGCCAGCAGTGGTCGATGCCCGACAGCCACGGCACCGTGCGTAGCCTGAAGGACCTGCAGGGGCAGGTGACCTATCTGTTCTTCGGTTTCACCAGCTGCCCGGACGTGTGCCCGACCACGATGGTCGAGCTGAGCCAGGTCAAGCACCTGATGGGCAAGGATGCCGATCAGCTGCAGGTGGTGTTCGTCAGCGTCGACCCGGCCCGCGACACGCCGGAGGTTGCACGCACCTATGTGGAAGCGTTCGATCCCAAGGCAATCGCGCTGGTCGGCAACGAAGCGCAGCTGGCGGCGATGGCCAGCGACTTCAAGGCGTTCTACGAAAAGGAACCCGGCCCGGTGCCGGAGACCTACACGATGAGCCACATCGCCGGTGGCTACGTGTTCGACCGCCAGGGCCGCCTGCGCCTGTTCGCGCCATACGGCATGCCGGTGGAAAAGCTGTTCTCGGACGTGCAGCGCCTGCTGCTCGAACCCGGCCACCCGGCCGCCGGCAACGACGCACTGGCGAGCTGCCACCTCAAGCACAGCGGCACACTCGCCGCGCGCTGACGCCGGTGGGTTCCGACCACTGCTCCCGGTGGGGGCCAACCTTGGTTGGCACAGCTGTAGAGCCGAGCCCATGCTCGGCTCAACGCGACACGCGCGCGCCGCGCAGACAGCAGCCGAGCATCGGCTCGGCTCTACATGCTCGCCGCCCCTCGCAGGACCAATCCCCCGGCCGGCCAGGAGAGCCAACCGGCCAGGGGCACCACTCAACGCCTTACTTGGTCTCTTCCCACTGCACCACGTCCGGCTCGGTCGCGCGGATACCGGCGGTGGACAGCAGCCTGGTGGTCGCATCCAGCGCCGCGTTCACCGACGGGTACTCCACGATGGCCTGGCCCGACGCCCTGGAGACCTTCACCACGGTACCGCCAGTGGCGGCGGCTGCGCGCTGGGCCGAGGCCGCATCGGTGAAGAACACCTTGACCCGCGACGTCGCCACCACCGGCGCGCCGTCACGGGAGACCGCCGCCGCGAACTTGCCGGCGCCGGCATCGGCAGGTGCCGCCGTTGCGCCATCCAGCGAACGCTTGGTACGCGCGCTGGTGGTCGCCGCCGTCTGCGGGGTGATCGTGAACTGGCCGCCGCTGGCCTGCTTCACGGTGGCCGAGGGGGACAGTTGGAAACGCGTGCCGCCCACATCGAACGTGCGGCCGGTAGCGGAGGCCTTCAGTTCCTGCGCATCCACGGTCGACAGGGTCCTGGCTGGAGGGGTCTGCCCCGAGCTCTGCGCCCAGGCAGGGGAGGTCATCGCCGCGAAGGCGAGCGTGCTCAACAGAATGGTGGTCTTCATCATCAGTGCCCCAGAACGCGGATCTTGAAGAATTCGAGGTTGCCGCGCGATGCTGCGGTCGCGGCCTGCCCCATGTCGGTCACTTCCAGCGTCCAGGTGCCGCTGGCATTCTCATCCAGGAAGGCATTGCTGGACAGCAGGTCCCAGCTGGTGAAGTTGCTCTGCGCGCCACCCGTGCCTGAACCGATCGCGGTGAACGCCGGTTGCACCACGCTGCGGGTGCCGCTGGGCGACACCAGCACGAACTGCAGCTGGCGCGTGTTGCGGTGGTTGACCCGGAAGCCCAGCTGCACGCTTTCGATGTTGCGCGCGCCGTTGGCCAACTGGAAGGTCAGGCGTGCGGCGGCAGCCGAGGTGTTGCCGATGGCCACGGTACGCGTCGTGTTGCGCCAGCCACTGTCGACCAGCGGGCCCAGCGACTGGAAGTTCTCAGCGACCTGCACTGCACGCGCAGCGTTGACCACGCCGAAGCCATACCAGTTGCTGTAGGCACGGCCGGCAGCATTCACCGTCCAGCCCGGCACCAGCGTGCGCCCGTCGGCCAGCGTCACCGCCGGCTGGTTCGGGTGGTTGCGGGTGGCGGTGGTGGCCAGGATGTACTTCACATCGCGATAGGACAGGTTCGGATTGGCCTCCAGCACCAGTGCCGCCACGCCCGACACCATCGGCGCCGACGCCGAGGTGCCGTTCATCTTGGCGGTGTAGTTGCAGGTGCTGTCGATGGCCGACAGATTGCTGTCCAGGGTGTTCTGGCGGTTGGTGTTCTTGTTGCTGCCCTGCGCGCACCCGGTCACGTCGGTGGTGACGATGGCCGGGTCGTACGCGCGCGCCACCAGGCCGGGCGCAAACTGTGCCTGCAGGCCGTACTCACCACCAAAGGCCGACACCCACAGGGCCGAGCCGGTGGAGGAGTAAGACGAGCGCACGCCATCGGCGCGCACCGCGCCTACCGTGATCACGTTGAACAGGTTGTTGCGCGGATCACGGCCGGCCGGCACGCAGCCGGTGTTGCGGTTCTTGGTGTCGGTGGTGCAGACATCCTGGGTCTGGCTGATCGAGGCATTGTTGAAGTTGTTGCCCGCCGACTTCACGTAGATGCCGCCGCGGCCACCGCGCGTCCCCGACAGTGCCTGCTCATACGAACGAATCGTGTTTTCGCTGTACGCCAGCGGCAGGTTCGGATTGCCCGGGCCGGCGCCCCAGCTGTTGTTGAACACCTGCACGTCGGCCGATTCCGCGCCGTCCCACCAGGCGTACTCGATGTTGCTCTGCTGGTTGCCCAGGGCTGAGCGCGAAATCGGGTTGAAACCCTTCAGCGTCGCCGCCGGGGCCACGCCGCGCACGCCCAGGTTGTTGGCGCCCACCGCACCGGCGATGCCGCCGACCATGGTGCCGTGGTTGTCGACATCGGGATTGGTCGGGGTGGGGTTGTTCGAGCCATTGGTGAAGTTCTTGCCGGCTACAGCGGCCACGTTGGCCGCCAGGTCCGGATGCGCGATCTGCAGGCCGTCGTCGACGATGGCGATGGTGACGCCCTGGCCACGGATGCCATTGCGGAACAGGCCATCCACGTTCAGATCGTTGCCGGCCACCGGCAGCGTGTCGGCCGGGACGGTCTGCCCGGTGTTGAGCAGGTGCCACTGGATTGCCGCCAGTGGATCGGCCTGTTGGGCCTGGGCGGTGACGGCCAGGCTGCCCAGCACCAGGGCAGTGGCGAGGGCCAGGCGCGCGGAGCGCGGTGGCGCGGTGCGTTGCGTGTGTCGCTTCATACACGAATCCTTCTGTTGTGAATCGGCATGGCAGGACGGCGGGGCGGAACTGCCCCATCGCAACGAGCCAAACGCGACACAACGAACAACCCCCTACCTCTTCACACCCGCAATGTGCGAATGTGCCAATTGCGTCACAAACACTTAGTACGTCAAGTTATGACGGGGCACTCGAATGCCTTCACGCCATCATCGCGTGCTTGCTTCGAGGTACGGGAAACGTGGGTAATCGCATGCAGGTGAAGTCACACATGAAGAAGGCACGCCAGCGTGCCCGTGCACGCGCGGACCAGACTCCGCTCTCGGTTGCCGTCATCCGCAAGGTGGTGCTGTCGATGTACCACCGTCGCCATGATTACTGGACCGATGCGGATATCGCCGAGCTGCTGCCGGCGCTCGCCACATTCAATATCACCACGATCAAACAGTTGCGCTTGCTGATGAAGCGGCACCGACGCACGCTGCTGCAGGAGGAAAGAGTGAAGATGCGTAGGGCGCAGACACTGCACCTGCTGGCTGAGGATGGTCCCTGTGGCATCGATGTGCACGCCAATACCAGCTACTACGCCATCGGCGGCCTGGTCCGCACCAGCATGGAACACGAATTCGGCTTCGAGACGATGCTGCCCTTCCACGAGGTGCGCGAGGACGAGCCCGCGTAGTGCGGTGCCTGCCCGGTGGGTGCGGCAGCCCTGCCGGGGCATCATCGCGTGCCCTCACATCGCGCTGTGCTACTACAGCCCGTGCACCCTTCCGCACGGAGCACGATGATGGTCAATCCGCTCGCCCAGGCCCATCGCGGCCTCGGCACCACGCTGTTCAGCCTGTTGAACCCGATACCCTTCGGTTTCTTCGTCGGCGCACTGATCTTCGACGCGATCTACCTCAACAGCGCCGAGGTGATGTGGGGCAAGGCAGCCGCCTGGCTGATCACCTTCGGCCTGCTGATCGCCATCGTGCCGCGCCTGATCAACCTGTTCGCGGTCTGGCGCCGCAACGGCACGGCCACCCGCATCGACCGCATCGACTTCTTCCTCAACCTGGTCGCGGTGGTGCTGGCCATCTGGAATGCCTTCGTGCACAGCCGTGATGCGTATGCCATTGCAGTGCCGGGCACGATCCTGTCGGCGCTGACCGTGGCCCTGATCGCCCTGGGCCTGATCCTGCTGTCACTGCAGCCGCCGCTGCTGCAGGGAGGTCGTCATGGCTAAGCACATCCTGCCCACCGTGGGCGCCCTGGCACTGGCCGTGATGCTGTCGGCCTGTGCCGGCAAGGCCGAGTACCACCCGGCCGACCAGTCGGGACCGCAACCGCCACTGCCCAAGCCGGCCAACTTCCTGATGCCGCCGATGCAGGTGCCCAAGGGCGTCGGCTGGGCTGATGGACAGACCCCCACGGTGGCCGAGGGCCTGAAGATCGAACGCATCGCCGCCAACCTGCAGCATCCGCGGCGGCTGCTGACCCTGCCCAATGGCGATGTACTGGTGGTGGAGGGCAACGGCCCCGGCGAAGAACCGGTCACCACGCCCAAGCAGTGGATCGCCGGCAAGGTGAAGGCGCGCTCGGGCAAGGCCGGCAAGGGCGGCAACCGGGTCACCCTGCTGCGCCGCTCGCCGGGAACGAACACCTGGACCCAGCATGTCTACATCCAGGGCCTGCATTCGCCGTTCGGCATCCAGCTGATCGGCGACACGCTGTACGTGGCCAACACCGGCAACATCATGCAGTACCACTACGTGCCCGGCGAAACCCGCATGTCGGACAAGGGCCGCGAGTTCACCGACCTGCCCAGCACCATCAACCATCACTGGACCAAGGAACTGCTGGCCAGCCGCGATGGCCGCAAGCTGTACGTGGGCGTGGGTTCCAACAGCAACATCACCGAGAATGGCCTGGCCGTCGAATACCGCCGGGCGGTGGTACTGGAAGTGGACGTGGCCATCCGTGGCAGCCGCATCTTTGCGTCGGGCATCCGCAACCCGACCGGGCTGGACTGGGAGCCGAGCACCGGGAAGCTGTGGGCGGTAGCAAACGAACGCGACGAGATCGGTGCCGACCTGGTGCCGGACTACCTCACCTCGGTGAAGGAAGATGGCTTCTACGGCTGGCCCTACAGCTACTACGGCCAGCACGTGGACGAGCGCGTGCAGCCGCAGCGGCCGGACCTGGTGGCCAAGGCGATCGTGCCGGACTACGCCATCGGCTCGCACGTGGCACCGCTGGGCCTGCTGTTCTACACCGGCCAGGCACTGCCGGCCCAGTACCACGGCGGCGCTTTCATCGGCGAGCACGGCAGCTGGGATCGTTCACCACTGAGCGGCTACGAAGTGGTCTACGTACCGTTCAAGGACGGCAAGCCGACCGGGCGCCCGCAGACCGTGGTGAGCGGCTTTGCCTCAAAGGACGAGAAGACGCTGATGGGCGCACCGGTGGGCATGGCCATGGACGCCGAAGGCGCGCTGCTGGTCGCCGACGACGTGGGCGACGTGGTGTGGCGGGTGTCGGCCAAGTAGTTCTGTAGAGCCGAGCCCATGCTCGGCTTACGCGCGCAGCGCGGGGTTTCCGCGTACAGGTTGAAGAGCAGCCGAGCGTGGGCTCGGCTCTACAGTTCCGCGGTACTGCTGCGGAACCCGCTGAACACCGATTCCGCAGCAAACCCCACGCCGCCCAGCAGCACGCCGAAATACACCACCGTGGCCACCACGAAGCCATAACCGGCCGCCACCGCCGCGCCATCGCGCTGGATGAAACCGATGGCGAAGGACATCAGCGCCAGCGCCGGCAGCGTGTTGCTGAAGGGTATCGGCCCGGCCGGCGCCATCAGCAGCAGGGTCGCGAACACCAGCATCAGGTTGTTCAGGCGCATCATCTTCTTCGAGCGCACCATCACCGCCAGCCGCATCGGCCGCGACAGCCGCTCCATGCGGTGCACCCATTTCAGCGCACGGCCGAGGTTGGTCTTCAGCTTGTCGGTGGCGATCTCGCGGCGGGCCAGCTTCTGTGGCACCCACAGCGGGCGGTTGCGCACCCGGCTCAGGCCGATCAGCAGGATCGAGGCGCCAAACACCGTACTCAGCCCGGGAATCGACACCGGAATGATGAAGATGGCTGAGAGCAGGATCACGATCAGCAGCAGGCCCTCATCGCCCAGCGCGCTGAGCAGGGTGCCGACGCGCACCTGGTCGCCGGGCAGCTCGTCGATCATCTGCTCGATCTGCTGGGCCAGGGGCGCGCTGTCATTGGTTTCGGGGGCACGGTAGGTCATGCGTCGCAAGATTCTCCAGGGAAGGGCGGTCAACGGGCCGTCCTGCGGTGGGGGACGCACAGGCTGCCGCAGTATCCCGGCCAACGTGGGCAAAGAGGTGAACCGGGCATGAGGGGGTAAACTGGCGTGCCCCGCACGAGTTGAACGCAATGGACATGGGCCGCCGGCAATCGACCATCGAACTGGTCGCCATCGACATGGATGGCACGCTGCTGGACACGTCGCACCAGCTCACCGCACGCGCTCGGCAGGCCATCGCGCAGGCGCGCGCACTGGGCGTGCACATCGTGCTGACCAGTGGCCGCCCGGTCCCCGGCCTGGCGCCGTACCTGCACGAGCTCGGCATCAACGGCAACGACGACTACTGCATCGCCTGCAATGGCGGCCTGGTGCAGCGCATCGGCACGCGCGAAACCGTGGTCGAGTATCCGCTCAGCTTCGACGACTTCCTGTTCTGCGAGCAGGTCGCCCGCGACCTGGGCGTGCACTTCCAGGCGCTGGACAGCCGGCGCATGTACACGCCCAACCAGGACATCAGCTACTACACCGTGGCCGACTCGCATCTCTCGCGGATGCCGCTGTCGTATCGTCGCGTGGAGGACATGGACCCATCGATGTCCTTCATCAAGCTGATGATGATCGACGCGCCGGACGTGCTGGATGCCGCCATCGCGCGCCTGCCGAGCGAACTGACCGAGCGCTTCGCGGTACTGAAGAGCGCGCCGTTCTTCCTGGAAGTGTTCGACCACCGCGCCGGCAAGGGACCGAGCCTGCAGAAGCTGGCCGAGCACCTGGGCATCGACCGCGCCAATGTGATGGCCATCGGTGACCAGGAGAACGACCTGACCATGCTGCAGTACGCCGGCACCAGCGTGGCGATGGGCAATGCCATCGACGCGGTGAAGGCGGTGGCGCGGTTCGAGACCACCAGCAATGCCGATGAGGGCGTGGCGCGCGCGATCGAGCGTTTCGTTCTGCAGTAACCGCGCGTCCAGTTGCCCAGGTAGGTGCCAACCTTGGTTGGCACACACAAACGGCAAGCGCCGACCAAGGCTATACCCGCGTATAGCCCACCCATCCCCACCGCCATCGGCGCTGTACCACGGTGCAATGGCGGATGCGGCAGCGCGATGCAAGAATTTCGCACGTCGAAATCACGCCATCGAATCCTGCGGCAGATGATCGTCTTCATCTGCTGACCGACGCGCACCGCGCTGTTACCCCCTCAACGCAATCGCACTGCCAGCCAGGGCGCCGACACCGGCGCTGCAACGCGCTGGGCGTGCGCCTGCGCCGCTTTCCCCCTGCACCCTGGATCTGCTGCCATGAACACCCCACCCACGACGCGCCTTGCCTTGGCGATCATCGCGGCCATCACAGCCCCTGCGTACGCCGCAGAAACGCACGATGCCGCGCACGACACGCCCACCACACTCAATGCCCTGCAGGTCATCGCCACGCCGCGTGGCGCCGCCGTGGCACCGACCCAGGTGGTCGGTCCCAACCGCTACATCATCAAGGCCGAAGATCTCGACGCGATGGTCACCGGCAACAACGGCCTGGCGATGCTCAAGCAGGTGCCGGGCGCCAGCTACACCGCCACCGATGGACTGGGCCTGGATATCTCGGCCACCAGCCTGTTCGTGCGCGGCTTCCGCATGAATGAAATGGGCATCACCTTCGAGGGCGTGCCGCTGAACGACAACGGCTTCCTCTCGCTTACCGGCACCAGCGTGGTGAACGTGGGCGTGCCCGATGGCATCGGCGCGATCACGGTCAGCCCCGGTGGCGCACCGGTCAGCGTGTTCTCCAGCAGCGTCAACGGCGGCAGCCTGGAATACCGGCTGCGCGACCTGCAGGACACGCCCAGCCTGCGCGTGAAGCAGGGCGTGGGCAGCAACAGCACGTTGGTCACCACCGTATCCGGGCAGACCGGCCAGCTTGGCGAGCAGGGCCCGAAGGTACTTGTCGACCTGCAGCGCGTGTCTGCCGACAAGTACCAGGGCGAGGGCACGCAGAACTTCCTGCGCGGCGACCTGAAGCTGCAACAGGACGTCGCCTGGGGTGACTTCACCGTGTTCCTGTCCGACAGCAAGGCCAAGGTCTGGGGCTACAACAACATCTCCTTCGACATGATCCGCAAGCTGGGCTGGAAGGCCGACATCTTCTATCCCGATTATGCGTGGGCCTGGTACGTGGCCTCGCCGGAGAACGCGGACAAATCCTGTGGCGCCTACACCTGCGGTGAGCTGTCCGAACTGATTCCGTACGATACCGGCCAGATCACCCGCGACCGCGTGTCCTCGATCAACCACCGCTTCCAGATCACTCCGGCATTAAGTGGCAACGTGCAGTTGTACAACGCCAACAGCCACACCCAGGCCACGCTGACCGACCCGACCGTAGCGTCGCCCAACGGTGCGCCGTTCTCCGAACAGGTGCAGACGCCGCGCCTCAACCGGCTGGGCGGCATGGTCAACCTGCAGTTCGAGACCGGCGCGCACACCTTCACCGCCGGTTTCTGGCAGGAGAAGAGCAAGGCCGCGGCCAAGACCGAGTGGTACCAGCAGCCGCTGCTGGGCGAGGGTCCACCACTGAAGGCCACCGGTCCGTTCGATGTGTATGGCCCCGCGTTCAAGACCGACAACGCGTCGAGCTGGGTGACCCGCTCGCGCCAGTTCTACCTGCAGGACGACATCGTATTGAACGACACGCTGAAGCTGGGTGTCGGCTTCAAGGCCGTGGACTTCCGCACCCGCGGTGGCGGCCTGGGTGATGCCAAGGACCGGCCGGTGAACGGCACGCTGCGCGCGAAGAGCAACTTCCTGCCGCACGTCTCGCTGTTCTGGAGCCCGACCGAATCCACCGACGTCTTCATCGACCTGGCCAACACCATGAACGGCTACCGCGTGGCCCAGCGCGGCAACATCGGCTACACCGCCTCGGCCTGGACCATCACCGACCAGGAAGAGTTCGACCGCGTGGCCGGCACGCTGCGACCGGAGAAGAACTGGAACCTCACCGTGGGCGCGTCGCATCGCTTCGATCGGCTGACGATCACCGGCGACGTGTTCTACAACGACATCCGCAATCGCCTGCTGTCGGCGGCCATCGGCACTCAGTTCGCGCAGATCAACACCGTGCGGCTGATGCCGAAGATGCACGTGATCGGTGCCGACCTTGGCATCACCGCCGACCTAAGCGATCACCTGCAGTTCTACCAAGGCGTGGCCGTGGCCCGTTCGTACTACGACAGCGATTTCGTGGTGGGTGACACGGTGTACCCGATCAAGGGCAACGCCCAGCCGGGCTACCCGCAGATCTCGCTGGTCAGCGACCTGTCCGCCCACTTCGGTGACTGGCGCTTTGGTGCCACCAGCACCTCGTACCTGCGCCAGCCCTTCACCTACGAGAACGACATCCGCGTGCCCACGTTCTGGCAGGTCAACACCTATGCTGCGTATCGATTCGGTGCGGACAGCCCAGTGCCCGGGCTGGAGCTGCGGCTGGACGTGAGCAACCTGTTCAATCGCCACAACATCGGCACCGCCACCATCGCCGGCTCGTCGTTCTCGGGGGACTACCAGACCCTGCAGCGCAGCGCGCCACGGCAGCTGATGTTCAGTACGTCGATGGCGTTCTGAGGCGACGAGGAACGGGGTCAGAGCCCTTTGCACGGCAAAGCGCTCTGACCCCAAAACCCGCCCGGAAGCCCGCCTTGCGCAATCAACAGGGATTTTCTGGCGGCGACGCAAGGTTCCCACAATGTTGCTGGGTCATCCTGTGCGCATGGCACAGCAGACCCCGCCAACCCGGTTATTCGGCATCCGTGGCCCAGGACGGCCCCGGCAGGCGCCGTCCGTGGCGCCTGTGATCGACCTGCAGGCCGAGTTCCAGTTCTGGCACGTCTACGAACGCGTGGTCCGCCCGCTGCCCGGCGGGGGGCTGCGGCTGGCCTGGCTGGTGTGCCAGAAGGTGTACCGGGACCGGTGGCAGTACCCGGACGACAGCGACGAGGCGGCGTTGTCGCGGGTGCTGTTTGGCGGGAACACGACGGCTGACCGGGCGTCGGAGCTGGCGGAGCTGCACGCGCTGGTCAGCCGTCGGGTGGCGTTGCTGGCGAAGCGGGGACGGTTGCATTCGGCAGCCTGATGCCTGCCCTTGGTAGGGTCGACTGTTAGTCGACCGCTCTTCGCATCTACCTCTCAGAAGGCCGCGCTTCGCGCGAGAGTCGACCAACGGTCGACTCTACCAATAGCCAACCCGACCGGCATTTCTAAGGCTTTCCCCGATCCAACTGCCGATAGCCAATCGCCTCAGCCAGATGCGCCGTCTGGATCGTTTCACAACCCGCCAGATCCGCAATCGTGCGCGCCACCCGCAGAATCCGGTGCATCGCACGTGCGGAAAGCTGCAGACGCTCGATGGCCTGCTCCAGCATGTCCTGATCTGCCTCGCTGAGTCGGGTACAGGCTCGCAGCGCCGCTGGCGGCAGATGTGCATTGAGCCCGCCACGTGCCTGCTGCCGGGCATGGGCGGCTTCCACCCGTGCACGTACCGCAGCACTGGGCTCACCCAGCGGCGTGCTCTCCCGCAGCTCCACCGCGTCCATTCGCGTTACGCCGATATGCAGATCGATGCGGTCCAGCAGCGGGCCGGACACGCGCGCACGATAGCGGTTGATGCGCTCGTCGCTGCACAGGCAACGGTTGCTGCGGTCACCGGCCCAGCCGCACGGGCAGGGATTCATCGCAGCCACCAGTTGGAACCGCGCGGGGTACTGCACGCTGCGCGCCGCGCGGGCGATGCGGATGTGGCCGGATTCCAGTGGCTCGCGCAGGGTTTCCAGCGCGCTGCGGTTCCATTCTGGGAGCTCATCAAGGAAGAGGACTCCATGGTGGGCCAGTGATATTTCACCGGGGCAGGGCGGGTTGCCCCCACCCACCAGCGCCGCCGCGCTCGCGCTGTGATGGGGCGCTCTAAAGGGCCGCTGCCGCCAACGTCTTGGGTCCAGCCCTTCGCCACTCACCGAGGCAATCGCGGCCAGCTGCAGCGCTTCACCCTCCTCTGTATCCGGCAACAGGCTGGGCAGGCGCGAGGCCAACAGTGTCTTGCCGCAGCCAGGGCTGCCGATCAACAGAAGATGGTGACCACCGGCAGCGGCGACTTCCAACGCGCGCCGCGCATGCGCCTGCCCGCGCACGTCGGCCAGATCGGGCAGTGGCAACGGCGTCGTGTCCACGCGCTCCACGGGTGGTAGCAGGCGCGGATTGCCCAACCCTGCACAGCATTCCAGCAGCGTGCGGGCCACGCGCACGTCCGCGTGCTCGGCTAATGCTGCCTCCGCGGCATTACCCGGCGGCACCACCAGAATGCGCCCGGCATCAGCCGCCGCAATCGCCGCCGGCAGCGCGCCAGCCACCGGGCGCAGCTCGCCGGTCAGGCCAAGCTCGCCCAGGAATTCGTACTGCAACAGCGACTGTGGATCGACCTGGCCGCTGGCCGCCAGAATGCCCAGCGCGATGGCCAGGTCGTAACGCCCACCTTCCTTGGGCAGGTCAGCGGGCGCGAGGTTGAGCGTGATGCGTCGCTGCGGAAAGTCGAAGCGCGCGCAAAGAAGGGCGGCACGCACGCGCTCACGGGATTCACGCACGCTGGTCTCGGCCAGGCCGACAATCTGGGTGGCAGGCAGGCCACCGGAGAGATGCACTTCCACCCGCACCAGCGGGGCATCGACCCCGGCGCGGGCACGGCTGTGGACCAGCGCCAGGCTCATGTGTGGTTTCCTGCGGAGGGGCGCTTGATGGTGCGGCAGGCGTTCCGCGTGGGATATCGGGGATTTCAGGTGAAGCGGCTAGGGGGATTCCGGCAGACCGTTGGAGTGCGCCTGCGCGCTTCATAGCGGCCGGTGTCCGCGATCGAGTGTCGGAACTCAACCGGTATGACGTGGAACAACGCCGGGGAATAGGCCGTTGCCGCTCGCCCGCGCCGGCCTTTCACCTCACTGGATCTGCGCCCGGGAGACTGCGGAAATCCAAGAAAATTCCCCATGAAGTGCTTTTCGTACAGGCATTTACATTTCACCAGAACTACACACATTTACTTGAAGGTAAGCAAAAGGGGCGCTAAAATTCACCCAACACACCCGCCAAGCCTCTGACGCGCTAGTTCGCGACATGCTCAAATTGGCGGGTTTTTTTTGCCTGCTGATTGGAGTCGGGATGACCCACTACCGCAAACCGCCCCTGTCGATTCAGGAACAGTTGGATCTGCTCCAGCAGCGCGGGCTTGCCATTGGTGATACCGCCAATGCCAATCGATACCTGCAGCGTGTCGGCTACTATCGTCTTATGGGCTATCTCTACACACAGCGTATGCCCGGTAGCGACAATTTCCGCGATCAAGCGACATTCGAAGAAGCGATAAGCCTCTATGAGTTCGATAGAGCGCTTAGAGACCTGGTGATGGAGGCCGTCGGCCATATCGAGGTCGCAACGCGGACCGTGCTCACGTACCACTTTGCGCATGCGAGCGGCGCCTTCGGCCATCTGGAAGCGTGTAATCTGACCTTCGCTGGACAGGAGCATGCAGATTGGCTGGATGGCGTCGAAAGTGAAGTGGTACGCTCCAGGGAGACGTTCATTCGGCACTACCGGGACAAGTACACCTCACCGGCGTTTCCCAAAGTACCGGTTTGGATGGCAACGGAAGTCATGTCGCTGGGGTCGCTCTCCCGCCTCTACAAAGCGCTTCGTACCCGTGAGCAGAAAGCTGTTGCGGGTGAGATGGGCCTGGCAGCCCCCGTCTTCGCGAACTGGCTGCATGTCACCAGCGTGGCGCGAAACGTCGTTGCACACCACAGTAGGTTATGGAACAAGGAGCTTGGTGTTTCGGCGGTTCGCCCTCGGTCGGCGGGATGGTCTGAGCGTGAGGCGCCGTATGCACCGAATCGCTGCTTCTTTCTGTTGCTCCTGCTTCGCAAACTTCTGGAAGCGACGACCGCTGATTTCAGGGATTGGCGTGAACGTGTCGATACCCACCTCTCGGCTGGCCTGACGACCGAAGTCCGAACGAGAAGCATCGGGGCTGCGACTGGATGGCAGGACCATCGCCTTTGGCGCGGGTAAGTCCCAGGAGACGCCGCTTCCTCCAGACATTTGTTGCGAATGGGGCGGTCAGGGGGACGGTCAATGGCGGCCCAGCATCCCAAACAGACACCGCTGCTCATCCAGCACCAGCCCATTGAAGCGCCCAAACCACGCCTCAACCCACGAAGGCCCCGCACTTTCCACCAGCAACCGCCCCTGGCTCTGATGCAGATCCAGCCAGCGCTCGAAGCTGGTGCGCAGACGCTCGATGTCCGGCGCCCGCCACCGTGCATCGGCGGGCATGCGGATCAGCACGCGCGAGGGCGCATTCTCCACCTCCATCACCAGCACGCCCTTGCATCGGATCTCGAAGGACGCTGCTCTGGCATGGCGTGTATGCAGTTCAAAACCCTCGTGGGCCTTCGCGGTCACGAAGCCGAGCGCATCACTGTGCAGCAGGCGGTAATCGGCCGGCTGCAGCTTCTGGTAGGCCCACACCTGATCGCCCGCGAGCTCAGGCCACTCCACCCACATCGCGCCGATCACCGCGATGCACACCGCCGCAGCGGCAAGGCCTTGCATCTTCATTCGTCACCCCGCACACAGGCAGAAAGGTCCGCGCCATAAGCGCGCTCAGTCCTTGGGTCGCATCCGCTCGTGGATGAAGGCGGTGAGTGCCAGATCGGCCATCACCAGCCCCTCCATCACCCGGTCGCCGACGTACTGTTCGGGCTCACCGTTCTGGCGCGTGCGCTCGGCCGCGAGCAGGATCTCCTGCACGACGCGCTGGCCGGTGAGTGCGCAGTCGGCGTCGGACAACGCCATCTGCCGGCTGCGCAGGTGGTGCCGCTCGGGCCAGGGCTGGCCGTCGGCCGCAGCGCCCGCGCCGATGGCGTGCAGGATGGCGATGAGGCTGTTGGGATCCAGGGCTGGCGCGGCCGAGGGTGCTTCCTGGATCGGGCGCGGGGGCGGGGAGTGCGGTGTGGTCATGGCGGGCTCCGTGCAAGCAGGCGGACGCCGCCACCGATAAAGGTGGCGGGCAGAGCGTGGCTCGAAAACCGGGCTATTAGGAAGAAACCGGCGGGCACAAGGCCCCCACGCCCCGCCCGCCATAGCCGGCAGACGGAATGCCAGCCGACACCGCGCAAGGCGATGCCGGCTGGCAAGTGCAAACAACATCCTAATAGCTCGGGTTTTCGAGGCCCGGCCACCCGTTTTCGGTGGCGATACCAGAGTTGCCTGACGTAGTTGGGAATGCCAAGGGGTAGGGGTCAATGCCGCCAAAACCCGAGACGTTTTTGGCATTGTCGCATAGCGAGGAAAGCGGCGAGAGCCTTGGCGTGCTTGGCGCAGCAGCACTTCTGGGACGGAGTCGTCAGAACCTTCCGCCAGAGACGCAGGGAGCGGCAAATGCGACAACATTGGTCCGACGGTCGCTGATGGATGCCGCGTATTTCGCCTCCATGCGTGAGTGACTTTCTGCCTATTGACCCCACGGGGCGCCACGCAGAATCTGACTACCGCTGTAGTCACTCGGAACTGTTCTGCCCGCAGCAGGAAGGTTCTGCGGCGTTTGAACGGACTCCACCCACTGGCGCAGGCCGCTACAAGGATCACTGTCGTGTTACGCCGCAATCGACTTCTTCTGTCTGCGGGTCTGCTCCCGCTCCCGTGGTTCCTGTTCTGGACCAGCGTTGCCGCCGTGTTCGCGCCGGGCTACAACCCGCTCGCACAGCACGCCAGCGAGCTGCTGCAGGCGCCGACGCTCGCAAGCATCTGCGCCAGGATCGCCACCATCGGCTCTGGCGTAGGCTTCGTGGCGTTCTCCATCGGGGTATGGAGGGAGTCCGGTCGCCGGATTGCAGTAGGTGCAATCTGCTGGATGGTCTTTGGCGTCTCCATGCTGACCAACGGGCTCTGGCCCATGGGCCATCCGATGCACGGCTTTTACACCATCGGTATCGCAAACATCATTGCACCGGCAATGTCGCACATCGAATTGAGCGCATGGTCTGCCAACCGAAGGGCGTACGCCGTGACCGCGTTGGTGAGCATCGCGAGCATCGTCTATCTCTGGTTGAACTTGGTGGGAGCGGACCCGGAGGGCTGCCGGGGGCTGACCCAGCGCCTGTTCTCGTCGATCAACTCGCTGTGGCCGTTCCTGGTTGGGCTGTACCTGCTGCGCAGGGATTCAAGCGCGCTGAAGGCGAAGCCGGCGCATTGATGGAAGGGTATGCTGCACTTGGGCGATGATTGAGCGTGCGGAGTTGAGAGCAAGATGAGAATTTTTCGCCGCCAGCTGATCTACGTCCAAGTGCACCAGGACCATTTTATTGCGCGCCTGGTCGGTGGAGACAGGACCATCCGCCGCCAGTGTCACGCCCTTGGCAATCGCGCGGGTCCGATCAAGGACTTTTCGAATATCCGGCCCCTGCTCAAGGCGATCTTCTCGGAACTCATGCCTGGGTTCTCTCTCGTCAAGCCGTGGGGGATTCTGCACTTTGATCCGGTTGAGTACCCGGTCACGAAGGAAGAACTGGCCGGGTTCCAGAAGACTGCCATGCGAAGTGGTGTGAGCTTCTGTTTTCTCTCCACGTGGGAGCAGCGGCATGCAGACAAGGATCTGTTGGAGATGTTCAAGTAGGGGCCGGCTCGATACTTCTTTCACAGCCGAGCCGCTTTTGTGATTGGACGACGGATCGCTTCAATCGCTACCGGGACTCGAATTGAGTGGCAACCGAAACTCTGCAATGGATAGTGTTGGAGCCAGCCTTGCGGGCGCAGCTTCCTGCTGGGCCCGATCACTGCTGAGCAGCGGCGCAACACTGACTGCCCGCTGTTGTGCGCAATGCGAAGAGGAGGTGTTGGTACCGACAACGTCCGAGACGTTCTACTGGTAGTAGGTTTCACGAACGATTTCGTTGCACGTCGGGTCGACATCAACGTGGAAAGATTTCAACCCGTCGCGGGGCAGGAGCACTTTCAGATCATCCAGGTACTGCACAGCGAACCCTCGATCCGAATTTCCGGAGCCTTCCTCCTCGATGCGGTACAACGTCCTGTCCCATCCCCTCGAGTCCTCAACATGCTGCTCGATCAGCTGCAGGCAGCGCTCATGCCTGGCTTGGCCTGGTTCACTTCCGTGGCAGGCTGGGGCAATGAAGCCGAGCGTTGCGAGCAACCAGGATAGTTTGAACAGACGCATGCTCAATTCCCATTTGGATGAAGCTTTCAGATGCTCATCAGTGGCAGGAGGATCGTCCATGGTTGCACTGTCTGGTGCAAGATTGGCAAGGGCGCACGATAGGGGCTGTTTCGCGGCAGGCGGCTGCGCGACACGGAGAATGGAGACAATGACCAAGGTGACCGGTGCCAGGATAAAGGACCACACGCGATGAAACTACCGGCCCGCTTCTGGGTGCATCTTTTCAGCCATCTGGGGTTCGTCGCAATCATGGCCGCGCTCTTGGCCGACTGGGTCGGGGTGTTCTTCGAAGCTCTTGTCAGCCAATCCCACGCCCCCGCCGACGTGGCCCGGGTGGGTCATGTCGGAACGGTGTTCGGGTTCTGCATGCTCGCCCTGCTGCTGTTGGGGGCGCTGAGCATCCCGAGTGAACTGTCGGGGCTGGTCAGGCCGTACGGCCGCAAGGCGCCCTATCGGCAGCAGGCGCAGGTGATGCATCGGAAGGTGCTGCTGATCACCATCGCGGTACTGTCCTGGGCGGCGCTGGCGTCGGCGTTTTTCATTGGATCGTTGCTGCGTTCCGGCCAGGCGTGAATGCCCTTGCTTGTGGAAATGGTGCTCCCTAAGCTCGGGCGACGAAAGGAATTGTTGGCCGGCCACCGCACTACGGCAGGTCCTCCCCATCCACGCCTTGGCTGGATCTCATGACAAACATGGATATCGGTTCCCCGCCCGCGCGGGAACGTGCACTGCGCAGCATCACCCCGGAGACGGCGAAACAGCATCAACTGCTCTTGCGAGCGATCTTTCGCGAGGAGATCGACTACCGTCAGCGCGACGAGGATCAGGCGTACTTCGAGAACCTCTATTGGTGTGCCTATCTGCTGTTCCATGTGGGAGATCTGGCCGATGTCGAGTCCATGTGGATTGCCAAGAATCTGAACATGGATACCGGTTCTGGCTTCGACGTCGAGAACATGGTGGGTGCCGGTGTGGAGCAGACGATTGAGTACCTTCTGGAAAGATCTCTCGACGATGCTGCGGATTACATTGACGAGTGCTTGCCAGCTCACTCGCAGCAGGAAATCGAGGAATGGTCCCGCTCCCGTCGTAGCTACTTCTACGACGTCTGAGTGATTTCATCGACAGCTGCAGTCGAGCTTGTGCCACTTGCGTGTCCATCGCACGTTGATCCCGGGCTGCGGATCTTCGCTCCTGGCCGATAGCCAACATCAACAGAACGCGCGCAACTGGAATCTAATGACCATATTCCATCACTCCCTGTTAACCCTCCGGCTCTTCGGGGATGACCTCAATCCAGCCGAGATCACTGCCTTGCTGGGCGCGAATCCAACCGCCGCGCATCACAAGGGCCAGCAGCTCACAGGCAACCAACCCGACGCCGTGCGTATCGCCAGGACCGGCAGCTGGCAACTTGATGCGGAGCGTCGTGAGCCTGAAGATCTGGAAGCGCAGATCTTCGAGATCCTCGATCAGCTCACCGGCGATCTCGCCGTATGGCAGTCATTGGCACGGTTCCGGCCTGACCTGTTCTGCGGTCTTTTCATGGGCAGCAGCAATGACGGTGTCTCGCTTTCGCCCCGCGTGCTGCTCGCTCTGGGAGAGCGCGGCATCGAGCTCGGGCTGGACATCTATGAAGCCGATGAAGAGGTGCGCAACGCTCAACGCAAGCAGGCCCTCAATTGATGATCTCCCCACTCCCCGAAGCAACAAACGCCTTCAACTGCCGAACGAATTCCGCGTCATACGGCTCCCACTCCACAATCTCCCCCACCACCCGCAACGGCTGCGCACTCCGATACGACCGCGTCGGGTTCCCGGGAAACTTCTTGTTGGTCACATTCGGGTCGTCCTCAAACGGCCCGGTCGGCTCCACCACATACACGCGCGGTCGCCCCTCACCCCGGGCCATCTCCGCAGCCAGCCCGGCGCCCTTGGCAATGGTGGTGAAGTAGATGTGGTTCATCACCACGCTGTCGCGGTAGTTGGAGCGGAAACCGGCACTCAGCAGCTCGCCCACCGCCAGATCAGCGCGGGTGCCGTGATAGAACGGCCCGGCGACCTGGTCGCAGGTGTCATGCGAAACGGGTGTCCATTCGGTGTCCTGCGCCATCGGCACTGCCCCTGCGTGTCCTGCCGGATCGACAGGCCGGCGAGTCTAGGGCGCCCGGTGGGCCTTGCTGCAAGGCCCCATCCGGGAAATACTCTGTAGTGGGAGGCGCAGTGCGCCTCCTTTTTTCATTCTGCGGCGCCGCGCCCTTCCAGCTCGCGCACGGCGGTTTCCAGCGCATCCAGCTTTTCGCGGGTCTTCAGCAGCACGGCGCGCTGCACTTCGAACTCCTCGCGGGTGACCAGGTCGAGCTTGGCCAAGCCGGCCTGCAGCGCGCTCTTGAAGGTGGCCTGCAGTTCCTCGCGCGATTCGCGCAGGCCCGGCGGCACCAGGTCGCTGAGGCGACGGGCGAGGTCATCGATTTGATTCAGGTCGATCATGGGGTGCTCCGTGGGGGGGGGCGTGCATCCGGCGCGGGCAGGCCGTTCGGGCACAAGGATACTGCTGGCACCCACTGCCCGGACAGGCGGCAGCGGCTTCGCACGGGCCGCGTTCAGGCGCTATCCTCCACGCCGGAAGACAGGAGATAGACGATGAAGATGGTCATGGCGGTGATCAAGCCGTTCAAGCTCGACGACGTGCGCGAAGCGCTGGCCGAGCGAGGGGTTACCGGGATCACGGTGACGGAAGTGAAGGGCTTTGGTCGCCAGAAGGGCCATACCGAGCTGTACCGTGGCGCGGAGTATGTGGTCGATTTCCTGCCGAAGGTGAAGCTGGAAGTGGCGGTAACCGATGACCAGGTGGAGGCGGTGGTTGAGGCCATCGTGAAGGCCGCTGGCACCGGCAAGATTGGGGACGGCAAGGTGTTCGTGTACGACCTGGGCAGCGTGGTGCGTATTCGTACCGGTGAGCTGGACGCGGACGCGTTGTAACCCGTTTGGCGGGATGTTGTAGAGCCGAGCCCATGCTCGGCTGCTGTTCCTGCATCGCGCGAAATGCAGCCGAGCATGGGCTCGGCTCTACAAAGAGCGGTAAAGCGGTCGAGCAAGCTCGACCCCTACCGGCGCTTCGCCCACTTGTAGAACCGCTTCCAGCCCTGGCGCACCGCGGCCACCCAGCCCGGGTCGGCCACCAGCGCGGCCTGCGCGGCACTCGGGGCCTGGCCGGTCACGCGCTGGCGGATCTTCAGCAGGTTCTTCATGTCGCTGCGGCGCATCTGCCGGCTCAGTGGATTGCGGCGCAGCCAGCGCGGGGCGCGCCAGGCGGAGGTGAAGTCCAGCAGCACCGGCACGCCGCCGCTGACCACCACGTTGGTGCCATGCAGGTCGTTGTGGGTGATGCCGGCGGCATGCAGGCGGCTGAGCGCGTGCTGCAGCTGCTCGAACACTTCATTGCCCACGGCCTGCGCGGTGCTCAGGGTCTGGCCGGGAATGAACTCCATGCCCAGTGCCAGGCCACCCAAGGTGCCAAGCAGCGCGGGGGCATGCTTCCAGCCGCCCAGGCGCTGCAGCATGCGGGCCTCACGGCGCACCATCAGCCGCGCGATCAGTGAAACGGGGGTGCCGCGGTAGCGGGAATAGTCCTTGATGACCGCCTCGCGCCCGTCCAGGCAGGTGCGGTAGACGTCGGGGGCCAGGAAACGTTCGCCGCGCTTGAGCAGCAGCGGGGAGGCGGCGTCATTGCCGCAGGAGGAAGGGGGCAGGGCAGGAAGATGCATGTCGGGGTCTCGGACGACCCGGTGGGTGGCGCAAAGCGTCAAGCGAACCGGTGTTACAGGGAGTTACTAAGTTTTCGTTAATTTTAGTACTCGCCAGTTCGCTATTCCACGATTTGTCGGAGAAATGTCGGGGCCGTGGCTGGAACAGTTCGTCACGCAGAATCGGACAATTATGTCTCACTTATTCCAGTTGGCCTTCAGCATCAACAGCTTGCGCGCTCCGCCCTACGCCTCGTTCACAACCGGCTGAACGCGGCGCACGGGCAACTTGACCCCGGCGCACGGCCTGCCGACCATAAGCTGTTAACCCGCGACATTGGCGGCCGCCCCCCTCCGGCACGTCCCCGTCCCCTGCCGCGTTCCCCACCGGTGCTGGCCGCCTGGCCGTGCATCGCCCCGTTTCCCGTTCCGGCCGCGGCTGGAGGAAAGTGCTTTGATCATCAAAATCGTCATTGCAGCGCTGTTCGTGGCCTGCGTGCTGTACATCCACTTCCGTGGCAAGGTCCGCGCGCGCTGGTCGCGCCAGCTGCTGGACCACTCCAGTTTCATGGCCCCGATCAACGTGGTCATGTACATGTTCTCGAAGGTGCCGACCACGCCGTTCCTGGACCCGGGCAAGGAGTTCCCGCAGCTGGAGCCGCTGCGCCAGAACTGGCAGATGATCCGCGACGAGGCGCTGGCGCTGCGCGACGCGCAGAAGATCGCCGCCTCCAGCACGTTCAACGATGCCGGCTTCAATTCGTTCTTCCGCCGAGGCTGGAAGCGCTTCTACCTGAAGTGGTACGGCCCGTCGCACCCGTCGGCGAAGACGCTGTGCCCGAAGACCACGGCGCTGATCGAGTCGATCCCGGATGTGCGTGCGGCGATGTTCGCGCAGCTGCCGCCGGGTAGTGAGCTGCGCCCGCACCGCGACCCGTTCGCCGGCTCGCTGCGCCTGCATCTGGGCCTGAGCACACCCAACGACGATGCCTGCTACATCGAAGTGGACGGCATCAAGAAGAGCTGGCGCGACGGCGAGTGGATGATGTTCGACGAGACCTACATCCACCATGCACACAACGAGACCCAGCAGGATCGCGTGATCCTGTTCTGCGACATCGCCCGCCCGCTGCGCTTCGGCCTGCCGGGGCTGTTCAACCGCGCGGTGGCGGCCACGCTGCTGGCCGGTGGCGCCTCGCCGAACCTGCCGGGTGACCCGACCGGTGGCGTCAACAAGGCATTCGGCAGCGTCTACAAGGTGCGCCTGAAGGCCAAGGCACTGCGCGAGCGCAGCGTGGTGGCCTACCAGCTGATCAAGTGGGGCCTGGTGGTGGCGGTGATCGCGGGTATCTGGGCGCTGTGACTGTAGAGCCGAGCCCATGCTCGGCTTGGTCTACCGCAACCTGTCCGAAGAGCAGCCGAGCGTGGGCTCGGCTCTACAGAAAGCAGAAAACCCGCGCTGTCGCCAGCGCGGGTTTTTGTTTGGATCAACCCTTCAATGCCGCCTGCACGAACGGCGGGGTCACCAGTACGCCGGTGTGCAGCGCGGCGGTGTAGTACAGGGTGTTGAAGGTCTTGGCGGCCGAGTCGGCCTGGCGGAAGTCGAAGCTGCTGTCGCCCTTGCGCGCCATGGTCACGCTCCACCAGCCGGTGGGGTAGCACGGCTGCGGGAACGGCAGGGTCTTGAACGAACCGAAGCCGGCCTTGCCCATCTCGGTGCGCATCTCGTTGATCAGCGCCAGCTGCATCAGCGGCGACTCGGACTGCTGCACCAGGATGCCGTCGTCCTTCAGGGCCTTGAAGCAGCTCTCGTAGAAGGCCTTGTTGAACAGGCCCTCACCCGGGCCGACCGGGTCGGTCGAATCGACGATCACCACGTCCACGCTGCCGGCCGGGCAATTGGCCATGTAGGCCACGCCGTCATCGAACAGCAGCTCGGCGCGGGCGTCATCGTTGGAGTCGCACAGTTCCGGGAAGTGCTTGCGCGCCATCACGGTGACCTGCTCGTCGATATCGCACTGGGTCACGCTCTCCACGCCGGTGTGCTTGAGCACTTCGCGCAGGGTGCCGCAGTCGCCGCCACCGATGATCACCACGCGCTTGGGCGCGGCGTGGGTGAACAGCACCGGGTGGCTGATCATCTCGTGGTAGAAGAAGTTGTCCTTGCTGGTCAGCATGATGGCCCCGTCGATGGTCATCAGGTTGCCCCAGTCGGTGGTCTGGAAGATCTCGATCTTCTGGAACGGCGACTGCACCTCGTCCAGCTTGCCGGTGATGCGGTAGCCGATGGCCGAGCCGGTGCGCTCGAAGTGTTCGATGTACCAGTTGTTGCTGTCAGTCATGGGAAAACAGTCCTGTTCGGAGGGGTGGAGCCGGGCTGGCGGGCGGGGCCGCGTGGCACAGATGCCACATCCGGACGGATCGGCCCGTTCAGGTTGGAACCTGTCACGGGCGCGGGCGCGCATGATAACGAACCTGTGGGCACATAGGCGTTATCATGCCCCCCCTTTTATTGCCAACAAGGCCGACTGAAATGACCGATTGGTCCCTCGACCAAGCCCGCAAGACCTACTCGATCCCGCATTGGGCGGACGGTTACTTCGACGTGGATCAGGCCGGGCACATGGTGGTGAGACCGACCGGGGCGGACGGCCCGGTGGTGTCGCTGCCCAAGGTGGTCGATGCGGCGCGCGCGGCGGGCGCCAAGCTGCCGCTGCTGGTGCGCTTCCCGGACATCCTCGGCCAGCGCCTGGGCAAGCTGCAGGCGGCCTTCGCCCAGGCCCAGCAGGACTGGGAGTACAGCGGCGGCTACACGGCCGTGTACCCGATCAAGGTCAACCAGACCCGCGGCGTGGCCGGCACCCTGGCCAGCCACCACGGCGAGGGCTTCGGCCTGGAAGCGGGCAGCAAGCCCGAGCTGATGGCCGTGCTGGCGCTGTCGCGCCCGGGCGGGCTGATCGTCTGCAACGGCTACAAGGACCGCGAGTACATCCGCCTGGCCCTGATCGGCCGCAAGCTGGGCCTGCAGACCTTCATCGTCATCGAGAAGCCGTCCGAGCTGAAGCTGGTGCTGGAAGAGTCCAAGGCGCTGGACGTGAAGCCGGGCCTGGGCGTGCGCATGCGACTGGCTTCGCTGGGCGCCGGCAAGTGGCAGAACAGCGGTGGCGACAAGGCCAAGTTCGGCCTGTCGCCGCGCCAGCTGCTGGACCTGTGGAAGTCGCTGCGTGACACCGAGTACGCCGACTGCCTGAACCTGCTGCACTTCCACATGGGCTCGCAGATCTCCAACGTGCGCGACATCGCCAACGGCATGCGCGAAGCCACCCGCTACTTCGTGGAGCTGTCGCGCCTGGGCGCGAAGATCACCCACGTCGACGTGGGCGGTGGCCTGGGCGTGGACTATGAAGGCACCCGTTCGCGCAGCTTCTGCTCGATCAACTACGGCCTGCATTCCTACGCCAGCAACATCGTGCAGCCGCTGGCCAATGCCTGCGAAGAGTTCGGCCTGACCCCACCGCGCATCGTCACCGAGTGCGGCCGTGCGATGACCGCGCACCACGCGGTGCTGATCGCCAATGTGTCGGAAGTGGAAGAGGCGCAGGAAGGCCGCGTGCCGGACCAGCACGACGACGAGCCAGCGGCGATCCGCCACCTGCGCGAGATCCACGACGAGCTGGACGTGCGCCCGGCGGTGGAACTGTTCCAGGAAGCGCAGCATTTCCATGCCGAAGGCCTGGCCAGCTACGCGCTGGGCCAGATCGACCTGCCGCAGCGCGCGCGCATCGACGACCTGTTCTACGCCATCGCCCACGGCGTGCGTGCGCGCCTGAGCTATGACGAGAAGAGCCACCGCCCGGTGCTGGACGAACTGAACGAGCGCCTGGTCGACAAGTACTTCGTCAACTTCAGCGTGTTCGAATCGATCCCGGACGTGTGGGCGATCGACCAGGTGTTCCCGATCGTGCCGATCGAGCGCCTGGACGAGACCCCGGACCGCCGCGGCATCATCGCCGACATGACCTGCGACTCGGACGGCATGGTGGAAACCTATGTCGAGAACGAGAGCCTGGACAGCTCGCTGCCGCTGCACAAGATGAAGCCGGGCGAGAGCTACCGCATCGGCTTCTTCATGGTCGGCGCCTACCAGGAAATCCTGGGCGACATCCACAACCTGTTCGGCGATACCGACGCGGTGGAAGTGCTGGCCGATGCCGATGGCTACGCCATCACCCAGCAGCGCCGCGGCGATACCACTGACGTGATGCTGGATTACGTGGGTTACCGCCTGGACGAACTGCGGGCGACCTATGCGCAGCGCGTGGCTGCAGCGCAGCTGTCGCCGGAACGCGCGCAGGAACTGTCGGACGCGCTGGAAGCCGGCCTGACCGGTTATACCTACCTCTCCGACGAGCCGTTGGTCTGAGGTAAACGGGAATGCCGGGCATAGGCCCGGCGCTACCGGCCCCGATGAGCGCGCGCGCGATCTTCCACCTGTTCCTGCATGCCGCCGTGCCAGCGTTGCTGGCATGGCTGTTCTGGCGCAAGCGCTTCGCCTCGGCGTGGTTGTTGATGCTGCTGGGCTGGATCATCGACCTGGACCACCTGTTGGCCGATCCGATCTACGCACCGAACCGCTGCAGCATCGGTTTCCATCCGCTGCACACCGCACCGGCAATTGCCGTGTATGCAGGCCTGTGCGTTCCGAAGAAAACGCGGTTGTTCGGCATCGGTCTGATCATCCACATCGCGCTGGACGCAATTGATTGCTGGTGGATGCATCACCGTTGATGCTTGATGCGTGTCGACCAAGGTTGACACCTACCGGGTGCACGCTGGCCGGTCGGATTGGCGCTTGGTAGAGCCGGCCGCTGGCCGGCTTCCGCAGGGCGGCTTCCGCAGGGCGTTCCCGGTGACCACGTGGTTGCCGGCCAGCGGCCGGCACTACCCACCGTCAGGTTGGTCGTTTCACCCCACCGGCAGCCACAACGTCGCGCGCAGGCCCGGCTGTACATTCTCCAGCGCCACGCGTCCGCCATAACTGGCGGCGATATCTCCGACGATCGCCAGCCCCAATCCACTGCTGCCCACGCGCTCATCCAGCCGCACGCCACGCTGGGTGACCCGTTGCAGGGCGTCCGCGGCCAGGCCGGGGCCGTCGTCGCGGACCTCAATGCGCAACTGGCCGTCGTCGGCTTCCGCGCTGACCTGGACCTGCCGCTGTGCCCAGCGCCCGGCATTGTCCAGCAGGTTGCCCAGCATCTCTTCCAAGTCCGCACTGGCACCGGGGAACTGCAGCGCCGGATCGATACCGGCCGCCGTGAACGTGATGCCACGTTCGCCATGCACGCGTGCCATCAGCCGGCACATCGCCTGAGCGACGGCCGCCACGCCGGTGCGCTGGCGATGGTCGGCGGCCAGTCCTGCAGCCAGGTAACGGTCGACACTGGCCTGCATACGCGCACTCTGCTCGCGCACGGTGGCCCGCCAGTGCGTGCCATCGCCGTCGGCTTCGGTGGCCAGTACGCTCAGCGGGGTTTTCAGCGCATGCGCCAGATCCTGTGCACTGGTGCGCGCGCGCGCGACCATGCGTTGCTGGTGGTCCAGCAGCGCGTTGAGTTCTTCGCCAAGCGGCGCAACCTCTGCCCCCAGTCCCTGCGTGTCGATGCGTTGCGCGTCGCCGCGCCGTACCTGTTCCAGCTGCGCACCGAGGCGATGCAGCGGGCGCAGGCCGAAGTGCACCTGGCTGGCCAGCACCGCCAGCCAGGCGGCGACCAGCACGCCCAGCGCGATGGCGGTGCGCTTGCGGAACGCGGCGACATCCGCATCCAGCGCACTGCGATCAGTGGCAACCACGGCCACGAACGGTTCGCTGGCGCGCGGCAGGCGCACCTGCTGCACGCGTGCGCGCAGGGATTGCTGCAGCGGCCCGGGCAGGTTGCGGGTGGCCGGCCCGGCAACCGGCGCCGGCAGGGTTTCGTCCCACAGCGAGCGCGACTGCAGCAGCACGCGGCCATCGGCACCGGCGATCTGCCAGTAGGCACCGGAGAACACGCGCTGGAAGCGTGCGTCATTGGGTTCCTGGCGCAGGCGCAGCTGTCCGTCCGCATCCACTTCGGCCTGTGCCAGCAGGGTCAGCATGTCCTGCTGCAGTTCGTGGTCGAGGCGGTCGCGCGCGCTGCGCTTGAACAGCTCGCCCAGCAGCGCGCTGGCCAGCAGCGAGACCAGCAGCAGGCCGACGCCGCCGGCCAGCAGCAGGCGCCGTCGCAGCGATGGTTGCCGGCTCACGGCGCGGCCAGCCGCCAGCCCTGGCCGCGCACGGTCTGGATCAGGTCGATGCCGAGCTTGCGTCGCACGCGTCCGAGCAGCACGTCCAGTGCATTGGAGTCCGGGTCGTGGCCACCGTCGAACACCTGCTCGCCCAGCCGGTCGCGGCCGATCACCTGTCCGCTGTGATGGATGAAGTAGCTGAGCAGGCGGAACTCCTGCGGACTGAGCGGCAGCGCCTGCCCATCCAGCTCGAAGCGGCCGGCGTTGACGTCCAGCTGCAGCGGACCGCAGTGCAGGCGCGGGCTGGCATGGCCATGGCTGCGACGGATCAGTGCGCGCAGCCGCAGCACCAGTTCGTCGGCCTGGAACGGTTTGGTCAGGTAGTCGTCGGCGCCGGCATCGAAGCCGGCCAGCTTGTCGTGCCAGCGCCCGCGTGCGGTCAGCACCAGCACCGGAAAGCTGCGGCCATTGCCGCGCCAGCGCTCGATCACGCTCAGGCCATCCAGCCCGGGCAGGCCGAGGTCGACGATGGCGGCCTGCAGGTCTTCGACCTGGCCGATCTCCTCGGCCTCGCGGCCGTCGGCGACCACCGCCACCACATAGCCGGCCTGTTCCAGCAGAGGCACCAGGCGCTGTGCCAGTGCGGCATCGTCTTCGGCCAACAGGATGCGCATCAGTCGTCGAGCTCCGTCTTCAGCAGCTTTCCGCTGCGCGCATCATAGTCCAGCTCCACTACTACGCCGTCGCCGCGCAGGATCTCCACTTCGTAGACGCCGTCGTCCAGCTCCACTTCCAGCAGCTGGCCCGGGTAGCGCTTGAGTGCGTCGCGGACCACGCTTTCCAGCGGCACGTAGCGGCCCTGCTGCACGGCGCGACGCGCGACCTGCTGCGCCGGGTCCTGGACGGGCGCGGCGGCGATCGGGGCGTTGGCCAGGGCCAGCAGCAGGGGCAGGGTGGAGAGCATGCGGGTGCAGAAAGAAGGAGGGGGTCAGGCGCGAGTGTGCCGGGGATGACTAACAGCCGGCTAACAGCCACGGCTAAGGCGCTGTTAACCGAGGCATGCATCGTGGCGTTGCCGGGATGGTCCGGCCACGAACACGAACAGGAGAACCCCCATGTTGAAGTCGCTCACCCTCGCCACCGTTGCCCTGCTGGCCATTGCACCGGCCGCACAGGCCGCACCGCTGGGCATGGCCCAGGTCGAACAGACCCTGCGCAAGGCCGGCTACACCCAGATCCACGAGATCGAACGCGATGACGGCCTGTGGGAAGCCGACGTGAGCCGCGCCGATGGCCGCTTCAGCGAAGTCTACGTGGACCCGAAGACCGGCGAGATCTTCGATGAGCACAGCGGCCGCGCGCTGCTGACCACCGAGCAGGTGCTGGCACGGGCGCAGTCGCATGGCCTGCGCGAGATCCATTCGCTGGAACGCGATGGGGCGACCTGGTCGCTGGAAGCCCGCAATGCCCGCAACCAGAAGGTGGAGGTGCGCCTGAGCGGTTACGACGGCCGCATCCTGCACAGCGAGCGCGATGGCTGGCTGGATTGACGTTGGCCTCTGTAGAGCCGAGCCCATGCTCGGCTTTGCGGCCAACCGTAGCCGAGCATGGGCTCGGCTCTACAGAGGCTGCCCTACCAGCCGTACGGCGGCGGGTAGTCCCAATAGCCCGGGCCGCGGCCGTAATAGCCGCCATACGGGCCGAAGAAGCCCGGGCCCTTGCCCTCGCTCACATGGATGTTGAGGTTGACCCCGTGGGTCTTGCCCTCATCGGTGGTGTAGTTCTTGCTCAAATTCAGCGTGGCCGCGTTGTAGTGGCTGTTGCCGCCGTTCTTGGAATAGCCGATGCCAGTGGTGAAGCTGCCCGACACCTTGACCTTGTCGTCGGTGACGTCGGCGATCCTGGCGTCGTCGTGCACGCGCGGGCCGCTCTTGTCACCGTAATAGGTGCCGGGCGGGTCCTGCTGCAGGGCCGGGTCGTTGAGGTAGCGCAGCGGCGCCTGCGGCAGCGTCAGGTCCAGGCCGGCAGCCTGCGGCGCGGTAGCGCCAGCGGCGGACTGGGCCAGCACGGTTCCCGGCAGGGCCAGGCACAGCAGCAGGGTCAGGGGGCGGATCATGACGGCGCTCCAGCGGACAGGTGGCCGCGCAACACGCGGCGGTACAGGCCGACGCTAGCAGGGGTTGCTTGAATGATGCCTGTCGGCGCACGCTTGCGGTAGAGCCGGGCCATGCCTGGCTGCACGCTACAACCGCCCGAACCCGAACAGCCCTTCCAGTGCATGCTTGCGCCGCTCGATCCGGGCCCGCAGCAGCTGGGCGCCGATCATTGAATAGGTGATGCCGTTGCCACCGTAGGCCATGGCGAAATGCACCCGCGGGCCCCACTGCGGGTGCGGGCCGAAGAAGGGCAGGCCGTCGGCGGTTTCGGCGAAGGTGCCGGCCCAGGAAAAGGCGGGCACCGGGTCCAGCCGCGGGAACCAGTGCAGGAGCTGATCCATCAGCTTTTCGGCCTTGCGCTGCACGCGCCGGTCGCGCCGCGCCGGGATATCGATGGCGTCGTCCAGCCCACCCACCAGCAGGCGGCGGTCGCCGGTGGCGCGCAGGTACAGGTACGGGCGTGCGCTCTCCCACACCATCGTGCGCTGCAGCCGGCCCAGCGTGTCCGCATCGATCGGGTCGGTGATGAAGGCGTAGCTGCTGCGGTTGCGCGCGACCCGCTGTTCAAGCCAGCGCTGGTTGGCGTAGCCCATCGCCAGGACCACGTGGCGGGCGCGGACCGTGGCGCCGGCCTCGGTCATCGCGGTTACGCCCTGCGCGCCAGGCTTCAGCGTGTGCAGCACGGTGCGGTCGTGCACATGGCCGCCGCGGCGGCGCACGCGTTTGAGCAGGCCGTAGGTGAGGCAGTAGGGATCGACCCGCGCCGCCTGGCGGGTCAGCAGGGCGCCGCCGGCATCCACGTCGAAGCGTTCGCGCAGGGCTTCGCGGTCCAGCCAACGCGCGTCCAGTCCAATATCACGGCGTGCAGCTCCTTCGGCCATCAGGCGCGGCACGTCGCGCCGCCGGCTGGCCAGGTACAGGCTGTCCATCTGCCGGAAATCCACCTCCTTCAGACCGCGTGCCACTTCAGCCAGTGCCGGGATCGCGTCGGCACAGGCAAGGTAGGCCTGGGCGGCGGCATCCCTGCCATAGCGCTCGGCCAGTTCCAGCAGATGGGTATCGATCTCGTACTGCAGCAGCGCGGTGCTGGCCGCCGTGCTGCCCCAGCCGATGTCGCGCTGCTCGATCACCGCCACCTCGTGGCCGTGGGTGGACAGTTCGTCGGCGATCAGCGCACCGGTGATGCCGCCACCGACCACCAGCACGTCGCAGCGCAGATCCTGCTCCAGCAGGGGAAAGGCCTGCAGCAGTCCGTTGCGCACTGCCCACCAGGGGTAGCCACTTTTCAGGTCCATGCGTGGTCGTGCTCAGGCGGTGGGCTGGCCGGTATGCGGGGTCTGGATCAGTTCGGACAGATCGAAGCCCTGCAGGCGGGCCGCGGCCAGATAATGGTCCTGCACGGTCGCGTCCAGGCGTGGCTCGCGCGCCAGCAGCCACAGGTACTTGCGATCCGGGCTGCCGACCAGCGAGACGCTGTAGTCCGGGGCGACCTGGATCACCCAGTAGTCGCCCTTGGCGAACGGCAGCCAGCGCAGGCCCTTGGGCAGGAAACTGACCTCCAGCCGCGCGCTGTCGTTGTCGACGGCGCAGGCCTCGCCGGTGGCCTCTTCGATCTCGCCGTCCATGCGGCAGCGGTTGGTGACGCCGACGTTGCCGTTGTCGAGCAGGGTGTAGTGCGCCGACACATCGGTGCAGCCTTCCGGCTCGTGGCGCATCGGCAGGCGCGCGATCTCGTACCAGGTGCCCAGGTAGCGCGGCAGCTTGAGGTCGGCGACGGTCTTCAGCGGCGGGTGCTCGGTCATCGGTCATCGTGGCAAGGGCGGGCCTCCACGATGCCGATGGGCTCGCCATGGGCGGGTGAAGCCGGGGCGACGGCCGCGTCCAGAACGATCCGTCGCCGCTGCGACGTGCCTGTTGTCACCGGCATGGCGGTATCCTGCCGCCAGCGCCGTGTTTTCCTGATCCAACCAAGGTGGAGGTGCCGATGTACCAGGTGATCCTGTTGAAGAGTGAATCCGCGTTCGCACGCGAACAGTGGCCGCAGGTCGACGACCTGGTCGACTACGAGGGCGTGGCCTACAGCCTGCGAGCCGGCCCGCGCCAGCCACTGTCGACCGACCACGAGTGGCACCCGGTGGCGGTGTATGCGCCCGATGAGATCACCGAGGAAGAGTTCCAGGACTGGTACGCGCTGCAGCAGCCGACTGTGGAAGAGCTGCGCCTGAAGTACTGATACTGCTGCACGTCCCCCATCCGCCGTTTACCGCCTGTGCCGTATAGTCGCGCGCAGGCGCGGTGGTCCGCGCGAACCGGTGTGGCTGCGTGTCTTCTTTCCTGCGATCGATCCGTGCACGGGGGCCCTGGTGGGTCCTGCTGCTGTGCACTACCTTCCTGCTGTCCGCGCCGGTGCTGGCACAGGAGGAGGACCCCACGCCCAAGCAGCACCTGGCGGACATCGATTCGCGGTTGAAGGATGTCGAGCGCAAGCGTGGCGATGCGGAAGCCACCGAGACGCTGGCGATGCTGTCCGAGAATGCCTCGCAGGCACGGCGTGACGCCGAGGCACTGGAAAAGGCACTGCAGCCCCAGCTGGATCGCATCAACGAGCAACTGGCGCAGCTGGGGACGCCTGCCGAGGGCACCACAGAGCCGCCAGAGCTGGCGGCGCAGCGACGGGCCATAACCAGGCAGCGCGATGGCGTGGCCGCGTCGGTGGCACAGGCCAAGGCCAGTGCCGTGCGTGCACAGCAGCTGGCGGCGGACATCGAGCAGCAGCGCACCGCACAACGTACGGAAGAACTGGGCCAGAAGGTCGCCTCGCCGCTGTCGCCTGCGTTGTGGAGCAAGGTGGCCGAGCGCCTGCCGATCGATATCGCGCGCGTTGCGCCGTTGGCCGAGCAGGGGCGTGATGCGCTGGTCGCCGGCATCCGCAGCCATGGCTGGGGCACGCCGCTGCTGGGCCTGCTGGCCGCGCTGGTGATGATGTTCCCGCTGCGGTTGTGGCTGCGCAGGCTGGGGCGGAAGTTCGCCGCGTCCGAGCGCGCGCCTGACGGACGACTGCGCCGGTCTGGCCTGGCGATGTGGCTGCTGCTGGTGGGCACGCTGCTGCCCGGTTATGCGGTAGTGGTGCTGATGGCGGCGCTGGATGCGATCGATGCCATCGCGCCGCGCCTGCAGGTCGTGGCCGACGGCCTGGAGACCGCCACCTTCCGTGCGGCCTTCATTGCCGCGCTCAGCGCCTGCCTGCTGGTGCCCAAGCGCCCATCATGGCGGCTGTTGAACCTGGACGACACCGCCGCGCTGAAGCTTCGCAAATACGCCTGGGGCGCTGCGGCACTGGCCTGGCTGAGCACGGTGCTGGTGGCCCTCGACCAGGCTACGCGCACCAGCGATGTCACCACGGTGGCGTTGGACGGCTTGATTGCCCTGACCTACCTCGGCCTGATCATGGCCATGCTGGTGACCCTGGCGCGCCTGCATCGGCGGCAGACCGCCGAGGCCGAGGCCAAGCTGGAAGCACAGGCCGATGGCGTGGGGGCAACCATGCCCGTGCGCCGCAGCAGCTGGCTGGTACTGGCCCGGGTAGCGGGCAACATCGCGGTGGTGGCGGCCATCGTCGCCACGTTGCTGGGCTACCTGAATTTCGCCAAGTTCGTGAACCAGCAGCTGATCGGCGGCAGCATCGTGGTGCTGGCGGCGACCCTGCTGTTCAAGTTCGTCGATGACCTGAGCACCTGGATGCTCAACGCCGACAGCAAGGTCGGCCAGACCATCCTGCTCAGCACCGGCCTGAGCGTATCGCGGCTGGAACAGGCGGGCGTGCTGCTGTCGGCGGCGTTGCGCACCATCGTCGTACTGATCGCGCTGCTGGCGCTGGTGGCACCGTTCGGCAACATCGGCGCGGTGGTGGAGCGCTTCTCCTCGCTGTTCACCTCTGGATTCGACATTGGCGGAACCAAGCTGGAGCCGGTGCGCATCGTGCTGGCGGTGCTGGTGCTGCTGGCTGGCCTGGCCGTTACCCAGCTGGTACAGCGCTGGCTGACCGACACCTACCTGCCCAAGACCGAGCTGGACCTGGGCGCGCGCAATTCGGTGAGTACCGTTGCCCGCTATGTGGGCATCATCATCGCGGTGATCTGGGCGCTGTCGGCGATGGGCCTGCAGCTGAGCAAGCTGGCCCTGCTGGTCAGCGCGCTGTCGGTGGGTATCGGTTTCGGCCTGCAGGTGATCACCCAGAACTTCGTCTCCGGCCTGATCCTGCTGGCCGAGCGGCCGGTGAAGATCGGTGACTGGGTGAAGCTGGGTGACCAGGAGGGCGACATCCGCCGCATCAGCCTGCGTTCGACCGAGATCCAGGTGGGCGACAAGTCGACGTTGATCGTGCCCAACTCCGAGCTGGTCACCAAGACCGTGCGCAACATGACGATGGGCAACAACCAGGGCCGCATCCAGATCCAGTTCGCGGTGCCGCCCAGCACGGATGTCGGCAATCTGCGGCAGGCGCTGCTGGATGCGTACACCGCGCACACGAATGTGCTGAAACAGCCGGCACCGACGGTCTACATCGACAGCATTGCCGGTGGCCAGATCACCATCAACAGCTTCGCTTACGTGGCCAGCCCGCGGCAGGTGTACGCCACCCGCAGCGACCTGTACTTCAGCCTGCTGCAGATCCTGGCCGAGCGGAACATTCCGCTGTCGACCCCGACCGACATCCACATCATCCGCGATCCGCAGGAGTAGGGGGTGTTCTGCAGGGCTGCGCCCTGCACCCGCTACGAGCAGAAGCAACAGCAACAGCGTGCATTCCGTGGGATGGCGGGGCGGTGCCGGAGTGCGGGGACGCCGTAAATCCGTCCATGGAGGCTTGGCAGCCGCATCCATGCGGCTGACACCCCGCACTCCGACACCGCCCCACCTCTGACAGATTCCTGAGGCTGTCGGTAGGTGTCGACCTTGGTCGACATTTCTGTCAGATATCGAAATCAATCTGGGATCAGATCCGTTTTTCTCCGGAAAACGGATCTGATCCCATCGGCATGTCCAACAGACCGCAGCAAACTGTCGAAGGCGGTGTGGGTCCGGTTGCGGGGGCGTGAGCCGCATGGATGCGGCGACCGAGCTTACATGGACGTACTTGCAGCGTCCCCCGCAACCGGACCCACACCGCCATCCCACGGAATGCACGCTGTTGCTGTTGCCGTTGCTCCGGTTTGGAGCGGGTGCAGGGCGCAGCCCTGCAAATAGCCCTACCCCCGCGGTCGGCTGCGCGAGGGCACCAGTGCGAACGTATCCACCGCCAGCTTCTCGGCGTGGTTCAACCACGCGCGGATCTCCAGATCGTCCACTTCGTGATCCAGCCCGAACGCCACGTTGATCTTGCCGTTGGCATCGGGCTGCACCCACTGCTGGGCCAGCACCACCTTGCGCTGCGAGGACACCGCTTCGATCCAGAAGCCGCGGTCCGGGCGCGTGCTCGCCACCAGTTGCAGCATGTACTGGCCGGCACGCGTACGGCGTCCCTTCTGGGTGATCATGTGTGCCTGGCGCACGCTCGGGCGCGGGCCCTGGAGCGTATCCAGCGGTGCATCCACCGCGATGCCACCGCGCAGGTCGTTGTCGCGGTACAGCTTGATGCCATTGTCGCGGTTGACGAGCAGGGCGCACCAGTCGCCGTCGGCCGAGCCGTCCTCGAACGCGGTGCAACGGTCGACGTAGGCCAGGGTGTTGTCCGGGTTGGCATCATCGAACTGGCGCGAGGTGTTTTCCAGATACACGGACTTCAGGCCCCAGTCCTTGTCGTACTCCAGCAGCACCGGCGGTTGCACGTGCTGCAGGCCAACGACCACCTGATCATCGCCATCGATCTTCAGTTCGCGGGTCGGCTGGCCCAGCCACAGCGAACGGGCGAAGGCCAGGTACGGCGGGTAGTCGCGGCCGTCATCGCGGCGCGCGGCCACGCTGGCACTGGGCGCGCGCTGCGGGTCGATCAGCGAGCGGCCAAAGCCCATCGTCTTCAGGTTCGGGTCCAGCAGGCTGAGCAGGGTCGCACCGGAATCCAGGGTGGTGCCAGCGTCGGCACTGAGCTGCTGCGGGGCAATGCCGTCGCCAAGGAACAGCAGCAGGTTCTCGCGCTTCTGCTTGGCCAGCACGTGGCTGAGATCGTTGGGCATCGCCAGGTGGTCGGAGGCGATCACGATCAGCGTGTCCTTGCCATACGGGCTGGCCTGGATTCGCTCGACCAGCTGTGAGATCAGGCGGTCGGTGCACTTGAGTGCATTGAGCAGGCCGATGTTGCCGTACCCGCTCCGGTAGCGCTCGCCCTTGCATGACACCGGCAGGTGGCCCGCCGGGTGGTGGGTGTCCATGGTCAGCGTGGTCAGCATGAACGGTGAACCGGCGCGCGAGAGCTGCTCGAAGCGCTGGTAGGCGGTGTCCAGCAGCACGTCGTCGTGCACGCCCCAGGCCGAGTAGTGGATGCGCCCGATCTTCTTCTGCTGCTTGAACCAGGCCAGGTCATGCACTTCGTCAAAGCCATGGCTGGCCAGGAACTGGCCCTTGCCGGCGAACTGGCCGTTGGCGCCGCCCAGGTAATGGTTGGTGTAGCCCTGCTGCTTCAGGTAGTCGCCCAGGCACACCGCCTTGGGCAGGAAACTGCCCATGCGGTCCATGCTGTTCTCGTCGCCCTGCGAGGTGGTCAGCGGCACGCCACACATTGACGACACCAGGCCGGCGATGGTCCAGCCGCTGCCTTCGGCCGAGGCCAGGCCACGCACGTCCAGCGACTCGGACGCCAGGCGGTTGAGGTTGGGCATCAGGCCGGGAAACACGGCCTCGTCCAGATAGGTGCGTTCCAGGCTCTCGCCGTAGATCCATACGATGTTGCGCGGGCGCTGCAACGGCTGCGTCGGCACCTGGTACTCGGGGGCGATGCGGGCGAAATCGACCGGGCGCAGCTGCTGGTAGAGGCGTTGGCCGTCACGGGCCAGCGGGCTGATCAGGATCGTGGCCACCCACACGGTCGCGAAACCGGCGAACAGCGCACCACCGTGGCCGGGCCGGCGCCAGCGCTTCACCCGCGTGGCAAACAGCGGCAGCAGCGAGACCAGCGCCAGCACGATGAAGCCGGCGATGTAGCCCTTGAAGTCGGAGACACCAGCGCCTTCCATGTCGGCGCCGAGGTGATAAAGCGTGGCGGCGTTGAGCCCATCCCCGGACAGCTTGTCGATCAGCCACCACGCGCTGAGCATCAGCAGTAGCAGCGAGAATGCACCGGCCTTCCACCACACCCACTTGTCGGACGCGAGGAACAGCCAGCACAGCAGCAACAACGACAACAGCAGTATCCAGAGCATAGGCAGCTTCGGCAGTGACGGGGTGGTGGTGATGGACGTCGTACCGACGCGTGTCCATCCGACCGGCGCTGCTGCAAGCACATCCACATGACAGGCCGATGACCCGATAGTGCATGCACGAAGCTGACTGAAATGTTTGTTGAAAGCACGCGCGCGCAATCACGCCGCGAAGGTAAAACGAGCGTGAAAGGCTTCGTTGGATTGCATTAAAAAACCGCATGAATACGCGGCTTTTCGCCAATGCATCAGCGGTGCCCGCGTTCCTCGCGCGCCCGCGCGCGACGATCGAACAGCAATGCACTGGTAACGATGCCCAGCCCCAGCACCACGCCGATCAACAGCAGTATCAGTGCGATCAGGGGATAGCCGAACAGGTGCCAGCCGGTGTCGATCTTCATCATCATTGCCGCAGCCATGATCAACGCGGCGCTGATGATGCCGGCCGCCACGCGGTTGGCGATCTTCTGCAGGTTCTCCATCAACCGCGATTCTTCCAGCCCGGTCACCTTCATCTGCAGGCGGTTCTCGGCCAGCAGCGCCATGATGTCCGACAGCTTGCGCGGCCCGTCGCGCAGCAGCTGCTGCAGCTCCATCGCCTCGCTGGCGATGTTGGCCGCCGACAGGGATTTCTTCAGGCGCGCGCGCATCACGTGCTGCAGCTGGCGCTCGACGATGCGGCGCGTGTCCAGCTCCGGCGCCAGCAGCCGGCACACGGTTTCCAGGTTGAGCAGGGCCTTGCCCAGCAGGCTCAGTTCCGGCGGCGTGCGCAGCCCGCAGGCAGTGGCGATGCGCACCATGTCCAGCACCACGCGGCCTTCCGAGAAGCTGCCACTGGCGGCGTAGCGCGCGATCAGCTGGCCGGTCTCGCGCAGGTAGCGCTCTTCGTCGAAGGCCTCCAGCCGCGTGCTGATGCTGATCAGATCGTCGGCCACTTCTTCGCCGCGGCCATCGACGGCGGCGAACAGGATCTTCAGCAGCCGCTCGCGCAGGCGCGGCGGCATGTGCGCGACCATGCCCAGGTCGAAGATCGCCAGCCGGCCATCGGGCATCACCCGCAGGTTGCCCGGGTGCGGGTCGGCATGGATCTCGCCATGCACGAAGATCTGGTCCAGGTAGCCGCGGATCAGCGCCGCTGCCAGCGGATCCATGTCCTGCTCGGTGCGGCGCACGCCAGAGATCGCATCCACGCGCACGCCGGTGGCGAGCTCCATGGTCAGCACGCGCTGGCTGCTGTAGTCCCAGATCGGCTGCGGTACCCACAGGCGGCGGAAGGGCCGCAGATGCCGTCCGAAGCGGGCCAGGTTCTCGGCCTCGGCGTGGTAGTCCAGCTCCTGCATCAGGGTCTTGGCGAACTCGTTGAGCCAGTCGCGCAGGCGCACGCGGCGGCCCACCTGGGTCAGATGATCGGCGGCCAGCGCAAAGCTGCGCAGCGCTTCCAGGTCCGAGCGCAGCTGCGCGGCCACTTCGGGCTTCTGCACTTTCACTGCCACCTGGCGGCCATCGTGCAGCACCGCGCGATGTACCTGCGCGATCGACGCACAACCCAACGGCTCGGGATCGAACGAGGCAAACAGCTTGTTCACCCCCACCCCCAGCTCCTGCTCGATGATGGCGTGGATGCGCTCTACCGGGATCGGCGCCACCTTCTCCTGCATGCGCTCCAGGGCGGTGGCGAACTCCACCGGCACCATGTCCGGGCGGGTGGACAGCATCTGGCCCAGCTTGACGAAGGTCGGCCCCAGGGCCTCCAGGTCACTGACGAACTGTTCCGGGTTGCCATCGGCGGGCACGTCGGCCTGGTTGCTGGCGGCGTCCAGGTTCATGCCGGAGAACACGCCCGAATGGCGGTAGCGCAGCAACAGGCGCAGGATCTGGCTGCGCCGGTTCATGCCTTTGACCAGCGGAGGATTGCCATTGGCGGTGGGCGGATTGCTCAAGCGGAACTCCCATGCGGCAAGGACGGTAGTGCCGGCCGCTGGCCGGCAATGTCCGGATTCGGCAGTGTCGCCGGGGGAAGGTGGGCATGCGGTGAACCCCGCAGCTATCGCAGAGGCCGGCGGATCGGTCAGAATCCGCTCATTCCCATTCTTGGACGCCCCATGGCCGGTGCCAGCCTGTTTGCCCTGCTCGACGATATCGCCTCCCTGCTAGACGATGTCTCGGTCCTGACCAAGGTCGCGGCGAAGAAGACCGCTGGTGTGCTGGGCGACGATCTGGCGCTGAACGCGCAGCAGGTGACCGGAGTCAACGCCAACCGCGAACTGCCGGTGGTCTGGGCGGTGGCCAAGGGCTCGCTGGTCAACAAGGTCATCCTGGTGCCGGCGGCGCTGGCGATCAGTGCGCTGGAAGCCTGGCTGCACAGCCGCGGCTGGAACGTGCCGCTGATCGTGCCGCTGATGATGATCGGCGGTGCCTTCCTGTGCTTCGAAGGCGTGGAGAAGCTGGCGCACCGCTTCCTGCATTCCTCCGACGACGATGCCGAGCGCCAGGCCGAACGCCGCAAGGCGCTGGCTGACGCGCAGGTGGACATGGTCGCGTGGGAGAAGGACAAGGTGAAGGGCGCGATCCGCACCGACTTCATCCTTTCGGCCGAGATCATCGTGCTCACCCTGGGCGTGGTCGCCACTGCGTCGTTCACCAACCAGATCCTCACGCTGAGCGTGGTCGCACTGGCGATGACCGTGTTCGTCTATGGGCTGGTGGCGGGCATCGTCAAGCTCGATGACGTTGGGCTGTACCTGTCGCGCAAGGGCGGTGCCATTGCCGCCTTCGGTCGCGGGCTGGTGGCGTCGGCGCCGTGGCTGATGAAGTTCCTGTCGGTGGCCGGCACCATCGCCATGTTCCTGGTCGGCGGCGGCATCCTGGTGCACAACGTGCCGGCCCTGCACCACGCGGTGCAGGCGCTGGGCGGCGAAGGGCAGTGGGGCTGGCTGGTGAGCGCGGTGGGCAACATGGTGGTCGGCATCATCGCCGGCGCCATCGTGCTGGCAGCGGTGACCGGGTTCCAGAAGCTGCGCGGGAAGTGATCTGTAGAGCCGAGCCCACGCTCGGCTGCTCTACGGCGCTGCGCGCCGCCGCCCGAGCATGGGCTCGGGCGCTACAGCGTCTGCACGCTGGATCATCAGCCCGCCTGCACGCGGTTCTTGCCCTGCCGCTTGGCCGCATACAGCGCGTCATCGGCGCGCCGCAGCAGGGTTTCGGTATCGTCACCGGGCTGCCACTGCGCCAGCCCGGCGCTGAAATGCACCGGCACGCGCTGCTCCTGCACGGTCAGCACGCGATGGGCCAGCGAGCGCTGCAGGCGCTGCACGGTGGCCATGCTGTCGGCGCCCTGGGTTTCCGGCAGCACCAGCACGAACTCGTCGCCGCCCAGCCGCGCGATGCCGTCGGTGGCGCGCAGCAGCAGCTTGCACACGGACACCAGGTGCTGCAGCAGCGCATCGCCACCCGCGTGCCCGTGCGCGTCGTTGGTCTGGTGGAAATCATCCAGGTCGATCACCGCCACGCCCAGCGGTGAGTTGTTGCGCGCGGCTCGGGCCAGCTCGCGCTCCAGCAGTTCGTCCAGGCCACGGCGGTTCAGCGCCTGGGTCAGCGGATCGATGCGTGCCAGGTCACCGGCGGCGCGCAGTTCCTGCTCCAGCTCGGCAATGCGCTGCTCTGCGCGCTCCACTTCCTGCCGCGCATTGGCCAGGTGATCGCGGGCCTGTGCGGCCTGCTGCTGCACTTTGCCGGTATCGCGCATCACCTCCTGCAGCAGCTGGTTGAGGTCGGCGATGCTGCGCGCCTCGCGCAGCTGCAATGCGTAGCTGCCGATGCGGTCGTGGTATTCGCCCGTGCTGGTCGCCATGCCGTCCATGCGCTCGATGAACTCGCCCATCAGCCCACGCATCGCCGCCTTCGAATCGTCGATGCCCTGGCGCAGCAGACCCTGCTTGTAGATCACTTCGCGCAACTCGGCGCGGGTGCGCTCGACTGCCTCGGCTTCCAACGGACCGTCCAGCAACTGGCGCACCGCCGCGATCTGGCCCTGCAGCCAGCTGCGGTCATCCAGCAGCTCGCTGACGTTCTCCAGCAGCAGCGCGAACAGCTCCAGCAGCAGCGCCTGCTGCTCCTGCCAGCTTTCGGCACGCACGCCGACCTGGTGGCCAAGTTCGCGCACGCCCTGTTCGATGGGTTCCAGTGCCGTGCCCGGCTGCCATTGGCGCAGGCGCAGAGCCAGCGCCTGCGCCTGCTCGCGCAGGTCCGGGTCGTGCTGCAGCAGGGCCACCACCGCACCGCCCAGCAGCAGCCGCAACTGCTCGGACAGGCGCAGGCTTTCCGGCTGCCCGTCCGGCGAATGCTGCTCGATGGTGCGGATGTACTTGTCGATCAGCTGCCGCATCGCGCGCCCATAGCGCGGCCAATCGGCGCTGGCCTGTGCGGACTGCAGGCGGTCGCCCATGTCGCCCAGTTCGCCGGGCAGGGTGGCCATGCCGTTGGCGAACGCCGCCAGCAGCGGTTCCGGCGCATCGGCGCCTGCGAACAGCTGCTGCAGCGCCACGCCACCGCCGCCCTGCAGCACTACGCGGTCACCCCGCCCATCGTCCACCACCGCGCGCACGCGTGCCGGCGGCCCAAGGGCGGTACCGGGGGCAGGGCGGTGGTCGGGCTGGTCCGTCATGGAGCGAATCCTGGGGCTGGCAGGGACTGGTTCCAGCATATCGGCGCGGCCGCCGAGGGCTTGAACGGCTAGGATGGGCGACAGGATGCCGCAGTGGAGGTGCTGATGCGCGTGATGTTGCTGGGGGCGACCGGCCTGGTCGGCGGGCTGACCCTTCCCAGACTGCTGGACGACCCGCGCTGCAGCGCCGTGGTGGCGCCCACCCGCCGCCCGTTGGGCGTAACCCACGGGAAGCTGGAGAACCCGGTGCTGGCCTTCGACGCGTTGCCCACCTCGCCCGAATGGGCGCGCGTAGACGCGGTCATCTGCGCGCTCGGCAGCACCATTGCCCAGGCCGGCAGCCGCGAGGCCTTCCATCGCATCGACCACGACTATCCGCTGGCGTTCGCACGGCTCGCACAGGCACAGGGGGCCAGTACCTATGTGCTGAATTCCGCGGCCGGCGCCAATCCACAGTCGTCGATCTTCTACAGCCGGGTGAAGGGCGAGCTGGAGCGTGACCTGCGCGCGCTGGGCTTCAACTCGTTGACCCTGGTCCGCCCAGGGCTGATCGGGGGTGAGCGCAACGAGGTGCGTCGCGGCGAGCGTTTCGCATTGACGGTACTCGGCGCACTGGGGCCAGTACTGCCACGGGCGTGGCGGATCAATCCGGCCAGCGAAATTGCCAAGGCACTGGTCGAGGCCGCACTCGCCCCGCAACCGGGTGAACACGTGGTGGCATCGAGCGCGCTGGCCGGCTGATGTCGCGTGCGCTGCGTCTGACCCAGCTTCAACAGCTGCTGCGCCGCCATCGGCGGCCGGTGGCCGGGCAGGTGCTGGCCGAAGCGCTGGGCATCAGCCTGCGCACGCTGTATCGCGATATCGAGACCCTGCGCGAGCAAGGCGCCGACCTGCGTGGCGAGGCCGGCGTCGGCTACCAGCTGACGCCGAGCGATACCCTGCCGCCGATGACCCTGCCACCGGCCGAGATCGACGCGCTCGTGCTGGGCCTGCGCTGGGTTGCGGCCCGTACCGAACCCGCGTTGGCCGAAGCCGCACGCGATGCTCTGGCGCGTATCGCCCATGTGTTGCCCGCAGCGCGGCGTGAGGCCTTGCGTGACAGTGGCCTGCGGGTGGGCCCTTCGCGTGCGGCGGCCAAGGTTCCCCCAGCTCGTCTGCAGGCCGTGCGAGAGGCTGTCGGTTCACAGCAGCGCCTGAAGTTCGGCTACGAGGACGCGCACGGCCAGCGCAGCGCGCGCGTCGTCTGGCCGTTCGCGCTGGGCTACTTCGATGAAGTGCCGATGCTGGCGGCCTGGTGCGAGCGCCGCGAGGATTTCCGCCATTTCCGCCTGGATCGCATCCGCCAGGTGCGTGTGCTGGAGGACTGCTACCGCGTGCCGCGCGCCACGCTGCTGCGGCGCTGGCAGAAGGCCCAGGGCATCGCGCCGGACTGGCTGGATCGCTCATAACCACAGCAACAGCCGGGACCCGGGGCGTGTAGAGTCGACTGTTAGTCGACTATCGCGCGCAGCGCGGAGTTTTAGGCAGGTTGAGGGAAGAGCAGTCGACTAACAGTCGACTCTACCGACAGACGACTCTACCGACAGTCGAATATGCTGACAGAATCTGTCAGCAGGCCAGTACCACCATGAACGCTCCCAACAACGGAGCTTCCCCATGTTCACGCCCAGCACCCTGCTGCAGTACGTGCGCGACGTCGCCGCCAGCGCCACCTTCTACAGCGGCATCCTCGGCAAACCGCCGGTCGAGCAGTCTCCTGGCTTCGCCCTGTTCCTGCTAGGCGATGGCGCCGCACTCGGCCTGTGGCAGCGCGACGATGTGCAACCACCGGTGTCCGCGCAGGCCGGCGCCGCCGAACTGGCGATGGTGGTGGCCAACCCCGACGCCGTGCAGCAGATGCACGATGCGTGGCGCGCACTCGGCGTGCAGATCCTGCAGGCCCCGGTGACACTGGAGTTCGGCCATACCTTTGTCGGGGCAGATCCTGATGGCCACCGCCTGCGTGTCTACAGTCGCGCCGAGGGTCTGGTCGCGCGCGATTGATCGCACGAATTCTGTAGAGCCGAGCCCATGCTCGGCCGCTTTTCAGTAGATCCACGCCATGCGTGGATGAAAGCATGAAGCAAGCCGAGCATGGGCTCGGCTCTACAGTGGAGCGGGCACAAAAAAACGCCGGGCAGTGCCCGGCGTTTCTCCAATTCATGTGCCAACCAAGGTTGGCACCACCGATCAGCTGGATCAGCTGGCCAGCGCCAGGTCGTCCATCATCGCGCGCAGGAAGCGGGCGGCCTCACCACCGGTAGCCGCGCGGTGGTCGAAGGTGACCGACAGCGGGATCACCTTGTGCGCTTCCACGCCGCCCATCACCGGGGTCATCTGGTGGCGGGCACGGCCGGCACCGACGATGGCCACGCACGGCGGCACCACGACCGGGGTCGCGTAGCGGCCGGCGAACATGCCGAAGTTGGACAGCGAGATGGTGTAGCCGCTCAGTTCCGAGGCGGCGATCGAACGCGATTCCACCTGCTCGCGCAGGCGATTGACGCCTTCGCGGATGCCGCGTGCATCGAGCATGTCGGCATTGCGCAGGGCCGGCACGAACAGGCCGTCGTCGGTGTCCACGGCGATGCCGATGTCTACCTGCGCGTGCAGGGTGCGGGTCAGTGCTTCACCGTCGAACCAGGCGTTCATGGCCGGCACCTTCTGCGCGGCAACGACAATGGCGCGCACCAGGCGGGCGGTGACGTCGTTGCCCGGCAGCCAGGCGTGGATGTCGGCGTCGTCGTTCAGCGTGGTCGGCACGACCTTGCTGTGCGCATCGGCCATGACGCGGGCCATGTTGCGGCGCACGCCCTTCAGCGGTTCCGGCTGGCCCTTGGCGACCACGCCCGGCGGCTGGGTGCGCATCGGCTTGCCGGCGGCGGACAGCGGGGTGCGGGCTTCGCTCTGCACCGGGGCAGACACCTGCGCCGGGGCCGGCGCGGCATACGCGGCGGCAACCGGTGCCGGAGCAGCGCCGAGCTTGGCGGTGCCGTTGGCGGCAGCCTGCTTGACGTCGGCCATGGTCACGGCGCCATCGGTGCCAGTAGCGGCCACGCGGCTCAGGTCCACGCCCAGCTTGCGCGCCATCGCACGCACGGCTGGCACGGCCTTGACGCCACCGACGGCCAGCGCCTGCTCGGCGTGCACGGCATTGGAGCTCTGCATCGCGCCGACCACGGTACCGGCGTCGTCACGCTCGGCCGCGGCGGGCTTGGCGTCCTCGGCGGCAATCGGAGCGGCCGCAGCCGGCAGCGGCGGCGGGGTCGGTGCGGCAGCCGGCGCGGCCGGTGCAGCGTGGCCATGGCTGTGGCCGGTGTCCTGGCCATCGGCACGCTGCGGCAGGTTCGGGTCCAGTTCGAAGCTGGCCAGCACCGAGCCGGTCGGGATGATGTCGCCGGCAGCGCCGGACAGTTTCAGCACCTTGCCGGAGAACGGCGAGGGCACTTCCACCACGGCCTTGGCGGTCTCCATCGACACCAGCGGCTCGTCCAGCTTGATCACATCGCCTTCCTTGACGAACCACTCGACGATGGTCGCGTCCGGCAGGCCTTCGCCCAGGTCGGGCAGGTTGAAGTTCTTGGTCTGGCTCATTTGCAGTTCTCTTCCAGCAGTTCCAGTTCGCGGGCCGGCAGCCAACCCGTCGCGCCATTGGCGCGCTCGGACCACCACCACCCGCCGTGTTCGTGATGAAGCTTCACCATCTCGCCGCTTTCCACATCCAGCTCGCGGGCGTCGTAGTCGCACAGGGCTTCGGCGCGACCCTCGTCCAGCAGCTGCAACCAGGCGATGGGCGCCCATCCAGCGCGCCCATCGTTGGTGCGTACCCAGGCAAACGCCGGCCATTCCTCGTCACGTACACCTACTTCGACGATCTGGCCGGTGTGGAACCGGAGCGGGTTGGGATACTGGCTGCGGTAAGCCCCCAGAAGGCGGGCCCGCATGTCAGCCGGCCGCCACCGAGCGCTTGGCCGCCGCCACGATCCGCTCAACGCTCGGCAGGTACTTCATTTCCAGGCGGAACAGCGGAATGTGGGTGTCGTAGCCAGTAACGCGCTCGACCGGGGCCAGCAGGTCGTAGATCGATTCCTCGGCCAGGCGCGCGGCGATCTCGGCGCCGAAGCCCGCGGTCTTCGGGGCCTCCTGCACGATCACGCAGCGGCCGGTCTTGGCCACCGATTCGGCGATGGTGGCGAAGTCCAGCGGGCGCAGCGTGGCCACGTCGATGACTTCGGCACTGATGCCTTCGCCGGCCAGCTTGTCGGCCGCTTCCAGGGCTTCCTTCACCTGCGCGCCCCAGGTCACCAGGGTCACGTCGGTGCCGTCGCGCAGCACGAAGCAGACGTCCAGCGGCAACGCTTCGCCGTCGTTGACGACCACTTCCTTGTACTGGCGATAGATGCGCTTGGGCTCCATGTAGATCACCGGATCCGGCTCGCGGATCGCAGCCAGCAGCAGGCCGTAGGCACGCTGCGGCGACGACGGCAGCACCACGCGCAGGCCCGGCACGTTGGTGAAGATCGCCTCGTTGGCTTCGCTGTGGTGTTCCGGCGCGCGGATGCCACCGCCCCACGGCACGCGCAGCACCATCGGGCAGTGCAGGCGGCCACGCGTGCGGTAACGCAGGCGCGCGGCGTGGCAGACGATATGGTCGACCATCGGGTACATGAAGCCATCGAACTGGGCTTCGGCCACCGGCTTCATGCCCTGCGCGGCAAGACCAATCGTCAGGCCGGCGATGGTGGTTTCATCCAGCGGGGTGTCGAGGATGCGGTCCGAGCCGAAGCGCTGCTGCAGGCCGGCGGTGGCGCGGAACACGCCGCCGTTGACGCCCACGTCCTCGCCCAGCACCAGCACCGACGGGTCATGTTCCAGCTCCCAGGCCAGCGCCTGGGTGATGGCTTCGATGAGGGTGATCGGGGTGGTGGTCATGCTGTCATCTCCGCGCGCGACAGCAGCGCTGTCGGCGGCGTTGGTGTGCGCGCCGGGCGCGCCGTTCTTGATCTCATCCATGGCGCTTCTCCAGGGCGATCGCCTGGGCACGCTGGGCCAGCAGGTCCGGCGGCGGATCGGCATACAGGAAGTCGAACATCGCCTCGACCGGCTGCACCGGCGTGTTGAGGTACAGGTTCACTTCCTCGTCCACGCGCGTGCCGCACTCGGCGACCCACGCGGCTTCCTCGTCCTCGCTCCACACGCCGGCGTTGACCAGGTACTTGCGCAGGCGCAGCATCGGCTCGCGCTGCCAGGCATCCTTCACTTCGGCGTCGTCGCGGTAGCGGCGCGCGTCATCGGCGGTGGTGTGGTCGGACAGGCGGTAGGTCATCAGTTCCAGCACGGTGCCGCCGTCGCCGGCCAGCGCACGTTCGCGCGCCTGTTCCATTGCCGCCAGCACCGCGATCAGGTCGTTGCCGTCCACCTGCAGGCAGTGCAGGCCGCCCGCCAGGCCCTTCTGCGCCAGCGTTTCGGCACCGGTCTGGGCCGAGCGCGGCACCGAGATGGCCCAGCCGTTGTTGACGATGCACAGAATCAGCGGCAGCTTGTAGGCGCCGGCCGAGTTCAGTGCCGCGTAGAAGTCGGTCTTGGAGCTGCCGCCGTCGCCGCACACCGCCACGGCGATCTGCGGTTCCTTGTTGAGCTTGAACTTCAGCGCAGCACCTGCCGCATGCAGGCACTGGGTGGAAATCGGCACGCAGAACGGGAAGTCCCTGGCCGCGTTGCCGCCGTAATCGTTGCCGCGTTCGTCGCCGCCCCAGTACATCAGCACGTCGTGCGGGCGCACGCCACGCATGAACATCGCGCCATACTCGCGGTACGAAGGCGCGAACACGTCGTCCTTCTGCATCGCCGCGCCGATACCCACGTGCGCGGCTTCATGGCCCAGGCAGGCGGCATAGGTGCCGAGCTTGCCGGTGCGCTGCAGCGCGATGGATTTGCTGTCGAACGTACGTACGAACAGCATCTGCTTGAACAGCGGTACCAGCACCTTGGGGTCGCGCAGCGACGCGGGCAGGTCGTCACGGACGAGCGTGCCGTCCGTGTCCAGGTACTGCAGGTATTCGATCTTGAATTCAGCGGCAACCGTCATTGCGTACTGCACCTTCGACAGAGAAGTTACAAATGATATGAATCGCCATGTTAAGGAACGCGTACGGAATAGCCTTCCTGCGCCGCAACACGGAGATTCCCCGTTTTACCCCTGCCGGCGGGTGGGGGGCCAATAACAACAACGTATTCAGTCGTTGCTGCAAAGCATCAGAATACGCCTCTGGCTGACCGCCGGTACAACGGCGCGGACGGTTCCACGCGCAGGCCCGGCATCGGCCGATGCTCCACGGCCAGCCGCACGCCCCGGTATGGACCCGGCGGCTGCCAGCGCGGCGGCAACGCGCTACCCTTGCCGCCCCCGATCTGGTCCCGCCCATGTCCGTCGACAACAACCAACGCGATCTCGAAGCCGGCATCCACACCGACCTGCAGGGACGCCTGACCTATGGCGGTTACCTGCGGCTGGACCAGCTGCTCAGCGCGCAGCAGCCGCTGTCCAGCCCGCCGCACCATGACGAGATGCTCTTCATCATCCAGCACCAGACTTCGGAGCTGTGGCTGAAGCTGCTGGGCCACGAACTGCGTGCCGCGATCGGCTTCCTGCAGCGCGATGAAGTCTGGCAGTGCCGCAAGGTGCTGGCGCGCAGCAAGCAGGTGCTGCGCCAGCTGACCGAGCAGTGGTCGGTGCTGGAAACGCTGACCCCGTCCGAATACATGGGCTTCCGCGACGTGCTGGGCCCGTCGTCGGGCTTCCAGTCGCTGCAGTACCGCTACATCGAGTTCCTGCTGGGCAACAAGAACGCGCAGATGCTGCAGGTGTTCGAGCACGACCCGGCCGGGCAGGCGCAGCTGCGCACCGTGCTGGAGGCGCCGAGCCTGTACGAGGAATTCCTGAAGTACCTGGCCCGCTTTGGCCATGCTGTCCCGGCGGTCTACGAGGCCCACGACTGGACCCAGCCGCACGTGGCCGACGACGCATTGCAGCCGGTCTTCGAGCGCATCTACCAGGACACCGACCGCTACTGGCGCGAGTACGCGCTGTGCGAGGACCTGGTGGACCTGGAGACGGCCTTCCAGCTGTGGCGATTCCGACACATGCGCACCGTGATGCGGGTGATCGGCTTCAAGCGCGGCACCGGCGGTTCGTCCGGCGTGGGCTTCCTGGCCAAGGCGCTGGAACTGACCTTCTTCCCCGAGCTGTTCCAGGTGCGCACCAGCCTGCAGGCCGTGCCCCCGGCAGCGCTGGGCTGATCCCCATTCAGCTTGGTTCCCGGCCCGCGGCTGGATCGTTTCAGATGCAAGTTCAGGGAGCAGGCTGCCACCTGCCTCAAACGGCGTGTATTTGACGTGAACGCCAGAAGTCGGTGATCCTCGCGCGTTGCTCCAACTGCACAGCGGACGTGCTCGTCATCCACCGAACCAGGAAATCCGCATGAGCGTAAACGCCACTGCGAACACCCCAGAGCCGGCACTGCCGGACTTCAAGACCACGCTGGGCCACCCGCGCCCGTTGTGGATGCTGTTCATGACCGAGTTCTGGGAACGCTTTGCGTTCTACGGCATCCGCTGGGCGTTGGTGCTCTACATCGTTGCCCAGTTCTACAACGGCAGCGCTGCCGGTGAAGGCGACGCCAGCCGCATCTATGGCGCCTACCTGGCCCTGGTGTACGCCGCGGCCATCTTTGGCGGCTACGTGGCCGACCGGGTACTGGGCTACCAGCGCTCGATCCTGACCGGCGCGATCATCATGGCCGCCGGCCTGTTCATGATCTCGCTGCCGCAGGAGCACATCTTCAAGCTCGGCCTGGCCACCATCATCGTCGGCAACGGCCTGTTCAAGCCCAACATCTCGACCATGGTCGGCAAGCTGTACGGCCTGAAGGACGAGCGCCGCGATTCGGGCTTCACCATCTTCTACATGGGCATCAACATCGGCGCGATGATCGCCCCGGTGCTGACCGAGTACCTGGCCCGCAAGGTGTTCGGTACCGATGCGATGCCGTCCTACAAGGTCGTGTTCATCGCCTCGGGCGTGGGCATGCTGATCTCGCTGGTGTGGTTCTACATCGGTCGTGCCGGCCTGAAGGGCATCGGTGCACCGCCGGCCGGCGCGGAAGGCTTCGGCCGCATCATCATGGTGCTGGCCGGTGCCGTGGTCGCCATCCCGGTGGCCTACTTCCTGCTGGCTACCGGCGCCACCGCGCTGGCCTGGATCCTGGGCGCGATGTTCACCGCGCTGGCCATCCTGCTGCTGGTCGAGGGCGTCCGCGAGGGCAAGGTGCAGCGCGACCGCGTGATCGCGATGCTGATCATCTTCGCCTTCAACGTGATGTTCTGGATGTTCTTCGAACAGGCCGGCAGCTCGTTCACCTTCCTGGCCGAGAACATCGTCAACCGCCAGTTCGGCAGCTGGACCTTCCCGACCGCGTGGTTCCAGTCGGTCAACTCGGTGGCGATCATCACCCTGGCACCGGTCATCGCCTGGATCTGGGTGGCGATGGGCCGCGCCAATCCGTCCATCCCGCGCAAGTTCGGCCTGGGCCTGCTGTTCAACGGCGCCGCCTTCGCGCTGCTGATGTTCGCCCTGTCGCAGATGGTGGTGGACGGCAAGATCCCGTTCTGGACCCTGTTCATGGTCTACGTCATCCAGTCCGTGGGTGAGCTGTGCCTGTCGCCGATCGGCCTGTCGATGGTGACCAAGCTGGCCCCGGTGCGCCTGGTCGGCTTCGGCATGGGTGGCTGGTTCCTGTCCACCGGCATCGGCAACAACCTGTCGGGCATCTTCGCTGGCGTGGTCAGTGGTGAAGGCGGCATGACGGTCGAGTCGGCCCTGAAGGGGTATACCTTCGGGTTCTGGGCCCTGATCGGCTCCGGCGTGGTGCTGTTCCTGATCGCCCCGCTGATCAACAAGCTGATGCACGGCGTCAAGTAATGAAGCGAGGGTAGAAAGCATGCGCAGCAAGCTCGGTGGTGCAATGGTGGTGGTCTGTGCGGCGCTGATCGGCGCCTGTTCCCAACCGCAACCGCCTGCCACCGCCGAGCCCACGCAGCCGCTGGACACCCGACCCACCGAGCCACCGGTCGCTGACCCCAGCGAACCGGTGGCCTCGGGCAACACCCCGGTGGCGGCAGACATCGCCGCCATCGCTGGGCTCGGCGCGCAGTTCGACCCGGCCCGCAACCCCGCCGACGACCTGGCCACCGCCAAGGTGGAAGCCCAGCGCGGCAAGAAGCGCATCCTGCTGGAGGTCGGCAACGCCGCCTGCGAACGCTGCCGGGCGCTGGACGATGTGGTGGAAGGCAGCGGCGACCTGCGTCGCTTCCGCGATGCCCACTACGTGTGGGTGAAGGTCAACGCCAGCGACGAACAGCCCAACACCGCCTTCTTCGCCCAGTTCCCGGTGATGGAGCGCGACTACCCGCACCTGCTGGTACTGGACGCCGATGGCAGCCTGCTGGTCTCGCAGGCCACTGCTGAGCTGCGCAAGGGCGAAGCCTTCCAGCCTGCGCGGGTGAGCGCGTTCCTCAAGCAGTGGGCACCCGACAAACCGGAATAGGGGAGTGCCGGCCGCTGGCCGTCATGCTCTGGTGGATGCCGACCGCGGCCGCCTACCCCGGTGGGTGCCGACCGTTGGTCGGCACAGAAGTGCATCCACGCATGGCGTGGCTCTACTGTGGTTGCGGTCACACTCTCTGAATCGGCATCTCAACTTCGCAACGCGCTCGCCGTTACCGGCAAGGACCTCAGTCGACGCCCCGTCGACGCAACCTACCGGAACGCCCATGCACAGCGACCACGCCGAACGATTGCCCGAACCTGCCAGCCACCTGGCCGAGGGTGGGGCAGGCGAGGGCGTGACTTTGCCGGCGCAGGAAACCCTGTTGGACGACGCCGGCACCGGCGAGGAAACCGTCGAACTGGCCCCGCCGCGCCATCGCCTGCCGCAGATCGCGCTGCCCGATAACGTGGTGCTGAAGGGTGCGGTGCAGAAACTGGTCGAGCAGAAGGCGCGCCTTGATGCGCTGGCCGCCGAAGGCCAGCTGGCCGGGCTGCTGCCGCCGGAATGGCAGGGCCATGGCGCGCGCGCGATCGAGCTGTCCACCTTCATCCAGGGCGTGCTGCCGTTCCTGCAGACCGGGGAGCGTGGCGAAACCGCGCCTGCCCGTCTGCCGGTGCGGCACGTGCTGGGGGATGACAGCCGGTGGGGCCTGGAGGATGTCACCGAGCCGAAGTCGTTGGCGTGGTACCTGGCCAGTGACGAGCGCGCCACGGCGGGCAGCAAGGACGTGGCGGAGGCGTACCTGGTGGGTGCGCTGGGCCTGGCGTGGATGCAGGAAGGGCGCAGCCGCCCGGGCTTCCTGCGTGCGATGGGCCAGGACAGCCTGGCGGCGCGGGTGACCATGCTGGGTTATCCGCCCGCCAACGAACTGGCGCTGTACAACGTCACCGCGCAGGGCCAGCCGCAGATCTGGTGCGTGCACGGCCGCCGCCGCATGCGCCCGCTGGTGGCGCCGTGGCTGAGCGTGCCGCTGCTGACCGCTTACGGCGTGCCGGCCCCGGTGGCGTGGCCGTCCAGCTTCCCACCGGTGGAGGCCGTGGCCGAAGTGCTGGCGACCGCCCGCCTGGGGCGCGCGCTGCCGGAAGTGGATCTGGGCAAGGTGGTGGCGAAGATCGCCGAGGATGCCGCGTCCGACGCCTGGCAACCGGTCAGCCTGCTGCAGCTCAATACCTGGTCACCGCGCTGGCATTTCTTCCTGGGCACCTTCGTCGGCCTGCCGTCGCTGCTGCTGGTGGCTGCGGCGCTGGCGCTGCCCGGCGCGGTCGAGGCGGCCACGGTTGCCGCCTCGCTGGGCTTCGCCGGCGGCGCCATCGCAGCACTGGCCGTGCCGTGGATCCACGCAAGGCGCAAGCACCTGAGCTGAAAAAAGGGGACGGAGGGGATTAGGTCGTTTCAGGCACACCTGTGCTCATTACGACTTAATCCCCTCCGTCCCCTTTTCGTTCAGACCCCTTCGCCCATCCGCTCCAGGCCTTCGCCGGCCAGGCGCAGGATCAGCTTTTCCAGCAGTTGTTCTTCCTCGTCGCTCAGGACCGACATCAGCTTGCGGGTGATCTCGATCACCATCGGCGCGATGGTCTCGTACACCTCGAAGCCGGCGGCCGACAGCGCCAGTACCGAGCGGCGGCGGTCGTCGCCATGCGTCTCGCGCTTGATGAAGCCGCGCTCCAGCAGGCGGGCCACGGCGCGGCTGACCGCCACCTTGTCCATCGCCGTGCGGTCGGAGACCTCGCTGGCCGAGGAGCCCGGGTACAGCGCCAGGATGGTGATCACCCGCCACTCAGGGATCGCCAGACCGTAACGATCGCCGTATAGCTTGGCGATGTTGCCGCTGACCCGGTTGGACAGCACGCTCAGCCGGTACGGCAGGAACTGTTCCAGGTCGAGCAGGACGTGCGAGGCACGCAGGCGGGTCGAGGCGGGATCGGGGCTCATGTTGCGGTGCACCTTGCTGGTGGTTTCAAGTGTAACTATAAGGGGTGGGTCCAGACCCTGCATTCTCGCCGGGTCCCTACCTGCCCGCACCTGGTTTGTACCGATGCGGTACCGATTCGGAGCCACGCCATGAATACCGCAGTCCCGACCGCCTCGCATCCCAACCCCGGCATGCAGGTCACCACCTTCGAGAACCCGATGGGCATCGACGGCTTCGAGTTCGTCGAATTCGCCGCCCCGGCCGGCCGCGGCCAGGAGCTGCACGAGTACTTCCGGAAGATGGGCTTCAGCGCGGTGCTCAAGCACAAGCAGCGTCCGATTACCGTCTATCGCCAGGGCGACGTCAACTTCCTGGTCAATGAAGACCCCGATTCGTTCGCCGCCGACTTCGCCGAAAAGCATGGTCCGTGCGCCTGCGGCTTCGCCATCCGCTTCAAGAAACCGGGCCAGGAGGTCTACCAGACCGCGCTGGGCAACGGCGCCGAAGCCATCGCCTTCAAGCCGGACAGCAAGGCGGTCAGCGCCCCGGTCATCAAGGGGATCGGCGACTGCATGCTGTACCTGGTCGATCGCTACGGCGCGGCCGGTAGCATCTACGACGGCGACTACGAGCCGATCGCCGGTGCCGACCTGCACCCGGTGGGCTTCGGCCTGACCTTCATCGACCACCTGACCCACAACCTGTACTTCGGCAACATGCAGCAGTGGTCGGACTACTACGAGCGCCTGTTCAACTTCCGCGAGATCCGCTACTTCGACATCAAGGGCCTGAAGACCGGCCTGGTGTCCAAGGCGATGACCGCGCCGGACGGCATCGTGCGCATCCCGCTGAACGAATCGTCCGACCCGAAGAGCCAGATCAACGAGTACCTGGACGCGTACAAGGGCGAGGGCATCCAGCACATCGCCTGCTTCACCGAGAACATCTACGACACGGTCGAAGCGATGCGCGCGCAGGGCGTGGACTTCCTCGACACGCCGGAGACCTACTTCGACGTGATCGACCAGCGCGTGCCGAACCACGGTGAAGACGTGCCGCGCCTGGCCAGGAACAAGATCCTGATCGATGCCGATCCGGAAACCCACCAGCGCAAGCTGCTGCAGATCTTCACCCAGAACTGCATCGGCCCGATCTTCTTCGAGATCATCCAGCGCAAGGGCAACGAGGGCTTCGGCGAAGGCAACTTCACCGCGCTGTTCGAGAGCATCGAGCGCGACCAGATCCGCCGCGGCGTGCTGTAAGGTCCTGGGCAGCGCCGGGTCACGCCCGGCGCCTGCTTGCCTGTAGAGCCGAGCCATGCTCGGCTGCTTTCCGTTCCGGTCTTGCCGTTTTTCAGGAGCCCCCATGTCCCCCGCCATCACCGCCCGCGGCTACCAGTCCGGCTTCGGCAACGAATTCGCCACCGAGGCCGTCGCCGGCGCGCTGCCGGTCGGGCAGAACTCGCCGCAGAAGGTGGCCCACGGCCTGTACGCCGAACAGTTGACCGGCACCGCGTTCACCGCGCCGCGCGGCAGCAATCGCCGCAGCTGGCTGTACCGGATCCGTCCGGCGGTGACCCATGGCGAGTTCACCCCGTTCGCGCAGTCGCAGCTGCAATGTGATTTCGGCGCACAGCCGGCCTCGCCGAACCAGCTGCGCTGGAGTCCGCTGCCGCTGCCGGAGCTGCCGACCGACTTCGTCGAAGGCCTGTACACGATGGGGGGCAACGGTTCGCCCGATGCGCATGCTGGCGTGGGCATCCACCTCTACGCTGCCAACCGCGACATGGTCGGCCGCTACTTCTACGATGCCGACGGTGAGCTGCTGATCGTGCCGCAGCTGGGCGCGCTGCGCCTGCTGACCGAGCTGGGCGTGATCGAGATCGAGCCGCAGCAGATCGCGGTGATCCCGCGCGGCGTGCGGTTCCGCGTTGAACTGCCCGATGGCCCGAGCCGCGGCTACATCTGCGAGAACTACGGTGCGCTGCTGAAGCTGCCCGACCTTGGCCCGATCGGTTCCAACGGCCTGGCCAATCCGCGCGACTTCGAAACCCCGCACGCGGCGTTCGAGGATGTCGATGGCGATTTCGAGCTGATCGCCAAATTCGAGGGCCGCCTGTGGCGTGCGCCGATCGACCATTCGCCGCTGGACGTGGTGGCCTGGCACGGCAACTACGCGCCGTACCGCTACGACCTGCGCCGCTTCAACACCATTGGCTCGATCAGCTACGACCACCCGGATCCGTCGATCTTCCTGGTGCTGCATTCGCCCAGCGACACGCCGGGAACCAGCAACATGGATTTTGCGATCTTCCCGCCGCGCTGGCTGGTGGCGCAGAACACGTTCCGCCCGCCGTGGTTCCACCGCAACATCGCCAGCGAATTCATGGGCCTGGTGCACGGTGCCTACGATGCCAAGGCCGAAGGCTTCGTGCCGGGCGGCGCATCGCTGCACAACTGCATGAGCGGCCACGGCCCGGACGCACCGACCTTCGACAAGGCGTCCAATGCCGATCTGTCCAAGGCGGACGTGATCAAGGACACGATGGCCTTCATGTTCGAGACCCGCGCGGTGATCCGCCCGACCGCACAGGCCCTGGCCGCCGGCCACCGTCAGGGCGACTACCAGCAGTGCTGGAACGGCCTGCGCAACAACTTCCGCTGACCCGAAAAAGGGGACGGAGGGGATTAAGCCGCAATCAGCACACGTGTGCTTGAAACGACTTAATCCCCTCCGTCCCCTTTTTCTTCAGGCCACCTCGGCGAACGCGTCGCAGTGCTCCAACGGCAGCGCTTCCAGCAGGCGTTGGCGTACGCGCTGGCAGTAGCCTTCCGAGGTCAGCCCGGGCAGCGTCCGCATCGCAGACTGAAGTACCTGCAGGACATCGCTCTCGGCCCGGGCCTGTTGCAGTTCGCGGAACAGGGCCACTGCCTGTGGGTGGCGCTGCATCTCCAGGATCCCCAGCACGTAGATGCGCGCGGCCACCAGTGAGCGGCGGCGTTCGCTGCCGGTTGCGGGTGCAGCCGCGGCTGCGGGTGGTGGCGGGGCGGCTGTGGCGGCGGTCCCGGTGCTCAGGTAACCGGCCTGCACCAGCTGGATGACCATGGCCGCCGCGTCCTGGCCGATCAGGCCGGTGAGGTCGGCCAGGGTGCGCTGGCCGTCGCACAGGATCAACAACCGGCGCTGGCGCATGTCCAGCGGCGCGCGATGGGCTTGCAGCGCGGTTCGGGCGAGTTCGGTCTTGCGCGGTTGCATGGAAGGGACAGCCAGGTCGGTGCACGCCGAGCCTGAACGAGGGCGATGAAACCGCGATGACAATGCAGCCTCTGCACGCGCGCTGCGCTAGCGTGCAGCTACCTTCGTGCCAGGGAACCGCACCGATGAAGCACCTCCCGATTGCTGGTCTGTTGCTCCTTTCGCTCGCCGCCTGCAGTGGCGGCCCCGACAAGCAGGGCGCCGCCGGCAGCGGCAGCGACACCCCGGCGGAAACCGCCTCGGCGACCGGTCCGGCCCAGTCGACGGATCCTGATCTGGCGGCCCGCCCGGCGAACGACCTCCGCAAGGACAGCCCGGCGCGCCTGGATGGCTTCGGCGGCGTCACGCTGGGCGCAGGCATCGCCGAGGTCCGCAGCGGCTTCGGCACGCCGCTGCAGGGACTGGGCACCGACGCCAGTGGCAAGCCCTTGCCCGCCGACGACGGCAACGACGGCTGCTACTTCCTGCGCCCGCAGGATGCCGAGGACCCGCGGCTGATGATCGAAGGCCGCAAGCTGGTGCGCTACGACGTGCGCAGCGCCGCCATCACTGCACCGGGCGGCGGCAAGGTCGGCATGACCCTGGGCGAGCTGCAGGTGCTGTATCCCGAGCGCGCTGACGTCGGTCCCGACAAGTACGACGAGAAGGCCCAGCACCTGCGCGTGCGGCCGGCGCAGGAGGGCGGGGCAGTGATCGACTTCGCGCTCGGTGCCGATGGCCGGGTGGGGGCCTGGCGGGTCGGGCAGACCCCGCAGGTCGACTATGCGGAAGGCTGTGGCTGATCCTTGATCCACCGCCCAGCCATGCGCTCGGGCCACGCGTAGAATCGCGCCACCACTGCTGGGGGAGTGCTCGATGATCGCCATTGCCATTGCCTGGTTCCTGCTTGGCCTGCTGCTGCTGGCCCTGGGCGGGGACTCCATCGTCAAGGCCGTGTCCGGCCTGGCCCAGCGTTTCGGGGCCAGCCCGTTCACCGCCGGATTGCTGCTGCTCGGGGTGGCCACCTCGTTGCCGGAACTGGCGGTCAACGCACGCGCGCTGGCGGTGGGCCAGCCAGAGCTGGCGCTGGGCAATGCGGTCGGCAGCAGCATCGTCAATCTGGGCCTGACCCTGGCCGTGGCCGCCATCGCCGCGCCCCTGTTGCTGCGCGCGCGCCTGCAGGCGGTGCTGTGGTGGTCGCTGCTGGCGGCCGCCGTGCTGCTGATCCTGTTCGGCCTGGATGGTCACCTGGTGCGCTGGGAAGGCGGCGTGCTGGTGGCGGGCTTCATCGTCATGCAGGTGCTGCTGCTGCGCCGCGGCCGCGTCGAGAGCGCCGAGGTGCAGGCAGCCATCGCCGAATCCGCGCTGAGCCGCACCAGCCTTCCGTTGAACGTGCTGCGCGTGCTGATCGCCGCACTGACCCTGTACTGGGGCGCGCGCCTGGTGGTGGGTGCTGCGGCCGACTTCGGTGCCGCACTGGGCTGGACGCCGTTGCTGGTCGGCCTGTTGCCGGTGGCGATCGGCACCGCACTGCCGGAGGTGGCCACTGCCATTGCCGCCTCGCGTCGCGGGCATGGCGACATGGTGCTCGGCCACGTACTGGGTTCCAGCGTGGTCAACCTGCTGCTGGTGATCGGCGCGATGGCGGTGTTGCAGCCGTTGGCGTTGCCGGCCTCGTTCGTGCGCCTGGAACTGCCGGCGCTGTTGGCGTTCGCGCTGGTGCTGTATCCGATGCTGCGCGGCGACCTGAAGATCAGTCGTGGCGAAGGCGGGATCCTGCTGGTCGCGTTCGTAGGCTGGTTCGTGCTGGAGCTGCTGCTGGTCGGCGCACCGGCGCTGTAGAGCCGAGCCCATGCTCGGCCGCTGTTCGTGCCGACCAGCGGTCGGCACCTACCGGGCGTCACATTGCCGGCCAGCGGCCGGCACTACCGCTTCTGCGTGGTTTCTTCTTCCCGCACCGGTTCCGGCGGCGGCAGCTGCTCCTCGGCGGCCGGCTCGTTGCCCGGCAGGCTGGGGCGGGTTTCCATCAGCAGCGACAACGCCGCCTTGGCCATCATGTGCGCGCTGATCGGTGCGGTGATGAACAGGAACACGGTGATCAGCAGCTCGCGTGGCTGCGGGTCCTGGCCGAGGAAGATGTGGTAGCAGACCGAGCACACCAGCACGCACCCCACGCCCAGCGTGCTGGCCTTGGTCGGTGCGTGCAGGCGCTTGAAGAAGGTGGACAGCTTCACCAGGCCCAGTGCGCCGACCAGGATGAAGAAGCAGCCGAACAGCAGCAGGATCGACAGGCCGATCTGGATCGCGGTGATCATTCGACGATGTCCCGGCGCAGCACGAACTTGCTCAGCACCACGGTGCTGCCGAAGCCGAGCATGGCGATGATCAGCGCCGCCTCGAAGTAGATCGGCGAGTTGAGGTACATGCCGAACAGCATCAGCTCGGCGATCGCGGTCACCGACAGCGTGTCCAGCGCGAGGATGCGGTCGGGCACGGTCGGCCCGCGCAGCAGGCGCCAGGTGGCCAGCAGCATCGCCAGGCCGACCACGTGCATGCACACCACCAGGGTGGTCTGGATGACTTCAAAACCGGTCATGGGAAGATCTCCATCAACGGCGCCTCGTAGCGGCGCTTGATCGTATCGATCAGGTCCTGTGGGTCCTCCAGGTGCAGCACGTGCACCAGCAGGAACTTGCGGTCGTCGCTGAGCGCGGCCGAGACCGTGCCCGGGGTCAGCGTGATCATGCTGGTCAGCGCGGCGATGCCGTGGATGTTGGCGATGTCCAGCGGCAGCCAGATGAAACCGGGGTGGATGTTCTTCTCCGGCCCCAGTACCTGCAGGGCGACACGGATGTTGGACATCAGGATGTCCCACAGGGTCACGCACAGCAGTTTCGGCAACGGGCGCAGGGTGCCGATGCGGGCGAACTCGCGATCCAGGCGCGCGGCGAACAGCGGCACCACCACGCCCAGCACCAGCCCCAGCACGATCTGGCCGAGGGTGAAGCTGTCGGACATCAGCAGCCAGAATGCCACCACCATGATGCTGAGCATCGGCGACGGAATCAGGCGACGGAACAGGGAGCGCTGGGCGGTCATGGCTGGCGGATCTCCGGTGCAGTCGCACGCAGCTGCTGCACGTACTCGCTGGGGTGCAGCAGCTGCGCGGCGGTGGCGTCGGTGTAGCGCATCAGCGGTGCTGCGGCCAGGGTCATGCCGATGCCGTAGGCCAGCAGGATGCAGGCCGCGTACAGCTCGACCCGGCGCAGCCGCGCCTTGCGTGGTACCGGCGCTTGCGGATCGACCGGCGGCACGCGCCAGAACAGGCGGATGCCCCCCCGGGTCAGGCCCATGATCACCAGCAGGCTGCTGACCAGAACGGCGGTCCAGACCGGGCCGGTGTACTGCGCCGGCATGCCGGCCAGCAGCGCAGCCTTGGCCAGGAAGCCGGACAGCGGCGGCAGGCCGGCCACCGACACCGCGCCGATCAGGAACAACACGGCGGGCGTCTCCTTGCCCGGCATCGGCGCGACCACTTCCTTGCGGTCGCTGGCGCTACCGCGACGGCGGCGGATCAGATCGGCGACCAGGAACAGCGCGGCAGCGACGAAGCTGCTGTGTGGCAGGTAGTACAGGCCAGCCGAGAGCACCTGGGGCGTGCCCACCGAGAAGGCGATGAACAGCGTGGCCGCCGACACGATCACCAGGTAGGAGATCAGTACGCGCAGGCGGGTCGCGGCCAGCGCGCCGAGGCCGCCCAGCACCAGCGTTGCGACGCCGGCCCACAGCAGCCAGTCGCGGCCATAGCCGGCCATCGCGCCGGCATCGTCGCCGAACCACAGCATCTGGATGCGCAGCACCGAGTACAGGCCGACCTTGGTCATGATCGCGAACAGCGCCGCCACCGCCGCCGGTGCGCGCGAATAGGCTTCCGGCAGCCACAGGTACAGCGGCATCAGCGCGGCCTTGGCGCAGAACACCAGCAGCAACAGGCCCATCGTCGCCTTCACCAGGGTCAGCTGTGCCGGCGGTACCTCGGCGATGCGCTGCGACAGCTCGGCCATGTTCAATGAGCCCAGCGAGGCATACAGCAGGCCCAGCGCGACCAGGAACAGGGTCGAGGCGGTGACGTTGAACACCACGTAGTGCAGGCCGATGCGCATGCGCAGGCCGCGGCCGCCACTGAGCAGCAGGCCGTAGGAGGCGATCAGCATCACCTCGAAGAACACGAACAGGTTGAAGATGTCGCCGGTCAGGAACGCGCCGTTGAGGCCGACCAGCTGGAACTGGAACAGCGCATGGAAGTGCGGCGCGCGGCGGTCCCAGCCCGAGCAGGCGTGCAGCAGGCAGGGAATGGCCAGCAGCAGGGTGGTCAGCAGCATCCACGCCGACAGCCGGTCGGCCACCAGCGCGATGCCCAGCCGCGACGGCCAGTCGCCCAGCAGGTAGACGTTGATTTCACCACTGGCCGTGGTGGCAAACAGCAGGCCGACCGCCAGCGCCAGCGCCGACAGCGCGGTCCAGGCCACCGCGCGCTGCACCCGGGGGCCATAGCGGCGGTGTTCGACGAACAGCGACAGTGCAGCACCCAGCAGCGGAATCAGGATCGGCAGGATCACCAGATGATTCATGCGCGGTCCTCGTCCTGGCGCGGCGGCACGCGCTCATCCTGCAGGTCGTCATCCGGTTCGTGAGCGTCCACGTGGTCGCTGTGGTTGTCGCTGCGGCTGCGCATGGCCAGCACAATGCTCACCGCGGTCATCGCAAAGGCGATCACGATCGCGGTCAGCACCAGCGCCTGTGGCAGCGGGTCGGTGTAGTTGCCCAGGTGGCTGTCCACGCCTTCCTGCAGCACCGGCGCCTTGCCCAGCACCACGCGGCCGCCGGCGAAGATCAGCAGGTTGGTGGCGTAGGACAGGAAGGTCATGCCGAGGATCACATCGAAGCTGCGCGCACGCAGCAGCAGGTAGATGCCGATGGCGGTCAGCACGCCGATCGCGGTAGCCAGGGCCAGTTCCATCAGTGCATCTCCCCGGTGCGGGCCGAACGGCGTTGCAGGTCGATCTCACCCTTGCGGGCGGTGCGGGTACGCGACGGCTTGATCGTGCCCATCATCGACAGCATCAGCATGGCGCCGCCGAACACCACCAGGTAGACGCCGATGTCGAAACCGATCGCGCTGGCCAGCGGCACGTCGCCGATCAGCGGCAGGTGCAGGTCCAGGTGCCCGCTGGTCAGGAACGGTACGCCGAACAGCATCGAGGCGCTGCCGCTGAGCAGGGCGATCAGCAGGCCCATGCCGATGCAGCGGATGTAGTCGAAGCCGAAGCGCGATTCCACCGACGCGGTGCCCTGGATCACGTACTGGATCAGCAGCGGTACCGCCAGCACCAGGCCGGCGATGAAGCCGCCACCCGGTGCGTTGTGCCCGCGCAGGAACAGGAAGATCGACACGGTCAGGGTCAGCGGGAACATGATCTGCGCCAGGTCGGCCGGCACCGGCAGCTTGATCGGCGGGCCGGGCATGATCTGCTCCGGCGCCATCCGCGTGCGCCGCAGCAGGGCGTGCACCACCAGCGCGGCGATGCCGAACACGGTGATCTCGCCGAAGGTATCGAAGCCGCGGAAGTCGACCAGGATCACGTTGACCACGTTCTGGCCGTAGGCCTCGGGCAACGCGCGGGCGAGCAGCTCGCCGGCCATGGTGTTCGGCGGCAGGGTCATCGCCGAATAGGCCAGCGCGCCAAGCCCGGCACCGGCGATGATCGCGATCACCGCGTCGCGGCGCTTGCGCCAGCGCGGCCGCTCCGGGCCGGACTGCGCAGGCAGGTAGTTCATGCCCAGCAGCATCAGCACCAGCGTCACCATCTCCACCAGCAGCTGGGTGAGGGCCAGGTCGGGCGCGGACAGGAACACGAAGGTCAGCGCCACCATCAGGCCGACGCCGCCGACCAGCAGCACCGCCAGCAGGCGCTGCTTGTAGATGCGCAGGGTGGCGACCGCGCAGGCCATCATCACCAGCCACAGGGCCCAGCCCAGCAGCGGAATCGGCTGCGGCGCGGTCCAGTTCGGCGAGGCAGGGTTGGCCACGAACGGCGCAGCGGCAACCACGATCGCCACCAGCACCAGGCCCAGCAGCATGCGCTGCAGGCTGCCATTGGCGATGCCGCTGGTCAGGCGCATGGCCAGCGCGGACACGGCGTCCAGCTGGGCGTGGAACACGTTGCGGCCCGTGCTGACATTGGTCACGGCATGCAGGTTGATCAGCCTGCGCAGGCCGAAGTACAGCGCCACGCCACCGACCACGCCGATCGCGCTCATCGCCAGCGGCAGGTTGAAGCCGTGCCACACCGCCAGGCTGTATTCGGGCATGGCGGTGCCGAGGATCGAGGCCGCAGCGGCGTGCAGCACCGGCGCGACGGTCAGTGCGGGTGCCACGCCCACCGCCACACAGATCACCACCAGCAGCTCCACCGGCACCTTCATCCAGCGCGGCGGCTCGTGGGGCACGCGGTCCAGGTCGTGCGGGCCAGTGCCGAAGAAGGTGTCGTGCACGAAGCGCAGGCTGTACGCCACGCCGAACACACCGGCCAGCAGCGCAGCGATCGACACCGCCGTGCGCATCGCGCCCGGGCCGCCACCGGCGGTCAGTGCCTCGGCGAACAGCATTTCCTTGGACAGGAAGCCGTTGAGCAGCGGGATGCCGGCCATCGCCAGCGAGGCGATGATCGCCAGCGCACTGGTGAACGGCATCAGCCTGCGCAGCCCCCCCAGCTTGCGCATGTCGCGGGTGCCGGTTTCGTGGTCGATGATGCCGGCGGCCATGAACAGCGAAGCCTTGAAGGTGGCGTGGTTGAGGATGTGGAACACGCCGGCGACCACCGCCATCGGCGTGGACAGGCCGAACAGCAGGGTGATCAGGCCCAGGTGGGAAATGGTCGAGTACGCCAGCAGGCCTTTCAGGTCGTGCTGGAAGATCGCGTTCCAGGCACCGATCAGCAGGGTCAGCGCGCCGATGCCGCTGACCGTATAGAAGAACAGGTCGCTGCCGGCCAGCGCCGGATGCAGCCGCGCCAGCAGGAACACGCCGGCCTTCACCATGGTGGCCGAGTGCAGGTAGGCCGAGACCGGGGTCGGCGCTGCCATCGCGTGCGGCAGCCAGAAGTGGAACGGGAACTGCGCGCTCTTGGTGAAGATGCCGGCCAGCACCAGGAACAGGGCGTACGGGTACAGCGTGCTGGCGCGGATCTGCTCGCCGGCGGCCAGCACCACATCCAGGTCGAAGCTGCCGACGATGCGGCCGATCAGCAGCACGCCACCGAGCAGGGCCAGGCCGCCGCCGCCGGTGATCACCAGCGCCATGCGCGCGCCTTCGCGTGCGTCCTGGCGGTGCGACCAGAAGCCGATCAGCAGGAACGAGCTGATGCTGGTCATTTCCCAGAAGATCATCAGCAACAGCAGGTTGCCCGACAGCACCATCCCCAGCATCGCGCCCATGAACAGCAGCAGGTAGCAGTAGAAGCGGTGCGCGTTGTCCTGCTGGCTGAGGTAGTAGCGCGCATACAGCACCACCAGGGCGCCGATGCCCAGCACCAGCCCGGCGAACATCCAGGCCAGCCCGTCCAGGCGCAGGGTGAAGTCCAGGCCGATCTGTGGAAGCCAGGGGACCAGGGTGCGAACCACCTGGCCATCGAGCACCGCCGGGGTCAGCCAGCCGAGGATGGCCAGCCCGCCCAACGGCGCCAGCGCCGCCAGCCAGGCAGCAGTCGAGCGCGAACTACGGGGGAAGGCCGCAACAGCCGCTGCCATCAGGAACGGCAGGGCCAGCAGCAGGGGCAGGCTGGAGAGCATGCAGGGAATCCATGATTCACGAGCAGGTCAGGGAGAATAACAGGCTGCGAAATGTCGCCGAAACCCATCAAACAGCGATCAATTGCATGTAACGTTCGCTGATTCATTTTTTCTGCGGCGCAACATCACGTTCCTGCGGTCCCTCCCGGTTGCCCTCGGGGGACACCCTACGCCCACGCAGGGAGACCGCAGGCCCTGTCGCACAGGGGCTGCCGTCAACAGACGGGAGGCGGGGAGCGAGTCACCGGCGCAGGCTGGCAGGGCCGCCGTGGAGTGTGGGTGATGGAATTCGCCCGTTCAGGAAACGACGGCCGCTGTCGACCGCCGGCGATCAGTAGCGCCAGTCGAGCTTGCGATAGAACTTGGCCATCACCCAGGCCGGGCCGATCAGCAGGTAGGTCAGGTCGGTCAGGAAGCTGGGCTTGCGACCCTCGAACGTGTGGCCGATGAACTGCGCGATCCAGGCCACCACGAACACGCCCACCGCCAGCCAGCGCAGCGCCTGCAGGCCGATCTCGGCCTCCAGCAGGCGGCACAGGCAGCCGAATACGAAGAACTGGACGAGCATGCCGATGCCCAGCGGGCGCGACAGCTTGTTGTAGAAGCACCAGGCGCTGAACATCGCGAACGCCGACCAGATGCCGTACTGGAACCAGGTGATCAGCGGCGGCAGGCACCACAGCAGGGCCACCACCGACCACAGGATCGCCGGCACCGCCACCACGTGGATGCGCTGGTTGATCACGTTGCGGTGGTCGTCGGAGTAGCTGGCGAAATAGCGGTCGATCGGCCGCGCAAGCTCGGTGGATGTCTGCATGCTGCGTCGCTTCCTCGGACAACGGTAGTGCCGGCCGCTGGCCGGCAAACCAGAGCATAGCCGAGTTCGCGACGTTGCCGGCCAGCGGCCGGCACTACCGAACGCGCCCCCAGCCTTTGCGGCCAGGGGCGCAGGCGGATCAGTCGACGCTGATCCCGGCCAGGCGCTGCAGCGCCTCGGCGTACTTGGCGCGGGTGCGCTCGATGATGTCGGCCGGGATGTTCGGACCCGGGGCGGTCTTGCCCCAGTCCAGCGTCTCCAGGTAATCGCGCACGAACTGCTTGTCGTAGCTCGGCGGGCTGGTGCCCACTTCGTACTCGTCGGCCGGCCAGTAACGCGAGGAATCCGGCGTCAGCATCTCGTCCATGATGTACAGCCGGCCATCGGCGTCGGTACCGAACTCGAACTTGGTGTCGGCCAGGAGGATGCCGCGCTCGCGGGCGTAATCGGCGGCGAACTTGTAGATGCGCAGGGTGGCGTCGCGCACCCGCTCGGCCAGTTCCGCACCGACCTGCTTCACCATCGCGTCGAAATCGATGTTCTCGTCATGGTCGCCGACTGCGGCCTTGGTCGAGGGTGTGAAGATCGGCTCGGGCAGCTGTTCGGCCTGGCGCAGGCCGTCGGGCAGGTCGATGCCGCTGACCTTGCCGGTGCGCTGGTAATCCTTCCAGCCGCTGCCGATCAGGTAGCCGCGGGCGATCGCTTCCACCGGCACCGGCTTCAGCTTGCGGGTGACCACCGCGCGCTTGGCGTACAGCGCCGGGTCCACGCCTTCGGGCAGCACGCTGGCCACGTCGATGCCGGTCAGGTGGTTGGGCATCAGGTGCGCGGTCTTGGCGAACCAGAAGTTGGAGACCTGGCAGAGCATCTCGCCCTTGCCCGGGATCGGGTCGGGCAGGACCACGTCGAACGCCGACAGGCGATCGGTGGCCACCATCAGCAGGTAGTCGCCCGGCGGGGTTCCGGCTGGCAGCCGCTCGCGCGGGATATCGAACACATCACGCACCTTGCCGCGATGGCGCAAGGGCAGGCCGGGGAGATCGGATTGCAACAGCGTGGTTGGCACGGGCACTCCTGGGGCGTTGTCGATACGGCTGCTGCCCAACGGACCCGGCGGGCCCGCTGACCAGCGGGCGGCCTAGTGTAAAGCCGTCCGGGCCCGCTGTGACGTAAAATGAGCGTCCATTTCGTCGGTCGACCCCGGAGCGCCATGCGCTGGTACGGAAAACTGCTCGGATTCATCGCCGGCGCCCTGCTGTTCCGGCCCAATCCGCTGTTCGGCGCGGTGGTCGGCCTGCTGATTGGCCACGCCTTCGATTCGGACTGGTTCCGCCTGAACAAGGAGAACCCGTACCGGGAGCTGGGGCTGACCTCCGAGGCCACCGATGCCGAGATCGAGCGCGCCTACCGCAAGCTGATCTCGCAGTACCACCCCGACAAGCTGGGCGGTGCCGCCCCCGAGCTGCAGCAGCAGGCCGAGCAGAAGTCGCGGCGGATCAACGCCGCCTACGACCGCATCAAGACCCTGCGCAAGCGCTGACCCGACAGTCCCGCCTGCGGGCGGGAGAATCCTTTCCCCGTTCCGAAGGCCCCGGCCATGTCCAACTGCCTCATCGCCCCGTCCATTCTCTCCGCCAACTTCGCCCGCCTCGGCGAGGAAGTCGACAACGTCCTCGCCGCCGGTGCGGATTGGGTCCACTTCGACGTGATGGACAACCACTACGTGCCGAATCTGACCATCGGCCCGATGGTCTGCCAGGCCCTGCGCAAGCACGGCGTCACCGCGCCGATCGACGTGCACCTGATGGTCGAGCCGGTGGACCGCATCATCCCGGACTTCGCCGAGGCCGGTGCCACCTACATCAGCTTCCACCCGGAGGCCAGCCGCCACGTGCACCGCACCATCCAGCTGATCCGCTCGCTGGGCTGCAAGCCGGGCATCGTGCTCAATCCGGCCACCCCGGTGGACATCCTCGACTGGGTGCTGGACGACCTGGACCTGGTGCTGCTGATGTCGGTCAACCCGGGCTTCGGCGGCCAGGCCTTCATTCCCTCGGCGCTGGACAAGTTGCGCGTGGTCCGCCAGAAGATCGATGCCAGCGGCAAGGACATCCGCCTGGAGATCGACGGTGGCGTGAAGGCCGACAACATCGGTGAGATCGCTGCCGCCGGCGCCGACACCTTCGTGGCCGGTTCGGCCATTTTCAACGCCAGGACCAGCTACCAGGACGTGATCGCGCAGATGCGCGCCAACGTCGCTGCGGCACGGGGCTGAGCCATGAGTACGGTGGCCGTGTTGAACATTCGCCCGGCCACCGTGGCCGATGCTGGCCTGATCCTGCATTTCATCCGCGAGCTGGCGATCTACGAGAAGGCCGAGCATTCGGTGCAGACCGATGAGATCGGCATCGCCGAGAGCCTGTTCGGCGCCGACGCCACCGCCCGCGCGCTGATCTGCGAGGCCGACGGCGAGGCCATCGGCTATGCGGTGTACTTCTACAACTACTCCACCTGGCTGGGCCGCAAGGGCATCTACCTGGAAGACCTGTACGTCAGCCAGGAAAAGCGCGGTGCCGGTGCCGGCAAAGCGTTGCTGAAGTACATCGCACGCCAGGCCGTGGCCGAGGGTTGCGGTCGTTTCGAATGGTCGGTGCTGGACTGGAACACTCCGGCCATCGAGTTCTACACCGCTGCTGGCGCGAAACCGCAGGATGAGTGGACCGTGTACCGGCTGCAGGGGCAGGCGCTGCACGATTTCGCCGACGGTTGACGTGAAATGCATCCACGCATGGCGTGGATCTACTGCCGGCAAAAAAAGGCCACGCCAATCACTGGCGTGGCCTCGCTGCATGCGTGGGAGGCTGATCCTGCCTCCATCCGTCGTCCCTGCTATGGCCTTCCATTCTCCAGCAGCTGAATGACATCTGCGTGACATTCACCGCGGGCAAACAGCGCGTTGCTAGCCTGTGCCACCGCATCCCTGGAAGCTCTGCATGACCACCCCGCGCTGGCGCCTGATCCTCAACGGCAAATCCGCCGGCAACGATGAGTTGCGCGACGCCGTCGGCCATTGGCGCGGACAGGGCGTGCAGCTGGAAGTGCGGGTGACCTGGGAGGACGGTGACGCCGAGCGCTATGTCGCCGAGGCGATCGATCATGGCGTGGATGTGATCGTGGCCGCCGGTGGCGATGGCACGCTCAGTGCGGTGGCCGAGACACTGGCGCATCGTGAGGAGCTGGCAGATGCGCTGCCCTCGCTGGCGCTGGTCCCGATGGGGACCGCCAACGATTTCGCCACGTCGGCAGGCATTCCCACCGAGCCCGCCGATGCCCTCGCGCTGATCGGCCAGGTGCCGGCACGGCCCATCGACCTGTTGCGCGTGGATGCCGATGGCACGCCCTGGTGGTGCGCCAACCTCGCCAGTGGTGGCTTCGGCACGCAGGTGACGGTGGAGACCGATGCCGGCTTGAAGAAGATGCTCGGTGGGCTGGCCTACGTGATCACCGGCATCGCCAAGCTGGGCCGCATCGAGCCGATCGCCGCGCGGCTGTCCGGCCCGGACTTCGCCTGGGAAGGTGACTTCATCGCGCTCGGCATTGGCAATGGCCGGCAGGCCGGCGGTGGCCAGCAGCTGTGCCCGCAGGCACTGATCGATGATGGGCTACTGGATGTCACGGTGCTGCCGGAGCTGGAAGGCGAGGTCACCGCCACCCTTGGCCATATGCTGAAGGCGGGCACCCAGGCCGCACTGGAACAACTCGCCACGCGCGCGCGGTTGCCGTGGCTGCAGGTGGAATCCGAGCGTCCGTTGACGCTCAACCTGGACGGCGAACCGGTGCAGGCCCGTCACTTCCGCGTCGAGTGCGTGCCGGGCAGGGTGCGGATGCACCTGCCGGTCGGTTGCCCGTTGCTGGACGGGCAGGGGTAGAGTCATCGGTCCCCGTGGCCGCTGCGGGCGTCCCGTGGTTCAGTCTCCCGGGGTTCCCCTGCCGTCCAAGCTGCGATACAGTCAAGGGGTGTCCAGCCTGACGACCCCGCATACTCTTTCTTCCGCACGCCGTTGGTGGCGATGGTGGCCCGTTGCCGTCGTCCGCCCCCATAACGCTGTGTCCCGGAAGGAAAGTCGTCTTGAACTCGCACGCTCAGTTTCAGCAGCAGGCCGCTGAAGGCCACACCCACATTCCCGTCGTCCGCGAAGTGCTGTCCGACCTGGACACGCCGCTCTCGGTCTATCTGAAGCTCGCCGACGGCCCCAATACCTACCTGTTTGAATCCGTCGAAGGCGGCGAGCGCTTTGGTCGTTACTCGATCATCGGCCTGCCGGCGCGCCGCGTGTATGCCTTCCACGGCCACACGCTGACCGTGCGCGAAGACGGCCAGATGGTGGAAACCCGCGAGGTGGCCGACCCGTTCGCCGAGGTCGAGGCGCTGCGCAGTGCTCACTCGGTGCCCAAGCTGGACGGCCTGCCGGGCTTCACCGGTGGCCTGGTCGGCTGGTTCGGTTTCGAATGCATCGGCTACATCGAACCGCGCCTGGCGCCGCCGGCCGGCCGTGATGAACTGGGCACCCCGGACATCCTGCTGCTGGACTCCAATGAGCTGGCGGTGTTCGACAATCTCAAGGGCCGGCTGTACCTGATCGTGCATGCCGACCCCCGGGTCGAGGGCGCCTTCGAGCAGGCGCAGGCGCGCCTGGATGCACTGACCGTCAAGCTGCGCGCACCGGGCGCCGGTTATCCCGCCCCGCTCAACAGTGATGTGCTGGACGAGTCCGATTTCGTCTCCGGTTTTACCCGCGAAGGCTTCGTCGATGCGGTCCAGCGCAGCAAGGAATACATCCGCGCCGGTGACATCTTCCAGGTGGTGCTCAGCCAGCGCCTGAGCGTGCCGTTCAAGGCGCGCCCGGTGGATGTGTACCGCGCGCTGCGTGCACTGAACCCGTCGCCGTACATGTACTTCCTGGATGTCGGCGACCTGCAGGTGGTCGGCTCGTCGCCGGAAATCCTGGTGCGTCTGCAGGATGGCGAAGTCACCGTGCGCCCGATCGCCGGCACCCGCCCGCGTGGCGCCACGCCCGAGCTGGACCTGGCACTGGAAGCCGAGCTGCTGGCCGACCCCAAGGAACGCGCCGAGCACCTGATGCTGATCGACCTCGGCCGCAACGATGCCGGGCGCGTCTCCAGGGCCGGTACCGTGGAAGTGGGCGAGCAGTTCGTGATCGAACGCTACAGCCATGTCATGCACATCGTCAGCGAAGTGACCGGCCAACTGCAGCCGGGCCTGAGCTATGCCGACGTGCTGCGCGCCACCTTCCCGGCCGGCACCGTCAGCGGCGCGCCAAAGATCCGCGCGCTGGAAGTGATCCGCGAACTGGAGCCGATCAAGCGCAACGTCTACGCCGGCAGCATCGGCTACATCGGCTGGCACGGCGATGCCGATACCGCGATCGCGATCCGCACTGCGGTCATCAAGGATGGCCGCCTGTACGTGCAGGCCGGCGCCGGCATCGTCTACGACTCGGACCCGGACAAGGAATGGGACGAGACGATGAACAAGGGCCGTGCGCTGTTCCGCGCCGTCGCCCAGGCCGCCAAGGGCCTGTGACGCTCCCCGTGCCGTGGCCTGCGCCGCGGCATCTTCCGCTGTTCCCATTGAAGACAAGGAGTACCGCATGAAGCTGCTGAGCGCATTGCTGTGGTCGTCGCTGCTGGCCACGATGGCCCCGTCTGCGTGGGCGCAGGCCAATACCATTCCGTCGCAGCCGCACCTGCTGGTGAAGGGCGAGGCGCGTCGGGTGGTGATGCCGGACCGGTTCGGCCTGCAGTTGAACATCGAAGAGACCGACATGGATGCCGACGCCGCGCGGCGCCGCGTGCAGGACAACGTTGCCCGCGTGCTGGCGCTGTTCAAGCAGCACAAGGCGGTGGACGGCAGCGTGCGTGCGGACAACCTGCGGATCGGCCCGGCGACGCGCTATGAGCAGAACCGGCAGGTCTTCATCGGTACCCGCGTATCGCGCCAGCTGCGTGCGAGCTTCGCCAGCGTGAAGGCGATGCAGGATGTGCTGGGTGCGTTGAAGGCCGACGAGAACGTACAGGTCAGCAGCCTGGCGCCAACCTATTCGGGTGAAGTGGCGCTGCGCCGCGAACTCAAGGGTGAGGCGGCGGCCCAGACCCGCGAGTCCGCGCAGGGCCTGGCCAAGGCCTACGGCACCCGGCTGCGCGGCCTGTACAGCATTTCCGACGTAGCGCCGAACTTTGCTTATGGCATCCAGGCCGGCAGTTGGCCGAGCAGTGGGGATCTGGTGACGCCGCCTTCGCCGCCCGCGCCCGAGGCACCGATGAACAGCATCGAGACCACGGGCTCCCGCCTGCCCGAGTCGGTCGAAGCCGGCCCCATCACCTACACCGAAAACGTGTACGCCATTTTCCTGATAAGCGACGGAACCTGACCATGTTGTGGATGATCGACAACTACGACAGCTTCACCTACAACCTCGTGCAGTACCTGCAGACGCTGGGCGCCGAGGTGAAGGTGGTGCGCAACGATGCGATGAGCGTGGACGAGATCGCCGCGCAGAAGCCCGAGCGCATTGTCATTTCGCCCGGCCCGTGCACGCCCAACGAAGCAGGCGTGTCGCTGGAGCTGATCCAGCGGCTGGGCCCGACCACGCCGATCCTCGGCGTGTGCCTGGGCCATCAGGGCATCGGCCAGGTCTACGGCGGCACCGTGATCCGCGCCGGCAACATCATGCATGGCAAGACCTCGCCGATCCGCCATGAAGGAAAGGGCGTGTTCGCCGGCCTGCCGGACCGCTACCAGGCCACCCGCTACCACTCGCTGGTGGTGGACAAGAACAGTCTGCCGGACTGCCTGGAAGTGACCGCCTGGACCGAGAACGAGGACGGCTCGATCGAAGAGATCATGGGCCTGCGCCACCGCCAGTTCCCGGTGGAAGGCGTGCAGTTCCACCCCGAATCCATCCTCACCGAACACGGCCACGCCCTGCTGCGCAATTTCCTGCAGCGTCCGGCGGCCTGATCCAAGGAGCATTCCCATGAGCTTCTCCCCCCAGGAAGCCCTGCAACGCACCATCGAGCACCGCGAGATCTTCTTCGACGAGATGGTCGACCTGATGCGGCAGATCATGCGCGGCGATGTCTCGCCGATGATGACCGCCGCCATCCTCACCGGTCTGCGGGTGAAGAAGGAAACCATCGACGAGATCGCCGCCGCCGCCACGGTCATGCGCGAATTCGCGCTGGCGGTGCCGGTGGCCGACAGCACCCACCTGGTCGACATCGTCGGCACCGGTGGCGATGGCTCGCACACCTTCAACATCTCCACCTGCGCGATGTTCGTGGCGGCTGCGGCCGGTGCGCGCGTGGCCAAGCATGGCAACCGCAGCGTGTCGTCCAAGTCCGGCAGCGCCGATGCGGTCGAGACGCTGGGCGCGGCCATCGAGCTGCAGCCAGCGCAGGTGGCCGCTGCCATCGAGCAGACCGGCATCGGCTTCATGTTCGCGCCGATCCATCATCCGTCGATGAAGGTGGTCGCGCCGGTCCGGCGCGAGATGGGGGTGCGCACCATCTTCAACATCCTCGGTCCGCTGACCAACCCCGCCAGCGCGCCGTCGGTGCTGATGGGCGTGTTCCATCCTGATCTGGTGGGTATCCAGGCGCGCGTGCTGCGCGAGCTGGGCACCGAGCGCGCCATGGTGGTCTGGGGCCGCGACAACATGGATGAGATCTCGCTGGGCGCCGGCACCCTGGTGGGCGAGTTGCGCGACGGCAAGGTGCGCGAGTACGAGATCCACCCGGAGGACTTCGGCATCGCCATGTCGGCCAGCCGCAACCTGCGCGTGGACAGCCCGGAGCAGTCCATCCAGATGCTGCGCGCGGTGCTGGACAACGAGCCCGGCCCGGCGCTGGACATCGTCGCGCTCAATGCCGGCGCCGCGCTGTACGTGGCCGGCGTGGCCAGCGACATCGGTGATGGCCTGGCCCGTGCCCGTGCTGCCATCGCCAATGGCAGCGCCCGCCAGCGCCTGCAACAGTATGTGGAGACCACCCGCGCGCTGGTTGCCTGAGCGCGCGGTTCAGCCTGACCCCGTCGATGGCCGATAATGGCCGTCCTCAGCGCCCCCGCACCGAATCGAAGACGATGAGCGACATCCTGCAGACGATCCTGGCCCGCAAGGCCGAAGAAGTGGCCCAGCGCCGCGCCCAGCGCCCGCTCGAGGCGCTGCAGGCCGCCGTGGCCAGCGCCCCGCCGGTACGTGGCTTCGTACGCGCGTTGCAGGCGGCCGTGGCCAACGGCGACCCGGCGGTGATTGCCGAGGTGAAGAAGGCCAGCCCGTCCAAGGGCGTCATCCGCCCCGATTTCCGGCCGGCCGATATCGCGGTCAGCTACGAGTTCGGTGGTGCCAGCTGCCTGTCGGTGTTGACCGACGTGGACTTCTTCCAGGGCGCCGATACCTACCTGCAGCAGGCCCGTGAAGCCTGCACGCTGCCGGTGCTGCGCAAGGACTTCGTGATCGACGCCTACCAGGTGTACGAGGCGCGCGTGCTGGGCGCCGACTGCATCCTGCTGATCGTCGCCGCGCTGGACGACACCCAGCTGGCCACGCTGTCCGAACTGGCGTTGTCGCTGGGCATGGACGTGCTGGTGGAAGTGCACGACATCGACGAGCTGGAGCGTGCCCTGCAGGTGCCGGCGCCGATGATCGGCATCAACAACCGCAACCTGCGCACCTTCGAGGTGTCGCTGCAGACCACGCTGGACATGCAGCAGGCGGTGCCGCGTGACCGCCTGCTGGTCACCGAGAGCGGCATTCTCGGCCCGCAGGACGTGGCGCTGATGCGCGATGCAGGCATCCATGCCTTCCTGGTCGGCGAGGCCTTCATGCGCGTGGAAGAGCCGGGCGAGGGCCTGCGTCAGCTATTCTTCGCAACATGACAACGCACTATCCGACGCCGCGCGAGGATGCGCCGCTGGTGGTCTTCGACTTCGACCACACCCTCTACGACGGCGATTCGGGTACCCACCTGTTCGCCTCGCTGATCAAGCGCAACCCGTTGCGCATGCTGGCGGCGCTGCTGGTCACGCCGATTGCCGGGCCGATGGTGGCGATGCTGCCGACCCGTCGCGCGGGCATCTCGGTCTATGTGTGGATCGGCAGCTTCGGCCTGCACCGTGCGCGCGATTTCAACAAGGTGATCGACGCCTACGTGCTGCGCAACCAGGCGCAGATGCGCGCCAAGCTGCTGCCGCAGGCGCTGGAGGTGTTCGCCGCGCACCGCGCCAAGGGCGATCGCGTGGTGGTTGCCACCGGCGCGCCGCCGGAGCTGGCCCGCGCGATCCTGGCCTTCGTCGCCCATCAGGATGTGCCGGTGATCGGCACCGAGGTCGGCCCGCGGCTGGGCGGCGTCGGTCCCACCCGTCACTGCCACAACGAAGAGAAGATGCGCATGCTGCGCGAACGCGGCTATGGCGACATCGATATCGCCTATTCCGACAGCACCGCCGACCTTCCGCTGCTGCTGGCGGCCAAGGCGCCGGTGGTGGTGAACCCGAAGCCGGGGCGGGTGGCGTTCTTCCGCCGCGTGCTGCCGGCCGGCACCCGCATCCTCAACTGGGGATGCGTGGATCGCGGCGGCGACAAGGCCTGACCCGCGCCTGTTGTAGAGCCGAGCCATGCTCGGCTGCTCTTCGTTGCGGGATCCGTGCGTCCTCAGCCGAGGATGGCTCGGCTCTACAGGGGATGCTTCAGCGGTAGAGGTGCCCGTACACCGCATGCCCGATCTGGAACAGGCTGATGCCCAGCACCAGCACGCCGACGGCCACCAGCACCCAGCGCTCCTTCACCCGCTTGACCAGGATCGCCGCCACCGGCGCGGCCATCATGCCGCCGATCAGCAGGCCGGCGACGATCTGCAGATGCTGCACGCCCATCGACAACAGGAAGGTCGCTGACACCGTCAACGTGACCACGAACTCGGCTGCGTTGACTGTTCCGATGGTGGTGCGCGCCTGGCCGCCGCGGGCGAGCAGGGTGGACGTCGCGATCGGCCCCCAGCCACCGCCGCCACTGGCGTCGAGCAGGCCGGCGAAGAAGCCCAGCACCGGCACCCGGCGTATCTCGCCCTTGGGCATCCAGCGCCCAGCGGCGCGGGCCAGGATGAGGATCGCCAGCACCAGCAGGTACAGGTAGATCAGTGGCCGGATGATCTCGCCCGGGACCTGCGTGAGCACGTACGCGCCCACGGCACCGCCCACTGCGCCGGGCAGGGCCAGGCGCAGGAACAGGCGTTTATCGACATTTCCGGCTGCGAGGTGCGACACCCCCGAGGCGCCCGTGGTGAACACTTCTGCGGTGTGGATGCTGGCGCTGACCTGTGCCGGGGGCAGGCCCATGCTCAGCATCACCGACGAGGACACCAGGCCGAACGCCATGCCCAATGCACCGTCCACCAGCTGTGCGCCGAGGCCGATGAGGATGAACCACCAGAATTCGCTGCTCAGCTCCATGTACCGAGCCTAGCCCAGCGGGCCGCGCAGGGGCCGTGTAGAGCCGAGCCCTTGCGCGGCTGCCTTTGACGTACCGCAGCCGAGCGTCGGCTCGGCTCTACAGGATGGCTCGGCAGCGTTGGGTTGCCTTGCAATCAACGGGTGCCGTACAGCACCACGGTCTTGCCGCGGGCATGCAGCAGGCCGTCGGTCTGCAGCTTCTTCAGCACGCGGCCGGCCATTTCGCGCGAGCAGCCGACCAGTCGCGCCAGTTCCTGTCGCGAGACGCGCAGCTGGCTGCCCTGCGGGTGGCTCATCGCCTCCGGTTCCTGCGCCAGGTCGTGCAGGGTGCGCACGATCCGGTCGGTAACGTCCAGGAATGCCAGGCGGCTGGCCTTGCGGCTGGTGTCGAGCAGGCGCTTGGAAATCTGCTGGCCCAGCGCATACAGCAGGCGCGGGGCATCGGCCGACAGCGGGCCGAGGAAAAGCTGATGCAGGCGCTCGTAGCTGATTTCAGCCAGCTCGCAGGCGGTACGGGTCCGCAGGATCACCTCGCGGCGGTCCGATTCGACGAACAGGCCCATCTCGCCGACGAACTCGCCGGCACCGAAGTAGCCCAGCACAAGCTCGCGATCGTCATCTTCCTCGGCCATGATCGAAACCGAGCCGCTGATGACGTAATACAGGGTTCCCGCCGGGTCTCCGGGCCGGAAGACGTCGGTACGGGTGGGATATCGCCGCCTGTGGCTGTGCGCCAGGAAACGATCGATTGTGGCGATATCCAGGGCCAGTGGACTGCTAGCTAGGCGCACGGTTGACACGATAGGAGCGCTCCCTCTGCGCATGAACGGATTCACGGGGTCGATAGCGGAGCTTAACCAGCGCAATTGTTAAGGGCAAACAGTGTGCCAGAACTCTTGCGTCTTCACGTTCCCCCCGGGGGCAGTTTGCCCCATAATTCCCCCTTTCCCTTCTTACACAGGAATCGACCGCCGTGGTCAAGCCGTTGCCTCGCCTGAGGCTGCAGGGTTTCAACAACCTCACCAAGGCGCTGAGCTTCAACATCTATGACGTGTGTTACGCGCGCACCGAAGAGGAGCGTCAGCGTTACATTGAATACATCGATGAAGAGTACAACGCCGACAGGCTGACTCAGATCTTGACCGATGTCGCCGAGATCATCGGCGCCAACATCCTGAACGTGGCCCGCCAGGACTACGATCCGCAGGGTGCCTCGGTGACCATCCTGATCTCCGAAGAACCGGTGATCGACAAGAAGCTGGCCGGCAAGGAGCTGATCTCCGACGCCGTGGTCGCGCACATGGACAAGAGCCACATCACGGTCCATACCTACCCGGAAACCCATCCGCAGGAAGGTATCGCCACGTTCCGCGCGGACATCGACGTGGCCACCTGTGGCGTCATTTCCCCGCTGAAGGCCCTGAACTACCTGATCGAGAGCCTCGAGTCGGACATCGTGATCATGGACTACCGCGTCCGTGGCTTCACCCGCGATGTGAAGGGCAAGAAGCACTTCATCGACCACAAGATCAACTCGATCCAGAACTTCCTGGCCAAGAACATCAAGTCGCGTTACGAGATGTTTGACGTCAACGTCTATCAGGAGAACATCTTCCACACGAAGATGCACCTGAAGGACTTCGACCTGGACCAGTACCTGTTCGAGGAAAAGGCCAAGAACCTGTCGTTCAAGGAACGCATGAAGATCGAAGCGCTGCTCAAGCGCGAGATCGAAGAGCTGTTCCACGGCCGGAACCTGTCCGAGTAAGCCCCATGTGCGATGCCCGCAGGCATCGCCACCCAGGCGGGACGACCCGCCCCGTGGAACCAGTGCCCCGCACGCGTTACAGTTCCACGGTGATGTACCGACCCACGGCCCGGTGTGAAAACACCGGGCCGTTTCGTTTTTCTCAAGAAAGGTAAGGAGCCCCCACCCATGCCCTGGATCTACCTGCTGCTGGCCGGCCTGTTCGAGATCGGTTTCGCCCTCGGAATGAAGTACTCCGAAGGCTTCAGCAAACCCCTGCCCACCGTTGCCACGGTGGTATCGGCCCTGATCAGCCTGTACCTGATGAGCCAGGCGATGAAGAGCATCCCGGTCGGCACCGCCTATGCGATCTGGACCGGCATCGGTGCCATGGGCGTGGCTGTGCTCGGCATCTACCTGTTCAATGACAGTGCGTCGCCGGCCCGCCTGGCCTGCGTGGGCCTGATCGTGGCCGGCGTGATCGGCTTGAAGCTGGTGTCGCCCAACTGATTGATGGCCCGACCAACGGTCGGGCCCCACCGTCGCCCCCCGCACCTCCTGGTAGGCCCGCACCGTTGGTGCGGGCGACCCTTCAAATGCGGTAGGCGATGGTCTTCATCACCCTGGAGGCCAGCGCCATCACGCCCGGGATCGGGAACGGCAGGCGGCGTGCGCCGGCCTGCTCGGCGTGCTCCGCATGGCGGGCTTCGTCTTCCTTCATCACCTGGATGACCGCGCGGCTGCGCAGGTCGCTGGCCGGCAGGTCGACCAGGTGTTCGTCCAGATGGGCTTCCACCTGGCGCTCGGTTTCGACCACGAAGCCCAGGTTCCAGCCGTCGCCACGCAGCCCGGCCAGGGTGCCGATGGTGTAGCTGCCGGCATACCAGAGCGGGTTGAACAGGCTCGGACGGCTGTCCAGTTCGCCCAGGCGGGTGGCGCACCAGGCCAGGTGGTCGGTCTCTTCCTGGGCCGCTTCCAGCAGGTGTTCACGCGTGGCCGGGTCGCGGGCCACGGCGGCCTGGCCGAAGTACAGGCCCTGCGCGCAGACCTCGCCGACATGGTTGATCCGCATCAGCCCGGCCGCATGGCGGCGTTCAGTGCTGTCCATGCCCGGCTCGTCGGTGTCCGCAGCCGGGTAGGGACGGGCCGCCGGCGGGTTGCCGAACACCGTGTCCAGGGCGCGCTGCGCCTCGGTCAGCAGGTGGTCCAGCGGGGTGATCTGGCGGAGCACGGTCATGGCGGTACACGGTGGGGCGGAAGACCCCGCGATTCTCGCCCGGCCCCGTCCCCCTGCCAACCCGGTCAGGGGCCGGCTTGCAACGGGGGTCTGACCTGCGTACAATCCCGCCTCTTACGCTTCACCTTTTCACAACGCGTGGCAGAGTTCCGGTGAGCCTTTCGCCGCAATGAGCCCGACCTAACCTAGAGTTCTTCATGAGCACTTTCACTGCCAAGAACGAGACCGTCCAGCGCGACTGGTACCTCGTCGACGCCGAGGGCAAGACCCTGGGCCGTCTCGCCACCGAGCTGGCCCGCCGTCTGCGCGGCAAGCACAAGCCGGTCTACACCCCGCACGTTGATACCGGCGACTACCTGGTCGTCATCAATGCAGAAAAGATTGCCGTCACCGGCAAGAAGCTGCAGGACAAGATGTATCACCGTTTCACCGGTTACATCGGCAACCTGAAGACCGAATCCTTGGCACAGGCGCTGGAGCGCCACCCGGAGCGCGTGATCGAGATCGCCGTGAAGGGCATGCTGCCGAAGGGCCCGCTGGGTCGCCAGATGTACCGCAAGCTCAAGGTCTACGCCGGCACTGAGCATCCGCACGCCGCACAGCAGCCGCAGGTTCTGGATATCTAATCATGGCTATCACTCAAAACTACGGCACTGGCCGCCGCAAGTCCTCCACCGCTCGCGTGTTCCTGCGCAAGGGTTCGGGCAACATCACCGTCAATGGCCGTCCGCTGGACGAGTTCTTCGGTCGTGAGACTGCGCGCATGATCGTGCGCCAGCCGCTCGAGCTGACCAAGAACACCGAAAGCTTTGACATCCTGGTCACCGCCGCTGGCGGCGGCACCACCGGCCAGGCCGGTGCGATCCGTCTGGGCATCGCCCGTGCTCTGGTCGAGTACGACGAAACCCTGAAGTCCGAGCTGCGCAAGGCTGGCTTCATGACCCGTGACGCCCGTGAAGTCGAGCGTAAGAAGGTTGGTCTGCACAAGGCCCGCCGCGCCACCCAGTTCTCCAAGCGCTGATCTACCGCGCCTGGTTGGGCTCCTTCGGGAGCCCGCTGGATGGGAAAGCAAAAGCCCGGCTTCGGCCGGGCTTTTGTCGTTTCGGGGGGATGCATTTCCGGGTTGCCGGCCAGCGGCCGGCACTACCCATGGTTTCGCATCTCGGAAGGGGTGGGGTCAGAGCCCTTTCCTTTGGAAAAGGATCCGACCCCGGGCCTCTCTCTGGAGAAGAGTCCCCTTGTTGTTCAAGGGGGCGCGCCGACAGGCGCGGGGATAAGGTGGAATGCGCGACCAAATTAAAAGCAAAAGGCCAGATCTTTCGATCTGGCCTTTTGCTTTTAATTTGGCTGCCCCGGATGGATTCGAACCACCGAATGCCTGAGTCAGAGTCAGGTGCCTTACCGCTTGGCGACGGGGCAAAACGTGCAGCTATTTTCTCACTTTTCACACTGAAAAACAACTTGATTTTCAATGTGGTGGCTATGGGTGGACTCGAACCACCGACCCCAGCATTATGAGTGCTGTGCTCTAACCGGCTGAGCTACATAGCCTTGGTGAGCCCGCTATTCTGCGGATGTGTATCGGCCCTGTCAACACTTTTGTGCCGTGCTTGTGGGCCGACAGAGGGCATGGGATAGTCCCGACCAGTAGATTTTCTTAGGAGTCCGCATCGTGATCGATCCGGACGGCTATCGACCGAACGTCGGCATCGTGCTGATGCGGCAGGACGGCCAGGTGTTCTGGGCACGACGCGTGCGCCGGGACGGCTGGCAGTTCCCGCAGGGCGGCATGAACACCGACGAGACGCCTGTCGAGGCCATGTATCGTGAACTGCAGGAAGAGACCGGCCTGCTGCCTGAGCACGTGGAAGTGCTCGGGGCGACGCCCGGCTGGCTGCGCTACAAGCTGCCGGCACGGGCCATCCGCCGCAATGAGCGGCAGGTCTGCATCGGCCAGAAGCAGGTCTGGTTCCTGCTGCGCCTGACCGGCGATGAATCGCATGTGCAGCTGGACCATACCGACTCGCCCGAGTTCGACCACTGGCGGTGGGTGGACTTCTGGTACCCGGTGGAGCACGTGGTGATGTTCAAGCGTGGCGTCTATGCGCGCGCGCTGCGACACCTGGCGCCGTTGGCGCGTGGGGTGGCCGGGCAGGGCGTCAGCGCCATGCCCAAGAGTGCCGCCGAGGCCTGGATGCCGGGCCACGCAGCCGGCCACGACAGGCCCCGGAAGCGCACGCCCAAGCGCGGCGGCTACTGGCCGCGCAAGGCCAAGGGGGAGTCCGGGGCGGTTTGAATGGGAGGCCACGCAGGCTGTGGGCCGATCCGTCACGACGCGTCCCCCGCCGGCTGTTTCCACCAGGACCTGGCTGCCCGCCGGGCCGGTCAATCCGACTCTGAACGGTATCGAGAATGGTTCAGGTCTCTGATTGACAACCATTCTCGTTTCCATTGGAATACGCAACAGGCCGCTTCTGGCCTGTCAGCCCGGTTCCCGCCTGTGTACGTCTGCATCTGCAACGGAGTCACCGACCACCAGATCCGCGAAGCCGCCAGCCATGGCGTCAGCACGGTGGCCGAACTGACCATGCGTACCGGTTGCGGTGCCACCTGCGGTTCGTGCCTGGACATGGCCGGCGACCTGCTGGCCAAGGCACGCGCGACGCACGATCTGCCGCTGCCGGTATTGGGCCTCGCCCAGGTCGCCTGATCGTTTCCTCGCGGCCTGTTGACGCCGCGCTTTCGCGTCCTTCACCTGCAACCGCGCAGGCCAATGCGCACGATTCGCGTTCCTTCACCACCGCACGCAAGGCGTTACAGTGCCTGCGTTTTCAGCGTGCAGGAGCATCCCCATGAAGGGCGACACCAAGGTCATCGAATTCCTCAACAAGGTCCTCTACAACGAGCTGACCGCGATCAACCAGTACTTCCTGCACGCCAAGATGCTGAAGAACTGGGGCATCAAGGAACTGGCCGAACATGAGTACAAGGAATCGATCGACGAGATGAAGCATGCCGACATGCTCGCCGACCGCATCCTGTTCCTTGAAGGCCTGCCGAACTTCCAGGCGCTGGGCAAGCTGCGCATCGGCGAGAACCCGACCGAGATCCTGCAGTGCGACCTGTCGCTGGAACGCGATGGCGTGGTCACCCTGCGCGAGGCCGTGGCCTATTCCGATTCGGTGGGTGACTACGTCAGCCGCCAGCTGTTCGTGAAGATCCTCGACTCGGAGGAAGAACACATCGACTGGCTGGAAACCCAGCTCGACCTGATCGAGCGCATCGGCGAGCCGAAGTACCTGCTGAGCAAGCTGGAAGAGTGAATCAGCGGTCCTGGCCGGCGCGATGCTGTGCCAGGTAGCCCGTCAGTGCAACGCGCGCCCGGGCGAATTCCGCAACCAGCAGCGCCACCGCCACTGCGGGGCGCTGCAGGCTGCCACTACGGGCTTCGTGCTCGATCCGCTGCGCGATCGCCGACAGCGACAACGCTCCCACGTTCGCGCTTGATGATTTCAGGCTGTGCGCGACGGCCTGCATGCGCGGTTCATCGCTGTTCCGCGCGGCCAGCTGCAACTGCTGCACCATCGCCGGCACATCTTCAAGAAACACCGTGACGATCTGGGTGGCAGCATCGCCGATCACCGCGTGCAGTTCATCCAGCACATCGCGGTCGAGCACCGGTTGTGGTGCTGGCGCCACCTGCTTTTCCGGATTCGGTAGAGCCGAGCCATGCTCGGCTGATGGCGTGCGACTGCAGTTGGCCGTCAGCCGGGCATGGCCCGGCTCTACAGAAGGCCGTGCAGGTGATGCCGCTTTACCGCCACCCCAGCGCTGCAGCAGCGCATGCAGCGTTGCGCGCGCGATCGGCTTGGACAGGTAATCGTCCATGCCGGCCTGCAGGCAGCGCTCGCGGTCGCCGGCCATCGCATTGGCGGTCATCGCGATGATCGGCAGTCGCGCACGCCCGGTTTCCGCTTCTTCGGCGCGCCAGCGGCGCGTGGCGGCGTAGCCGTCCAGCACCGGCATCTGGCAATCCATCAGCACGATGTCCATCCCGCCTTCGCGAAGGGCGGCCAGGGCCTGTTCGCCATCGGCGGCGTTGCGCACCTCGCACTGGAACACCCGCAGCAGCTGCTCGGCCACCATCCGGTTCACCGTATTGTCCTCCACCACCAGCACGCGCAGATGCAGCGGCGGCAGCGTGGCAGCCGGTTGCTCGTGTTCCGCGCTGGCCAGCAGCGCAGCGGGGCGGGCAGAGGCGACCGGTGCCGCCAGCAGTGCATGCAGGGCGGCGTCGTCGAAGTGGGAGGGCAGCTGGCGCTGGCGGGGGCGTTGCGCAATCGCATCCTCCTGCAGCCACAGTACCTGCAGTGCATCGTCGTCGCCGCGTTCTCCCAGTGCAAGCTGCAGCGTGGCCTCGCCATTGCGGCGTGCGCGCGCATCGACCAGCAGCCAGGCGGGTGCCGGTTTTCCGGGCCGCGCCGGAGCGCGCAGGCGCTCGACCACGCTGTCCAGTTGCGCCAGCACCTGCACCTGCAGTCCATGGTGGGCAGCGACGCGCTCGATGCGTGCCTGCAGCGTTGCATCGGCACTGAACAGCAGCAGCGGTGCCGGCGCGCGCGTCATCGCTGGCAGGTCGCCAGGAACCTTCAGCAGCGGGATCTCGAACCAGAACGTAGCACCCTGGCCGGGCGTGGACTGCACACCGATACGCCCATGCATCAGGTCGATGATGCGCTTGCAGATGGCCAGGCCCAGACCGGTGCCGCCGTAGATGCGCGTGGTGGATGCGTCGGCCTGGCTGAAAGACTGGAACAGGCGTGCCTGCAGCGTGTCGTCGATGCCGATGCCGGTATCGATGATCTCGAAGCGCAGCTGGTGCTGCGCGGCACCTTCGCCCAGGCGCAGCACACGCAGCTGCACCTGGCCGCGGGCGGTGAACTTGATCGCATTGGCCAGCAGGTTGCTCAGCACCTGGCGCAGGCGCACCGGGTCGCCGCGCACCGGCAGGCGCACCGATGGATCCAGCTGCAGGCCCAGTGCCAGGCCCTTGGCGTCGGCGGCGCGCTGCATCAGCTGCACCACGCCATCGAGCAGATCGCGGAGGTTGAAGCTGGTGATTTCCAGCTCCAGCGCCTGTGCTTCCAGCCGGGAGTAGTCGAGGATGTCGTCGACGATGCGCAGCAGCTGCTGCGAGCTGGCCGAGGCGGTGGCCAGCATCTGCCGCTGGTCCTCGCCCAGTGGCCCGCGTGCGATCAGCTCCAGCATCGGCAGGATGCCATTGAGCGGGGTGCGGATCTCGTGGCTCATCGTGGCCAGGAACTCGCCCTTGGCCAGCACGGCCGCCTCGGCGGCCTGCTTGGCCTGCAGCAGCTGTTGTTCCAGCTGGCCCTGGCGTTCAGTGGTATGGCGTAGCTGGTCCCGTTCAGCGGCCAGCGCGCCGTGCGTGCGCTGCAGCTGCGCCAGCGCACGGTCGCGCGCACGAAGCCGCAGGCCCAGCACCATCAGCGCGATGGTGGCCGCGGCGAGGGCAACCAGCAGCACGCCCCACAGCGGCACGTCAGAGCACCGCGTTGTGGAAGTCGAAGTTCAGGTCGCTGCCGGCCGACTGCACCATGTTGCCCTGGATGTAGTCGACGCCGCCGACCCACATCGCCGCCGCAGCCTGCGGATCCTCGATCTGCTGGCCGATGATCTGCAGCCCGGCGGCATGGGCCTGATCGATCGCCTTGCGCAGCTCCTCGCGCATGGCCGGATTGGCATGGCTGCTGGAAAAGCGCGCAGCCATGCGCACGAACGACAGCGGCAGCTGGTTCAGCAGGGCATCGGCCTCGCCGCTGGGTTCGAACTGGCTCAGGCAGAAGCGCACCCCGACACTGGCCATGCGCTGGCAGAACTGCTGCAGCGGCACGGTGTGGATCAGTGCGTCCGGCAGGCGCACGTCGATCACCAATGCACTGCCCGGCAGGTCACGCTGCTGCAGTGATTCCAGCAGCCAGTCGGCGAAGGCGTCGCGCTGCAGGGTGCGCAGCGACTGCGAGACGAACAGGTTCATTGGCTGCGTCGCGTGGCGGTACAGGTCCAGCAGCCCCAGCGCGTGGTCCATCACCTGCTGGTCGAGATCGGCGATGCGGCCCGCGGCTTCCGCGGCCGGGATCACCTGCCCGGCCGCCAGCACGGTGCCGTCGGCCTGGCGAAGGCGCAACAGCAACTGGTACTGCGCGGTGTTGCCGCCGGCAACAGCGACGATCGGCTGATAGGCCAGTTCCAGCTGTCCTTCCAGCAGCGCCAGGTGTTCCTGTTCGGTGACTGCCTGGCGGTGCACATGGCCGGCCACGCCGGCGCTGAGCAGGCGCGCCTGCAGGGTGGTGCGCTCGACGGCTTCCAACGCACTGCTGGCATCGTCGAAGCCCGGTGACAGCGGTGCATAGCCGACTACGCCGCGCAGGTGCACGGATTCGTCGTCGCGGATCACGAAGGCACGTGCCGACAGCTGCTCGCGCAGGCTGGCAGCGATGCTGTCAAGGGCGTCCTCGTCGGCGCTGCGGGCCAGCAGCAGGAAACTGTTGTCGTTCAGGCGTGCCAGCAGGTGCGGATGGCCGGCTTCGGCCAGGCGCTGCCCGGCCTGCACCATCAGCCGTTCAAACGCGGCATAGCCATAGCGTTCGCGCAGGCCCAGCGCGCTGGCCACTTCGATGAAGAACACGCCGCCCTGATCGCGGTGGGCGAGTGCGGTGTTGAGCTGCTGCAGCACGTGGTGGCGCGTCGGCAGGCCGGTTTCCGGATTGCTGGTGGCCGGTGCACCGGTGGCGCCGGGGAGGGTGGCGGCCTGGGCTCGTGCGCGGCGGATGCGGTTGGCCACCGCTGCGATCAGGTGGCGGGGCCGGATCGGCTTGCTCAGGTAGTCGTCCGCGCCGCTGTCGAGGACTTCGAACTGGCGCTCCGGATCCGGATCACCGCTGAGGAACACGATCGGAAGCAGCTGCAGGCCGGGCTGCTGGCGGATCAGCGCGGTCAGGCGCATGCCGTCCAGGCCGGGCAGATGAAGATCCATCAGGATCAGGTCGGGGCGGTGCTCCTTGATGGCCTGCAGCGCGGCATCGGCATCGTTGTGGACGATCGCCTGCATGCCGGCGCCGTGCAGCACGCTCTGCGCGAACAGGGCCTGCGCGCGATCGTCTTCAACGATCAGCACGCGGTAGGGCGAGTCCGATGGCGACGGGGCCAGATCGTTGTTGCCGGCGTCGGCCAGTGCGACCGGGCCGGGCAGCGGCGGCGGCGCGCTGTTGGCCGGCGTGGACGCATCGGCCGCGACAGGAGATGGGGTCGCCGCCATCGGTGGGTCCACGGCCGGAGGTGCCGTCTCGGGGGCCCAGCGTTGCCAATGGTCAGCCGGAGGGGTTTCAGCGCGTCCCGGGCGGGCGCCCGCGGGGGATTCGTTTGCGGCCATCGGTGCTCCTGGTGTTCGCGTCCATTATGCGACAAGCCCGGCGCTCAGCCGGTACCGGTGTGCCCTGGCGGTGCTGCCGATGCACCGCGCGCCAGCCAGCGCACGCCCTTCCACAGGGCGCGCCAGACCAGCCACACCAGCAGCGCACCGGCCAGGCTGCAGGCCAGCACCACGATCAGCGCGATCCACGGGTGTGCCAGGGCGAGGGCCAGGCCACCGATCACGACGGTGTCTTCGGCCGCAGAGGCGACCCAGTTGCTGGCCGGTTCCGGCGAGGTGTTGAGCAGGGCGCGGGTACCGGCCTTCAGGCCATGGCTGGCCAGGGCGACGCCGGCACCGGCGGCGAGCGCACCGGTGCCCAGCTGGCCATCCGGCGACAGCGTGGCCGCCGCAAGGAATGCGCCGGCGGGTACGCGCGCGAGCGTCTGCACCAGGTCCCACACCGAATCCACGCCAGGGATCTTGTCGGCGAAGAACTCGGCCACCGCCAGCGTCGCCGAGGTGCCCAGCACCCACCAGGATTCGGTGGCCTGCAGGGCGGGGGGCAGGTCGACCCAGCCAAGCAGCCCGGCCAGGCCGACACCGAACACGGTGAGGTAGACGCGGATACCGGCCAGCCAGGCCAGCAGGATGCCGATCACGAACAGGTGGGCTTCGGTCATGGCGGTGCTCCGGCGACGGAACTGTGCAGGGGGCCACACTATCGACGATGGCGTGCCTGAACGCCACAGACCGTGGCCGGCCACTGCGCAGGAAACCCACCCGTCCTGTCATACACTAGCCCGTCGTTTGCCACAGGGGCCGTACCGGTGTCGCCCTTGCGATACCCCGGAAACCACCCATGACCAACCGTCCTCCCATGCGCGTGCAGGTCCGCCTGCCCGGCGCGCCGCAACCGCCTGCCGACCGTCGCCGCCTGCTGGTGATCGGCGGCATCTGGCTGCTCAGCCTGGTGCTGGCGGTGCTTGGCGGCTGCTGGATGGCCACCCCGCGCGATGCCCAGGGCCAGCGCCTGCAGGCCGCCGAGAAGCGTGCCGAGACGCTGCAGGCACAGCTGACCGAGCTGCGCCAGAAGCAGGCCACGCTGGAAGCCTCCGACCGCATCAGCCGTGCCGCCAATACCGAGGTGCAGTCCTCGCTGGCCGAGCGCGATGAGGAAATCGCCGGGCTGCGCGCCGATGTTGCCTTCTATGAGCGGCTGGTCGGCTCGACCAGCCAGCGCAAGGGCCTGAACACCCATTCGATCGAGTTCAGCCCGGAAGCGGCCGGCACCTGGCAGTACACCGCCGTGCTGACCCAGAACCTCAACCGCGGGGCCATCAGCCAGGGGCAGATGCGCTTCACCGTGGAAGGCGTGAAGAACGGCAAGTTGGCCACGATCAGCTGGGATGATCTGCACCAGCGCAGCAAGGTGCCGGGACAGGACTACTCGTTCCGGTACTTCCAGCAGCTCACCGGCAGCGTGATGCTGCCGGCTGACTTCACCCCGCAACGCGTGCGGGTGACATTGGGGAGTGGTACGGGGGGTACCACCCAGGTATTCGACTGGAAACAGGCCGGTGCGCCGGCCAGCAAAGGGGAGTAGGCAGATGTTCGGAAGCAGCAAATCCAACCGTGAAGGCCAGCTGGTGGTGGATGCCCTGATCGGCAACCAGGTGGTGATCCGCGGTGATGTGGAATTCAGTGGTGGCCTGTATGTGGAAGGCCGCATCCACGGCAAGGTGATCGCCGCCGAAGGCGCCAGTGGTGCGACCCTGACGGTTGCCGAGCACGGCGTGATCGAAGGTGAGATCCGGGCCCAGGTGGTGGTCATCAGTGGCCGCCTGGACGGCGATGTACACGCTACCGAGAAGGTCGAGTTGACCCCGAGCGCACGGGTCAATGGCAACGTCCATTACCAGGTGGTGGAGATGAACGCGGGCGCGCAGCTGAACGGCCGCCTGATCCATGCCAGCGCCCCGATGGCAGCCTTGCCGGCGCCGGAAGGCGAAGACGCCCATGATGGCAAGGGCGATACCGCCGCGCGTCGCAAGCTGGCCGAGGCGATGGCTTGAAAGCCGTCGTCGGCACCCCCATGCTGGCAGCATGAGCACGCTAGTCTCCCTGCCCGGCGCCACCCCGGTTGCCGCGCCCGATTACCAATCGCTGGAGCGCCCGCTGAACTTCACCGAGTCGGCGGCCGCCAAGGTCAAATCCCTGATCCAGGAAGAGGGCAACCCCGACCTGGCCCTGCGTGTGTACATCGAGGGAGGCGGCTGTTCGGGCTTCCAGTACGGGTTCGAGTTCGACGAGAACCGTGCCGAGGATGACCTGGCGGTACAGACCAGCGGTGTGACCCTGCTGGTCGACCCGCTGAGCCTGCAGTACCTGATGGGCGCGGAGGTGGATTACACCGAGAGCCTGACGGGTGCCCAGTTCGTGATCCGCAACCCGAACGCAAAGACCACCTGCGGCTGCGGCAGCAGTTTCAGCATGTAAGCAGGGCGCGGGGCCTGTGTCCCGCGCGACAAGGTGTGTGGAGCAAGCTCCACACCCACAGGCGGTTTCCGCAAAGCCTGCGGCTTGCCACCTGCATCGATTGGCGGCACGCTTGGCGGATGCCCAATACTCCTTCGCCGCTTTCCGGTTTTGCCTTCGTTGGCGAACCGTTGGAGCGCGCCGATGCCCTGCGCGAAGATGCCGATGCACTGGCGCGCCTGTGGCCGGGCGCGCGCATCCTCGTCCTCGATCACGATGGCAGCGCCTTCACCGGCGATGACGACCAGCCGCTGGCGCTGACCGGCGCCGACGTCGGCGGTGGCCCGGGCGCCGCAGTTTTCCTGGGGCTTCGCGGTGATCAGGCATGGTTCTCGGTCGAAGCCACCAATGTCACCGTGAGCGCGCCACGCCGACTGGATCTGCGCCAGGCTGCGTTGTTGTGGCCGATGGCCGATGCCACCGCTTTCAGCTATGCCCGTGGCATGTCCTACTGGCACTCGCGCACCCGCTTCTGCGGCGTATGCGGCGGCGCGGTGGCGTTTGCCCGTGGCGGCTTCGTCGGCCGTTGCGCGCAGTGTTCCACCGAACACTATCCGCGCGTCGATCCGGCGGTGATCGTCGCCGTGGAAAACCAGGGCCGGCTGCTGCTGGGCCGACAGTCGAACTGGGCCCCGCGCCGTTACTCGGTGCTGGCCGGCTTCGTCGAACCTGGCGAGACCTTCGAGCAGACCGTGGTGCGCGAAGTCCATGAGGAGAGCAAGGTGCGGGTGACCGCCTGCCAGTACCTCGGTTCGCAGCCGTGGCCGTTCCCCGGCGCGCTGATGGTCGGCTTCCGTGCACAGGCGCATGACGACCTGCCGACCGTGGATGGCGAGCTGGAAGACGCGCGCTGGTTCAGTGCCGACGAGGTCGGCGCCGCGTTGGCGCGCGATGTGGAGGACGACGGCCAGGGCATCCGCCTGTCGCCACCGATCTCGATTTCGCGGAGCCTGATCGAACACTGGTACCGCCAGCAGCGAGGCTGAGCCGGCGTTTCGGCCGGGCCGATCGTGGCAGCTGTATTGCCGCCACCTGAACACGGCCCGGGTTACAGTCCGGTTCACCCGCGAGGGCACCGCTGCGACAGGTAAGGTAGCGGCGCCGAGCGTTCTGTTTCGTAGGGAGACCTGCCATGTTCACCACTCTGGCCGCCGTGCTGGTGGCGCTGGCCCTGGGCCACGTTGCCCCGGCCGCTGCCGCCTCGATGCGCCGTTTCGACGGCTTCCGGCGCTGGCTGGGCTGGCTGGATGCGCGTGGTGGCAAGGCCTGGCAGGGACCGGCTGGAGTGGCGCTGGCGCTGCTGCCGCCGCTGCTGCTGATGGGGCTGCTGGCGTGGCTGCTGCGCGGAGTGCTGTTCGGCCTGCCGTCGCTGCTGCTGGGGGTGGGCGTGCTCGCCTGGTGCTGGGGGCCACGCGACCTGGATCGGGATATCGAAGCGATCATCGACGCGGATGATGCGGCGACACGACAGGCGGCCGTGCGCAACCTGCAGGCCGCCGGTGGCAGCCTGCGCGAAGACGTGCCGTCGCTGGTCGAAGCGACCTTGCTCAATGCGCTGCGTCGCTGGTTCGCGGTGCTGTTCTGGTTCCTGCTGCTGGGCCCGGCCGGTGCGTTGGGCTACCGCTTGCTGGCGCTGATGGCGGAAAGCCCGATGCGTGCACGCGTGCCGGTGGAGCCGCTGGCGCTGGCCCAGCGCCTGCTGGGCTGGATCGAGTGGCCGGTAGCGCAGCTGATGGCGTTCTCGATGGCGCTGGTCGGCAACTTCGATACGGCGTGGAAGGCCTGGCGCCAGGCCCATGGCGAACGCCTGGTCGGCACCATCGGGTTTCTGGGCGCGGTGGCGCGGGCCAGCGTCAACGCCGAGCTGCGCGAGGACGCGCACGATTACACCGAGGCGGGGCTGTTGCCGGTGTGGCAGCGGCTGCCGGACCTGCGTGATGCGATGAGCCTGGTGTGGCGGATGCTGCTGCTGTGGCTGGCGATCCTCGCGTTGCTGGTGATTGCAGGCTGGGTGACGTAGGTGTTCTGGCAGGGCTTGCAGCCCTGCACCTGCAGAGGCCAACGCCAAAGCCAAAGCGGCTCTGGGTTGCTGAGGGTTGGGCGGGGCGGTGTGGGGCTGCAGGACACGCCGTAAACCCCTCCCTGGGGGCTCGATGGCGCCATCCATGGCGCCAACGGTCCTGCAGCCCCACACCGCCCCACCCCCGACAGTTTCCCGATGACGGATGTTCTGTAGAGCCGAGCCATGCTCGGCTCCGAGCGAGCGCAGCGAAGCGATCCGCTTTCGCTTTTGATCTTCTTTTTCTTTTCCGTGGTGGACGCACACGGAAACTGTCAGAGGCCGGGCGGGTGGGCTGCGCAGGGGCGTGAGCCGCATGGATGCGGCGACCGAGCTTACATGGGTGAGGGCGCTTTGCTTGCGAAGCACTGCTTCGCGAGCGACCGAACGCACAGCCGCCAGCGGCTGGGCTGGGCCCCGGCGGGGTACTTGCAGCGGCCCCTGCGCGGCCCACCCGCCCGGCCAGATCCCGTATCAATGCACTCGCCCACCACGAGGGGCTGCGCCGTTGGCTGGAAACCTAGACCGGTGCCAGCGCGGTAAACGGTGCCCATGGCAGGTTACGCAGCAGCGCATACCCGGGCAGTACCCAGAGCCAGAACGTGGGATTGGCCAGCACCCGCATCAGCGGGTCCAGCAGGCGCGGACGGATGCCGGCGACGTTCAGCAGCATCAGCAGCAGGAAGGGCAGGCTGATGACCAGCAGCGGGTTCATCGCCATCGCGCCGGGCAGGTCGAAATGGACCAGCGAATACAGGCAGCGGGTGCTGCCACAGCCCGGGCAGTACAGGCCGGTCAGCGCGTACAGCGGGCAGCTCGGCAAGGGATTGCCGGCGACATACGGATTGACGTTGCGCAGCACCAGCGCGGCACCGGCGGCCAGGCCGGTGGCGGCCAGCAGCGGTGCCCAGCGGGCCAGTCGGGATCGGGTGGGCAGTGCGGACATGCAGCAACGGATCCGGCGCAGGCGCCGGATCCGTCCACGCGGATCAGTAGCCGCTGTTGCTCATCGCACCCATGCCGCCGAGAGCGACGATCAGGATGCCGTACAGCACGCCGACCACGACGGCGGCAATGGCCGACCAGATGGCCCACTTCTTGGCCTTGGCCGAGGATTCCTGGGCACCGGCGATGTCGCCAGCGGCCAGCTTGCCGTTGACCTGGGCGGCGTAGACGATCGACACGATGCCGGCCGGCAGGCAGCAGAACAGGGTGCTCAGGATGGCCCAGACCAGATTGTTCGGGACCTGCGGAGTGGCGGTATTCATGGGTTCAAGCTCCTTGATGGGTGGTGGTGGTGAATCATTGGTCGGAAAGAGCGCCCAGTACGGCCAAGCCGCCGAACAGCCCGAACCACAACAGCAACAGGACCGGCAGGGCCACGGCCGAAGCCACCGCCCACCAGCCCGCCTTGCGCGACGCGCTGTAGGCCCCCGGCAGGTCGCCGGCCGCGCGGCGGCCATCGACCTGGGAGGCATAGACGATCGACACCACGCCCAACGGCAGGCAGCAGAACAGCGTCGTCAGGATCGCCCAGACCAGATGGTTGGGGATGTAGACCGGACGGCTGAGCGGTGGCGGTTGATTCAAAGCAAGACTCCATTCCTTGGTGGCCGGCCTTGGTGCATTGGCCGAACCTCCCCCCTGTGGGTGCGTAATCTACCTCAACCTGCGCTGCATGTATGCGTTTACAGTCAGATGGTGGCGTGTATGGCCCTTGACTGGGCGCTATTTGACGGGTCTCTGTCATGAGACAGAGGCCGTCATTCCGGGGATTGGGGCTATCGCCTGGAAGCGCTACCGACGGCCGCCGGGCCGATCAGGCGTGATCGCCACGCAGGGCCCGCACCTGCGCCTCCAGCACCGGGGCGCGGGTGGCGTGGCCATCGACGGCCGGTGCCGCCACGACCTCGACGGTAGCGCGGAAACGGCGCGGCACCCGCATGCGGCCGAGGCGGCTGTCGCGGCGACTCCACATGCTCGACCACATGCCGCGCAGGGCCATCGGCACCACCGGCACCGGCCGCCGCTCGAGGATCTTCTCGACGCCGGACTTGAACGGCGCCATCTCCCCGTCGCGGGTCAGCGCACCCTCGGGGAAGATGCAGACCAGTTCGCCTTCGGCCAGCGCAGCGTCGATCTCGTCGAACGCGCGCTGCATCAGTGCCGGGTCTTCGCGCGCACCGGCGATCGGGATTGCCTTGGCGGTCCGGAAGATCCAGCGCATTACCGGGATGTTGAAGATCCTGTAGTACATGACGAAGCGCACCGGGCGCGGAATCGTCGCCGACAGGATCAGCGCGTCCATGTAGCTGACGTGGTTGCAGACCAGCAGTGCGGCGCCTTCGTCGGGCACGTTGGCCTCGATGCCGTGCGGGCGCAGCCGGTACAGGGTGCGCACCATCAGCCAGCTGAGGAAGCGCATCAGGAATTCGGGGACGATGGTGAAGATGTAGATCGCCACCAGCGCGTTGGCGATGGCCAGCGCCAGGAACTGCTGCGGAATGGTCCAGTGCAGCAGCGTGTGCGCGGCCAGCGACAGCAACGCCGCAGCGACGATGAAGCCCGAGTTCTGGATGTTCAGTGCGGCGAACACGCGCGACATCTGCGCCTTCGGCGTGCGGCTCTGGATCAGTGCGAACAGCGGCACCACGAAGATGCCGGTGAACAGGCCGATGCCGATCAGGTCGATGACGATGCGGATGCTGCCGGGCTGCTGCAGGAACGGCGCGATGGTCAGCCCGTGCACCGTCGCTTCGCCGCTGCGGGCGAAGTACAGGTCGAGCAGGAACGCGGTCATGCCGAACGCGCCCAGCGGTACCAGGCCGATTTCCACCGTACGGGCTGACAGCTTCTCGCACAGCAGCGAGCCGACGCCGGTGCCCACCGAGAACAGGGCCAGCGCGAAGATGTACAGGGTCGGCTCGCCGCCCAGGTTGGTCACTGCGTAGGCCGGTAGCTGCGAGGTCAGCACGGTGCCAACGAACCAGAACCAGGACACGCCCAGGATCGAGTTGCGCACGGCCTTCTGCTGGCGCGCCATGCGCAGTACCGCCAGCGATTCCGGCAACGGGTTCCAGTTGATCTTCAGGGTCGGGTCGCCTGCATCGACCCTGGGAATCAGGCGCGCGGCGATGTTGCCGCAGATCGCCAGGGCGATGATCGCGCACGCAGCCACCACCGTGCCGTGGCTCCCGGCCACGGTGAACACCAGGCCGCCGACGATCATGCCGGAGAGGATCGACATCGAGGTCCCCATCTCGACCAGGCCGTTGCCGCCGGTCAGCTCCTCGGGCCTGAGCACCGACGGCAGCACCGAATACTTCACCGGGCCGAACAGGGTCGATTGCATGCCGGTGCAGAACAGGGCGACCAGCAACACCGGCAGGCTCTGGGTGAGGAAGCCGGCGGCGGCCAGCGACATGATCACGATCTCCATGGTGGTGGTGATGACGATCAGCCGCGATTTTTCCAGTTTGTCGGCGATCTGCCCGGCCAGTGCCGAGAACAGGAAGTACGGCAGGATGAAGATGGCCGGTGCCAACGTGGCGTACAGCCCGAGTTCCTCCTCTGGCACGGCCATGAACAGCAACATGCTGATGATCGCTTGCCGGTACACGTTGTCGTTGAACGCACCGAGCGCCTGTACCACGAAGAACGGCAGGAAACGGCGCTGGCGGAGCAGGGCAAACTGGTTGTGACCGGACATGGAACCTCCTTGACCGGCGCAGCCTAGCATTCCTGCCCATCCGCTGTGGGTGCGGACCTGTGGGTGCGGACCGTTGGTCCGCACACCTGCCGTCGGACTCAGACGATATCGTCGACCACGCCGCCATCCACGCGCAGTGCCGCACCGGACGTGGCCGAAGCCTGCGGCGACGCCAGGTACACCACCATGTTGGCCACTTCCTCGACCGTGGCAGTGCGCTGGATCACCGAGGACGGCCGGTGTGCCATCACGAACTCGCGGCCGATCTGCTCCAGTGGCTTGCCGCTGCGTCGGCGTTCATCCTCGAACATCGCCGCGAAGCCGTCGGACAGGGTCGGGCCAGGCAGCACCGCGTTGACGGTGACGCCGCTGCCGGCCACGCGCTTGGCCAGGCCGCGCGACAGTGACAGCTGCGCGGTCTTGCTGACCCCGTAATGGATCATGTCGGCCGGGATGTTGCGCGCCGATTCGGACGAAATGAACAGCACGCGGCCCCAGCCGGCATCGACCATCGCTGGCAGCAGCGCACGCGACAGGCGTACGCCGGACATCACGTTGGTCTGCCAGTAGCGCTCCCAGGTGGCGTCATCGGTCTGGAAGAAATCCTCTGGGCCGAAGATGCCGGCGTTGTTGACCAGGATGTCGATCTTCGGCAGCCCGGCCAGCAGCGTATCGACACCGGCCGCATCGGAGAGGTCGGCGGCGACACCCAATACGTCGGCTCCCGGCACGGCCGCGAGCAGATGCTGGCGGGCGCGCTCGACGCTGCTGGTGCTGCGGCCATTGACAATGACCCGCGCACCAGCGCTGGCCAGGCCTTGGGCGATGGCCAGGCCGATGCCGGCGGTGGAGGCGGTGACCAGCGCGGTGCGACCGCTGAGTTCGATTTTCATGGTGATGATCCAGAGCGGGCGATTGCCCAGTATCCGCCTGGCGCCGTGATCGAACTGCATCGCCAGGTGCAACGCGCCGTTGCACGCGGCGCAGCAGATCCACGCCATGCGTGGATGGGATGCCCGATCAGCGATGAGGGATCAGGTCAGGTTGGTCACCGCCTCATTGGCCGCTGCCCGCACCTTTGGCAGCATGCGCAGTACCAGCGCCATCTGGGTACGGATCAACTGCAGTTTCGGCGGCATCGCCTCGTCGATCTGCTCCAGCTCGGCAGCCGCCGCGCGGTCGGCGTCGTTGTCATCGTCCGCGACGGGTTGCCGCGCGGTCAGCGCCGTCGCCAGCTGCTGAAGTGCCTTGCGCACGCGATCGCCCGCGGCCAGCGCCAGTGGATCGCCTGCGTAGCTGTCCACCTGGTCGCGGTGCGCACCCAGCGCCGACAGATGCCCCAGCAGCGTGTTGGACAGCGCCAGGAAGCGGAAGCCGGCATCCAGGTTGCGGCGCACGTGGCCGGGTTCGCGCAGCATGTTCGACAGTGCGGTGGACAGCGCGGCGTCGGCGTTGTGCATGTCGCGGCGGGCGATGCGGTAGGCCAGGTCGTCGCGCATGCCGCTGCGGTACTGGCCCAGCACCGAATCCAGGTAGCGAGCGGCGGTATCCAGCACGCGTGCCAGGACGAGATGCAGCTGGCGGCCCTGCCAGTCGGGCAGGATCAGGAACGCGGCGGCGGCGGCGATCGCGCAGCCCAGCAGCGTATCGACCATGCGCGGCACGATCAGCACGAAGCCATCGCCGATCAGGTTGAAGCAGGTCAGCGCCATCACGGTGATCGCGGCTGATGCCACCAGGTAGCGGTCGGTGCGGGTGAAGAAGAACAACAGTGCCGACAGCAGTGCGATCAGCAGCTGTACGTGCAGCTGCGGGAACAGCTGCAGCAGTGCCCAGGTCAGCACCAGTCCGGCGACGGTGCCGACGATGCGCTGTGCCAGGCGCTGGCGGGTGGCGCCGAAGTTGGGCCGGCACACGAACACGATGGTCAGCAGTACCCATGAACCGTTCTGCGCATTGAACAGCCGGATCGCTGCAAAGCCGGCGATCAGCGCCAGTGCCATGCGCAGGCCATGGCGGAACAGCACCGAGCCGGGCGTGAGCTGCTGGCGGATGCGCACGCCCATCTCGCGCAGGGTATGCGGGTTGCTGTCGCGCAGGCGAGTGTCGACGTTGTCCAGGCTGGCTTCGGAACGTTCGGCATCCAGCAGGCGGCGCTCGATGCTGCGCAGGTTGTGAACCAGCAGGTCCAGCGAACCGAGCAGGCGCTGCCACTGCGGGCGCTGCTGGTCACGCAGGTAGGCGAGCGCGTCGGCCAGGTCGCGCCCGGCCTGCTGGTTGCTTTCGCCGTATACGAACGGACGACGCAGCCGGATCGCCTCGCCCAGGCGGGCACAGGCCTGGCCCTGCAGGTCGAGCAGGCGCTGGCAGCGGTAAAGCACATCGCTGTGGAAGAAGGCGTCCACCAGCGCGCCATACGGGTAGTGCGAGGAACTGGCGCGCTCGTGGAAATCCTGTGCCATGTAATACAGGCGCAGGTACAGGCCGGAGTTCACGCCCGGCCGCCCGGAACGGCCGAAGCGGGCCAGGATCGCGGTCTTGGCCTCGTTCAACGCACCGACCACGCGCCGGTTCTGTTCGGCCAGGTCGAGCTGGCGACGTTGCAGGTCGGCTTCGCGCACCGGCTCGAACAGCGCAGCCTTCAGCTGCAGGTAGCGGCCCAGCTCAACGTACAGCCGCGCCACGCGTTCGCGCACCGGCCGGTTGGCGAACAGCGCAGTCCACAGGATCGACAGCAGCCCGTACCAGGCTGCACCGGCCAGCAGATGGCTGACCGCGTCCAGCGCGCTGTGGAGGTCGCTGGCGCCATGCTGCTCCAAGCCGATCATCGTGTAGATCGCCAGCGTCACCGTGGCCTGGGCAATGGATGCGTAGCGCTCACCGAGCGCGCCAAGCAGTGTCAGGCCGAAGGTGGACAGTGCCAGCGCACCGATGAAGATCCACGGCCACGGGAACAGCCAGATCACCGAGGCCGCCGCAATGCAGAAGCACAACAGTGACAACACCACGGCCTTGATCCGGCCCCACCAGTTGTCGTCCGTTTCCGCGATGGCGCTTGCGATGATGCCGAGGAACAAGCCGGGCAGGGCGGTCAGCGCCTCGAACTGCCAGCACACGGCCACGGCCGCGGTCAGCGCGATGAACACGCGCAGGCCGTAGCTGGCCTTTTCGTGGGCCCACAGGCGGCTGAGGCGGGATTGGCGGGCGGACATGCAGGCTCGGTGGAAGGGTCTTCCACCATTATTGCGGGCTGCGCGTGAAATATGGAGTGCGGACCAACGATCCGCACCCACGGTGGTGCCGGGCCTTACATGTCGAACCGCACGCTCACAGCGAACGTGCGTGGCAGGCCTGTGCCGGCGTTGGACCAGTACTTCCGGTTGGCCAGGTTCTCGACACTGGCGCGCACGGTCACCGGATGACCGGAGGCGAGCAGGCGGTAACCGATGCCTGCATTGACCAGCGTGTAGTCGGGCAGCTTCAGGGTGTTGTCGGCGTCGTACCAGACATCGCCGTAATAGCGCACCGCGGCGTAGGACTCCAGCCCATCCACCCACGGCAGCTGGTAGGTGGCGTGCACGACCCCACTCCAGCGCGCTGCACCGGCGGTACGGTTGCCTTCCTGTGCGACGCTGGCCGGGGACAGCCTGTCGTAGGTCGGGTCAAGCCAGGTGACGCCTCCGCCAACCGTGAGGACATCGCTGAGGTGCAGGTCGGCACTGGCTTCGATGCCTTCGTACAGCGTGATGCCGTCCTGCACCAGGCGCTTGCCGGCCGGTGTGAGTTCATCGATATTTGCGCCACGCTCCAGCCGGAACGCCGCCACGTTCGCATTCCAGCGCGCGGCCTCGGCCTTCGCGCCGATCTCGTACTGCTTGCTGAGGGTCGGGTCGAGCACATCACCGGCGTTGACGTAGTTGTTGCCTACGCGGCTGCCCGCTTCCAGCGATTCGATGTAGCTGGCGTAGAGGATGACCGCCTCGCTGGGCTTGAACATCACGGCATAGGTCGGTGTGACCGGATAGGTGTGGTAGCGGCCCTTGGTCTCGTAATCGTTGTAGCGCCAGCCCGCCAGCACCGACCAGCCGCTGCCGAGATCGACGGTATCGCTTGCGAACACGGCCTGCTGCACGGTCTCGTCGCCGCGGGTCATCACCCGTGAACCGACGGCGTCATGGCGGATGGCATGGCGCTGGTACAGGTTGGCGCGGCCGATCAGGCTCCATTCGTAGGGACGGTCCCAGCCCAGCCCGGTCTGGTGACTGATGCCTGCCACCACCTGATGCTGCAGCGGACCGGTGTGGAAGCTGCCCTGCAGCATCGCCTGCGCCAGCTTCCACTCGCTCTTGCCACCCAGTTCATAGACGTTGACGTCATAGTCGCCATTGGGCGAATCGATGTAGGCGAAGATCTTGTTGACGTCATTCCACGAGGTGGTGACGCCATAACTCAGGCTGGTTTTCCAGTCGCTGTTGATCTGCCAGTCCAAGCGGGTCGACAACAGGCTGGAACGAGTGTCGTAGTAGGTGCCGGGGACACTGTTGCCGGCATTCCCGGCGATCGGTCGTGGCAATGAGGTCAGTCCGCGGAAGTAGTACTGCGGCGATTCCTCGCGCAGGTCGCGTGACTGGAACACGCCGTCGAAGGTCCAGATCAGTGCGTCGCTCAGGCGCGCGTCCAGCGACAGTGCGCCCACCTTGCGATCGACGTGGCCACCGTTGAAGGTTTCGCCCTTTTCCCGGTAGGCGTTGAAACGATAACCGAACATCTGCTCGTTGCCGAAGCGGCCGCCGACGTCGATCCCGCCGCTGACGATGCCCTGCTCGCGCCAGCCCAGCTGGGCGGAGAAGGTGGGCGTGTCGGTCGGCTTCTTGGTGATGTAGTTGACGATGCCACCGGGGGCACCGAAACCGTACAGGAATCCGCCCGGGCCTTTCAGCAGATCGACCTGTTCCATCACTTCCAGCGGCCACTCGGTACCCCACGAGGAGACCTGCAGGCCATTGACCCGATAGCTGTCGAAGTTCAGGTCGATGCCACGGTTGCGGATCGGCGAACTCCAGCCACTGGCATAGGCGCTGACCTGGGTGGTGACCGAAGGGTCGAGCAGGAACGCTTCGCCCAGCGAGACCACTTGGCGCTGCTCGATCTGCTCGCGGCCCACGGCGGTGATCGCAAACGGGGTATCACGCAGCACGCGATCACCAAGGGCGCCGGTATCGGCGTGGGTGCGTTCGGCGGTGACCTTCACCGCATCCAGATCGGTGGCACTGCGGTTCCGATGGGTGCGCTCGGGTACGGACTGGGCATGCGCGGCACAGGCCAGTGACAGGGAAACGGCAAGCAGGGCCGGGCGGCAGAGTGGGTGCAGGAGCATGGTTCAGTCATCCTCGGCGAACGGCCACGCGCCATCCGCCCGCATGGGGGGAAAGGTTGATGGCTGGGATCACGCAGGCTTGCCGGAGAGGGCAGCGGGGCGCCGCGAAGGGGCGCAGGACCATGGCTGGAGGGGAATTGTTCTCTTTTCGTTACAGCACGTCAAACCCGGAGGCGTGCGGACCAACGGTCCGCACCCACCCTCCGTGCCCGTGGTAGTGCCGGCCGCTGGCCGGCAGATTCGCAGCACCTAGAAGTAGATCCACGCCATGCGTGGATGGGCTCTGCTACGCCCGCTGCGCGCGCTTGAGCAGCTTCGCTTCGCGCCTGCGCGCGCGACGGGTGCGCCAGCGCTCGGCCAGGCAGGAGAAGATCACGTACAGCGCCGGCGTGCTGAGCAGGGTCAGGCTCTGCGAGAACAGCAGGCCGCCGATCATCGCGATGCCCAGCGGGCGGCGCAGCTCGGACCCTTCACCCAGGCCGATGGCCAGCGGCACTGCGGCCAGGATCGCGACCATCGTAGTCATCATGATCGGGCGGAAGCGCACGATGCTGGCCTCGCGTGCGGCATCGCGCGGCGCCAGCCCATGCTCGCGCTGCGCCACCAGTGCGAAGTCGATCATCATGATCGCGTTCTTCTTGACGATGCCGATCAGCAGCACCAGCGCGATCATCGAGATCACCGACAGCTCGGTGTTGGTGCCGAACAGGGCCAACAGCGCACCGACACCGGCCGCCGGCAGCGTGGACAGGATGGTGACCGGGTGGATCAGGCTCTCGTAGAGCATGCCCAGTACCAGGTACACGGTCAGGATCGCGGCGAACACCAGGATCAGCATATCGCTGGGATCGGAGTTGAAGCCGAAGCCCGCATCGTCGGCCAGGCGGATGTCGCCGGGCATGCGCATGCCGGCCACGGTCGCGTCGATGATCGCCTTGGCCTCGCCCATGCTCACGTTGGGAGCCAGGTTGTAGCTGAGGTCCATCGTCGTGTACTGGTTCTCGTGGGTGATCTGCGATGGGGCCAGGCCAGGCATCTGCGTGGCCACCGCGGTGATCGGCACCATGTCGCCGTTGCGCGCACGCACGTACACCTCATCCAGCGCCGCCGGGGTGGCGGTCTGCGAGGGCAGGGCATTGACCACCACGCTGTACTGGTTGATGTCCGAATAGATGGTGGAGATCTGGCGCTGGCCGAACGCACCGTACAGCGCGCCGTCGATGGCGCCCACCGTGATGCCCAGGCGCGCGGCCTTTGCGCGGTCGATCTGGATGTTCTGGCGCAGGCCGGCATTGTCCACGTCGGTCCCGACGTCGCGCAGCTTCGGGTTCTTCTTCAGTTCCGCCTGCAGCTTGGGCAGCCATTCCTGCAGTCCGGCCAGGTCGTTGCCCTGCAGCGAGATGCGGTACTGCGCGCCCTGGCTGGAACCGCCGCCATCGTTGCTGGGCAGGTCCTGGATCGCGCGCAGGCGCAGCTGCAGGTCGGGATAGCGATCGGCCTTGGCACTGAGGCGCGCCAACGCATGCGCGGTGGTTTCGCGGCGGCCGTCGCTGCGTGATTTCAGCTCGATGTTGAACTGTGCACTGGAGCCCTGGCGGCCGCTGCCCAGGCGTACACCCACCGTCTTCACCGCCGGGTCGGCCATCAGCATGTCGGTGATGCGGCGCTGGCGCGCGACCATGTCCTCGAACGACACGGTGGCACTGGAGTTGGCGCGGCCCCAGATCAGGCCGGTGTCCTGCGGCGGGAACGCGCCCTTCTTCACCGCGCCGAACAGGAAGATGGTGACGCCGATCAGGATCAGCGGCGTCAGCGACAGCAGCAGCGCGTGGCGCAGCGAGAAGTCGAGGAACACGGTGTAGATGCGCAGCATGCGCTCGTGGCCGGCGTCCAGCCAGCGGCCAAAGCGCGACGGTGGCGCGCTGTGGTCGTGCGCACTGAGGAAGCGGCTGCACAATGCCGGGGTCAGCGTCAGCGAGACGATCATCGAGACCACGATGGCCGCCACCAGGGTGACGGTGAACTCGCGGAAGAACGCGCCCATCATGCCGCTGGCGAACAGCAGCGGGATGAACACCGCCACCAGCGAGGCGGTGATCGAGACGATGGTGAAGCCGATTTCGCGCGCACCGGTCAACGCCGCCTGCATGCGCGGCATGCCTTCGTCGAGGTGGCGCATGATGTTCTCGATCACCACGATCGCATCGTCGACCACGAAGCCGATCGCGATCACCAGCGCCAGCAGGCTCAGGTTGTTCAGGGTGAAGCCCATCACGTACATCACCAGCGCGGCGCCGGCCAGCGACAGCGGCACGGTCACCGCCGCGATCAGGGTGGGTGCCAGCCGGCGCAGGAACAGCGCCATGGTCAGCACCACCATCGCCAGGCTGATCAGCAGGGTGACCTGCACTTCATGCAGCGACGAACGGATGGTCGGCGTACGGTCGAAGTACGGCGTCATCGTGGTGCCCGGCTGCAGGTAGTCGCGCAGGGTGGGGATCTGCGCCTTGACCCGGTCCACGGTCTCCACGATGTTGGCGCCGGCGCGGGTGAACACGTACATCACCACCGCCGGCTTGTGGTCGAACCACGCCGCCTGGTAGGCATCCTGTTGGCCGTCGTAGACGTTGGCGATATCCTTCAGCCGGATCACCCGGCCGTCGCCCTGGGTCTTGACCACCAGGTCGGCGAAGTCGGCGGCGCGCGCCACCGAGTCGTTGGCGATGATCGCCGTGGTGGTGTTGCCATCGCTGAGGAAGCCGGTGGGCGAGGTCACGTTGGCCGCGCGCACTGCGTTGCGCAGGTCATCGGCGGTCAGGCCCAACGCGTTCATCAGGCGCAGGTTGACATCCACGCGCACCGCCGGCGTCGACGCGCCAGCGATGTCGACCGAGGCGACGCCGCTGATCTGGCGGATGCGCTGCGCCAGCAGCGAGTCGGCCACGTTGTAGAGCTCGTCGGCCGACTGCGTCTGCGAGGTCAGCGCGATGGCGATCACCGGGTCGTCGTTCGGATTCGCCTTCTGGTACATCGGCGAGCCCATGCCCGAGGGCAGGTCGGCCTGGGCCGAGTTGATCGCCGTTTGTACATCCAGTGCCGCCGAATCGATGTTGTGGCCGCTCTGGAAGATCATGAACACCAGCGAGCTGCCTTCCGAGCTCGACGAGCGCATGCGATCGATGCCCGGCAGCTGGCCGAGATGGCGTTCCAGCGGCGCGGTGACGGTCGAGGCCATGGTCGCCGCGTCGGCGCCGGACTGGCTGGCATGCACGAAGATTACCGGGATCTCGATGTTCGGCAGCGCCGATACGCCCAGGCGCAGGTAGCAGATCAGGCCGACCATGAACAAGCCGATGGCCAGCAGTGCGGTGCCGATCGGGCGGCGGATGAAGGGACCGGACAGGTTCATCGCGCGGCCCCCCACGGCAGTGGGGCGTGGATCATGCCTGCGGCTCCTGCAGCGAACCATCGCGCAGCGCACGCTGTTCGCGGCGGCGCGCCAGCCACTCGGAGAAGCGCTCCATGTACAGGTAGATCACCGGCGTGGTGTACAGGGTCACCAACTGCGACAGCAGCAGGCCGCCAACGATGGCGATACCCAGCGGGCGGCGCAGCTCCGAACCGATGCCGGTGCCCAGCGCCAGCGGCAGTGCGCCGAGCATGGCCGCAGCGGTGGTCATCATGATCGGGCGGAAGCGCAGCAGGCAGGCGCGGCGGATCGCTTCATGCGCGTTGGCACCGGCGCGGCGCGCCTCGATCGCGAAGTCGACCATCATGATGCCGTTCTTCTTGACGATGCCGATCAGCAGCACGATGCCGACGATGCCATCCACCGACAGGCTCAGCCCGCACAGCATCAGCGCCAGCAGCGCGCCGACGCCGGCCGGCGGCAGCGTGGAGATGATCGTGATCGGGTGGATGTAGCTCTCGTAGAGCACGCCCAGCACGATGTAGATCACCACCAGCGAGGCCAGCAGCAGCCACACCACGTCGGTCTGGCTGCCGGTGAACTCAGCCGCCTTGCCGATGAACTCGGCATGCAGGTGGGTGGGCATGTCCAGGCTGTCCTTGGTCTCCTGGATCGCTCGCACCGCTTCGGACAGCGAATAGCCCGGCGCCACGTTGAACGACACGGTCACCGCCGGCAGCTGCTGCTGGTGGCTGACCACCAGCGGGGCGCTGCTGACCTTGCCTTCGGCCAGCGCCGACAGCGGGATGATGTTGCCGGCGCCGACGGTGATGCCGGTGTTCTGCGCGCCGATGCCGGTGGCGGTGGACGAGTTGGAGGAGGTGACCTGGCCGAAGCTGGTGGCATTGGTGCCGGTCAATGCGCCGGCGCCGTTGGAGGCGACCGCCAGCTGTTCCATCAGCGCGGTGCTGGTGCGGAACTCCGGTGCCACTTCCAGCACCACGCGATACTGGTTGAGCTCGGTGAAGATGGTCGAGATCTGGCGCTGGCCGAACGCATCGTAGAGCGTGTCGTCGATGGTCTGCATCGGCACGCCCAGCACGCTGGCCTTGTCGCGGTCGATGTTCAGTTCCAGGGCGCGGCCCTGGTTGGACAGGTTGTTGTCGACGTCGGCCAGTTCCGGGCGCTTGCGCAGCGCTTCGGTCAGGCGCGTGGCCTGGGTCGCCACCGTCGCCGAATCCACGTCCGACAGCGAGTACTGGTACTCGGTGGCGGCCACGCGGGTATCCAGGGTCACGTCCTGCACCGGTTTCAGGTACAGCGCCACGCCCGGAATGCCGGCCACCGCCTTCTGCAGGCGCGGCAGGATCTCATCCAGGCCATCGCGCTCGCCGCGTTCCTTCAGCACGATCGACAGCTGGCCCTGGTTGAGCGTGGGATTCATGCTGCCCGCGCCAATGAAGGCCGACACGCCGGTCACATCCGGGTCCTGGCGCAGCGCTTCGGCCACCTGCCGGGTGCGCTGCTCCATCTGCGGGAAGGCGATGTTCTGGTCGGCCTGCACCACGCCGGTGATCAGGCCGGTGTCCTGTTCGGGCAGCAGGCCCTTGGGGATCAGCACGTACAGCAGCACGGTCAGCACCAGCGCGCCACCGGCCACGGCCAGGGTCAGGCGCTGGTGGCCCAGCACCCAGTCCAGGCTGTGCTCGTAGAGGCCGACGGTGCGCGTCCACAGGTTCTGCTTGCCGGCCGCTGCCGCGCGCTCATGCGCGTCCTCGCCCTCGGGCAGGGCGTCGGGCTTGAGCAGGTAGGCGCACATCATCGGGGTCAGCGTCAGCGAGATCAGCATCGACAGCACCACGGCGATGCTCAGCACCCACGCGAACTCGTGGAACAGGCGGCCGGTGACGCCGGGCATCAGCAGCAGCGGCAGGAACACCGCCACCAGCGAGACGGTCAGCGACAACACGGTGAAGCCGATCTGGCGTGCGCCGATCTCGGCCGCTTCCTTGCCGCTCTTGCCCTGCTCGATGTAGCGCACGATGTTCTCGATCATCACGATCGCGTCGTCGACCACGAAGCCGGTGGCCACCACCAGCGCCATCAGCGACAGGTTGTCCAGCGACATGCCGGCGAAGGCCATCACCGCGAAGGTACCGGCCAGCGAGAGCGGTACTGCCACCGACGGGATGATCGTGGCCCACAGGCGGCGCAGGAACACGAAGATCACCGCCACCACCAGGCCGATGGTGAGGATCAGGGTGAACTGCACCTCATGCACCGAGGCGCGGATGGTCTCGGTGCGATCGTTGAAGATTTCCAGGTGCACGTCGGCCGGCAGCACGCCCTGCAGCTGCGGCAGGATCGCGCGGATGCGCTCGACGGTCTGCACGATGTTGGCACCGGGCTGGCGGCGCACTTCCAGCAGCACCGCCGGCTTGCCATCGGCCCAGGCGGCCAACTGGTCGTTCTCCACGCCATCGATCACCTCGGCCACGTCCGACAGCCGCACCGGGCGGCCGTTCTTGTAGCTGATGATGGTGTCGCGGTACTCGGCGGCGCTGGCCAGCTGGTCGTTGGTGCCGATGCTGTAGGACTGGGTCTTGCCGTTCAACGAACCCTTCGGCGCGTTGACGTTGGCCTGGGTCAGCGCGCTGCGCAGCTGTTCCAGGGTCAGCCCCATGTTCGACAGCTGCGCCGGATTGACCTGGATGCGCACGGCGGGCCGCACGTTGCCGGCAATCGAAACCAGGCCCACGCCCTGCACCTGCGACAGGCGCTGGGCCAGGATCGAATCGGCGTAGTTGTTGACGTCGCGCAGCGGGCGCGTGTCAGAGGTCAGCTTCAGGGTGACGATGGCCGCGTCGGCCGGATTCACCCGGTTGTAGACCGGCTGGTAGGGCAGCGATGAGGGCAGGGTGGCCTGGCGGATCGCCGCCTGCACGTCCTGCGCGGCGATGTCGATGTCGCGGTCCATCGAGAACTGCAGGATGATCGTCGACAACCCGGCCGACGAGTCCGACGTCATCAGTTCCAGCCCGGAGATCTGCCCGAACTGGCGCTCCAGCGGGGTGGTGACCAGCGAGGCCATGGTGGTGGCGTTGGCGCCGGGGTACTGGGTGGTGACCACCAGGCTGGGCGCATCGATTTCCGGCAGCGCCGACACCGGCAGCTTGCGGTAACCGAGGATGCCCAGCAGCAACAGGCCCGCCATCAACAGCGAGGTAGCGATCGGGCGGCGGATGAAGATCGTCGAAAAGCCCACGGACTGATCCTTGCTGGCACTTCAATGTCGGCGCCGGCAGGTCCGCCGGCGCGAGGGAGAACCGTGGCCTGCGCTCAGCGCGGGCCACCACCGCGACGGCCACCGCCGCCCGCGTTCTTCTGTTCGGCCGCCTTCAGTTCGGCCTCGGTCGGCGCGGCCGGGGTCTCGCCCGGCTTCAGCGCGGTGACCTTGCTGCCCGGCTTCAGGCGGAACTGGCCTTCGCTGACCACCCGCTCGCCGCCCTTGAGGCCTTCGGCGATCTGCACCTGGCTGTCGCCCACTTCCACGCCGCTGCGCACGGTCTGCATCTTCACCGTGTTGTCGCCCTGCACGACATAGACGTACTCGCCGTCCGGGCCACGCAGCACCGCCTGGGTCGGAATGACCACGCCGCCGCCGATGGTGCGCAGCTGCATGCGCACGTTGACGAACTGGCCCGGCCACAGGCCGTTGTCGGTGTTGTCGAATACGGCGCGCGCCTTGAACGTGCCGCTGTCGGCACTGATCAGGTTGTCGACCACATCGAGCTTGCCGTCGCCGGACAGCACGTGCGAATCGGCGCGGTCCAGCGCCGCCACCGGCACCGTGCCGGCGGCCTGCGCCTGGCGCACATCGCCGAGCTGGCGCTCGGGCAGGTTGAACAGCACGTGGATCGGATGGATCTGGGTCAACGTGACCAGCGCGGTACCGGCGTTGACCACGTTGCCGGCGTCGACCGCACGGATGCCGGCGATGCCGGAGATCGGTGCGGTGACCCGGGTGTACTGCAGCTGCACCTGCGCCGAGCGCATGCTGGCCTCGTTTGCGGCCACGGCGCTTTCGTACTGTGCCACTTGGTTTCGCTGTGTATCCAGATCGGTCTTGGCGACGTACTGGCGATACTCCGGCGCGTTCGAGCGCTGGTAGTTGGAGCGCGCGGTGGCCAGCAGGGCCTCGTTCTGGCGCTTGGCTGCCGCGGCCTGGTCGTAGCTGGCCTGGGCGGTGCGCGGATCGATCACCGCCAGCACATCACCCTGCTTCACTTCCTGGCCTTCACGGAAATTCAGGCTCATCAGCTGGCCGCCGACCTGCGGGCTGACGGTGACGGTGTTCATCGCGGTCACCGTACCCAGCGCGCTGGCATACACCGGCACGTCCTGGCGCGTGGCCTCCACCACGGTCACCGGCACTGGACCGGCACTCGGATCTTCGCCGCCCTGGCGCGCGCCCGCAGCAGGTTTTCCAGCCTTGTCCTTGCCCCCGCCGATGACGCGCAGGCCGACCACGGCCAGCACCAGGATCGCCACGACCAGCAGCACGATCTTCCAAACACGTGACATTACGAGGACTCCGAGAGGGCTGGACCGGACGGGACGCCGGGACAATGCGCAAAGCATACCTGTGCCACATCACGTTTCCTGCATGACGGATGGGACGGGCGCTAAGACCGGATGCGGCGCCGGAGGTTCCCGTGGCGCCGGTGTTGCCCTACATTCAGCTGGAACCCTCTTGCTGTGGAGATTGCGATGCGCCGTTCGCTGCTGCTGTCCGCCCTGCTGCTGGCCCTGCCGGCGCTTGCCCATGCCCAGGACGGGCAACGCCCGGAAGTGACCGCCGCCGCGCAGCGGCTGCAGGCCCGGGTGGTCGAATGGCGTCGTGACTTCCACCAACATCCGGAGCTGTCCAATCGCGAGGCGCGCACCTCGGCCGAGGTCGCCAAGCGCCTGCGGGCGATGGGCCTGAAGCCGAAGACCGGCATCGCCCACCACGGCGTGGTGGCGATCATCGAAGGCGGCAAGCCGGGTCCGAAGATCGCGTTGCGTGCAGACATGGACGCGTTGCCGGTGACCGAGCAGACCGGCCTGCCGTTCGCCTCCAAGGCCACCGACCAGTACCGCGGGCAGACCGTGGGCGTGATGCATGCCTGTGGCCACGACGCGCACACCGCGACGCTGCTGGGCGTGGCCGAAGCGCTGGTATCAATGAAGAAGGACCTGCCGGGCCAGGTGATGCTGATCTTCCAGCCGGCCGAGGAAGGCGCGCCGCCGCCGGAAGAGGGCGGTGCCGCACTGATGCTGAAGGAAGGGCTGTTTGCCGACTTCAAGCCGGAGGCAGTGTTCGGCCTGCATGTGTTCTCCAGCGTGCAGGCCGGCCAGATCGCGGTGCGCGGCGGCCCATTGATGGCTGCCTCTGATCGCTTCGGGATCAAGGTGATCGGTCGCCAGACGCATGGCTCGGCACCGTGGAACGGTGTTGACCCGATCGTCGCCACCGCCGATCTGGTCGGCACCGCGCAGACCATCGTCAGCCGCCGCGCCAACCTGTCCAAGCAACCGGCGGTGCTGACCTTCGGCGCAATCAACGGCGGCATCCGCTACAACATCATTCCCGATGAAGTGGAGATGGTCGGCACCATCCGCACCTTCGACGAAGGCATGCGCCAGCAGATCTTTGCCGACCTGCGCAACGTGGCCGAGCACACGGCCGCCGCGCACGGTGCGAAGGCGGTGACCGACATCTACGAATCGGAGGGCAACCCGGCCACGGTGAACGACCCGGCGCTGACCGCGAAGATGCTGCCGAGCCTGCAGGCGGTCGTGGGCAAGGACAACGTGTACGAGCCGCCGCTGCAGATGGGCGCGGAGGATTTCTCGCTGTACGCGAAGGAAGTGCCGGGCATGTTCTTCTTCGTCGGGTCCACCAGCGTGGGCATCGATCCGGCGACGGCGCCGGCCAACCATTCGCCGAAGTTCCTGCTGGATGAGAAGGCGCTGGATGTGGGATTGCGCGCGTTGCTGCAGGTGAGCCTGGATTACCTGCACGGTGCCGGCTCGCCTGCGGGGTGAGGGTTGCCGGCAGGGCTTGCAGCCCTGGGTACGCGACATCGCATGCGCGCTGTCGCTCCCACAGTTCGCTGCGCGAACAGTGGGCCCCCCTTACCAGCTTCCAGACCCCTGCCGCTTCGCGGCCGCCCCCTGACTCAGGGGGCTTTCCTCCAGACCCGATCCCGTGGCTTGCCGGTAGATCCACGCCATGCGTGGATGGCAGACATCGAAAATGTCCGAAGGATCGGATTTTGACTTTCTGATCTTTCCCGTGGTGGATCGGCGGCAGAAATGTGTCGGGGGGCCGGGCGGGTGGGGCTGGCGGGGTATCCGCGCCATGGATGGCGCGGCTAAGCCTCCAGGGACGGATTCACGGCGTCCCCGCCAGCCCCATCCGCCCGGCCCACTCCCGGGAATCCAGGCTTTCGACGACCCAACACCCCACCACGGAGGGGCTCCGCCGTTGGCCGGCCAGGCCGAAGGCCCTCCCTCCGCGCGATACAATGCGTCTCATGAACACCCCACAGGATTCCAGCCTCGGTCGCGAGGTCAGTTACCCGTCGCAGTACGATCCCGGCCTGCTGTTTCCCATCCCGCGCAGCGGCGCCCGTGCCGAGATCGGCCTCGATGATGCCGCGCTGCCGTTCGTCGGCCACGACCGCTGGCATGCGTTCGAACTGAGCTGGCTCGACCCGCGTGGCAAGCCGCAGGTGGCCGTGGCCACCGTCCAGGTGCCCTGCACCTCGCCGCGGTTGATCGAGTCGAAGTCGTTCAAGCTCTACCTGAACTCCCTCAACAGCACCCGCATCGACAGCGCCGAGGCGCTGCGCTCGCGCATCGTGGCGGACCTGTCGGCCTGTGCCGGTGCGCCGGTCCAGGTCGAGTTCGGCCTGCCGGGTCTGCGCGAGACGCCGCTCGGCGAATCCATCGACGGGCTGGACGTGGAGATCGATTGCTACGGCCCGCCGCAGGCCGACTTCCTTGCCGCCGATGCGGGCGAGGTGGTGGAGGAGACCCTGGTTTCGGCGTTGCTGAAGTCCAACTGCCCGGTCACCGGCCAGCCGGACTGGGCCACGGTCAGCCTGCGTTACCGTGGGCCGAAGATCGACCGCGCCGGCCTGCTGCGCTATCTGGTCAGCTATCGCGAGCACGCCGAGTTCCACGAGCAGTGCGTCGAGCGGATCTTCAGCGAGGTGTCCGCGCGCTGCCAGCCGCACTGGCTCGAGGTTGAGGCCCGCTACACCCGCCGTGGTGGCCTGGACATCAACCCTTGGCGTGCCAGCCCCGGCATCGCCGCCCCGGCTGCGACCTACCGCGAGCTGCGGCAGTAACCGCCGCAGTCGGATACCCGTTGTGCCGGGCCATGCCCGGCGAGCGCCGGCCAGCGGACGGCACTACCGGGCGTCCATTCCCCCGATTGTTCAGCCGCCCCCGGGGGCGGCTTCACATCTGCACCATCCCCATTTAACAACCTCCATGGCACCGTGCGAACCACGTAGTCATGCAGACGGGAGTTGTGGATGAGTACCGAGAAGAAAGCCGATTTCTCCGGCGTCAGCAGCAGCGTCGACAGTACCGCCGAACAGGCACCGAAGGCGGACTTCTCCGGCGTCAGCGCTTCGGTGGACAGCACCGCAGACGTTGTCAGCGGCGGCACCTATACCGTGCAGAAGGGTGACTCGCTGTCGAAGATCGCCAAGCAGCATCTGGGCGACGCCAATGCCTGGAAGAAGATCTTCGAAGCCAACCGCGATGTGCTTGATGACCCGGACAAGATCTTCCCGGGCCAGACCCTGAAACTGCCGCCGAAGTAAGCCGGCCAGAGTGCCGTCCAACAATCCCTGGGAGGAACCCCGAATGATCAAGACCACCCCGCTCCAGACCGCCCTGATCGCCGCCCTGCTGGGCAGCGTCGCCCTGGTCGGTTGCAAGAAGAAAGAAGAGTCGACCGACAACAATGCCGCTCCGGCAGCGACTGCTCCGGCCGAACCGGCAGCACCGGCCCCGATGACCGGCGCGCCGCCGCCGATGGCCGAAGCTGCTGCAGTGAGCGTCTCGGCGGTCACCGTCGGCAAGACCGCAGCCGCCGACAAGTCGGTTGCGACGACGGCTTTGTTCGCGCCGAAGGACGACATCATCGTCTCGGTCAAGACCGACGGTGCTGCCAACAACGTCACCGTTGGCGCGAAGCTGACCTACCAGGACGGCCAGGTGGCCGGCGAACAGAATGCCACGCTGAACACCAGCGGTGCGGAAACCACCAACGTCACCTTCAAGAATGCAAAGGGCTGGCCGGCCGGCAAGTACCGCGCCGAAGTCACCGTCGATGGCAAGGCGGCCGGAACGCCGCAGGAGTTCGAGGTCAAGTAAGTCCAGCCGACTCTCTCCCGGCAGGGCTCACGATGGACGCAGCCGCGAGGCTGCGTCCTTTTTTGTTGGGCGATACCCGATCGAGGGGATCTCGGGTACGCTGAACGGAATATGGAAGCGTGGGAGGGATGGGACGCTCAACTGGATTGTTCTCACGCTGGCAATGGCGTCGACGGACGGTGAAGTAGTCACCTATGTTCATACGGATGCACTCGGGAGTCCGGTGGCTATTACGGACTCAAACGGGAAGGTGATCGAGAGATTCACATACGAGCCTTATGGCTCTGTCGTTGGAATCGCCGCGGCAGATGGTCCTGGTTACTCAGGCCATGTGTTTGATTCCACGACAGGTCTCAATTACATGCAGCAACGATATTACTCTCCCGAAATAGGTGCCTTTCTCAGTGTAGATCCCGTCGCTGCCTATGGTGGGAAGTCTTCCCTCTTCAACAGGTAGCGATACGCCAATAGCAGTCCTTACAACTTTGTCGATCCGGACGGCAGAGTTCCTGTAGTTACGCGGATGAAGGACGGTTCGGTGAAAATCAGCTTCCCAACAAAGTTTTCAGGGGATGGTGCGACACCCAAGAACATAGCGACCTTCAAAGAGCAGGTGGCGTCAATGTCAGGAACCTATGATATTGGCGGGAAGGAGACGCGCGTGACGGTCGAGGTCACTGACATTGAAAGAAGTACCCCGCGGGCCGCCCGTAATGAGATAAAGCTTGTCAACGGGGAAACCTCCCACCGCAGCGGACGTAGTTTTGCGGAGTTGGGCGGAAAGAAGGGCGAGATCAATGTCCTGGATAGATTTGACAAGGGTGTTGTTCCTCATGAAGTGTCACATCTTGGCGGTGTGGATGATCTCTATGACAAGACAACGGGGCTGCCCAACCCTGCACGCGGCGACGGAATCATGAATAGGGTTCCCGGTGTGGTTGACAGCCATACCATCGGTGGAATTGTGGACGGTGATTCGGCAGTTCAGAAACGGGAGCGTTGAGATGCTTGCACGCATTTTGGTTTTCTTCGCTTTCTTATTCCCGCTCACTTCGTGGGCCCAGGAATCTAGCCTGTGGAGCTACAGTTGTGACCACTTCCTATACGGCGCCTGTGTGCGGCTGCCGACAGGCATGTCCGTGACCTACGAGGCACCTGTTGACTTTGGTCTGCACCGCATCAGGCGTGATGGTAGGGAAGTCGCCTTGATCTACGAGGGCGATGCCCCCGAAAAGCCTGTGCCAGGAAGCACGCCGGATCTGCGCTTCACGGATGGCGGATATGTCGTGTCGGGGTATGCAAGGGCGGAAGGACCTTCCACCCGGTACGACGTCTACGTTCGACCCGGATCATCTGGCGCCGGCTCGCTGCACATCCGAGGCTCTGCAGCGACAGCAGATGAACTCGCCAGCCTGGCCGCCGTCGTTGGGGGATTCCGAATCTGCAACTTCCAGCAAAGCAAGCGCTCGCAGACATTGATCTGTCCAAGGCGTGCCGAGTGGGGGCAGGGATTGTCGGAGTGGGTCATGCGTGCCTCAACGAGCGGGAAGTCGAATTAGCCATCAAGCCTCAGCTTCCAGACCGGAAGCGAGCCAACGACGAAACACAGCGGTCCAGTACCGCCGCGTATGGCGTGGCTTTGCCCCGCGCGACTGAAAACGCGACAATGCAGGGGTTTCCCCGCCGCGCGCCCACCCTGACGGCGACGGGGGAAAGCGTGGGGCCCCGCCTCGCGCGCGACACGGTTGCACGTGGCCCGGCGCTGGCGCCGGCCTTCCCCTGAGCATTGCTACAGAGTCCAAGTCCCCCATGTCCAAGATCCTCTACACGCTGACCGACGAAGCACCGTTCCTGGCCACCCAGTCGCTGCTGCCGATCGTTGACGCCTACACCGCCACGGCCGGCATCGTGGTGGAAACCCGTGACATCTCGCTGTCCGGCCGCATCCTGTCGCAGTTCCCGGAACTGCTGTCCGACGCGCAGAAGGTCAGCGACGACCTGGCCGAGCTGGGCCAGCTGGCGACCACCCCGGACGCCAACATCATCAAGCTGCCGAACATTTCCGCCTCGGTGCCGCAGCTGAAGGCGGCCATCAAGGAACTGCAGGACCAGGGCTACCCGCTGCCGGATTACCCGGAAACCCCGGCCGACGACCAGCAGCGCGACTACAAGGCGCGCTACGACAAGGTCAAGGGCAGCGCGGTGAACCCGGTGCTGCGCGAAGGCAACTCCGACCGCCGTGCACCGCTGTCGGTGAAGAACTACGCGCGCAAGCACCCGCACCGCATGGGCGCCTGGTCGGCCGATTCGAAGTCGCACGTGGCGCACATGGCCGCCGGCGATTTCTACGGCAGCGAAAAGTCGGCCACCCTGGTCAACGCCGGTTCGCTGAAGATCACCTTCCACGGCAAGGACGGCAGCGCCGTCGTGCTGAAGGAAAAGACCGCGGTCAAGGCCGGCGAGATCGTCGACGCCGCCGTGATGAGCCGCAAGGCACTGGCCGCGTTCATCGGCGAGCAGATTGCCGATGCCAAGGCTCAGGGCGTGCTGTTCTCGCTGCACCTGAAGGCGACCATGATGAAGGTCTCCGACCCGATCATGTTCGGCGTGGCGGTCAATGAGTTCTACAAGGACGTGCTGGCCAAGCACGCCGACGTGCTCAAGCAGGCCGGTTTCGACGCCAACAACGGCATCGGTGACCTGGCTGCGCGCCTGCCGTCGCTGCCGGAAGCCACCCGTGCTGCGATCGAAGCCGACCTGGCTGCCGAGTACGCACAGCGCCCGGGCGTGGCCATGGTCAACTCGGACAAGGGCATCACCAACCTGCACGTGCCGAGCGACGTCATCGTCGACGCCTCGATGCCGGCGATGATCCGCGACTCCGGCAAGATGTGGAACGCCGAAGGCAAGCTGCAGGACACCAAGGCCGTCATTCCGGACCGCTGCTACGCCGGCGTGTACCAGGCCGTCATCGACGACTGCAAGGCGCACGGCGCCTTCGACCCGGCCACCATGGGTTCGGTGCCCAACGTCGGCCTGATGGCACAGAAGGCCGAGGAGTACGGCTCGCACGACAAGACCTTCCAGATCGCTGCCGATGGCGTGGTCAAGGTCACCGACGATGCCGGCACCGTGGTGTTCGAGCACGCCGTGGAAGCCGGTGACATCTGGCGCATGTGCCAGACCAAGGACGCGCCGATCCAGGACTGGGTCAAGCTGGCCGTCGAGCGTGCCCGCCTGAGCAGCACCCCGGCCGTGTTCTGGCTGGATGCCGCCCGCGCCCACGACGCGCAGGTCATCGCCAAGGTCGAGCAGTATCTGAAGGACCACGACACCAACGGCCTGGACATCCGCATCCTGCCGCCGGTGGAAGCGACCGCGTTCTCGCTGGACCGCATCCGCAAGGGCGAGGACACCATCTCGGTGACCGGCAACGTGCTGCGCGACTACCTGACCGACCTGTTCCCGATCATGGAGCTGGGCACCAGCGCCAAGATGCTGTCGATCGTGCCGCTGATGGCCGGTGGTGGCCTGTTCGAGACCGGCGCCGGTGGTTCGGCCCCGAAGCACGTGCAGCAGTTCGTCGAAGAGGACTACCTGCGCTGGGATTCGCTGGGTGAGTTCCTGGCCCTGGCCGCGTCGCTGGAACACCTGGGCAACCGCTATGACAACGCCGCCGCCCGCGTGCTGGCCAAGGCGCTGGACGAAGCCAACGGCCAGTTCCTGGACAACGACAAGTCGCCGTCGCGCAAGCTGGGTGGCATCGACAACCGTGGCAGCCACTTCTACATCGCCCTGTACTGGGCGCAGGCCCTGGCCGCGCAGGACGAGGATGCCGCGCTGAAGGCACGCTTCGCACCGCTGGCCAAGGCGCTGACCGACAACGAGCAGAAGATCGTCGACGAGCTGATCGCGGTGCAGGGCAAGGCCGTGGACATCGGTGGCTACTACCGCCCGGACCTGGCCAAGGCCAGCAAGGCGATGCGCCCGAGCGCGACCTTCAACGCCGCGCTGGAGCAGCTGCGCGGCTGATCCTGCGCCGTTCGGTGGTGACACTGGAACCCGCGCTTCGGCGCGGGTTTCTTTTTTGGCTCCGGGGTCAGATCCCTTTTGCATGGCAAAAGGGATCCGACCCCTGGCGATGAAAACCGTGACATCCGTCAGCTGTCGGACTGCCGTCAACGGGGCATGAAACTTGCCCGCGATGGCTGTCGCAGAACCGACAGAAGGGGGTGTGCAAGCGCCTTCAATCTGAGCAGTCGATCACGACGGTCTTCGTCGGCAATATCCTAGCCTTGGCGACGCGAGACCACCGGGGAGGTGGTCGCCCGGGGAACACGGATGGCACGCGTGCTGGTGGTGGGAACCGATATCCAGGGCGAGCAGGCCCTGCTGCAACGGCTGCGCCTGGCGTCGGCACTGCCGGACGGCCACGTCCGGCGCAGCCAGGACCTGGACGACTGCGACCTGCTGGTCATCCGCGATACCCCGGCACTGCGCAACGCGGCCCAGCGCATGCGCCAGCAGCGACCGCGCCTGCAATGCTGGATCGAGGACAACGGCGGCCAACTGCGCGACGGCGACGGACACCAGGATGTGCTCGACGACGGTGCCATCGGCCGCGCGCTGCGTCGCATGCAGTTGGCACCGGAGCCCCTGGCCATGCCCGCACCCGCGCTGATACGTCTGGCCGATGGCGCACACGCCATTACCCGCCTGCTGCGCGAGCGGTTGCCGCTGCGCCATGGCCAGGCACTGTTGAGTGATGCGGGCGAACCTTTGCTATTGATGGATCTGGAGCACGACCAGGCCGTGCTGTTGCAGGAACCTGCGAGCGCAGTGGTGGAGCGCCTGGCCGATGCTTTCGAACGCCTGCAGCTGGATGCACTGACGCCAATGCGCCTGCAGGCGCTGGCTGGTGAGCGACCACGCCAGCCGCTGCGGCCGCTGTTGTGGCAATGGGCGCAACGCAGCCGCCACTGGCAGGCACTGGACGAACGCCTGCGCGGGGCTTCGGTGAAGCTGCTGCGCTGGCCGGATTTCCGCGTACTGGGACACGACCACGATGGATTCCGCCTGTGCTCGTTGCTGCTCAAGCGCGCGTGCACGGTTGAAGAATGCGCGATGCTGCTTGAGCTGCCGGCGGCGGCCGTTCGCGATTTCATCCACGCGGCCTACCTGTGTGGCTACGCGCAGCTGCAGGCCGCCCCGGCGGCGCCGATGATGGCGACCGGTGGCACCCGCACCGACAACGGACTGCTTGCCCGCCTGTGGCGGCACCTGCGCGGGAGTGAGCGCAATGCGTGAGCACAAGGTGGTCGTGCTCGGTGGCATGGGCAGCGGCAAGTCGACACTCGTGCGCAGCATCGCGGCCGGCGCGGTGATCGACACCGATGTGGCCAACAGTGATCGCCTCGGTGCCGACAAGGCCTCCACCACCGTCGCGCTGGACTACGCAGACATCGACCTGCCCAACGGAGAACGCCTGCGTCTGTACGGAACGCCCGGCCAGCAGCGTTTCGATTTCCTGTGGCCGATCCTGCTGCAGGGTGCACGGGGCGCGGTGCTGCTGCTGGACGCACGTCGCGCCGGCATTGCCAGCGAGCTGCAGGACTACCTGCAGGTGCTGCAGCCGTTCGCATCATCCCTGGTACTGGTCGTGGCCGTCACCCACCTGGACCAGGCACCACAGGCGGCGCTGGATGACTGGGCCACGCACGCCTGCCTCGACGACCAGCCGCTGCCGTTGCTGGCCGTCGATGCCCGTGACCGCGAACAGGGACTGCTGCTGATGGATGTACTGATGAGCGAAATGGAAGCGCACGCACTGGTGGCCGCGTATGGGTGACGGGCAGATGGCGGTACTGCCCGATGCGGGCCAGCGTGAGCGCCTGCAGCCGCTGCTGCAGGACCTGCAGCAGCGGGTGGAAGGCGTGCGCACGGTGGTGCTGGCCAGCGTCGATGGCTTTGCCCTGGTCAGCGCCGGTGCCGACGGGCGCGGCGAACGGCTGGCGGCGATGACCAGCGCGATGCTGGCGTTGGCCGCAGCGGTGGGGCGCGAACTGGTGCTGGGCGATCTGCAGACGCTGATGCTGGAAGCGATGGGCGGGAAGGTGCTGATGCTGGCAATCCAGGCCGAAGGGCGTGCGCCGCTGCTGCTGATGGCGGCCTGCGACCAGCGCAGCGTGATCGGCCAGGTGCTGTGGCAGAGCAGGGAATGTGGCCAGGCGATCCTGGCCGAACTCGGCGGATCGTGAGCCCGGCCGCAGGGGAACGAGGGGCTCGAACCAACATCGACAAGGGGTGCGACGTGGCTGGATTGAATGAATCGTTGAACGCACTGATGGGCATCGACGGCGCGCAGGCAGTGGCGCTGGTCGACTACGAAAGCGGCATGCTGCTGGGCGAAGCCGGTGCCGGCATGGACATGGAAGTGGCCGCCGCCGGCAACACCGAAGTGATCCGGGCCAAGATGAAGACCGCTGCCTCGTTGAACCTCAATGACAGCATCGAGGATATCCTGATCTCGCTGGGCAAGGCGTACCACATCATGCGACCGGTCGCGAAGAAGAAGGGACTGTTCTTCTACATCGTGCTGGACCGGACCAAGTCCAACCTTGCGCTGGCCCGGCGCAAGGTGCAGGACGTGGAGGCCGAACTGGCGATCTGAGCCATCTGCTCCTGTAGAGCCGGGCCATGCTCGGCTGCTTTCAGCCGAAGCAGCCGAGCGCGTTCGGCGCTGCTTTCACTGCGGTGGAAGCAGCAGCGTGGTCACGAACGAAAGCGCTTCGCTGTCGCGCTTGGCGAAGTACGTCTGCGCCTTCTGGGGCAGCCACACTTCGTTGAAATGGCGGCGGAAATCCTCGTAGAACTCGTTGGGATACAGCTTGGCCTGCACCGTCCGGCCGTCCGGGTAGGCGTGGTCATACGTGGGCAGTGCGTCGGTGTTGACGCCGCGATGATCCCTCAGCCATTTGCAGAACAGGCGGCCTTCGGAGATGTCCGGCACCAGCGCCTGCGGGAGCGTATAGCCTGCCTGCTCCAGCGGTGCGATCAGGTTCAATGTCAGCTCGTTGAGCATCGAAAAATGGGTATACGGCACCTTCGCACGGTTCTGCATGTAGCGATCGATGTGTACGGGGAGCAACGCATTGGCGCGACCCTGCTGCCATTCCACCACCCACTGCGAGACCTTCACTGCGAACTTGCGCGACAGCCACTGGCCGAGGTTGATGGCCAGATAGGGATGGATCCAGGTGCCCTGCATGGTCGGATTCCCGCCGGAGACCACGTGGATCAGTTCATGCTCGGCCAGACCGGTCTGGACGGTAAGCTCCTGCAGGAACTCCTCCGTCGATTTCAGCGCCCGGTAATCGGACCAGCGCTTGTTGACGGACTGGCAGAGGGCGGTTGCGCTGATGTAGCCATCGCGGGCACGCTGCGGGATCACGTTGCCTTCTTCCACGCGTGGGATAAAGGTCATTTGCTGCATGCGTCACCTCGTGCCGTGGTTGGGCCTGAAAGGGTAGGCAGCAGAGGGGCACCGGGTCTGTAGGAATCGTTGCGTTTGTTGCGGCGCGTAGCGACGCCGTTCCTGTAGAGCCAAGCCGACGCTTGGCTGTTCTTCGGGCAGATTGCGGTGAACCAAGCCGAGCATGGGCTCGGCCCTACACAAGCCACCCCACGCCAGCGTATGGTGAAGCCGGTCCTCCCGGCTGAGTCCTGCATGTCCGAGCCTGATATCGATGCCGAGCTGGCGTCGCGCATCGCTGGTGCCATCCACGCTGGCTTCGAGCAGTACCACGCCCGCTTTGCGGCGATCACCGCCCGCGCGCGGCAGCGTTTCGAGCAGCGCGACTGGGCGGGCGCGCGCCGGGATGCAGTCGAGCGCATCGCGTTGTACGACCTGTGCATTGCCGAACAGATGGATGCACTGCGGCGCCTTGCCGGCGAAGCGGTCGGGGAGCGCGCACTGTGGCTGCAGGTGCATGCACGCTACAGCGAATTGCTGCGGGGGCTGATCGACGCCGAACTGTACAAGACGTTCTACAACACCCTGTCGCGGCGCTTGTTCTCCACCCGTGGCGTGGACCCGGCGCTGGAGTTCATCGCCTTTGACGTCGAGCCGTCCGATGCGATCACCCATCCGGTCGCGCGGCATACCTACGCGGTTTCACCGACGCGGCCGGTGGAGGCCCTGCAGCGCGTGTTGGCCGATTACCGCTTCGACATTCCGTATGCGCACCAGTTGCGCTGCGCGGCGGCCATCGCCGTGCGCCTGCAGGATGATCTGGCCCACTGGGGCGATACGCCGGTGCGCAGCATCGAGCTGCTGGACACCGTGTTCTATCGCGAGCGCCGTGCCTACCTGGTGGGCCGCGTGTTCGGCGAGCACCGCTTCTCACCCTGCGTGATCGCGCTGGTCAACGATGAGCGTGGACTGCGTGCCGACGCGGTGCTCACCCGGCGCCGCGACGTCGCCCACCTGTTCGGCGTGTCGCGCAGCTATTTCCAGGCCGACCTTGCCACGGTGGGCGATGCGGTGGTGTTCCTGCGCAGCCTGCTGCCAGGCAAGCCCATCGATGAGATCTACACCGTTCTGGGCCGTGCCAAGCAAGGCAAGACCGAGCGCTACCGGACCTTCTTCCGCCACTTCAACGAACATCCGCAGGAGCGGCTGGTGCCCGCCGAAGGAACACCTGGCATGGTCATGGCGGTGTTCACCCTGCCCAGCTATCCGCTGGTGTTCAAGCTGATCCGCGACCGCTTCGCCTGGCCCAAGGCGATGTCGCGGCAGCAGGTGGAAGAGAAGTACGCGCTGGTGTTCAACCTCGACCGCGTCGGCCGCCTGCTCGATGCGCAGCCGTATCGCCACCTGCGCTTCCCGCGCGACCGCTTCGCACCGGCCTTGCTGGAGGAGTTGCTGCAGCAATGCGCGCAGACCGTGCGGGTCGATGGCGACCATGTGGAAGTCGCACTGTGCTACGTACAGCGTCGTTTCCGTCCATTGAACCTGTACCTGCGCGAGCAGGGGGGCGAGGCGGTGCGCGCAGCGGTACTCGACTACGCGCAGGCGATCACCGACATGGCGCGCAACAACATCTTCCCCGGCGACATGCTGCCGAAGAACTTCGGCGTATCGCGGCATGGCCGGGCAGTCTTCTACGACTACGACGAGCTGTGCCTGGTCAGCGACTGCGTGTTCCGCGCCTGGCCGCAGCCGCGTACGCCGGAGGAAGCCATGGCCGATGAACCCTGGTTCCATGTCGGTCCACGCGACGTGTTTCCCGAGCGCTTCGGCCCGTTCATGTGCCTGCCCGCCAGCGAACTGGCGGCAGTGCGGGAACACTACCGGCACCTGTTCGATCCTGCGTGGTGGCAGGGCCTGCAGGTGCGCTTCGCCGCAGGTGATTATCCGGATACGCCGCCCTACGCGGCGGCCCATCGCCTGGCCTGAACGGCGTGGCGTGAAGCGCGTGCCGGTCCGGTCTGGACTGCGGTACGCTCGGTGCTCACTTCATCACCACGGATCCGGCAATGATGCGTTCCCCCCTGTTCCTTGCCCTGGCCCTGGCGTTCTCCGCCGGTGCCCCCCTGCTGCCAGCCGATGCCGTCGCCCAGAACGCGCGCGCCGTGCGTGCCACCGCCGAGATGAGCATGGCGCTGTCGGGCAGTATCGACGTGGCGGCCGATGGTTCGGTCAGCGCGCTGGTCCTGGACCAGCAGGCGATGCTCGCACCGGGTATCGCCTCATTCGTGGAGGGCACCATCCGTGGCTGGCAGTTCGAGCCGACGCTGCGCGATGGCAAGCCGGTGGCGGTCCACGCACCACTGCGGGTGCGCCTGCGTGGCAAGCAGCAGGAGGACGGCAGCTACCAGGTCAGCATGACCAGTGTCGACTTCAGTGAGTATGACCCGAAGGCTACCGATTCGGTGACCCGGAAGAGCATGCCGCCACCGCGCTACCCCGAGGATGTCTTCCGCAGTGGTGGGCAGGGTGATGTGCTGTTGCTGGTCAAGGTAGCCCGCGATGGGACCGTGGCCGACGTCATTGCCGAACAGGTGAACATGACCGTGGTCGCGCCGGAGCGGACCCTGGCCAAGATGCGCGACCTGCTCGCCAAGGCCAGCATCAGCGGCGCGCGCAAGTGGACCTTCGTCCCGCCGACCACCGGCGAGAACAGCACGCGCGACTTCTGGACCGTGCGCGTGTTGGTGAACTTCGCCCTGAACAGCGACACCGGCAGCAACGGCAATGCCCAACCTGAGCACTATGGCCGCTGGCGTGCCTTCATCCCCGGCCCGCGCCAGGCCGCACCGTGGCGCAAGCCGGATGCCGTCGAACAGGCGGGCAGTGATCTGCTGCCGGCCGGGGGCGTGTACATGGTCGATGGCACCCAGCGCGGCCTGCGCCTGCTGACACCGTTGGCGCAGCGCTGAGCCCGGCGCGGTGAAGCGGTCGGCCAGGCCGGCCGCTTTTCAGTCCGCGTACGGGTAGACCACCACCCGGTTGCGGCCCTGTTCCTTGGCCATGTACAGGGCCTTGTCGGCCAGCCGCAGCGCCTGCTCGGCATCGACATGGAAGCTGGGGAAGTGGGCCACGCCCAGTGACACGGTGATGGTGCCGACCGGCTCGAACGGATGATCGGCGATGTGCTGGCGCAGGCGCTCGCCGGCCTGGCGCGCAGAGTCGGTGCTGATGCCCGGCAACAGCAGCAGGAATTCCTCGCCACCGGCACGGCAGAGGATGTCGCTGTCGCGCGAGTAGCGGCGCATCTGGTCGGCGATATGGACGATGGCGGCGTCGCCGATGTCATGGCCGTGGCTGTCGTTGATCGATTTGAAGCGATCGATGTCCAGCGCCAGGATCGCGAACGGAATGCCCTGCACCTGCAATGCATCCAGCGCCTGCTGCAGGCCGCGGCGATTGAGCAGGCCGGTCAGCGGATCGGTACGGTTGGCGCGGCTGAGCGTGCCGATGCGGTCCTGCAGCGCGTTGAAGCTGTGCAGCACCGCCTGCTTGAGCTGGGCCACCTCGAAGTACCACGCGCGGATGCCGCTGACGTGGCTGATCGCGTTGCCGGTGTCCTCGCCACCCTGCACGTTCCGCGCCAGCTGCCACAGCGGCATCGAGATGCGACGGGCGAACCACCAGGTGACCAGCAGTGACAGCAGGCCGAGCGGGATCGCATTCCAGATCACCGCGGTCATCAACCGCGACAATGGCTGCAGCGTGGCCTCGGTCGGCCGCTGGGCGATGATGCCCCAGCCGGTGGCCGGTACCGGCGCATAGCCGGCCAGCATCGACACGCCCAGGTTGTTGCGGACCTGCTGCGCACCGCGTTCACCGCGCACGACTGCCTTCACCGCCGGGTTGCCGACCACGTAGTCGCCGACCCGCTTGCCATCGGCGTGGTACAGCAGGCGGCCATTGCGGTCCACCACGTACAGGTACGAGCCGTCGCGGTAGTAGTGCTTGCCCAGCAGCGTGTGCAGCGCACTGCGCTGGCGCAGGTACAGGGTGCCGCTGACGTAGCCGCGATAGCGGCCCTGGCGATCGAAGATCGGGTGCGACAGCGAGACCAGCAGCTTGCCGGTGGTCGACTGGTAGGGATCGCTGATCATCGGCTGGCGCGCGGCCAGTGCGGCGTTGTTGCCGGCGCTGTGCAGGATCTCGCCCTGCAGCTGCAGGGTCTGCGGCGAGGTGGCGATCACCAGGCCGTCGGCATCCACCACCAGCGAGGAGTTGAAGCTGTTGGTCTGCAGCTGCAGGCGGCTGGCCTCATCCTGCGCCTGTGCCGGATCGAGGTTGCTCTGGCCGAGCCGGGTGGCGGCGTAGGCCAGCTCCTGCTGCGCGGCCAGCAGGAAGTTCTGGGTGGTCTCGGCCAGCTTGGTGGCATAGACGCGGTTGGCTTCCAGGGTGTTGCCGACCAGCTGGTCGCGCTGCACGCGGTAACTGGCCAGCAGGGTATTGGCCAGGGCGATGATGGCGCTGAGCAGGGCCAGGGCGAGGATCAGCTTGCCCAGGTTGAGGCGGGTGGACAGCGTTCGCATGCGTCGACGGATCCGGCAGGAGGCTGGACCCGACCGGTTCTCCGGAAGGGGCGACAGCGGGAATCGGTGGCCACGCCCTTGGGGCCGGGCAGGGTATGGGGCGAATTATCGCCAAAAGTCAGCGGCGGCAAAGTGAAGCAGGTCGCCCTGCAGGCAAAAAAAAACCTGCCGCAGCGGGCGGCAGGTTCTTTTCGATGCAATGGCGCGGATCAGCGCTTCATCGAACCGAAGAACTCGTCGTTGGACTTGGTGTTCTTCATCTTGTCCAGCAGGAATTCCATCGCGGCCATTTCATCCATCGGATGCAGCAGCTTGCGCAGGATCCAGATCTTCTGCAGCAGTTCCGGTTCGATCAGCAGGTCTTCGCGGCGGGTACCGGAACGGTTGATGTCGATGGCCGGGAACACGCGCTTTTCAGCGATACGACGGCTCAGGTGCACTTCGCTGTTGCCGGTGCCCTTGAACTCTTCGTAGATCACCTCGTCCATCTTCGAGCCGGTGTCGACCAGCGCGGTGGCGATGATGGTCAGGCTGCCGCCTTCCTCCACGTTGCGCGCGGCACCGAAGAAGCGCTTCGGGCGGTGCAGGGCGTTGGCGTCCACGCCACCGGTCAGCACCTTGCCCGAGCTCGGCACCACGTTGTTGTAGGCGCGGGCCAGGCGGGTGATCGAGTCGAGCAGGATCACCACATCCTTCTTGTGCTCGACCAGACGCTTGGCGCGCTCGATGACCATTTCGGCCACCTGCACGTGGCGCGCGGCCGGCTCGTCGAAGGTCGAGCTGATGACCTCGCCGCGCACCGTGCGCTGCATTTCGGTCACTTCTTCCGGGCGCTCGTCGATCAGCAGCACGATCAGGTGCACGTCCGGATGGTTGGTGGTGATGGCGGTGGCGACCTGCTGCATCATCATCGTCTTGCCGGCCTTGGGCTGCGACACGATGAGCGAGCGCTGGCCCTTGCCCTGCGGCGCCATCAGGTCGAGGATGCGGCCGGTGATGTCTTCCGACGAACCGTTGCCACGCTCCAGGGTGAAGCGGCGGCGCGGGAACAGTGCGGTCAGGTTCTCGAACAGCACCTTGTTCTTCGACGCTTCGATCGGCTCGCCGTTGATGGTGTCGACGATGTTCAGCGCGAAGTAGCGCTCGCCGTCCTTCGGGAAGCGGATGCGGCCGGAGATGTGGTCGCCGGTGCGCAGGTTGAAGCGGCGGATCTGGCTGGGCGAGATGTAGGTGTCGTCCGGGCCGGCCAGGTAGCTGGCTTCGGCCGCGCGCAGGAAACCGAAGCCATCCGGCAGGATTTCCAGCACACCATCGGCGGCGACGCCGTCACCGTGGCGGGTCAGCACCTTCAGCAGGGCGAAGATCACGTCCTGCTTGCGGGCACGGGCCACGCCTTCGGAGATCTGCAGCTGTTCGGCGATTTCCAGCAGCTTCTGTGCCGGCATGCGCTTGAGGTCGCTCAGCGAGTAGACCGGGAAGCCCTCGGGCACGTTGGCGTGCGGGCGCGGCACGAACGGCTGCTGTTCGCCGCCGTCATTGGACATGCCATCGTCGCGGAAGCGGTTGTTGCGGTCACGGTCGCGGCGGTTGCGGAAGCGGTCGCGGCGGTTGCCCTGACCTTGCCCCTGGCCCTGCTGGCCGCTCTGGTTGTACGGGTTCTGGCCCTGGTTCTGGCCCCCCCCCTGGTGATTCTGCTGCCGCGGCTGGCCGGATTCGCGGCCCTCGCCACCCTCGCCACCGCCACTGCTGGCGGGGGCCTCGGCGGCGGGCGCGCTCGGCGCAGGTGCTTCGGGCGCGGCGGCCAGCGGCAGGGTCGGCTGCGCCGGAGCGGCGCTGGTTTCTGCGGCTGCCGGGGCGGCGGCCTTGCTCACGCGGGGCTTGCGCACGCGCTTTTCGGCGGGCGCATCAGCGCTGCCGGTTTCGGAAGTGTTATCGGACAAGAGCGTTATTCCTCGCTTGAAGGTGCGAGCGCCCGGCTGGGGCGGCGAACGTTGGGAATGGGTCTGGAAGAAACTGCGTCCAGAGGGTGCGGCACGCGAACGCGGCCGGATATGCCGACACTATCATCGGCCTGCGGCGCCATGCAAGGGTCGCCGGGAACAGCATTCATCATGGGCGTGGTGCGCCCGCCGGCAGCCGCGCTCGGCGGCTGCCGGAGACCGGCAGGATCAGGCCAGGGCCTTGTCCAGCAGGCCGGCCAGCTGGGCCTTGCCCACCGCACCGATCTGCTCGCCGACCTTCTCGCCATCCTTGAACACGACCAGGTACGGAATCGAACGCACGTGGTACTTCGCGGCCAGCGCACGGTTGTGGTCAACGTTGACCTTGGCGATCTTGGCGCGGCCCTGGTAGGCATCGGCCAGCTCGTCCAGCGCCGGGGCGATCATCTTGCAGGGGCCACACCACTCGGCCCAGAAATCGACCAGCACCGGTTCCTTGGAATTCAGCACTGCGCTATCAAAGTCGGCGTCGCCGACATGTACAACCTTGTCGCTCATCTTGGTTTCTCGTCTTGGATTGCACCCGGCCATGCCGGAGGTGGGTGAACTGGGCCTTGCCCGGTGGCGCGACCCTCGTCGTTGCCTCGCGGCGCACTGCCGCGGTGCGTTCGGCGGGATGCCTGGACGCTCACGGCCGGCAGTGTACCCCTATCGCGGGGCAGGGACAGGCGCCGTCTGGAACCCAGCGTATCGTGATCGCTTCGATGGCCGGTATGTGTCGGATTTCACTGTCTTCCTGAAGATGGGGCTGGCAGTGGGCGACACCAGCGCCTCCGTGCAAGCCGTTCAAGTCCGGTGTGGCTGGGTGAAGGTGGCGTCTCTGGGCGCCGTGAGACGCGGCATTCCGGTTTGCCTGCCCGAGTGCGTTAAACTGGGACATTGTGCGGCGCACGGACCGAGGGGTCCCGGCCTGCCAACCCGCCGCAGGGGCCGCAGTTTGCGACGGTTCCCCTAGACGCTGAAGTGCCAGCCGCCCCAAGGGCCGGCGGCCATACCAAGACGGACTCATGAGCGACAAACCGCTGACCGATTTGACCTTCTCCTCCTTCGAGCTGCACCCGGCCCTGCAGGCCGGCCTTGAAGGAGCCGGATTCACCCGCTGCACCCCGATCCAGGCGCTGACCCTGCCGGTCGCGCTGCCCGGTGGTGATGTTGCCGGCCAGGCCCAGACCGGTACCGGCAAGACCCTGGCCTTCCTGGTCGCTGTCGTGAACCGCCTGCTGACCCGTCCGGCGCTGGCCGACCGCAAGCCGGAAGACCCCCGCGCCCTGATCCTCGCCCCGACCCGCGAACTGGCCATCCAGATCCACAAGGATGCGGTGAAGTTCGGTTCCGACCTGGGCCTGCGTTTCGCGCTGGTCTACGGTGGCGTGGATTACGACAAGCAGCGCGAGCTGCTGCAGCAGGGCGTGGACGTGATCATCGCCACCCCGGGCCGCCTGATCGACTACGTCAAGCAGCACAAGGTGGTTTCGCTGCATGCCTGCGAGATCTGCGTGCTGGACGAAGCCGACCGCATGTTCGATCTGGGCTTCATCAAGGACATCCGCTTCCTGCTGCGCCGCATGCCGGAACGCACCATCCGCCAGACCCTGCTGTTCAGCGCCACCCTCAGCCATCGCGTGCTGGAGCTGGCCTACGAGCACATGAACGAGCCGCAGAAGCTGGTGGTCGAAGCCGAGACCATCACCGCTGCCCGCGTGCGCCAGCGCATCTACTTCCCGGCCGACGACGAGAAGATCCCGCTGCTGCTGGGCCTGCTGTCGCGCAGCGAAGGCGCGCGGACCATGGTGTTCGTCAACACCAAGGTGTTCGTCGAGCGCGTTGCCCGCTCGCTGGAAAAGGCCGGCTATCGCGTCGGCGTGCTGTCCGGCGACGTGCCGCAGAAGAAGCGCGAGAGTCTGCTCAACCGCTTCCAGAAGGGCCAGCTGGAAATCCTGGTGGCCACCGACGTCGCCGCGCGCGGCCTGCACATCGACGGCATCAAGTACGTCTACAACTACGACCTGCCGTTCGATGCCGAAGACTACGTACACCGCATCGGCCGTACCGCGCGCCTGGGCGAAGAGGGTGATGCGATCAGCTTCGCCTGCGAACGCTACGCGATGGGCCTGCCGGACATCGAGGCCTACATCGAGCAGAAGATTCCCTCCGAGCCGGTCACCAAGGAACTGCTGACCCCGCTGCCGCGCCCGGAACGCCCGGCCCCGGCTGCAGGCGAGGAAGGCGAGGACAACGAAAGCGTCGGCCAGATCTTCCGTGAAGCGCGCGAAGCCCGCGCCGCCGAGGAAGAGCGTCGGGGCGGTGGCCGCAGTGGCGGTCGTTCCGGCAGTGGTGGTGGTCGTGGTGGCCGTGACGGCGAGCGCAGCGGCGAACGCCGTTCGCGCGGCCCGCGCAAGCCGCGCGTGGAAGGCGAGCAGGCCGCAACTGCCCAGGTGGAAGGTGCTGAAGCCGCTGTCGCCCAGGCTCCGCACCCGCCGCGCCCGCCGCGTGCCGAAGGTGCGCCGGAAGGTGCGGTGGATGGCGAGCGCAAGCCGCGCAAGCGTCGTCGTCGTCGCCACGGCCGTCCGGTCGAAGGTGCCGAAGGCGTGCAGGCCACAGCCGGCAATGGCGCCAGCCCGGTCACCCCGGTGCAGGTGGTGGCCAAGCCGGTGCGCACCGCGGTCGATACCGGTGATTCGTTCCTGACCCGCATCGGCCGCAAGATCCGCCGGATGCTGTCGGGCAGCTGATCCAGTAGCACCCGGCCGTTGGTCGGGTGGCATTGCAGGGTAGTGCCGGCCGCTGGCCGGCATGCAGCGCAGTCGCCGGCCAGGAAACCCTGTCGCGTCTGACTCTGGCCGCGCCTGCCGGCCTGCAGCCAAGCTGATTCCTCCTGCATCCGGAGGAGTCACGCGATGGCATCCGTACCCTGTTACGACACATTCGATCTGCACTACGCACAGCACGTGGCGGCCTCTGCGTCCCGTCCGCTGGAACGCCGGACGCTGCTGGAGCTGGCCGGTCCATTGCAGGGGCGGGATGTCATCGACCTGGCCTGCGGCTCCGGTGACTTCGGCCGTCACCTTCTGCTTCACGGTGCACGAAGCGCCCTCGGCGTCGATCTGTCCGCAGCGATGATCGAACAGGCGCGCCAGCTTTCGGCGCAGGGTGGTGACGCCATGCAGTTCCTGCACGGCGATGCGACCCGGCTGGACCTGCCAGCCCGTTTTGATATTGCCGTGGCGGTCTGGCTGTTCAACCATGCCGATACGCTGCAGGAACTGGAGCGCATGTACCGGGCAGCAGCGAGCGTGCTCAAACCGGGCGGTCGGCTGCTGGGCATCGTCACCCATCCTGCCTTCCGGCTGGCCAACGGTGACTTTTCGCGTTACGGCGCGCGCATCGTCCGGCAGCAGGCCCGGAATGACCATCACCTGGTAGAGGTGGAGTTCGCCGGTGCGGCCGTGGCACGCGTCACCGACCATCAATGGCGTGCGGACCAGCATGAGCAGGCGGCAGCCCGCGCGGGGCTGCCCGGGCTGCAGTGGCGGGTGCCGGCGCCGACAGCGGCGGAGTGCCGGGGCCGGCCTCCCGGCTTCTGGGATGAATACCGGGACAACAACGCGCTGGTGGTACTGCACGCCCGCAGGGAGGGGTAGCGCCAGCGCAGGTCGGGCGGACGTAGCGGCGGATCGAAGATTCCGCCGGGCATGGCCCGGCGCTACCGATCCGTCGCGCCGGTCCTGCATAATCGGGGCATGAGTGTCCTGCGCTTCGACAATGTCAGCAAACAGTACGCCGGTGGCCACGAGGCACTGACCGATGTCAGCTTCGAGGTCGCGCCGGGCGAGATGCTGTTCGTCACCGGCCATTCCGGTGCGGGTAAAAGTACGCTGCTCAAGTTGATCCACCTCGACGAGCGGCCAAGCCGCGGCGCGGTGGTGTTCGACGAGCGCAACCTGCTGAAGGTGCGCGGCGGCGACGTGCCGCGCCACCGACGCGCGGTGGGGGCGGTCTACCAGGACCACCGCCTGCTGATGGACCGCTCGATTGCCGAGAACGTGGCGCTGCCGCTGATCCTGCGTGGTACCCGCCGTGGCGACATCAACAAGCGCGTGCGTTCAGTGCTCGAGCGCATGGGCCTGGGCCACCGCGAGAAGGCGCTGCCCTCGCAGCTGTCGGCCGGCGAGCAGCAGCGCGTCGGCATCGCCCGTGCCATCGTCGGCGAGCCCAAGCTGCTGGTGGCCGATGAACCAACCGGCAACCTCGACCCGACCCTGGCGGCGGAGATCATGGCCCTGTTCGCCGAGCTGCCCTCGCGCGGCACCAGCGTGCTGGTGGTCAGCCACGACCTGCCGCTGCTGCGCCGCATGCGCAAGCGCGTGCTGATCCTCGACCACGGCCGGCTGGTGGATGACATCTCGCCGCAGGACCTGGCGGAGTAACCGATGGCGAAGAACGAAAACAGCGAAGCCGCCGCCCCGTCGCGCGTGGGCGTCTGGTTCCAGCACCACGTGCACAGCGTGGTGTTCAGCCTGGGCCGCGCCTGCCGCAAGCCGTGGGCGACCCTGCTGACCGTGATGGTCATGGCGCTGGCGCTGGCGTTGCCGCTGGGGCTGTCGATCGCGCTGGACAACCTCAAGCAGTTCGCCGGCAGCGTGCAGCAGTCGCGCGACATCAACGTGTTCCTGAAGGGCAACGTCGATGGTCCCGGTGCGCTTCGCCTGGCCGGCCAGCTGCGCGACCGCGATGACGTGGCCGAGGTGAATGTGCGCACACCCGAGCAGGGCCTGCAGGAACTGCGCGATGCCGGCCTCGGTGAGGCGATCGATGCGCTCAACGACAATCCGTTGCCCTCGCTGCTGGTGATCACCCCGGGCCAGGGCAAGGATGACGCACGCCTGGCACGCGCGCTGGAAAGCCTGCCCGAGGCCGATCTGGTGCAGCACGATGCGCTGTGGCGCCAGCGCCTGGACGCCTGGCTGGCGTTCGGTGCACGTCTGGTGCAGGTGCTGTCGGTGCTGCTCGGCGTGGGTGCCGCGCTGGTGGTCGGCAACACCGTGCGCCTTGATATCCAGGCCCGTCGCGAAGAGATCGGCGTGCTGCAGCTGCTCGGCGCGAGCGATGGCTTCATCCGCCGCCCGTTCCTGTACCTGGGCGCGTGGTACGGGCTGGGCGCCGGCGCGGTAGCGCTGGCCCTGATCGGCGCCGCCGGTGCCGCCCTGCGCGTGCCGCTGGCCGAACTCTCGCGCAGCTACGGCAGCCCGTTCGTGCTGCATGGCCTGGACCTGCTGCACGGCGGCCTGGTCCTGGTCGGCACGCTGCTGCTGGGCTGGCTGGGCGCCTGGCTGGTGACCGGCCACTTCCTCCGCCAGACCCGTCCGACCGACACCTGAGACCGGCATGCAACCGCAAGCGCTGAAGCACCTTGAAGGGCCCGCGACGCGGGTGATGGTGGTCGATGGTTCGAAGCTGGTCCGCAAGCTGATCGCCGATGTCCTGCAGCGTGACCTGCCGGGCGTGGAGGTGATCGGCTGCGACAGCATCGAGGATGCGCAGCAGGCGCTGGCGCAGGGCCCGGTGGACCTGGTGACGACCTCGCTGACCCTGCGCGATGGCGACGGCCTGGCGCTGGCGCGGATGGTGCGCGAAGCCGCCGGCCAGGCCTATGTGCCGGTGATCGTTGTGTCCGGCGATGCCCAGCAGCACCTGGAGCAGCGTCGCTTCACCGAGTACGTCACCGACTATTTCGACAAGGCGCTGGGCCATGAGGCACTGGCGACCTTCATCCGTGGCTATGTGCAGCCGCAGACCATCCCCGGCGCCACCATCCTCTACATCGAGGACAGCCGGGTGGTGGCCGAGGCCACCAAGCGCATGCTTGAGCGGCAGCAGTTGAACGTACTGCACGTGGTCAGCGCCGAAGAGGCATTCACCCTGCTCACTGCCGAGTCGCTGGGCCGCAGCCGCCACCGCATCGACCTGGTGCTGACCGATGTCACCCTGAAGGGCGAACTGAGCGGGCGCGACGTGGTGCAGCGCGTGCGCGTGGACTTCGGTTACGGCAAGCGCCGCCTGCCGGTGCTGGTGATGACCGGTGACGGCAACCCGCACAACCAGACCGGGCTGCTGCAGTCCGGTGCCAATGACCTGGTGCTCAAGCCGATCGAAGAGCGGCTGCTGGTCACCAAGGTGCTGTTCCAGCTGCGCCTCGCGCGATTGAACGATGGACCCCTGATCCGATGATGGATGAAGTAGCCGACACCCCGACGATCCAGCTGGAACCGAGCTGGAAGCAGCATGTCGGCGATTACCTGCTGCAGCCGCAGATGCGCGAGCTGTCCAGCTTCCTGCGCCAGCGCAAGGCCAGTGGCGCGGCGGTGTTCCCGCCCGGCCCGCAGATCTTCGCCGCGTTCGACGCCACGCCGTTCGAGCAGGTGAAGGTGGTGATCCTCGGGCAGGACCCGTACCACGGCCGCGGCCAGGCGCATGGCCTGAGTTTCTCGGTGCCGCCGGGCGTGCCGGTGCCGCCGTCGCTGCTGAACATCTACAAGGAGATCGAGAGCGATCTCGGCATCCCGCGCCCGGACCACGGCTGCCTGATTCCGTGGGCGCAACGTGGGGTGCTGCTGCTCAATGCCGTGCTGACGGTGGAAGAGGGCAAGGCTGGTGCCCACCAGGGACGTGGCTGGGAGGGCTTCACCGATCACGTGGTGGACGTGCTCAACCGCGAACGCGAAGGCCTGGTGTTCATGCTGTGGGGCGCCTATGCGCAGCAGAAGGGCAAGGTCATCGACACCCGACGCCATCGCGTGCTGAAATCGCCGCACCCGTCGCCGCTGTCGGCCCATCGTGGCTTCCTCGGCTGCCGGCATTTCTCGATGGCCAACGAGTACCTGCAGCGTCGCGGCCAGGCCCCGATCGACTGGTCGCTGCCGCCGCGTTCGGCGCTTTGAGCACCGGCGGGCTGCCGGGCCTGAACACTGGGCAACGTCTTCGGCGCTGAATGGGCCTTCAGAACGGCCCGTTCAGCTCCGCTTGACTGAAATCGGCCGGTTTCCGCCCGGTAATTGCTTGAATTCCAAGGGATTGTGAATCCCGAAAAGCGTGCTCGCCACTGTCATCAAATCGCGCTACGGTAGGGCTCTGTTTGGGACCAGTGTTGCATCAATAGGATGCTGGAACTTTTTCCTCCTTTAGCAGTCCAAATCCCGGACTGCTAAGATGGGTGCCTATGAGCCAGAACACCTCTACTGCCCTTGTGGCAAACAATCTCCCGATTCCCAGTGCGCTCGGTTCGCTGGACGCCTACATCGGTGCCGTGCACCAGATCCCGGTGCTGTCGGTCGATGACGAACAGGACCTGGCCCGTCGCTTCCGCGACGGCAACGATCTGGACGCCGCCCGCGAGCTGGTGCATTCGCACCTGCGCTTCGTGGTGCACGTGGCCCGCGGCTACAACGGCTACGGCCTCGCGCTGGGCGACCTGATCCAGGAAGGCAACATCGGCCTGATGAAGGCGGTCAAGCGCTTCGACCCGGACATGGGCGTGCGCCTGGTCTCCTTCGCCGTGCACTGGATCCGTGCCGAAATGCACGAGTTCATCCTGAAGAACTGGCGCATCGTGAAGGTCGCCACCACCAAGGCGCAGCGCAAGCTGTTCTTCAACCTGCGCAAGTCGAAGACGCGCCTGGGCTGGATGAACGCGGCGGAAGTGAGCGCGGTGGCCAAGGACCTGAACGTGTCCGAGCGCGAGGTCATGGAAATGGAGTCGCGCCTGTCCGGTCGCGATATCGGTTTCGATGCGCCGACCGACGAGGACAACGAGCACGCTCCGCCGTCGCCGGCTGCGTTCCTGGTTGCCGATGACGAAGACCCGTCGATGGCCTACGAGCGCGAGGACAGCGAAGACAACCAGATGCAGCTGCTGCGCGAAGGCCTGGCCGAACTGGATGCGCGTTCGCGCGACATCATCCGTCGTCGCTGGCTGGATGCCGACAGCAAGGTGACGCTGCAGGAGCTGGCCGACGAGTATGGCGTGTCCGCCGAGCGCATCCGCCAGGTCGAGGCGAACGCGCTGAAGAAGATGAAGGCGCTCTTCACCGCGTAAGGCGGGATGGCGTTGAAGCAATGAAAAGGCCCGGGCACTGCCGGGCCTTTTTCGTTTGTGGGGCTTAGCCACGCATGGCGTGGCTCTACTCTGACGCCAGAGCGGTGATTGTGCCGACCGGGCCATGTGCTGGATGCTGATGTTCACGCCGTACCACGCAGTGGCACGGTATGATCATGCCACGCGTCTTCCGCACACGAAGTTTCAATCGCAGTATGCGCAGGACCACCTGTCCGACGCTGCGCTGTACCGGTCGGTACGTGAAATGGAAGCGGGTCTGGTGGATGCTGATCTTGGCGGCGGAATCTTCAAGAAGCGCGTTCCGTTGCCGGGGCGAGGAAAGCGTGGGAGCGTTCGAATCATCGTCGCCACACAGCGAGGCGGGCATTGGTTCTTCCTTTCCGGCTACGAGAAGAATGAACGTGCTGCGATCACGAATGCGGAACGGGATGCGCTGCAGTTGTACGCATCGGAGTTCCTGAGAATGAGTACGGCGCAGCTGAATCGCGCCGTGGAGTACGGGGATCTACAGGAGATCGGCCATGACGAAGACCCCTGAGCGACGGCGCGCGAAAAGTGCGCTTCTTGAAGCGGTGCATGATGCTGCTGTGAGTCTGCACGCGCATGGCTTCATCGATAAACGTCGGTTGAGCAGCTACGAAGCACTTTGCCTTGAGCCGGTCCCTGAGTACAGCAGTGCCCAGATCCGTGCCCTGCGTACGTCACTGCAGCTCAGTCAGCCGGTCTTTGCGGGGGTTCTCAATACCAGCGTTTCCACCGTACGCAGCTGGGAGCAGGGCGAAAAGAAACCCAGCGGACCGTCACTGAAGTTGCTTAACCTGATTGATCGGAAGGGTCTCGAAGCAGTCCTGTAGAGCAAAGGCCCGGCAATGCCGGGCCTTTGCTTTACCGTGGTATTCAATCCGCGCCATGCATGGGAGCGGGGGAGCCTCACCCCTCGCGTGCGATCGCGCGCCAGCCGATGTCGTTGCGGTGGAATTCGTTGGCCCAGGTCACCTTGGCCACGCCGGCATAGGCGTTGGCCTGCGCGTCGCGCACGCTGTCACCCAGCGCCGCCACGCACAGCACGCGGCCGCCGGCGCTGACCACCTGGCCCTGCGCGTCCAATGCCGTGCCGGCATGGAACACCTTGGCGCTGGCCGGCACGTCGCCCAGGCCGGAAATCACATCACCGGTGATCGGCGATTCCGGGTACGGCCGGGCGGCCATCACTACGCCCAGCGACGGGCGCGGGTCCCAGTGCGCCTGCACCTGTTCCAGCCGGCCGTCGATGGCCGCTTCGACCAGTTCGACCAGATCGGACTGCAGGCGCAACATCACCGGCTGGGTTTCCGGGTCGCCGAAGCGCACGTTGAATTCGATCACCTTCGGCGCGCCGCTGGCGTCGATCATCAGGCCCGCGTAGAGGAAACCGGTGAACGGGATGCCGTCGGCGATCATGCCCTGCACGGTCGGGTTCACCACTTCGCGCATCACGCGTGCATGCACCTCCGGCGTCACTACCGGCGCCGGCGAGTACGCGCCCATGCCACCCGTGTTGGGGCCGGTGTCGCCGTCGCCGACGCGCTTGTGGTCCTGCGAGGTGGCCATCGGCAGCGCATGCACGCCGTCCACCATCGAAATGAAGCTGGCTTCCTCGCCATCGAGGAATTCCTCGATCACCACGCGGGCGCCGGCATCGCCGAACGCGTTGCCGGAGAGCATGTCACGCACCGCGTCTTCGGCCTCGGCCAACGTCGTTGCGACGATCACGCCCTTGCCGGCGGCCAGGCCATCGGCCTTGACCACGATCGGTGCGCCCTTCTCGCAGATGTAGGCCAGGGCAGCGTCCACGTCGGTGTGCACGGCATAGAACGCGGTGGGGATGTTGTGGCGGGCCAGGAAATCCTTGGCGTAGGCCTTGCTGCCTTCCAGCTGCGCGGCGGCGGCGGTTGGCCCGAAGATGCGCAGGCCGGCGGCGCGGAAGCGGTCGACCACGCCGGCCACCAGCGGTACTTCCGGGCCGACCACGGTCAACGCCACGCCTTCAGCCTGGGCCAGCGCCAGCAGGCCGTCGATATCGGTCACCTTCACCGCCACGTTGCGGCACTTGTCTTCGCTGGCGGTACCGGCGTTGCCGGGCGCCACGATCACGTCGGTGACACGGGAGGACTGGGCCAGCTTCCATGCCAGGGCGTGTTCGCGGCCGCCGGAGCCGATGACGAGGATCTTCATGGGACAGGGTTCTCGGATACGGAAAAGAAAAGCCGGGCAGGGCCCGGCTTGGTGATGCGGATCAGTGGCGGAAGTGGCGCACGCCGGTGAACACCATGGCCAGGCCATGTTCGTCGGCGGCGGCGATCACTTCGGCATCGCGCATCGAACCACCCGGCTGGATGACCGCCTTGATGCCGGCGGCAGCGGCGGCATCGATGCCGTCGCGGAACGGGAAGAACGCATCGGAGGCCATCACCGAACCCTCGACCACCAGGTTCGCATCGGCGGCCTTGATGCCGGCGATGCGGGCCGAGTACACGCGGCTCATCTGGCCGGCGCCGACACCGATGGTGCGGTTGTCCTTGGCATAGACGATCGCGTTGGACTTCACGAACTTGGCCACCTTCCAGGCAAACAGCAGGTCGGTGAACTGCTTGTCGGTCGGCGCCAGCTTGCTGACCACCTTCAGCTCGTCGCGGGTCATGCCGCGGTTGTCCGACGACTGCAGCAGCAGGCCCGAGCCGACGCGCTTGCTGTCGAAGTTGTTCAGGCCGTCGCCATGCGGGATGCGCAGCACGCGTACGTTGGCCTTCTTCTGCGCGTACTCCAGCGCGGCCGGCTCGTAGTCCGGGGCAATCAGCACTTCCACGAACTGGCGGTCCAGGATCACCTTGGCGGTGGCGGCGTCCAGCGGCGTGTTGAAGGCGATGATGCCGCCGAACGCGCTGGTCGGGTCGGTGGCGTAGGCCAGCTCGTAGGCATCGCCGTTGCCGGCACCGACGGCCACGCCGCACGGGTTGGCGTGCTTGACGATGACGCAGGCCGGCGCATCGAACTGGCGCACGCATTCCCACGCCGCATCGGCATCGGCCAGGTTGTTGTAGCTCAGCTCCTTGCCCTGCAGCTGCTGGAAGGTGGCCAGCGTGCCCGGCACCGGGTGCAGGTCGCGGTAGAACGCGCCGCTCTGGTGCGGGTTCTCGCCGTAGCGCAGGTCCATCACCTTCACGAAGGTGGAGTTCATCTGCGCCGGGTATTCGGCACGGGCCGGCACGGCGGCGTCGGTGGCGGTGACCGCCGACAGGTAGTTGCTGATCGCCGCATCGTACTGGGCGACGCGGTTGAACGCGGCCACCGAGAATGCGAAGCGGGTGGCAGCCGTCAGCTGGCCGTTGTTGGCCTCCAGCGAGGCCAGCAGCTCGGGGTACTGCGACGGGTCGGTGGCCACTGCCACGCGGGCGAAGTTCTTGGCCGCCGAACGCAGCATGGCCGGGCCGCCGATGTCGATGTTTTCGACCGCGTCGGCCAGGGTGCAGTCGGCCTTGGCGGTGACCGATTCGAACGGGTACAGGTTCAGCACCAGCAGGTCGATGGCGCCGATGCCGTGCTCGGCCATCACCGCGTCATCCAGGCCGGAGCGGCCCAGCAGGCCGCCGTGCACCATCGGGTGCAGGGTCTTGACCCGGCCGTCCATCATTTCCGGGAAACCGGTGACCTCGGCCACGTCCTTCACGGCCAGGCCCGCCTCGCGGATCGCCTTGGCGGTGCCGCCGGTGGACAGCAGCTCCACGCCGCGTGCCGCCAGCGCAGTGGCCAGCTCGACCAGACCGGTCTTGTCGGAAACGGAGAGGAGGGCCCGGCGGACGGGCAACAGATCAGCAGTCATGGGACGGAATCGGCAGCGGAGCGGGGCCGATATTGTAGGCGGTGGGGGCCGGTGGCGGGCGCTGGTGGTGGTAATCAACCCGCACCGATGGCCTGTGGCCGCCTTCAGCACCGTCTGGCCGGGGGGCCGCAATCAATTCGATGGGGCGCGCGGCCCCAATCGGGTAGGCTGTGCGGGAACTGCCAAGGATCAGCGGGTTCGGATCGTGTCGATCTATGCATTGAAAGGACGTTTTCAGGACCTCCTGCGTCCGGCCGTACGCGGCCTGTACCGCATGGGGATCACCGCCAATGCGGTGACAGTGGCCGCTGCCGTGGTCTCGCTGCTGGTGGCCGGCGCCGTCTGGTGCTGCGCACCGGCCCAGCCATGGCTGTACCTGCTGCTGCCGCTGTGGATGCTGCTGCGCATGGCGCTCAACGCCGTGGACGGCATGCTGGCCCGCGAATTCGGCCAGCAGTCGCGGCTGGGTGCCTATCTGAACGAATTGTGCGATGTGATCGCCGATGCGGCGCTGTACCTGAGCCTGCTCAGCGTGCCGGGCGTGCGCCCGGAGCCGCTGTGGCTGCTGGCCTGGACCGCGGCGCTGAGCGAATACGCCGGCGTGCTGGGGCTGATGGTCGGCGCCAGCCGCCGCTATGACGGCCCGATGGGCAAGAGCGACCGCGCCTTCGTGATCGGTGCGCTGGGCTTGCTGCTGGCCTTCGGCTGGGGCGGTGCACTGACGGTCAGCGGCGTGGCTGCAGCCATGGCAGTGTTGTGCGTGCTGACGATGATCAACCGGGTCCGTCGCGGACTGCGGGAAGCGGCGGTTTCGCCGAATTAATCAAGCAGATACAAAAAGACAATCAGGAGATTGCATGCGTCAGGCGCAGGAACGGGAATTCCACAGCTTCGACCAGGTACCGCTGTTCTACCGGTACTGGGCCGGCACCACCGCCACCCCGGCCACCCGGGCCATCGTGCTGCTGCACCGCGGGCACGAGCACTCCGGGCGTGTTACCCATCTGGTCGATGAGCTGGACCTGCCTGACACCGCCTTCTTCGCCTGGGATGCGCGCGGCAATGGCCGTTCGCCGGGCGCGCGTGGCGATGCACCGGGCTTTCCGGCGCTGGTGCGCGACCTGGACAGCTTCATCGCCCACATCGGCGCCGAGCATGGGATCGCGGTGGAAGACATCGTGGTGATCGCGCAGAGCGTGGGTGCCGTGGTCGCCGCCACCTGGGTGCACGACTACGCGCCACGCCTGCGCGCGCTGGTGATGGCCTCGCCGGCGTTCAAGGTGAAGCTGTACGTGCCGTTCGCACGCCCGGGCCTGGCCTTGATGCAGAAGCTGCGCGGCAACTTCTTCGTCAACAGTTACGTCAAGCCGCAATGGCTGACCCACGATCCGGCGCGGGTGGAAAGCTACCGCACCGATCCGCTGATCACCCGGCCAATCTCGGTGCGGGTGCTGCTGGGCCTGTACGAGGCGGCCGATCGCATCGTCGCCGATGCGCAGGCGATCAGCGCGCCGGTGCAGCTGCTGGTGTCCGGCTCGGACTTCGTCGTGCACCGTGGCCCGCAGGACCGCTTCTACGAGCGCCTGTCCAGCCCGATCAAGGAGCGCGTGCATCTGCCAGGCTTCTTCCACGACACGCTGGGCGAGCGTGATCGGGCACCGGCACTGGCGCGCATCCGCAGCTTCATCCAGGCGCGTTTCGCCGAGCCGTTGCGCGAGCTGTCGCGCCGCGATGCGCACCGCCATGGGCCGACCTTCGAGGAATCGGAGATCCTGGCCTGGCCACCGGAACGCAACAGCCTGGCCGACCTGCGCTGGCGCGTGGTGCGTGGCGGCCTGCGTTTCGGTGGCACGTTGTCCGAAGGCATCGCGCTGGGCCTGCAGACCGGTTTCGATTCGGGCAGCACGCTGGACTACATCTATCGCGACGAAGCACGTGGCAAGGGCCCGTTGGGTCGCCTGGTCGACCGCAACTACCTGGATGCGATCGGCTGGCGCGGCATCCGCATTCGCGGTCGGCACCTGCAGGAACTGCTGCGCGATGCCGCCCAGCGCCTGCGCGGGCAGGGCACGCCGGTGCGCGTGCTGGACGTGGCCGCTGGCCATGGCCGTTATGTACTGGAAGCGCTGGGCCAGGGCGAGCAACGCGCCGAGCGCATCGTGCTGCGCGACTTCAGCGGTCTGAACGTGACCCAGGGCCAGGCGTTGATCGAGCGCCTCGGTGCGTCCGACATCGCCCGTTTCGAGCAGGGCGATGCGTTCGATCCGGTGCAGCTGGCGCAGGTCGACCCGGCGCCGACACTGGCGGTGGTATCGGGGCTGTACGAACTGTTCCCCGACAACGACGCCGTGCTGCGCTCGCTGCAGGGCATCGCCGCAACGGTGCCGATGGGTGGCTACCTGGCCTACACCGGCCAGCCCTGGCACCCGCAGCTGGAGTTCATCGCCCGCGCGCTGACCAGTCATCGTGGTGGCGCTGCGTGGGTGATGCGCCGCCGCACCCAGCAGGAAATGGATGAACTGGTGCGCCTGGCCGGGTTCGAGAAAGTGGCGCAGCGCATCGATGACTTCGGCATCTTCACTGTGTCGCTGGCACGCCGGACCGCGTGATGGCGACGCTGGCTGCAACTCCGCTTGCCACGGCGGGGCGCCCCTGGCGGCGCGCGCTGCTGTGGCTGGCCCTGCTGGGCCCGTTCTTCTTTGCCAGCTACGGCTTCGCCAACTGGATGGCCGGCCGCCACGCCGAACTGCCGGTGATGGCGTTCGGCTGGGAAACGCAGATTCCGTTCGTGCCATGGACGATCGTGCCGTACTGGTCGATCGACCTGTTCTACGCAATCTCGTTCTTCCTGTGCCGGCAGCGCCTCGAACTGGACCGGCACGCATTGCGGCTGTTCAGTGCACAGCTGATCGCGGTGACCTGTTTCCTGCTGTGGCCGCTGCGCTTCAGTTTCGAGCGGCCGGAGATCGGCGGCGTGTTCGGCTGGCTGTTCGATGTGCTGCTGGGTTTCGACAAGCCGTTCAACCAGGCGCCATCGCTGCACATCGTGCTGCTGATCGTGCTGTGGGTGAAGTTCGCGCAGTACCTGCACGGTGCCTGGCGCTGGGTACTGCATGTGTGGGCGCTGCTGATCGGTGTCTCGGTGCTGACCACGTTCCAGCATCATTTCATCGACATCCCGACCGGCCTGCTGGCCGGCTGGCTGTGCGTGTGGTTGTGGCCGGAGCAGGGCACGCCACCGCTGCGGGCCTGGCGCATCGCGCGGCATGCCAAGCGGTGGCGATTGGCTGCGCTGTACCTGCTGGGGGCCGCTGTGCTGCTGGTGCCGGTGGTCCTGCTGCGGGGTACGGCGTTGTGGTTGCTGTGGCCGGTGGTGTCGCTGCTGCTGGTGGCGCTGGCCTATGCCGGTCTGGGTACGGCGGTGTTCCAGAAGCGCGCCGATGGTCGCCTGACCATGGCGGCACGCTGGCTGCTGGCACCGTACCTGGGCGCCGCCTGGATCAACTCGCGGCTGTGGACACGGCGTGCGCCGCAACCGGTGCCGGTGCTGGACGGCGTGTGGCTGGGCCGGATTCCCTGCACGGTATTGCCGGCACCTTTGGTGGGCGTGGTCGATGCCTGCGCCGAGCTGTCCTGCCGCGCGCCGGGCGCGGCGTATGCCAGCGTGCCGATGCTGGATCTGGTGGTGCCCACGCCGCACCAGTTGCGCGAGGCGGCCGAGGCCATCGAACGGCTGCGGGTACAGGGGCCGCTGCTGGTGTGCTGCGCATTGGGTTACTCACGCAGTGCCGCCAGCGTGGCGACGTGGCTGCTGCGCACGGGCCGTGCCGCGGAAGTCGAGGCGGCGGTCGCCATCGTGCGTGCGGCACGCCCCGGCATCGTGCTGGGCCCGGAGCATCTGCAAGCCATCACCGCAGCGGCTGGAGGACGCGCATGAGTGCCGTTCCCGATCTGGCGACCATGCAGCTGCTGCTGCGCCAGGGACGCTGGCCCGCGCTGCTGTCACTGGGGCTGCTGCTGGTGGCGCTGCTGCTGCTGGGCATCGAACCGGGGCTGGCGATGATCGCCGCCGGGCTGTTGCTGCTCAGTGTGGGCGCTGGGCTCATGCAGGCCTACCATGCATGGCGGGTCGGGCTGGACGCGAGCCTGCTGCAGCTGTTGCGCGATGAAGGCCTGGACGGCGAAGCCGCTGCACGCCGTACCGACCAGCTGCTGCAGGACAGTGGCCTGCGCCGCACACCGGCCGATGCGCCGCTGCGCGGCTGGGACGTGCGTTGGGCCGGCATGCGCCGGCTGCTGCTGCGCCAGTACCTGCTGACAGCAGTGCAGGCCGCACTACTGGTGCTGGCCTTAGTGTGGCCGCAGACGTGAACGGGAGGGGCCGATGTTCGCCGAACTGATTGCACGCGCCTGCAGTGGCGCGATCCACGTGGTGACCGGCGCCCGTGCGCTGTGGATCGGCTGTGCGCCGTCCAGCGAGCGCCGCGTGTACTACGGCAACCACGCCAGCCATGGTGACTTCGTGCTGATCTGGTCGTCGATGCCGCCCGCGCTGCGGCGACAGGTACGCCCGGTGGCCGCCGCCGAATACTGGCAGCGCGACGGCCTGCGCCGCTACCTGATCGATGCGGTGTTCAATGGTGTACTGGTAGAGCGTGAGGCCGGGCATCGCCAGCAGGACCCGTTGCAGGTGCTGCGCGATGCGGTGGACGAAGAGTGCTCGCTGATCCTGTTCCCGGAAGGCACGCGCAATGTGGGCGATGAGCCGCTGCTGCCGTTCAAGAGCGGCATCTACCACCTGGCGCGGCAACGGCCGGAGCTGGAGTTCGTGCCGGTGTGGATCGACAACCTGAAGCGGGTGATGCCGAAGGGCCGGTTCCTGCCGCTGCCGCTGCTGTGCACGGCTACGTTCGGCACGCCGCTGCGGCTGCAGGCCGACGAGGACAAGGCCGCATTCCTGGCCCGCAGCCGGCAGGCGCTGCTGGACCTGGCGCCGAATGGAGGGCGCGCATGAGCTATCTGATGGACGTGTCCGGCGACCTGGCCGCGCGCAGCGTGGGCCAGCAGACCGGCCTGCTGTTTGCCGGCGTCGGCGCGGTGCTGGTGCTGGCCACGCTGGTGGCCGAGACCCTGCGCTGGCGGCAGCGTGGGCAGCCCAGTGCGGTGATCGCCAACCTGGTGTCGCGCATCCGCGCCTGGTGGGTGATGGCGATCGTGGTCGGGCTGGCGCTGTTCTTCGGTCGCGCCGGGGTGATCGTACTGTTTGCGATCATCTCGCTGTTCGCGCTGCGCGAGTTCATCACTCTGGCACCGACCCGCTCGGGCGACTACTACGCGCTGCTGGCCGCGTTCTACATCGTGCTGCCGTGGCAGTACTACCTGGTGTGGATCGACTGGTACGGCATGTACACGCTGCTGATCCCGGTCTATGCGTTCCTGTTCCTGCCGATCCTGTCGACCATCGGTGGTGACACCACGCACTACCTGGAGCGGACGGCGAAGGTGCAGTGGGGGCTGATGATCTGCGTGTTCTGCATTTCGCATGTGCCGCTGCTGCTCAACCTGCATGTGCCCGGGCATGACCCGGCGCGCAACGTGCTGCTGTTTGCCTTCCTGGTGATCGTGGTGCAGTCCTCGGATGTGCTGCAGTACATCTGGGGCAAGCTGCTGGGCCGGCACCTGATCGCCCCGAAGCTGTCGCCGTCGAAGACGGTGGAGGGCTTCGTGGGCGGCGTGCTGAGTGCCAGCGCGCTGGGAGCGGCGCTGTGGTGGATCACCCCGTTCACGCCGCTGCAGGCGTTCGGCCTGTCGCTGCTGATCAACCTGATGGGGTTCTGGGGCGGCCTGGTGATGTCGGCGATCAAGCGCGACCGTGGCATCAAGGACTGGGGCCACATGATCGAGGGCCATGGCGGCATGCTCGACCGGCTGGATTCGGTGTGCTTCGCCGCGCCCGTGTTCTTCCATGTGGTGAGGTACTACTGGAAGGCGGGCGGAGGCGGCTGATTCTGCCGGGCTTCGATCCACGCATGGCGTGGATCTACCGGTCCTGCCATCGTTCATGGGGTTGCCGGCCAGCGGCCGGCACTACCCACGCGCGCTTACGCGCTGATGCCGTATTCCTTCAGCTTCTTGCGCAGGGTGGCGCGGTGGATGCCCAGCATCGCTGCGGCGCGGCTCTGGTTGCCTTCGCAGTGGTTGAGCACTTCCACGAACAGCGGGATTTCCATCTCGCGCAGCACGATCTCGTAGACATCGTCCGCGTCGCAGCCATCAAGGTCACGCAGGTAGCGGCGCACGGACTGGGCGACGTGTTCACGCAGCGGTGGCCGGGGAGCGCCACGACTGTTGTCAGGACGAGAGAGGACAGCGTTCAAGGGGGTTCCCGATTCGGTTGGCCCGTGCGCGCGGAGCGCGCGGCCGGACGAGGTGGTGGCGGCCAGTCTAGCGCGAGCGTGCCCGACCTGCCACGGCTGGTCGCCTCTATCCTGCTCAGAGGAAGTCGAAGGTGAATGCGACGGTGGATGCGGCGGGTTCCTGCACGCGGAACGCAATGCGTGCACTCTGGCCCGGTTCCAGCACGGCCGCGCCGGGGTTCTCGCCGAGGTACTGCGCCGGTACGAACACGCCGCTGCCGATCACCCGGCCATCGGCGTCAGACAGCGACAGGCGCAGATCCGGCCAGGCCTGTGCCCAGCGTGCATCGTTGCGGATGCTGGCCTGCACCTGCAGTACGCCGGCCTGGCCCGGCAGGGGGCGGATCTCGCGGCTGGTCATGGTGAACGCGGTGGGTTCATGCCAGGCCGGCAGGCTGCAGCGCAATACGCCGCACAGTGCGCCCAGCCAGGCGCGGTTGCCGGCGTCGGCGGCCAGTCGCGCACGATCGGCCAGCACGCTCTGCAGGACCAGCAGCAGTGCCAGTCCGGCGACCAGCCCCCAGTGCCAGCGTGGCGTCGGCAGTGCGCGTGGCCGCGAGGTGCCCAGGAAACTGGGTGCATCCCCAGCCACGGCCTGCGGGGCCGGAACGGCAAGGACGGGTTCGATCACGGCCGCTTCGTCGGGGTTGACGATGTCATCGCTCGGTCGCGTTTCCGCCATCGGTGGCAGCGCCGCTTCGAGGGGGGCGCGGGCTTGGGCTGGCGGGATGTCCTGCATCGCCGGGTCGGGCGTGCGTGAATCGGTCGCAGGTGCAGCCTCGCCTTCCGACGCGGGGCGCAGGAAGGTGGCCAAGGGGCGGCGCGGCGGGTTCGGCTCGGACATGCTCAGAGGGTGCGGGCTCGGATCCAGCGGTCATTCAATCACGATCAGGCGCGGCGTACGCCGGTGATGCGCATCCAGTCGCCATCCTGGGTCGCCTGCAGGTCGTCGAACCACGCGGCGTAGCGCTGCAGCAGTTCGCCTTCCTGGCCATGCAGGATGCCGGACAGGGCGATGCGGCCGCCGGCAGCGACGCGCGCGGCCAGCAGCTCGGCCAACGCGTCCAGTGCCGAGGCAAGGATGTTGGCGACCACGATCGGGTAGGTGGCGACCGGTTCGTCCTGCGGCAGGTACACGTGCATGCGCGCCTGCTCGCCGTTGCGCTCGGCATTGTCGGCGGTGGCGACCAGCGCCTGTGGATCGTTGTCCACGCCGACCGCTTCGGCGGCACCCAGCTTCAGCGCGGCCAGGGCGAGGATGCCCGAGCCGCAGCCGAAGTCGAGCACGCGCTGGCCCTGCAACTGGCCGTCCACGGCCAGCTGGTCCAGCCAGCGCAGGCACAGGGCGGTGGTCGGGTGGGTGCCCGAGCCGAAGGCCAGGCCCGGGTCCAGCCGCACCACGGCGGCATCGGCGGCCTGCGCGGCGTCCGGCAGTTCATGGTTCCACGGCACGATCCAGGTACGGCTGCCGAAATCCATCGGCTGGAACTGGTCCAGCCAGGCGCGTTCCCAGTCTTCATCCTCGACGGCGCGGAAACTGCCGTTGCTCCAGTCCAGTTCCGGATCGAACGATTCCAGCGCGGCCAGCAGCAAAAGCGCATTGCTGTCGGCGGGGAACAGTGCGCTCAGCACCAGGGTGTCCCACAGCGGCGTTTCACCCACGCCGGGTTCGAGGATGGCCTGTTCGTTGCTGGTGTCGGCTTCGGCATCGAGCAGGGTCACGGCCAGTGCGCCGACGTCCTCCAGCGCATTTTCATAGCGGGGCTGGGTGGCTTCGGTGCAGCGCAGGGTCAGTTCCAGGAACGGCATGGCGGTGGGGGCAATCACGGGAAAGGGGGCCATGCTAGACCATCGGAGCGTCTCCGTATCGCGTGAGATGCCACCTTGAGATGAACGGGGGCAGTTCAGACAGGCCTGCCGGGCCTTGCTAAACTCGGCACTTTCCTGTGCGCCGTGAACGCTCACCGCCGCCGATGGCTTTCGCCCCGACCCTGAAAACCTGGTTGCTCGTGCTGCCGGCGGTGGCCGTGCTGGGCGTGGCCGGGTACCGGGCCAGCGGCCATGCGGCGGGCGTGGCATCACCGTCGCCGGACCTGCCGACCGTCGTGGCCAGCCGCGACAGCGGAGCGGCGTTGCCGGTGGTGCCGGAAGCCCTGGCGCGCCGGCTGGCCACCGTCGAGCGCGGCAACACGCTGCCGTCGGGCCTGCCGTTGGACCTCCGCGCCGACATCGAAGACGCCAGCGATCTGTACGCCTACGCCCAGCGACTGCGCGTGCAGGCCGATACAGGTAACCATGAAGCGCGCTGGATGCTCAGCCGCGTGTATGACTATTGCGCGCAGTACGCACTCGATCCGGGTGGCTACCGCTTGGACAACAACGTGTTGAGCGGGTTGGGCCTGACCGTGGCGCCGGCGATGATCGAGGCCCGCGAGCGCGTGGCGCAGCGGTGTGGCGGCTTCGTTCCGGGCGACAAGCTGGGCGCTGCGCTGGTGCTGGCCGAACGCCGCAAGGCGGCCGCGCAGGGCAACCTCGCCGCAGAAGCATCGTTGTTCGCCGAGGGTGAGCCGTTGCATGACAGTGCCGAGTACCGCCGCGACCTGGTCGAACGCGTGCGCACTTCGCGTGACCCGGAGGCCTATATGGCGATCGCGCCGGGCATGGGCGTGCGTGCCGCCGGTGACAGCGCACTCGACGGCCTGGTGGCGGGCGAACAGCTCAGTGAGCTTGCATGGCGGCTTGCGGCCTGCGAACTCGGTCTACCGTGTGGAGCGGACAGCGTGCTGGTCAACAGTTTTTGTGCGAACGGAGGGATCTGTTCGCAGGATGGAGCGCAGGATTTCCGGGATTTCGTGTATGACGCTGCGGTATCGCGGCAAGGTGCTGGGAAAATGAAGGAATGGATCAAGCGATTGATTGGAAAGAGGGACGGGCGATGAATTACCGTCGATTCCTGCATGGGGCCAAGTTCTGGTTCTGGGTGGTGCTGTTCGTGGCCTACTCTGCCGGTGCGGTCGGCCTGCTGATGATCGATACCTACGAGGATCGGTACCGGCATCTGTCGAAGGTGGAACTGACCACGGTGAAGGCGCAGGAAGACGTGCGCCGCGCCGGCGCCAGCCAGGTCGCTGCGGTCTATCGCGCGCAGACGGGCATGCCGTTCGCTTCACTGCCGGCTGGCAGCACCTTCCAGGTAGTGTGGCCGGATGGCTCGACCGAGACCATGGTGATCGTCGATCCGACCTCGCCCAATGGCGTGCGGCCGCTGGCCAATTCGCAGATTCCGGCCGACGTGGCCGACAAGCGCTGATGCGCCGGCTGTAGAGCCGAGCCCACGCTCGGCTGAGCTTTCCAGCAAGCCGAGCATGGGCTCGGCTCTACAGCAACAAAAAAAGGGCGGGGATATCCCCGCCCTTTCCATGTCCAGCATCGGGTGACGATCAGGTCAGCGCGATCGGCTTGTTCTTGCGCTCGGCAAGGCGCTTTTCCAGGTAGTGGATGTTCTGTCCACCGGCCTGGAAGCCCTTGTCGCGCATGATCCGCTGCTGCAGGGCGATGTTGGTCTTGATGCCATCGACCACCATCTCGCTCAGCGCCACCCGCATGCGGGCGATGGCGGTTTCGCGGTCCGGGCCGTGCACGATCAGCTTGCCGATCATCGAGTCGTAGTTGGACGGCACGCGATAGCCACTGTAGATGTGGGTATCCACGCGCACGCCGGGGCCGCCCGGCGGATGGAAGCCGGTGATGGTGCCCGGGCTCGGCACGAAGGTCTCAGCATCTTCGGCGTTGATGCGGCACTCGATGGCATGGCCGGTCAGTACCACGTCACTCTGCTTGATCGACAGCTTCTGGCCAGCGGCGATCTTCAGCTGCTCGGCCACCAGGTCGATGCCGGTGACCATTTCGGTGACCGGATGTTCCACCTGGATGCGGGTGTTCATTTCGATGAAGTAGAAGCGGCCGTCCTCGTACAGGAACTCGAACGTGCCCGCGCCACGGTAGCCGATGCGGATGCAGGCTTCGGTGCATACCTTGCCGATCTGCTCGCGCTGTTCGGCGGTGATGCCCGGTGCCGGTGCTTCTTCCACCACCTTCTGGTGGCGGCGCTGCATCGAGCAGTCGCGTTCGCCGAGGTGGATGGCGTTGCCCTGGCCGTCGGCCAGCACCTGGATCTCCACGTGGCGCGGGTTCTCCAGGAACTTCTCCATGTAGACCTCGCCATTGCCGAACGCGGCCTTGGCCTCGCTCTTGGTGGTTTCGATCGAGGTCTTGAGCGAGGCTTCGGCGTGCACGACGCGCATGCCACGGCCACCGCCACCGCCGGCCGCCTTGATGATGACCGGATAACCGATCTCACGGGCGATCTTGGTGTTGGCGACGATGTCCTCGCCCAGCGGGCCGCCCGAGCCGGGCACGCACGGCACGCCGGCGGCCTTCATCGCGCGGATGGCTTCGACCTTGTCACCCATCATGCGGATGGTGTCAGCCTTGGGGCCGATGAAGATGAAGCCCGACTCTTCCACGCGCTCGGCGAAGTCGGCGTTCTCCGACAGGAAGCCGTAGCCCGGGTGGATGGCCTGGGCGTCGGTGACTTCAGCGGCGGCGATCAGTGCCGGGATGTTGAGGTAGCTCTGCGGCGACGGCGCCGGACCGATGCAGACCGACTCGTCGGCCATGGCCACGTGCTTGAGGTTGCGGTCGACCGTGGAATGCACGGCCACCGTGCGGATGCCGAGGGTGTGGCACGCGCGCAGGATGCGCAGCGCGATCTCCCCTCGGTTGGCGATGACGACTTTGTCGAGCATGGCGCGCCCCTCAGCCGATCACGAACAGCGGCTGGTCGAACTCCACCGGCTGGCCGTTCTCGCCGAGGATGGCGACGATGGTGCCGGACGTGTCGGCTTCGATCGGATTGAACATCTTCATCGCTTCGATGATGGCCAGGGTTTCGCCTTCCTTGACCTGCTGGCCCACGGTGACGAAGGCCGGCTTGTCCGGGGCGGACGAGGCATAGAACGTGCCGACCATCGGCGAGCGCAGCACATGGCCTTCCGGCAGCGCCGGGCCCGGCTTGGCGGTGCCGCCGGTGGACGCTTCGGTCGGCGACTGCATCGGCATCGCCTGCGCCGCCGGCGCCGCCGGGGCGGCGTACACCGGAGCTGCGACCGGCGCGGCATAACCAGCGACCGGAGCGCGCGACAGGCGCACCGACTCTTCGCCTTCCTTGATTTCGATTTCAGCCAGGTTCGACTCTTCCAGCAGGTCGATCAGCTTCTTGATTTTGCGCAGATCCATGAGGGCCTCTTTGGTTTCTATCTAGGTGAGGAGAGCGCCGTGGGCGCCCGGGTCGACAATCAGGTGGCGGATACGCGCAGCAGCGCCGCGTCCATCGCGTAGCGGTAGCTGTCGGCACCGAAGCCGCACACCACGCCCACCGCCTTGTCACTGAAGTAGCTGTGCTGGCGGAACGGTTCGCGGGTATGCGGGTTGGACAGGTGGATCTCGATGAACGGCACCGCCACCGCTGCCAGCGCATCGCGCAGGGCCACCGAGGTGTGGGTGAAGGCGGCGGGGTTGATCAGGATGAAAGCGGTTCCGTCGTTGCGCGCAGCCTGCACGCGGTCGACCAGCACATGCTCGGCGTTGGACTGCAGGCTCTCCACGGCGTGCCCGGCAATGGATGCCTGCGCGGCCAGGGCCTGGTCGATGTCGGCCAGCGTGGTGTGGCCGTACACCTCCGGCTCGCGGGTGCCGAGCAGGTTGAGGTTGGGGCCGTGAAGGACCAGCAGCTTCGCCATGGGATGCGGAAGACGGGAAAGGGCGGCAGTCTGGCGGAACCGGCGGATGCTGTCCAGTTCGGCGAAGTTTGCAACGTTTCAATCGTCCGTTTGAAATTCGCCGCAGGGCTTGTCGCCGTACGGCGGGCGCTGGATCAAGGCGCGCTGAACGGCGTGCTTGCGGTGGATGCGAGCACGTAGGCCGACGATCACGTCCGGGCCGCTCATCGGCACAGCCACACCCTGTGTGGATGAGGAGGCGTAGGGCGCAGCCGCTGTGCCCTTACCAGGGAGTTGCCTGTCAGCCGATCGCTCAGGTCTCCAACGGTACCGTCGGCACCACGTTCGGGAATACCTCCTCCAACGGCTCCTGTTCCCCCGGTTGCGGCGCCGGCCAGTTGTAGGCGTTCACCGGCTGCGCGCGGTTCACCCACAACGCGTAGTACAGGTGATCGGCGCGACCGTCGCCGGTGTTGGGGTGGATCAGGATGGTCAGGCCCAGGCTGTTGAGCTGCAGCCACGGCACCAGCACCGGCAGCAGGTCGTTGGTGAAGCCGAAGTAGAAAGAGGGCGTGACGTGCGGGCCACGCGGCTCCAGGTTCCAGTTGCCCAGCTCCACCGGGAAGCGCTCGGCGGCCCAGCGCCGCAGCAGGGCTGCCTTCTCGAAGCTGTCCTCATCGAAATAGATATGGGCGTGGTAGCTCTTGATGTCGGTGTAGGCGCGCGGGGCGGTGGGCAACGTGGCCTCGCCGGGGCGCACGCTGACCGGGCGCGGGGTCGGTTCGCTGGCCGTGGCCTGGCCCCAGGGGCTGCGGCCCTTGGACGCTGGCGGAACGATGGCGCGGAAGCCAGGTCGCCCGGGTTCGGTGGTGTTCACGGCGCTGCCGACGCGCGCGGCGGCGGTGGCGGTGGACGCGCTGGCCAGGCCGCCGGCGGCCAGGCCGGCCGACGCGATCAGGCGCCGGCGGGCGGGCGAAAGCAGGTCGGCCCAGTGGGCGTCATCGTCGCCCGCGTCGATGAGGGGCTGCGGGTCCGGGTGCATGAGGGGCTCCGTGGCGGCATTGTGGGGGCAGGCGTTCACGCTCGGGCACGGCTGCCGGTGGCGTCCAATAAGCAGCCGGCATCACTTCATGCACGGCTGCCTTCGTCGCCTTGAGCGCGACCGAACGGCGGGCTAGGGTGCAGGTCTGCCGCCCCGGAGCCCGCCATGGCCTCGCCTGATGCCGACACCCTGCGCAAGCGCGCCAGCTTCCGCCAGTTGCATGCAGCGGGATGCTTCGTGCTGCCCAATCCGTGGGACGTCGGCAGTGCGCGCTATCTGCAACGGCAGGGCTTCCAGGCCTTGGCCACGACCAGTGCCGGCTGCGCCTGGAGTGAGGGGCGGCCGGACGGCGCGGTATCGCTGCAGGCCACGCTGGAGCACCTGCGACTGATGGCGGCGGCGACTCCGTTGCCATTGAATGCCGACTTCGGTGATGGTTTCGGCGCTACGCCACAGGCGGTGGAGGAGGCGGTGGCCGCGGCGCTCGATACCGGCATTGCGGCGTTGTCGATCGAGGACGCCAGCGGCCTGGCCGATGCACCACTGAGGCCCATCGAGCAGGCGGTCGAGCGACTGCGCGCGGCGCGTGCGGCCATCGACCGCGCGGGCGGCGACGTGCTGCTGGTCGGGCGAGCGGAGAACTTCTTCGTGGGCGTACCGGATCTGCAGGATACCCTGCGGCGCCTGCGTGCCTACGCCGAGGCCGGAGCCGATGTGCTGTACGCACCGGGCATCAGTACGCGCGAGCAGATCAGTGCGGTGGTCGCCGCCGCGGGCTCCAAGCCGGTGAACCTGCTGGTCGCTGGCCCCACAGTACTGAGCCTGCAGGACATCGCCGCACTTGGCGTTCGCCGGGTCAGCCTGGGCGGTGCGCTGGCGCGTGCCGCGTGGGGTGGACTGATGCAGGCGACCCAGCCGATCGTGCAGGACGGACGCTTCGATGGCCTGCAGCAGGCGGCGCCCGGGGCTGCCTTGAACGCGTTGTTCCAGTAGCCCCGCGCCCTGCATGGCGGGAAGGGCCGGCGACTACAACGCCTCGATCTCCCGCTTGGGCAGGATCACGCCGGGTTCCAGCGCTGGCAGCAGTTGGCGAAGCAGGCGCGGATTGTCCTGCAGCCCCGTGCCGTCCAGATACGTCCAGCCGGAACCGCCAATGCGGCGCACGGCCACCATGAACGTGGTGCTGCGCATCGGGGTTTCACGCACCCGTACCAGGGATTGGCGTGGCACGAAGCAGACTTCTTCCTCCCCGGCCGCATAGGTCCGGGTCGGCACACCGACGTCCTCGCTGATGACCACCACGCCGCCGCTGTGCTGCTTCTTCAACGCATCGCGGGTGATCGCCTGGAAGGCCTCATCGCCGCCGGCCAGCCGCTTGAGGCTGGGATGCGTGCGCTCGATGAGGAAGTCCGCATCCCCGCGGGCGTAGGCAGTCATCAGGGCGCGCACATCTTCGCGCAGGGCCTTCGCGTCACTGGGACTGAGTTCACCCGCGAAGGCGGATGGCAGCAACAGCGACAGCAGCAGCGTCAGTATCGTCAGGGGCAGGCGTCGATCCATGTCCGGATGTCCCACAGGGCATCGCTGCACTATACGTTGGACGCAAAAACAGCGTCCCACCGGTGGCGCTGGTTTCCCCGGAATCGTTACTTACCATTGGTAGGTATCGATTCCTGGAGATCCCCATGCACAGCCTCATTGTCATCGCCCACCCTGAGCCCGGTTCGCTGACCCACGCGATGGCGCGTCGCATCGGTGATGGCATTGCCGCGGCCGACACCGGCAACACCGTGGCCTATGCCGACCTGATGGCCGAAGGCTTCGATCCGCGCTTCAACCCGCAGGACCAGGCGTTGTTCCGCAGCACCGGCGCGGTACCCGCCGATGTCGCTGCCGAGCACGCGCGGCTGGATGCCACCGATACGCTGGTGCTGGTGTTCCCGTTGTACTGGTGGTCGTTCCCGGCGCTGCTGAAAGGCTGGATCGACCGTGTGTTCACCAACGACTGGGCCTACGCACAGGATGCGCAGGGCAGGCTGGTGAAGAAGCTGCAGCGCCTGAATGTGCATCTGGTCGGCTTGGGCGGCGCCGACGCAGCCATGGTCGAACGTCGTGGCTACGACGCGGCAATGAGGACGCAGATCGACATGGGCATCTTCGACTATTGCGGCGCACGCGTGCTGTCGTCCCACCTGCTGTTGGACGCCGATACCGGTGCCGCTCAAGCGCATCTGCAGACCGCGCTGGCGATCGGCCGTAAAATTGGTGTTCCGATGCGCTGATCGCCGTGTTCCGCCGATGCCTGCCAACGCCGCTCCCACGCGCCGCCGATTGACCCGCGAGCAACGCGCCCGGCAGTTGCTGGATGTGGCCTGGGCGCTGGTTGGCGAAGAAGGCACCGACGCGTTGACGCTGGGTCGGCTGGCCGAGGCGGCGGGCGTGACCAAGCCGGTCGCCTACGATCACTTCGTGACCCGCAACGGCCTGCTGGCCGCGCTCTACGATGACTATGACGGGCGCCAGACGGTGGTATTCCACGAGCGTATCGGCCGTGCCCGGGCGCAGCTGGCCGACCGGGCGGCGGCCATTGCCTCCGGCTACATCGACTGCATCCTCAGCCAGGGCAGTGAAGTGCAGGGCATCCTCGCCGCGCTGGTGGGCGCGCCGGAACTGCACGAAGTGCGGCGGCGTTACCAGCAGGACTTCATCGACAACTGCGATGCCTGGCTGGGTCCGTTCGCCACCGATGGCTCGGTGCCGCTGGCGGGACGCTGGGCGATCCTTGGTGCGGCTGAAACCCTGTCCGAGGGTGTGGCCGCCGGCGCGCTGGACAAGACCAACGCCGAGGCCGAGCTGCAGCGGCTGATCGTGGCGACGGTAAAGCGTCGCTGAGCCGCTTCGGGAGTCAGGCCCCGGCAGTACTGCTGGCCAGCGTGGCGAATCCTGCCGCCAGCTGATCGCGTACCAGTGCGTCGCGCGCGTCGCGGCTTTCAGAACCCAGCACCACGGTGATCAGGCGTACCGGCTGATCCCGCCCTGGCACTGCCCGGCATGCGGTGGCGGCCAGGCAGAAGCCTGCGGCCTGGGTGTAGCCGGTCTTCAAGCCATCCACGCCGTCATCGCCAAGCAGCGCATTCTGGTTGCTGCGGCTGAAGCTGCCATGCGCGAACGCGCGCTGCGCGGTGACTGCCAGGATCTGTGGATGATCGTTCAGCAGGCAGGCGGCGAGTACTGCCATGTCGCGCGCGCTGCACGCATGGTGCGGGGTGGTGATGCCGGATACGCTGGCGAACCAGGTACTGCGCAGGCCGAGCTGGCGCGCGTGCCGGTTCATGCGCTCCAGGAACGCAGGCTGCGATCCGTCCAGGTGGCGCGCGACCGCCAGCGCCGCATCATTGCCGGAGACGATCATCAACCCTTCCAGCAGGCGTGCGAGCGTGACCGTTTCGCCGGGCACCAGGCCCATGCGCGTTTCATCATCGGCCACCGCGTGCACATCCTCGGCGGCGATGGTGACCGCTGCGTCCCACGCGCCTCCGTTCTCTTCGACGCATTCGTACGCCGCATAGGCGGTCATCAGCTTGGTCAGCGAGGCCGGTTGCCGCGCGATGTCCGCGTTGTGCTGATGGACCACCGCGAAAGTTGCCGCTTCCAGGGTGATGGACGAAATCGGTAGGGGGGCGGGCGCAGCAGACGGCATGGCGGGCGGAGATGGCAGCGACAGTCAGCAAGAATAGTTCGTGCCGGCTGCACGAAGCCGCACTGCCGGAGCGCTGCAGCGTGCACGGTTGCGCCCGGGCTGAGGTGGAGGCAGCCTGCGCACATGCAATCGGATATCCGCATCGACGGTCGTGTCTTTACCTACGTCTTCCCGTGTGCGTGGGAGGACTACGCGAAGATCGGCTTTTCACGTGATCCGCTCGGACGCATCAGCGCATTGCATCGGCGCTGGTTCGAGTTCTTCGACCTCGATGCCGGTGCGCTGGTGGAAGCGGAGGGCGAGCGTGATGCACGTGATCTGGAGCTGCAGCTGCGTTCGCCGTTCAAGGCGCACTGCGCACCGGCACCGATGACGATCCAGCACAAGGCTGGGGGTCGTACTGAATGGGTACGTGGTGCCAACCAGGCCTTGTCGCTCGCAATTGCTGCGTTGGCTGAACAAGGCTATCGCTGTTACCCGCTGAAGGCATGGCTGCAGGCGGCGATGCGCCTGCGCATGGACCGGCTGCACGACTGGGCCGTGGTGCAGCTTCCGGAAGAAGAAGGCCTGCGGATTCCCGGTGGCCCCGGTGAGGGCGTGCTGCGTGACACGCTCGACGGTTGCCGGGCACTGGATATCGATCCAATGCCCTGGCTGCCTGAATACGTCCAACGCTGGTATACAGGTTGAGCCGCGTTCAACGGGTCCCCGGCTGCTGAACCGGCGTGGCCGGTTGCGCCGCGCACGCAGGGGCGGCGGTGGACGGGCTGGCCAGCTGGCGTGCCAGCTCGGTGTTGGCCACATGGCCGTGCAGGAACAACAGGCTGCCGAAGATGTTCATGAGCGTGCCTCCACTTGAGTGGATTGCACGATACGGGCAGCATGGGCGGGCAAAAAGCGACATTTCCGCAAGCATGCCTTGAGAGGAATTCAAGCCTGATGTCCCGTCCGCCCCTTCATGCCCTGCAGGGTTTCGTGGCCGCCGCGCGGCTGGGCAACCTGTCACGGGCAGCGGCGTCGATGAATCTGACCGTCAGTGCGCTCAGCCATCAGATGCGCCAGCTGGAAGAGCGGCTCGGGCAGCCACTGCTGGTCCGCCAACCGCGTGGCGTCGCCCTCACCCTGGAGGGGCAGCGCCTGCTCGACCAGGTCGGCCCGCATCTGGATGCGATCAACGAAGCCTTCCAGCCCTATGCGGCCCGCGCCGAGCACGTGCTGACGATCAGTGCGGTGCCGTCGATGGCGTCGGCGTGGCTGGTGCCGCGCCTGGGTCATTTCGTGGCTGAGCACCCACAGATCGAGATCAACCTGCAGTCGAGTGAGCGCCTGATTGATTTCGAGCGGCAGCGCCAGTTCGACGCCGCGCTGCGGCTGGGCAGCGGGCAGTGGCCGGGCCTGGTGGTTGAGCCGCTGTTCGACGAGTGGCTGCTGCCAATGGCGAGCCCGGCGCTGATCGAACGCATGGGAGGGATCGACCGGGTGCCACTGAACCAGTGGCCACTGCTGGGGGACCCCGATGGCGCGTGGGGGGCCTGGTTCGCGTTGAGCGGGCAGACCCCGCCGTCGCGCTTCGTAGCGGTGCTGGATGATTCGGAGGCACACCACCGTGCGGCGCTGGACGGGGTGGGCGTGGCGCTGGGGCGGGTGACGCGGGCGCGCTTGTTGCTGGATTCCGGCCAACTGGTTGCGCTGTCCAACCTGCGCCTGAAAACCGCCTGGCCGCATTGGCTGGTCTACCCGCAGCGTTCGGCCCGCCACCGCGGCTTTCTTGCCTTCCGCGACTGGCTGCACGCGCAGGCTGCCGAACACGTGCGGCACATGGCGGACGCTACACTCATCGCACCAGCGTGACCGCCTGCCCGGCGCGCGCGAACGCCTCCTCCAGCAGCGAGCCGGCCTTGATCGCCTCCACTTCCTCGAACAGCGCCTGCAGCGCGTCGGCGGGGCGGGATGCCGGCGCCGCCACCGCCTGCTGGATCGCGGTGAAACGGTCGGCCAGCACGCGGTGGCCGGGATGCGCCCGCGCCCATGCTTGCAGCGGCTGGCGCACGCCGGCGGCGGCATCCAGGCGCTGCAGATCGAACAGGGTGATCGCAGCCGCCGACGACTCGGCCCGTTCGATCGTGGCGTGGCGCAGTTCGCGGCTGAGAAACAGATCGTAGGCTGCACCGCGGCCCACCGTGATGCGCAGCCCCTCGCGGTCGAGGTCGGTCACCTGCTGCGCGGGACTGTCCTCGCGCACCAGATAGGTGCCTTCGATCTCCACGTACGGAGCACTGAAGGCGATGCGGTCGGCGCGTGCCGGATCGATGGCCAGGAAGGCCAGATCCCAGCCGTCTTCGCCTGCCGCAGCGACCACCGAGGCTGCGGCATCGTGACAGGTGAAGCGTGCCTGCACACCCAGGCGCTGCGCCAATGTCGCGGCCAGCTCCACCGACGGTCCGCGCGGCGAGTGCGCATCGCCCTGCGCCAGCACCGGGTTGCCCAGGTTGATCGCCACGCGCAGGAAGCCCTGCGGTGCCAGCGCACTTTGGTGATCGGCCAGGGACATGCAGGACTCCGCGAGGAAAGGGGCACCCAGCATGCCAGCACTGCCCTGCAAGGGGTGTCATGCTGCACGACTGCAGGATGGCCTACCTTCCGTTTGCCGACGAGGCCGCAGGTGTGGGCATGGACTTGGAGGTGAGCCTGGAACGTGGCCGGGATCTGCGACAGTGAAGGCAACCGGATTGCGTTGCAGGCGCGCGCGGTTCCGTAGAGCCGAGCCCATGCTCGGCTGCTGTTGACCCAGCCGCCCAAGCTCAGCCGGGCATGGGCTCGGCTCTACAAGGTCGCGGCGCGTGAGCGCTGCAGCCAGTCGTTGATCGCCGGATCGAGCCGCGGGTCTTCGGGCAACTGCATGCCAAAGCGTTGCTGCAGCACGTCGCGCACGTCGGCAACATCGTGCAGCGGACGCTTGTCCGGTGCCTGGCCGGGGCGGTACTCGGTGTAGTTGCCGCTGCCGATAGTGCGTCGCCAATGTGGCCCGGTCAGCGACGCGCGCAGCTGGCCGGGGAAGCTGGAGTCGGGATGGGTGCACACGTACCAGTTGCCCACCACGTTGTCGATCGGTGCCGGCACGTGCAGGTCGAAACGGTACATCGCCCGCCAGCCGTCACCGGATTCGGCGGACAGCACGAAGTCCCCCTCGCCAGGCAGCCGCTGCAGCAGATAGCGTTCGTGCGGCGTGGCCTGCGGCTGCGGATCATGCAGCCGCAGCGGCACGGTCGGGGTCAGGCTGCCGAAACCGGCATCCACCAGCCAGTCATCGCCATCCACCTGCACGCGCAGCAGCAGGTGGGTCCGTGCGGTCAGCTCGCCGTCCTGGGCAGCCAGCAGCACGCGCGCGCTCAATGGCTGCGCATCGAAGCCCAATGCCTGCAGCAGCGCCAGCAGGCCGCCATTGAGTTCGAAGCAGTACCCGCCACGGCGCTCGTCCAGCAGCTTGCGCTGCACGCTGTCCAGGTCGATCGGTACCGCATCGCGCAGCAGGCAGCTGAGGGTCTCGAACGGCAGCAGTGCGTTGTGGCGCTGCTGCAGCAGGGTCAGGCCGGCCAGCGTCAGCGGTGGCGGTGCATCCAGCTGCAGGCGCTGCAGGTAGCGGGGGACATCGAGCGTCGTCATGGCGGCACCGGGCGGGAGGGGAGGTCCACTGTGCTCCCCCAACCGGGGTTGAGGTCAAGGGTGCTGGTCGTGTCACGCCAGCGTCGCCTGCACCCGGTACAAAGGCCGCGTCCGCCCGTCACCGCTGGGCCAGGACGACGAAAGTTCTAAAGTTGCCTTGAATCCGGCCGATACAGGTGCGTCTTTCTGCCTGGAGTCTGTCATGTCGGCCGTTGTCTCCCACCTCCGGTCCCTGCGCACGCGGCTTGCGGCGCTGCGCCCGGCGTCCTCCGGCCTGCTGCTGTGGCTGCAACCGCATCGGCTGAGCGTAGCCAACAAGCTCAAGGCGACCTTGTGGGTCTGTGGCCTGGGACTGGTCGCAATCGCCGCCGTCTATGCCTGGACCGGGCATGCCAGCACGCAGGCTGCGCGCAGCCAGGCCAGCTACCAGCGCGGCAGTGACCTCGCCGCGCGCCTGGCCACGCGGGTGGCCGAAGCGCGCCGCCTGCAGATCCAGTATGCACGCAGTTTCGATGATGCCGACCGCGCGCAGCTGCTGGCCACGCAAAAGGCGCTGCAGGACGATCTGCAGGCGCTGCGCACGATGCCGATGGATGCCGGCCGGCGCAAGGCCCTGCAGGCGTTGACCGAAGCTGCAGGCGCGTTCTCGCAGGGTGTTGCCGCCCTGTTCGAACGGGTCGACGAGATGGGCCGTGGTGAGGCCGGCCTCGCCGCGCAGCTGCAACAGGCTGCAGACACGCTGCAGGGGCAGGTGGATGCGCAGCAGCGGGATGCGCTGGCGTTGTCCCTGCAGAAGATGCGGCGGCAGGAGGCACTGCTGCTGCTCGACGGTGATTCCACCCACGCCGACCGCGCCAGCGAAGAAAAGCTGCCGTTCGATCTCGCGCTGGCGGGCCTGCCCGCGGATGCGCAGGACACCCTGCGCACCGGAATGGAGGCGTATCAGGCCGCATTGCTGGGGTATACCGCTGCCCGTGTCGGCCTGGATGTGGAAGCGCAGTCGCTGCTGGATACCGCTGCGGGCGTAGCGCCTGCGCTGGCCGCATTCCAGCAGGCACAGGCCGCGGCACTGGCCCGTGCCCAGGCCCGCCAGCAGGCTGGTGCGCGCACGATGAGCGTGCTGTTTGCATTGACCGTGCTGCTGGTCGCCGGTGTGCTGATCACCAGCCTCGTGCTGGTGCTGCGTGCAGTGCGCCAGCCGATCCGTGACACCCTGCGCTTCGCCAGCGACATCGCCGACGACCGCCTGGACACCACCCTGCGCGTCTACAACGCCAACGACGAGATCGGCCAACTGGCCCAGCGCCTGGTCGACATGCAGCAGCGCCTGCGCGCGCGTATCGAGACCGAGCGTGCCGTGGCGCGCGGCAACACCCGGGTGCGCCAGGCATTGGACAGTGCGCAGACCGGTTTGATGGTGATCGATGCGGAAGGGCAGGTCGCCTACGCCAACCCGGCACTGCTGCAGCTGCTTGACCTGCGGAACGAGGCGCTGGTGGGCAGCGACGCGGTACGCCTGCATCCGGCGTTGGCCAGCCTGGCCGGCGTGCGCCAGCGCGAAGAGCGCGAGATCGGCCATGCCGGCACGCGTTACCAGCTGATTGCCAACCCCGTCATCGATGACGGGCAATTCCTCGGCGTAGCGGTGGAATGGCGCAGTCGAGCGCTGGAGACCCTGCTGGAAACCGAGGTCGCTGCGCTGGTCGATGCTGCAGCACACGGTGACCTGCACGGTCGCATCGCGCTGGAGGGCAAGCAGGGCTTCGTGCGCACGTTGTCGACCAGCATCAACCGCCTGCTGGCGACGTTTGAAACCAACCTCGGCGACCTGCAGGCATTGCTGGCCGCGCTGGCTCGTGGTGACCTCAGCGCGCGCATGGAGGGTGAGCTGCAGGGCGTGTTCGCGCGCATGCGCGATGATGCCAACGCGACGGTCGCGCAGCTGGGCCGCATCGTCACCCGCATCCAGCACGCCACCTCCAGTCTCGATACCGGCGTTGGCGAGATCGTTGCCGGTCATCAAGATCTGTCACAGCGCACCGAGCAGCAGGCCGCCAACCTGGAAGAGACCGCCGCTTCCATGCACGAACTGACCGATACGGTCGGTCGCAATGCTGATGCCGCAGGCCGTGCCGACGCGCTGGTCAAGGGTGCGGCAGCGGTGGCGCAGCGCGGCGGCGAGGCTGTCGGCCAGGTGGTGGCGACCATGCAGGGCATCAGCGAGGCATCGCGGCGGATCGGCGACATTACCCAGCTGATCGACGGCATCGCCTTCCAGACCAACATCCTGGCGCTGAATGCGGCGGTGGAAGCGGCGCGTGCCGGTGAGCAGGGCCGCAGTTTCGCCGTGGTGGCCGCGGAAGTGCGCCTGCTTGCACAACGCAGCGCAGAGGCGGCCAAGCAGATCAAGGGCCTGATCGAGGATTCGGTGGCGCGTGTGGGACAGGGCAACCAGCAGGCCGAACAGGCCGGCACCACGATGGGCGAAATCGTCGGCAGCGTGCAGCAGCTGGCCGAGCTGCTGGCGGGTATCCGCAGTGCGTCGCAGGACCAGCATGCCGGCATCGCACAGGTGAACCAGACCATCGTGCAGATGGAAGCCAGCACCCAACGTAACGCCAGCCTGGTGGAAGAGGCCGGTGCCTCCACGGCGCAGATGCAGGTCCAGGTGCGTGCCCTGGCCGAAGCGGTGGGCGCATTCCGTTTGCAGTCGATGCCGCAGCCGCGCGCCGCAGCGGCCTGGTCAGCCGAGCGTAGGCTCGGCGCTACATCGGCTGCAGGAACACTGTAGAGCCGAGCCCATGCTCGGCTCACACCAGCGTTCGGCGGCAGGAATCAATACACGTCGCGGCGGTAGCGCCCGTTTTCCAGCAGCGTTTCCACCGCTTCATCACCCAGCGCGGTTCGCAGCACCTGGTCCACGCCTTCGGCCATGCCCTGCAACGACCCGCAGACATGGATCACCGCACCGCGCTGCATCCAGTCGCGCAGCGTTCCGGTGGCCGCCTGCAGGCGATCCTGCACATAACCGCCGTCGCCATCGCGCGAGAACGCCAGGTCCAACCGGGCGAGATGGCCATCGGCCTGCCACGCTTCGATCTCGTCAGCGAACAGGAAATCGTGCGCACGCTGGCGTTCGCCGAACAACAGCCAGTGCCCGTGTTCGCCTGCACGGGCGGCTTCGCGCAACAGGCTGCGCAGCCCGGCGATGCCGGTGCCGTTGCCGATCAGCACCATCGGCGCGCCAATGACGCGATGGAAACCGGGATTGCGATGCACGCGGGCGACGATGCCGGCATCGATCGGCGCATGCAACGACAGCCAGCCCGAGCCCAACCCGGCTCGACCGGAGGCGTCATGCACCAGCCGCACCACCAGCTCCACCACGCCATCATCCGTGCAGGAGGCGATCGAATACTCGCGACTGGGCAGCAGCGGCAGCCCGGCCAGCCACAGGCAGGCATCCTGCACCGCCAGCGCAGCATCGGCCTCGGGCAGCTCGCGTTCACTGGCCAGCGCCAGCAGCGTGCGCGGATGGCCATCGACCAGCAGTGGCTGCAGCGGATCCAGCCCATGCGCCTTCAGCACGGCACCGGCGTGCTGGGCATTGTGGCGGGGCGCGATGTGCAGGATGTCACCCGCCTGCCACTGCACGTCGGCCGGTGCGGCAAGACGGATACGCCAGATGGCTCCGCCGACGCTGCCAGGGTTGAGGCGGTCGCGGCCGAGCAGGCGCCACTCATGCATCTGCGTAGCCGCAGGCAGCACGCTGTCATCGGTGACGATGCCGGTGAGCGCACCCAGCTCCTGCTGCCACCGGCGCAGCGCCGGGACCGAGGCGGCATCGACGTCGACGCGCTCGAACAGTGCACGCGCGCCGTTTCCGATCAACCAGCCATCGACCCGGCGGCCGAAGCCGCAGTAGTGCGGGTACTGGCGGTCACCCAGCGCGAGCAGGCCGAACTGCAGGCCCGAAAGGTCCAGCGCTTGTGCCAGCAACTGCCGCGCTGCGCGCCGGGCGGCATCGGGCGGCTCGCCGTCGCCGAAGGTGCTCAGCACGAACAGCGCGCTCGATGCACGCAGCAGGAGCGCGGCATCGATGCGCGCCAGCGGCAGCACCCGCACCGCATGGCCGGCCGCCTGCAGCTGTGCCGCCGCGCGCCACGCCAGCTGTTCGCCCAGTCCGCTCTGGCTGGCATGCACCACCAGCCACGCTGCGTTGCCGGCATCGCTGGCCGGCATCGGTAGCGCCTGGCGCAGCCCGCGCGCGGCACGCTGGCTGCGGCGGCGGTCCAGGTACAGCATCCAGCCGGTGATGAAGAACAGGCTCATGCCCAGGCTGCTGAGCATCACCACCACGCGGCCGGGCACACCGAAGTAGCTGCCCGAATGCAGCGCGAACACACTGGTGGCCAACTGTCCGCCCGCGCCCTGGCGTGCGTACGGACGGGCATCGAGAACGGCACCGCTGGCCGGATCGAGCTGCAGCAGGTCATGCGCACGATCGTGGTGGCCGCCGCGCTGCGACGGATCACCGGCCATCACCCGAACATTCAGTGCCTGTCCGGGCTTCTCCGGCAGGCGCAGGTCAATGAAGCCGGCGCGCACGCCCGGCAGCGCGTACAGCGTGGCTTCAATGCGGTGCAGGTCCAGCGACGCATCGGTGGCAACCTGGTGCTTGGCCGTCGGTGGGACGCCCAGCAGCTTGCTGGCCGCGCTGCGATACCCGTCGAACGACCACCACAGGCCGGTCAGCGCACTCATCAGGTAGATCAGCAGCACCCAGGTGCCGACTACCGAGTGCATGCTCCACAGGAAGCCGCGCCCGCTGCGTTTCCACTCCACTGCCAGCCAGCTGCGCCAGTGCCACCAGCGTCGTGGCCAGCGCAGGTAGAGGCCGGACAGGGTGAAGAACAGCAGGGCGATGGCACAGCTGCCGGTGATCCACTTGCCGCGTTCGCCCGCGGCAAGGTGGCGATGCAGGTCCTCGACGAAGTCGAAGAACGCCTGGCCGCGCAGGGCGCTGAAGCGCTCACCGCTGTACGGGTCGAAGTACACCCAGTGTTCCCTGCCACCGGCAAAGCGCGCCACCGACGGCCGCTGTCCGGTGGCATCGATACGCAGGCGTTGCAGGGGGCGTTCGCTGCCGGCCTGGAGCAGCGGCACCAGTTCACTGAGTGCAAGGGGAGGCTGCCCGTCGGCATGGTGCTCGGCGATCTCGGCAAAGCCGGGATTGGCGGCACGCAGCAGTTCGTCCTCGAAGGACAGCGTGGCGCCACTGAGGCCCATCACGGCCAGGACGGCACCTGCGGTGATGCCCAGCAGCCAGTGCAGTTGGAACAGGACGTTCTTGAACATCGAAGAAGGAGGGCCCGGGAGGCTGCCGCCCGCATCCTGCGCAACAGCAAATGAGAATTAGTCGCGGAATTCTCCGTGGCGCGTTGGCTGCGGTCAAGCCGTTGGACAGAGGCCGGGCTGTGCCTGGCCTCTGCCCCCGTCGCGGTGTACTTGGACGCAGGGACGCAGCCTTCCCTGGCTGTCGTCCCGGGTCTTCACGCAGGGCTCAGAACTTCCAGCCTACCCGCGCGTAATAGAAGCCGCCGTTGAATCCATAGGGCGAGTGCACGGGGTACTGCGCGCCGGCCACCCCGCTCCAGGGGTTGTCGGCCGGCGTGCGGTCGAACAGGTTCTGCGCGCCGAGGCTGAAATACAGGCCCGAATCGAACTTCCAGCCCACCTCTGCATCCACGATCAGCGCGCTGCCGCCGTAGATCGGCAGGCCCCCGTCCTCGGCGGAGATCACGCCGCTGTCCAGATGGTCTTCGTACCAGCTGCTGTAGTAATTGAAGCGCAGGTTGGCATGGAAGATCTGCCGCTGGTGGTGGATGCTGAAGTAGCCCTTGGTCCTGGGCAGCGATTTCTCCAGCTTGTAGACGCGGGCTTCGTCGATGAAGTCGGTGTCGTAGCGATCCACCCTGGTGCGGTTCCAGTTGGCGGCAAGCGAGTAGGTGGTTACCCCGCCGAAGTGATCGCTCTTGAAGCTGGTCACCAGATCCACGCCGGTCGTGGTGGTATCGAAGGCGTTGCCGAAGTAGGTCACCTGCGAAATGGAGGCGGCCTCCGCATTGCCGCCGGCCACCAGCGCCGCGCGCTCTTCCGGGGTGACCGCAAAGCTGGTGCTCAACGCGATGCGGTCTTCCACCTTGATCTGGTAGCCGTCCAGGGTGATCAGCCAGTCGCCCGCGGTCCACACCGCTCCCAGTGACACATTCCTGGACTCTTCCGGACTGAGCGGCTGGGCGCCCTTCAGTTGCGCGATCGGGTTGGTGGGCGGAAGCGTGGCAATGTCCTCCAGCGCGGTGCCGCCGAACACGGTGCTGATCTGGCTGACGTTGGCTTGGCCGGGAGTCGGTGCGCGGAAGCCGGTGTTGTAGGCACCGCGCAGGGCGAAGTGCTCGTTGAAGTCGAAACGCGCGGTGAACTTGCCGGTAGTGGTGCTGCCGAACGAATCGTAGTCCTCGTAGCGCAGCGCACCGGCCAGCAGCAGCTTGTCGGTGAGCTGGGCTTCCAGGTCGGCATAGGCCGCCCAGTTGCGGCGATCAAAGGTGCCGGCGGTGCGCGTGCTGAAACCATTGAAACCGTTGGAGCCAAGCGCGAAGCCCTGTTCGGTCAGCGGGCCGATGGCGGTGGATGGGCCATCACCGGGGCTGATCCTGAAGCTCTCCTCGCGCCATTCGGCGCCCATCGCCAGGCGCAGCGGCTGGCTGCTGAAGCTGGCCGGTATGTCCCGGCTTACGTCCACGTTGAGGTTCTTTTCGGTCTGGGTGTTACCGCCGGGTCGGAACAGCAACCCGGCCGGCTGGTCAGGCCCGAGCGACGCGTTGACGGTGTTGTAGATGGTGAATTCAATATCGTTGCGGCCCCAGGAGCCGCTTACGTCCCAGTACCACTGGCCCCACGTGCCCTTGGCGCCAGCGAACACCGAAGCGTCCTCCAGTTCGCCGCCGAAGCGTGGGGTGAAGCCACCGGGCAGACTGGAGAGGAAGGTGAAGCAGTTGGCCGGCAGCGCACCCACGGCGCCACTTACGGTGCTGTAGGGCAGCAGGCTGCCGGCGCCGTCGCGCAGGGCGATGGAAGGGCAGCTGCCCACGCCGGTCAGGTTGCCCACCAGCAGCGTCTCCCCCCCATCATTGGAGTACACGCCCGAACGCGCGGTGGGGTCGCGGTAGTAGAACCCGCCGTCCACCTTGCGCTTGGCATAGTTGCCGAACAGGTAGAACTCCACGTTTTCGGTGTTGTAGCCGAGGTTGGCGACCAGCTTGAGGTCGTCGTCCACCTTCGGCGATCCCCAGATCTGCGCCGGGTCGTTCACCCCGGGGTAGCCGGCCGCCGCCACCGCGGCGGCATCATCGCGCTGCACGCTGCGCGAAGTGTCGTCGGCCTTGCGCCACTCAGCCGTCAGGGTGGCGAAACCGTGCTCGGTCAGCGGAAGGCCGATCTGCGCCGAGTACTGGGTGGTAAGCCCGTCGCCCTTGTAGTACTGCCCGGCGAAGACCTCGGCAGTACCGCCTTCGCGCAGCTTCTTCAGGCCGAAGTTGAGCACGCCGGCGATGGCGTCCGATCCATACTGCGCGGCGGCACCGTCGCGCAGGACGTCGACCTGCTCCAGTGCCAGTGACGGGAACACCGAAAGGTCAGGGCCCTGCGCACCATCGGAGAGGCCATGGCCGAGGAAGGTGATCACCGCCGAGCGGTGGAAACGCTTGCCGTTGACCAGCAGCAGGGTGTTGTCCGGCGGCAGGCCACGCAGGTTGGCCGGACGCACCAGGCTGGCCGCATCGTCGATGGGAATCGTGCTGACGTTGAAGGAAGGCACCAGCACCTTGAGCTGGTCGAGGGCGTCGGTCGCGCCCTGGTTGCGGAACTCTTCACCGCTGATGATGTCGATCGGCACCGCCGACGACGACACCGTGCGCGGTTTGGTGCGGCTGCCCAGCACCGAAACGGTATCCAGGGTGGTGGCCGCGTCGGGCGTCGTCGATGTGCTGCTGTCCTGCGCCCATGCAGCGGGGCTGGTGGACAGCAGCGCGGTGGCGAGGGCCACCATTACTGCGGATGCCAAGGGCGTGATTGCGTCTGGAGCCCGAACACTTCTGCGAATTCCGTGTTTCATGCATGCACCCTGCAGTCGATTTGAGTGGTTTGTCGGTCAGTGGTTCATCCTGTTGGTTCTCCTTGCAGCCAGGGCCCTGGTCGCTAAACGTAGAATTAACAGAACGTAAACCGTACCGCAACGGATCTTTCGATTTAAGGTGCAAACTCGCGGAATGGATCGCAGAACAGTCTCATATGTATGCTGAAAGCACGTAGTATGTGCTTCAGGCAACCATCAGGAATGTCCCGTGTCTACGCTCATTGCCGATCCCGTTGCACAGGTCCGCGCCTTCAACCGCTTCTACACCCGCAGGATCGCCGTGCTCGAGGAGCGGTTGCTGCACAGCGACTTCACCCTCACCGAAGCGCGGGTGCTGTTCGAACTGGCGACGGGCCAGGGCATCACAGCTGCGCAGCTGGGCCATCAGCTGGACCTCAACGCGGGCTACCTCAGCCGGTTGTTGAGCGGGCTGCAGGCGCGCGGTCTGGTTCAACGCGAGCCATCGGTGATGGACGCGCGCGCGAACCGGCTGGTGTTGACCGAGGCGGGCCGCGCCGCCTTCGCACAGCTGGATGCAGCGTCCAGCGAAAGCATCGGTGCCATGCTGGGAGGCATCAGTGAAGCGGGATGCCAGCGCCTTCTGGAGGCGATGGGACACATCCAGGCGCTGCTGGGAGGTGCATCGTCGGGTTGCGTGCTACGCGATCCCCGTCCCGGCGACATGGGCTGGGTGATCCAGAAGCACGGCGCGCTGTATGCACGCGAATTCGGGTGGAACGCGGAGTTTGAAGCGCTGGTGGCCGACATCGTCACCCGCTACCTGCGCGAGCATGACCCGCAGACCGAGCGCTGCTGGATCGCCGAACTGGATGGCACCGCGGTGGGCTCGGTGTTCGTGGTCCGGCACGACGCGCACAATGCCAAGCTGCGGCTGCTGCACGTCGATGCCAGTGCGCGCAGGCGGGGCATCGGGCAGCGGCTGGTGGAGGAGGCGATGAGTTTCGCGCGCGCGGTGGGCTACAAGCGCATGGTGCTGTGGACCAATGCCGCGCTCACCGACGCGCGCGGCCTGTACGAACGGGCCGGTTTCGAGTTGATAGCAGAGCAGAACGAACAGCTGTTCGGCCAGCCGCAGGTGTCCCAGCTGTGGGCGCGCCCGCTGGTCTGATGCGATCGGCCGCAGCGCATGCTGCCTGGACCCGCATGCTGCCGGCGCAGGACGTTCTCCAGCAGGTTGTTGAGTGGCACCTGCACCGCCGACGCAGGCCTATGGGGCGGCCCATGCCTCGATCTCTCCGCGGGCGAACGGTCCCAGCTTCGCTTTTACCATTCGCCCCCGCGCATCGAACAACACGCTGTAGGGCAGCAGGCCTTGCGCGTTGCCGAGCTGCACGCTGGCATCGCGCGGGCCCGGTGTCTCGATCACGATCGGGTAGTCCACCGGCACCTGCTGCAGGAAACCGCGCACGTCGTCCGTAGTGTCCAGCGCCAGACCCAGCACCTGCACACCGTTGTCGCCCTGGGCATCGGCGAAGCGCGCCAGTTCGGGCATCTCTTCCACGCAGGGCGCACACCAGCTGGCCCAGACGTTGATCAGCAGCGGCCGGCCGGCGAAGCGATCGCGCAGGACCAATGGCTGACCCGCCAGGTCCGGCAGTGTCAGCGCGGGCAACTGATCGCCCACCTGCAGCGTGGGCTTCATGGCCGTCGCCCTGGAAGCCGTCGCTGGCGCGGCAGGTGATGATGGAGCGGGGGCCAGCCGATGCCCGGCCCACAGGCCGAGGCCGGCGGCCAGCACCGCTGTCCACAGCAGCGCTGGCCGTTGCCACTTCATCGTGCGGTGCGCAGCAGCGCTTCCTCGACCACCGCCTGGGTCAGCAGGGTCGGCAGCACGGTCGGCGGCGCGCCGGGGCCGTACACCACGTACAGCGGTACGCCCACCGCCTTGTGCTCTTCCAGGAACGTGGTGATCTGCGGGTCGACGTTGGTGTAGTCACCGCGCATGTACACCGCATTGGTGCGCTTGAGCAGTTCCTTGAACTCCGGCCGTGACAGCACCGCACGTTCGTTGGCCTTGCAGCTCACGCACCAGTCGGCGGTCATGTTGACGAACACCACGCGGTTGTCGGCGCGCAGGCGGTCCAGCAGCTGCGGCGAATACTCGACCACGTTGTCGCTGGCGGCCTGTGCGGCCCTCGCCGGCGGTGCCAGCTGGGTCACGCCCCAGGCCGGAACCAGCGCACCGATCGCCAGCAGCACGCCGAGCAGGGTCCCCGCACGCGAGCCGGTCCAGCGGTTGCGTTCAAACAGCCACAGGCCGAACGCGAACAGCAGCAGGCCGCCCAGCACCAGCGCCATGCCGTCCACGCCGCGCTGCTTGCCCAGCACCCACAGCAGCCACAGCGCAGTGGCGTACATCGGGAAGGCCAGCACGTGCTTGAGCGTTTCCATCCACGGGCCGGGCTTGGGCAGGCGGCGTGCCAGCGCTGGCACGAAGCCGATCAGCAGGAACGGCAGCGCCAGGCCCAGGCCGAGGAACAGGAACACGGTCATCGCCTTCAGCGGCGGGGCAATGAAGGCGTAGGCGATCGCACCGCCCATGAACGGGCCGACGCAGGCACTGCCGACCACGCAGGCCAGCGCACCGGTGAAGAAGTCACCGGCCGGGCCGCTGCGGCTGGCCAGCGACTGGCCAAGGTTGCCGATGCCGCCGCCGAGGGTGAACACGCCGGACAGGCTCAGGCCCACCGCGAACATGATGTAGGCCAGTGCCGCCACAACGCCCGGGTGCTGCAACTGGAAGCCGATGCCGACGGCGTTGCCGATCGCGCGCAGGCTGACCATCAATGCGCCGATCACGGCGAACGCGACCAGCACGCCCAACGTGTACCAGAGCGCGTGGCTGCGGGCGCGCTGCGGGCTTTCGCCGCTCTGCGCCAGGCTCAGCACCTTCAGCGACAGGATCGGCAGCACGCAGGGCATCAGGTTCAGCACCAGTCCACCGGCCAGCGCCAGCAGCAGCACCCAGACGAACGAACGGTCCGGGTTCGGGGTGGTCGCCGGCGGACGCGTGCGCAGCGCATTGTCACCACGCGCGTCGGTGGCGAACGCGTTGCCTGCGCCCTGGCCGCCCGTGGCGGCGGGAGTGGCGTTGCCGTCGTTGGGTACGGTCGGCAGCAGGCGCAGCGGTACGCCATTGGCGGATTCACGCGGCGCACCGGCAGCGCGCGGCGCATTGACGGCTTCCTCGCGCACTGGCGCCTGGCCGGTGCCGGCGTTGAGCTTGCCGGCCGGAATCGACAGCTTCACCCGACGGGTCATCGGCGGGTAGCAGATACCATCGGTCTGGCAGCCCTGGAAGGTCACCACCAGGGTGCTGTCGACCGCATCAGTGACGGTGCGGCGCAGCGGCAGCGGCACTTCCACCTGGTTGAAGTACACCGAGACATCGCCGAAGTGCTCGTCGCGATGCGACTGAGCGGCCGGCCAGCGCGGCTTGTCGGCGAGCACGCCGGCGCTGCCTTCCAGCTTCAGCGAAGTGCGGTCGCGGTACAGGTAGTAGCCGGGTGCCGGGCTGAAGCGCAGCAGCAGGGTGTTGCCGTCGCTGGCGATGGCATCGAAGCCGAACGCCTGTTCCGACGGCAGCGGCAGCGCCTGGCTGTTGTTGGCCGCGCCCGGCAGGCGCAGGCCACCGCTGTTGCCGGCACCGGCCAGCGGGTTGTTGAACGGACTGGCGGCACCGGTACGCGCGGCAGGCACCGCCGCCGCCGCGCCGGTACCCGGGAGGGTGACCTGCACCACGCGCTTCTGCGGCGGGTAGCAGACGCCGGCATCGGCGCAGCCCTGGTAGCGTACTTCCAGGCTGATGGTGCCGGCGGCGCCCGTCGGCGTGCCGGGCAGGGTGGCCTGCAGGCGCTCCCGATAGGTTTCGACCTCGCCGAAGAAGTCATCGTGGTGCCTGTCACCCTTGGGCATCTGCAGCGTGCCGGCATTGAATGCCGGATCCGCCTTGACGCTGGTGCGGTGGCGATACAGGTAGTAGCCCGGTGCGATCTTGAACTGCAGTTGCACCTGGCCCCGTTCGGGGGCAGTGGCGGTCAGCGCGAACGCCTGGTCCACCGGCAGCAGGTCCTTCTCATCCAGGGCCAAGGCCGGCAGCGAGAGCCACAACAGGGCGCACAAGGCGGCGCCACGCGCAAACAGAGTCTTCAATCAGTGTCCTCCCGGGTCTGTGCCCGGATCCAGTCCAGATACGCCGGCAGGCCGGCCCGGGTTTCGACCGCGATGCATTCCGGGAGTTCATACGGATGCAGTTCGACGATCCGGGCGATTGCGTCATCGACGCGGCTCGCGGTGGTCTTTACCAGCAGCTGCAGCTCGGCATCGGTGGTCACCTCGCCCTGCCAGCGGTAGGTGGACTGCGCGCCATCAAGGCGGGTCACGCACGCGGCCAGGCGCTCGCCGACCAGCGCGTGCGCGATGCGCTCGGCACTGGCCCGGTCCGGGCAGGTGGTCAACAGCAGCAGGACGGGATCGACGGTCGGCATGACCGCCGAGTATAGGGCCGCCGCCGGGTCAGGGCCCGGCGGCGGCAGTGGACCGCTGCGTTGCGCGGTCAGTTGGCCAGCTGGCAGGTGGCTGGCTTGGCCGAGGTGAACAGGGCCGGGGTCGCCCACTCGGGGTGGTCGATGAACGGGTTGCGATTGCCCTGGAAGCTGTAGACCACGTCATTGCGGGCACGCTCGGCATCATCCGGCGGATCGGACAGGTGCCAGTCGATCAGCGTCGACAGCAGGCCCATGTAGGCCGGCGAACTGCTGGTCTTGACGATCTTGCTGCGGTCATCGGTCAGCTCCAGGTCCGGCTCGGACTGACCGGTGGCCGCATCCTTGCCACCCTCATAGCGGATCGCCATGTACATCACCGCACGCGCCATGTCGCCCTTGCGCTTGCCCCACACCTCGAAGGTGCCGGTGTTGCCGTCCGGCGTGCGCACCCAGTTGGAATTGCCCGGGTAGCCGCCGCTGCCGCCGCCCTGGCCGTTGTTGGCTTCGGTGGCACGCTCGCCGCAGCTGGCATCGCACTTGGCGAACGGCTTGTTGCCACGGTCGGCGTTCCACTGCGCGTCGGTCAGGTACAGCATGTGGGTGTCGGTGTACGGCGCGTAGGGCAGGCCCTTGTCACCGGTGGTGGTGGCAAAGCCCAGCGAGTTCGGCCAGGTGTGCTCGCGGTTGTAGGTCAGGCCGCTGCCGGTGCCCGCACGATCACTGACCTTGGCGTAGCTGCGGTTGCGGTAGGCATCGAGGATGCGGTTCGGGTTGTTCGGATCCTCGTCGGCGATTTCCAGGATGGTCCAGGTGCTGGTGCCCGAGCCGCTGTATGGGTAGGCGGTATGGCCCTTGATGGTGGCGTGCAGCGAGCAGCGCAGCTGGCTGGGGCTGCTGGTGTTGACCCTGGAGTAGTAGCCGGCCGGCACGCCCGGGTTGCCTGGGTCCGGATTGCCGCCGGTGCTGGCCACGGTGAAGGCGATGCGGCTGTCGGCGGCCGGATGCGCGCCCTGCAGGTCGGTGATGCGCGCGGCGCGGATGTCGAAGCGGCAGGCTTCACCGGCCACCAGCGCGGTATTGGTGGACAGCTTCACGCTGCGGCCGCTGGTCGGGAAGGTCAGCGGAACGCTGCCGGAGGTGCCGCAGCTCAGGGCGAAGGCGCCACTGGCCAGGTTCACCGTCTCGCTGAACACCACTTCCAGGTCGGCGGCAGCGGGGAAGGTGCTGCTGCCCTGCGCCGGGGTGGTGGTGGACACTGACGGCGGCGTGTTGGGGCCTGGCGTGCCACCGCCGCTGAAGGTCTGGCCGTTGTTGCAGCTGCCGAACGTCTGCCCGGCCGATTCGGCCCAGGTGAAGTGGGCGTACTGGCTGCCGCTGCCGGTCAGCTGCAGTGACGTACCCGGCGCGGTGCTGTTGCTTTCGGCCACCGGGATGTTCTGGCTGGTCATGCCGGCGGCAGGGCCACCGGAGGCGGTGATGGCGCCCTCGTAGCTGAGGAACTGGACCACCTTGCCGCTGGCATCGACCAGGGCGATGCCGTCGTTCGGACCATTCTGGAGGCCGTTGGTCGGGTAGTTGACCACGGCGATGGTGGCGCTGCCGCAGCCGGCGGCGGTGCCGGCCGGGACCGGATTGTTGGCGTAGACGGTGGCGGCCGACGGGTTGCTGCCGTTGTAGAGGTACAGGCGGTAACCGGACAGGTCCTCACCGGCAGTGGCTACGACCTCGATCGCTTCGCCGACGTCACCGGCGGCGGTGCTGTCGTCGTAGTGCAGTTCATTGATGAAGACCTCGGCCTGGACCGGCGCGGCGGCCAGCGCCAGCAGGCAGGCGGCGGCAAGCGGGGACAGCAATCGCATCGACTACTCCTTGTGATTGGGAATGCCTGACCGAGCCTAAGGCCGATCCAGTGACACTTTGTCGTAAATGAACGTCAGATATCTGACAGTGCGACGCTTGTCACCGAAATTGATCTGGACCGACACCCTGGCCGAGGCGCGCGGGCGAAAAAATTTTTTCATTCCGCCCTTGAAAGGGGGCGGCAGGGCTCCATCTCTGCCCTGCTCCCGACGTTGTCGGGTTTCTTCACGTGCGGTTCTGGCACTCGCCTGGGGTGAGTGCTAACATCGCCGGACTTTTTTAGACCAATCAATCACTTAAGAGGTCTCCTATGAGCATCAAGCCGCTGCACGACCGCGTTGTGGTCAAGCCGATCGAAGCCGACGAAATCTCCGCCGGTGGCATCGTCATCCCCGACTCGGCCAAGGAAAAGTCCACCAAGGGTGAGGTCGTGGCCGTCGGCCCGGGCAAGCCGCTGGACAACGGCAACGTGCGCGCGCCGTCGCTGAAGGTCGGCGACAAGGTCATCTACGGCCAGTACGCCGGCAGCTCGTACAAGAGCGAAGGCGTCGAATACAAGGTCCTGCGCGAAGACGACGTGCTCGCCGTCATCGGCTGAGCCCCGGCGCGACCTGTTTCAACCTGATCCCAAACTCCCAGCCGCCGGGCATCGTCCGGCGCTACCAATGAGGTAAATGCAATGGCTGCCAAGGATATTCGTTTCGGTGAAGACGCCCGTTCGCGCATGGTGCGCGGCGTCAATGTTCTCGCCAATGCCGTCAAGGCCACCCTGGGCCCGAAGGGCCGCAACGTCGTGCTGGAGAAGAGCTTCGGCGCCCCGACCATCACCAAGGACGGCGTCTCCGTCGCCAAGGAAATCGAACTGGCTGACAAGTTCGAGAACATGGGCGCGCAGATGGTGAAGGAAGTCGCGTCGCGCACCAACGACGATGCCGGCGACGGCACCACCACCGCCACCGTGCTGGCCCAGGCCCTGATCCGCGAAGGCGCCAAGGCCGTTGCCGCCGGCATGAATCCGATGGACCTCAAGCGCGGTATCGACAAGGCCGTTTCGGCTGCCGTCGCCGAGCTGAAGAACATCTCCAAGCCGACCGCCGACGACAAGGCGATTGCCCAGGTCGGTACCATCTCGGCCAACTCGGATGAGTCGATCGGCCAGATCATCGCTGACGCGATGAAGGAAGTCGGCAAGGAAGGCGTCATCACCGTTGAAGAAGGCTCGGGCCTGGACAACGAGCTGGACGTGGTCAAGGGCATGCAGTTCGACCGCGGCTACCTGTCGCCGTACTTCATCAACAACCAGCAGTCGCAGACCGCTGACCTGGATGATCCGTTCATCCTGCTGCACGACAAGAAGATCTCCAACGTCCGTGACCTGCTGCCGGTGCTGGAAGGCGTCGCCAAGGCCGGCAAGCCGCTGCTGATCGTCGCTGAAGAAGTCGAAGGCGAAGCGCTGGCGACCCTGGTGGTCAACACCATCCGTGGCATCGTCAAGGTCGTGGCCGTCAAGGCCCCGGGCTTCGGTGACCGTCGCAAGGCGATGCTGGAAGACATGGCCGTGCTGACCGGCGGCACCGTGATCTCCGAAGAAGTCGGCCTGTCGCTGGAAAAGGCCACCATCAAGGACCTGGGCCGCGCCAAGAAGGTGCAGGTCTCCAAGGAGAACACCACCATCATCGACGGCGTCGGCGACAAGGCCAACGTTGATGCACGCGTGGCGCAGATCAAGACCCAGATCCAGGACACCTCCTCGGATTACGATCGCGAGAAGTTGCAGGAACGCGTGGCCAAGCTGGCCGGCGGCGTTGCCGTGATCAAGGTCGGTGCCTCGACCGAAATCGAAATGAAGGAAAAGAAGGATCGCGTCGACGACGCCCTGCACGCCACCCGTGCAGCCGTTGAAGAAGGCGTGGTCCCGGGCGGCGGCGTTGCCCTGGTCCGCGCGATCACCGCGCTGGCCGGCCTGAAGGGTGCCAACGAAGACCAGAACCACGGCATCCAGATCGCCCTGCGTGCGATGGAAGCCCCGCTGCGCGAGATCGTGGCCAACGCTGGCGACGAGCCGTCGGTCATCATCAACAAGGTCAAGGAAGGCACCGGCAGCTTCGGCTACAACGCGGCCACCGGCGAGTTCGGCGACATGCTGCAGTTCGGCATCCTGGACCCGACCAAGGTGACCCGTTCGGCCCTGCAGAACGCGGCCTCGATCGCCGGCCTGATGATCACCACCGAAGCCATGGTTGCCGAAGCTCCGAAGAAGGACGAGCCGGCCATGGGCGGCGCTGGTGGCATGGGTGGCATGGGCGGCATGGGCGGCATGGACTTCTAAGTCCACGCCTCCGGCGGTCGTTGCCGGCCTCGGTCGGCACGCCTTCCCGATGTGATGTAAAGAAGAACCCCGCCGCAAGGCGGGGTTTTTCGTTGCCCGGTTGCCGTCGCCGCAGTGCATCGCTACGCTCGGTAACCATGCCTACTTCGTTCATCGTCGTTGACGACTTCCTTTCTCCCGCCGATGCGCAGGGGTTGCGCCAGGCGGCACTGGGCCTGGACTATCCCGTCCAGGAGGGCGCATTCCCCGGCCGCAATTCACAGCAGCGGCTGGAGTTGGAGGGACTGTCCGGTGCGGTCTCGCGACTGGTCAACGAACCGCTGCGGCCGGTCAACCCGCTGCAGTCGCACGGCAAGTTCCGCCTTACCCTCGCCGGCGACATCGGCCGCGCCAAGGTGCACGCCGACCACTCGCACTGGTCGGGCATTCTCTACCTGAGTGCACCGGAGCACTGCGAGGGCGGCACCGAGTTCTTCCGCCATCGCCGTACCGGCACCGAGCGCATGGCCCTGGACGCGGCGGAGCTGGCCGCATTGGGCTACGCCAACGGCGGCGACATGCATCGCGACATCATCGAGCGCGACAGCAATGACGACAGCCAGTGGGAAATGACCATGCGCATTCCGATGCGCTTCAACCGGCTGGTGCTGCTGCGGCCCTGGTTCTGGCACACCGCCGGGCCAGCGTTCGGTGATCGACCGGAGAATGGCCGGCTGGTGTACCTGATGTTCTTCGAGCAGGCGCGTTGAAGAGTGCCATCCACGCTTGGCGTGGATGCTCCTCTCCCAGCCGCGTTCGCCATGCAGGCGTCATCGCACCCTCATTCGACGAATGCCTTCGCCGCGCCATACTCCCACTGCCACGGCACGCCGGTATCGCCCAGTACGAATGCCACCAGTGCCGGGAACGCAGCTTCCGCCCGTACATCGTTGCCCAGAATCACCACGCAGCGTTTGTGCCGTTCGATGCACACCAGCGTGTTGCCGACCGCATCGTCGTGGCCGCCCTTGTAGAAGCCTGCGCCCTGCGGGCCGCGGAACGTCACCACGCCCAGGCCCGCGGCCAGATCCTTGCGTTGCTGCGCCACGGGCAGCTCCGGCTGCAGCGTGGGGAACTGGCTGGCGGTGGTGATCGGCAGCTGCGGCTGCACCAGTTCCCTGCGCATTGCAGGCGACAGTCCATCGCCGCGGACATAGCCGGCGGCGAAGCGCGCCATGTCGGCGATGGTGGTATCCATCGAACCGGCCGCACGCACGCGGCTGCGTTCATCGTGCGGCTCGGCCGTGCCTTCCGCTGTCCAGCCATCGGCCAGGTTGGCGGCGAAATCCTCACGCCACATCATGCTGGTGCGGACCATGCCGAAGCGGTCGAATACCTGCCGCTGCATCAATGCACCCACGTCCTGGCCCAGCCGTCCACGCTCGATCACGAACTGCAACAGGATCAGCCCTTCGCCGGAATACCCATAACGACTGCCCGGATCGAAGTGGAACTTCAGGCGGCCATCCGGTTCGAGAAAGCCGAAGTTGGCGACGCCACTGGAATGGTTGAGCAGCAGGCGCGGGGTGAGCTGGCGCCAGCGCGCATCATCGGCCAGTACGCTGTAGTCGGCGTACTTCTTCGGCTCCAGCGGGTAGTCCGGCAGCGGCTTGTCCAGCGCCGTGGCGATGCTGGCGTCCAGCTCGATCCGCGCGTCCTGGGCAAGCTGTGCGACCAGGTGGCCGAACGCCATCTTGGTCAGCGAGGCGGCGTACATCACGGTATCGGTGCGCAGTGGCTCGCCTGCGGCGTTGCGTTCGCCGTAGGCGGCCACGTGTACCACCTTGCCGCCATCGATCACCGCCAGCGCCATCCCGCGCGCATGGGCCGCCTGCATCAGCCGCTGTGCTTCGGCATCGATGCGCGCGGGCGAGGGTAGCGGCGGCGCGGCCAGCACGGCCGGCGGGAGCAGCGTCAGCAACAGCAGGACAGCACGGCGCATGCGTGGAACTCCTGGCGGGACGTGGCGCGATGCTACGCCTGCCAGCTCCCGCCGTCATGCGCCAGACGTCAGCCGGGTCGGCGCAGGCAGATCCGCGCGGCACCCGCACCGATGTCCACCTGGCCACCGCGCATCGCGTCGGCACCGAGGATCAAGGCCGGTCGCGCCTCCAGGCCGATCGCCCTGAACACCGGCAGTTCGCTGATCCGGACCTCCATCGGCGGGTGCTGCCAGATGCCGCCGGTCATGCCGGGCAGGGTGTACAGCCAGGTTGCCTGTGCACCGCCACCCAGCCCCTCGGTGCCCTCTTCACGTGCACGCACCCGAGCATCGCTGCCGTCGGTGCGCAGGCCCAGTGCGCGGGCTGCTTCGGCGTTGAGGACGGTCTGCGCGGCACCGGTGTCGACCACGGCGATGGCGTCCACGCCGGGCGTACCCAAGGCAAGCGTGATGAAGCCGAACTGGCGCAGGCCGTCATCGCGGCCGGGCAGCGCATTGGGTTGGCAACCCGGCCCTTCCAGGTCTAAGCCGCCGGGTGTCCACAGCGCCAGTTGATTGCGGCCGAAGTCCCAACGGGTGTCCCAGCGCCCGGTCAGGTCGTTGCCGATCAAGCCGTCAATGGCCGGATCATCGCCCTTCGCCAGCGATGACAGGTCGACCTGCATGCCGCTGGCCTTCAATTGCCAACTGCCCAGCTGCCACGCTGTGCTGCGCATGCGCTGCAACCGCGCCGCCTTCGCGCTCGCGCCCTGGGCCTGCGACATTGCCGCTTCCGCATCCTGCAAACCATAGCGCCGCACTACGCGTGCATCGACCAGGGTTGCCCCGGCGGCACTGTCGACCACGAAGCGCAGCGGCTCTGAACGCCCGTCCAGCGAGACGGCCACTGCCGGATGACCGCCCTGCATCCACATCGGCAGGACGTGCTCGGCGGCATCGGAGGCGAGCGTCGGCAAGGGGATGGCGAACAGGGGCAGCAGGAACAGGCGCAAGGGGAGACTCCGCAGTGATCGTGGGCGACCATTGCCGCGCAGCGGCGTATCACCGCGATATCGGCGTTGATACCGTCCTGATACACAGGTGCGGGATACTGGGCGAATGAACACTCCCATCCGCGTCATCGTCGTCGATGACGATGCCAGCATTCGTGACGCCATCGCCGACCACCTGCTGCTGCACGGCTACCAGGTGCGTGTGGCGGCGGATGCAACAGCGCTGGACGTGTTGCTGCAGGTTGAACGTCCTGACCTGATCATCCTCGACTGGATGATGCCCGGTGAGGATGGCCTGTCGGTATGCCGTCGGCTGCAGGCGCGGGCGATCCCGATCCTGATGCTGTCGGCGATGGGGGCCGCGCCGGATCGCGTGATCGGCCTGGAGATGGGCGCGGACGACTACCTGGCCAAGCCGTTTGACCCGCGCGAGCTGTTGGCGCGGGTACGCGCGCTGCTGCGCAGGCAGGACAAACTGCGCGCACAGGTGGCCAGCGAGCTGCGGTTTGATGGCTGGCGATTGCTGCCTGACCAGCGTCGCCTGTTCGCGCCGGATGGCGCCGAACTGGTGCTGAGCCGCGGTGAATTCTCCCTGCTGCTGGCACTGGCTGAACGTCCCGGGCGGGTGCTGGCGCGCGAACAGCTGCTGCAGTTGAGTCGCGGAGAAGCCAGCGACAGCGTGGACCGTGCCGTCGACCTTGCGATCAGCCGCCTGCGCCGCAAGCTCGGGCAGGCCGCGTCCGGCGCTGAAGCCCTTGTGCAGACACTGCGTGGCGAAGGGTACCGCTTCAACGCGGAGGTAGGGGTGTTGTGAGCAGCCGGTGGTCAACCACCCGCTGGATCGCGATGCTGGCCTTGGCCAGCCTGCTGCTGGCAACCCTGGTCAGCGTGGCGGTAGTGGGGTGGATGCCCCGGCCCGCGCCGCCACCGATGCGGCTGGACCATGCGATGCAGGTGCTGCGTGGGGAACAGGCGCCGGCGCCACTGGGATTGCATATGTCGACGCAGGACGCGCCACCCCGGGGCAGCGCCAGTGACTGGCTCACCCAGTTGGCGGCGCTGCAGATGGACCTGCCGGCCAGGAATGTACGCCTGGTGTGGACGGGGCAGGGCAGGGCGCCCGATGTGCAGGTCATCGAGGGTGGCGCGGTACTGGACGCCTCCGCTCGTGCTGGCGTGCTGAAATCGCAGGCCGCGTTGCTGACCGCCATGCAGTGGCCGCCGTTCGAACTGGGGATGCGGCAAGCCGATGGCCGATGGCGGGTGGTCGGCAGCGACCACAGTGACCTGGCGGCCTGGCGCCGCCAGGTGATGCTCGCCCTGCTGGGCGGTGCGATCCTGCTGGCCCCTCTGGCGGCGTGGGCGGCGATCCGGTTGGGGCGCCCGCTGCGACGCCTGGCTGAAGCCAGCGCACGGGTCGACCTGCAGGCCGAAACGCCATTGCCTGATGACGGTCCACGCGAAGTGCAGGTACTGGCCACAGCGATCAGCACCGGTCGCGAACGTCTGCGCGCCCAGGCACGGGACATGACGCATATGCTGGCGGCCGTGGCGCATGACCTGCGCACGCCCTTGACCGGCCTGCGCCTGCGCGCGGAGTTCGCTCCCGCGCCACAGGCCGCCAGGATGGTGGCAGACATCGAGCGCATGGATACGATGATCGAGCAGGTGCTCGACTACGCACGCGGTGAGCTGCAGCCGTTGCAGATGCGGATGCTGGATCTTTCAGCGCTGCTGGAGGACTGCGTGCAGGCGGCGCTGCTACGCGGGGTCGACATTTCCCTTCAGGGCCCGGATACGTTGCCGTGGCATGGCGATGCGCTGCTGCTCCGGCGCGCGGTCGACAATCTCATCGACAACGCCGAGCGCTACGCGGGCGCCGTGGAGCTGTGGGTCGCCATGGCGGGGGATGGAGTGCAGCTGGACGTGATGGACCGCGGCCCTGGCATCGCCGAGATCGATCGCGCACGCCTGCTGCAACCGTTCCAGCGCAGCGAGGGCTCGCGTAGCCGCGCCACCGGGGGCGCCGGACTTGGACTGGCCGTGGCTGCCAACGTGGCGAAGCGCCACGCGGGCGAACTTCAGCTGCTGCACCGCGAGGGCGGGGGGCTGATCGCGCGGCTGCTGCTGGGACGCACTTCCTGAGTCAACTCAGATTTGCTTCCAATGGCCACTCCTCCATATGATTAGGTGCCTAATCAGCCGTTGAGGAAAGGATGATCGAAGCCAAGCATCAGGCGTTGCTGGAGGAAGCGCAGCGGCGCGGCTACGCCAACATCGCGCAGCTGCGCCTGTGCTTCCAGCTGCTCTCGTTGTCCTCGTCGATCGATCGCGACTGCGCTGCGCGGTTGGCACCGCACGGGCTCAGCGAGGGTCGCTTCATCGTGCTGTTCCTGCTGCACGGGGCCGGCGGCGCACTGGCGCCGCACGCGCTGGCCGAGCGCGCTGGCGTGACCCGGGCCACCATCAGCGGCCTGCTCGATGGCCTGCAGCGCGAAGGCCTGCTGCAGCGTCGCAGCGATGACGAGGATGGCCGTCGTCTGCAGATCGTGTTGACCGCACCGGGCAAGCGTTTGGCCGAGTCGCTGTTCGAGCAGCACACTCAATGGATCAGCGGCCTGTTCAACGGCCTGGATGCTGATGAACGGCAGCAGCTGTCACAACTGCTGCACAAGGTCTGGCAGCACACGGACACCGGGCGGGAAGCCGCCGCATGAGCACGCCCATTCCCGCGGAACGGCTGCGTGCACTCAACAGCGGTAGCACCGCTGCCACGCATCTGGCCGAATGCCTGGCAGTGGATTTCGCCGCGCTGTTGCAGGGGGTGGCACCTGTGCTCGAGCCGGAAGCGCTGCAACGTATGCGCGACGCCTCCGGCAAGGGCATCACCCAGCGCATGGCGCTGGCGGCGCGGTTGCTGCACGAAGCCGGGCAGGGTGATCCCGCGCACTGGCAGGCACACGCATCAGACACCGTGCGTGGCTGGGCCTGCTACCTGATCGGCAGCGATGCCGGCGCGGCGCTGCCGGCCAAGCTGCGGGCGATGCGTCCGCTGGCTGACGACCCGCACTTCGGCGTGCGCGAATGGGCATGGCTGGCGCTGCGCAGCGACATCGTTGCCGCACCGTTGCAGGCGCTTGAGTACCTGCAGGTGTGGACGCAGGAAGCATCGCCTTACCTGCGCCGCTTCGCCTGCGAAGCGCTGCGCCCACGAGGCGTGTGGTCCACGCATATCGCGCTGTTCAAGCAGCATCCAGAACTCGCGTTGCCGATGCTGGAAGCAATGGCCAACGACCCGGAGCGCTACGTGCAGGACTCGGTCGGGAACTGGCTCAACGATGCCGGCAAGACTCAGCCGCAGTGGCTGCATGAGCTGTGCACGCGGTGGCAACAGCAGCACCCTGGCGATGCCAATGCCTACATCCGCAAACGCGCCATGCGCTCGTTGCGGTAGTGCCGGCCGCTGGCCGGCAACCTCATCAACCTCAAGGAAGGCCTTCCATGTCCTACACCCTCATCGAGCTCTACACCGCTCTGGCCGCCTTGTAACAGCACCTCCGGAGGCGCATGGCACATGCGTCTGTCACCCGGACGCGGTAAACAGGACATTGCCCATGTCCATCCGCAGGGAAGTTGATCATGCAGAGCACGCTCCAGGTAACGCTGTACGGCCCGCAGGGCGATACGCCGGCACTGCAGCTGCCGCAGATGGAAGGGCCCTCGGTGGCCATCCCGGAAGCGGTACTGCGCCGGCTGGTGTCCGATCTCTACACCACCCGTTCCCTGCTCAATCCCGAGCAGCTGGACGAGGCCCGGCAGGAGCTGGACCGCGTGCTGGAGCGCTGGGCCGACATCCACGAAGGCCTGCTGCTGGACGTGGAAGTGCATGGCAGATGAGCGACCTTGCACGGCGGCCACCGCGTGGGCTGCGCGGTCAGGCGCATCACTGAACCGCGCGCCCAGTTGCGGATGAAACATTTTGCACTGCGCAAAAGCTGTGCTATCAATAGATCCCATGAACGCAGCCGCCACCCGCTTTTACTGGTATTACTTTCCGAAGCCACTGGCGGAGGAAGGACTGCGCTCACCCTGAAGAAAGCTTCAGACGCATTCCCGAAAGCCGCCAGCGAACCTGGCGGCTTTTTTCATGCCGCCACGCTGGGGACCCCCAACGTTCCGGAGATCTCCTGCAATGCCCCCGCACACCGACGACTTGCGTATCCGCACCATCGAACCGCTGACACCGCCCGCCCAGCTGCTGGCGATGCTGCCCTGTGACGATGAGGCTTCCGACACCGTCAGCGCCTCGCGCGCGGCCCTGCACCAGATCCTGCACGGCCGTGACGACCGCCTGGCGGTGGTGGTGGGCCCGTGCTCGATCCACGACCCGAAGGCCGCCATCGAGTACGCCCAGCGCCTGAAGCCGCTGCGCGACGCGCTGGCTGGCGAGCTGGAAATCGTCATGCGCGTGTACTTCGAGAAGCCGCGCACCACGGTGGGCTGGAAGGGCCTGATCAACGACCCGGACCTGGATGGCAGCTTCAGGATCGACAAGGGCCTGCGCATTGCCCGTGGCCTGCTGCGCGACATCAACAAGCTCGGCCTGCCGGCCGGTGTTGAATTCCTCGACGTGATCTCGCCGCAGTACATCGCCGACCTGGTGGCATGGGGCGCGATCGGCGCACGCACCACCGAAAGCCAGGTGCATCGCGAGCTGGCTTCGGGGCTGTCGTGCCCCGTCGGTTTCAAGAACGGCACCGATGGCAACGTGAAGATCGCCGCCGACGCAGTGGGTGCGGCATCCAACCCGCATCATTTCCTGTCGGTCACCAAGCAGGGTGGCACTGCCATCGTGTCGACCACCGGCAACCCGGATTGCCATGTGATCCTGCGCGGTGGCAAGCAACCGAACTACGACGCTGGCAGCGTGGCTGAGGCCTGCCAGGTGCTGGCCAAGGCCAAGCTGCCGGCGCGCCTGATGATCGATGCCAGCCATGCCAACAGCCTGAAGAACCCCGAGAACCAGCCGAAGGTGATCGACGACATCGCCGTTCAGCTGGAAGACGGCGAGCAGCGCATCGTGGGCGTGATGATCGAGAGCCATCTGGTCGGTGGCCGCCAGGAACTGGTGGAAGGCCAGCCGCTGGTCTACGGGCAGAGCATCACCGATGGCTGCATCGACTGGGACACCACCGTGACGGTGCTGGAGCGACTGGCTGCGGCCGTGCGTGCCCGTCGTGAAGTGAAGGTGTCCGAAGCAGCGTGAATGAAGCCGCCTGATGGCGGCACGTGTGTGGATGGCGGCCAGCGCCTGCGGGGGTGCGGCCGCGATCAGGGCCGGCCGGAGTTGGAGACCGGCCCATCTGCACCGGCGATGCGCCTGGCGCTGCGCATGAGCGACAGCGCCAGGTACATCGCCGGGGTGGTGCAGGGCGCGAAGGGTAGCGCCGGGCCATGCCCGGCGAACACGCTATCGTTCAATGCACTTCGTCGTGGTACACGAACTTCGGCATTTCCCAGCGGTAGTGGATCGCCATCAGGCGCAGCGCGAAGCCGCCGCCGAGGCAGCACAGGATCGCGGTGGCGTCGGCCACGCCCCAGTGCAGCAGCAACAGATACGCCGCGCCGGTCAGCAGCGCGATGATCGCGTACAGCTCCTTCTGGAAGATCAGCGGCACCTCGTTGCAGAGGATGTCGCGCAGCACGCCGCCGAACGCGCCTGTCAGCATGCCGGCGATCAGCACGATCGGCATCGCATGGCCGGCTTCGCGCGCAATCGAGCAGCCGATCAGGGTGAAGGCGATCAGGCCCAGGCCATCGAGCACCAGGAAGGTGCGGCGGAAGTAGTGCATCCAGCGTGCCACCCAGGTGGCGATCAGCGCCGCGCATACGGTGAACCCCAGGTATTCGGGATGCTTCACCCAGCCCAGCGGATAGTGGCCGAGCAGGATGTCGCGCAGTGATCCACCACCGAGGGCAGTGACACAGGCGATCATGACCACACCGAACAGGTCCATGCGGCGGCGGCCGGCAGACAGTGCACCGGTCATGGCTTCGGCGGAAATGGCAATCAGGTAGATGATGGACAGCAGCATGGAACAGGCTCCGGGCGCGGTGGGGCCGGCCATGCGCGACTACCGCCACTGCCTGCGCAATGACGGGATGACGATGACCGGTGCCGCTCCCGCTGTCCTTTTGCCTGAGAGTTCAGCGGCGTTGGCCACGTGCCCCTTCGGCGGGTCGTCCCGGGCGTGCCCGGTGACCTCTCTCCAGCTCGGCGAGTCGAATGCATGGTTGGTGGGATTCCAGCCCACCGGCCTGAGCGATCATGGGAGCCTGCGCCTTCGGCGGGCGCCAGCGCGGCGCCACTCTCCTGCATTCGGGCGCCAGTATATCCGCTGCAGTGCAGCACGGCATAATCCAGGCATGGCCCCTTTCGCCCGCCCGTGGTTCCTGTACCTGCTCGAATGCCGCGATGGCAGCTATTACGCCGGCATCAGCACCGACGTGGACGCGCGTTTCGCCGCCCACCAGGCCGGCAAGGGCGCGCGCTACACCCGGGCCCGGCCACCGCTGCGCGTGCTGGCCGTGCGCGAATACCCGGACCGGGCCGCCGCCTCACGCGCCGAGTGGCAACTCAAGCAGCAGCCCCGCGAACGCAAGCTGGCCTGGCTGCAGGCGCCGGATTCCGGCCTTCTGTAGAGCCGAGCCCACGCTCGGCTGCTGGACTCGGCGACAAGCATCAGCCGAGCATGGGCTCGGCTCTTATCTCTTCCGACTCTGGCACCTTAGGTGCCGAGAGCCCGGCGCGGACGACCGTTCGGCTCTAGGTCTTTTCGATCGCTCTGTAG
>NZ_JBXUHP010000006.1:0-1337 GCF_057179845.1 Stenotrophomonas maltophilia group sp. SKK55
GGACGCTGCAGCTGGCGGCCGTTGCCGTAGGTCCAGCCGGTCGCCGGGCCGAAGGCCGCATAGGTCACGTTGTTCACCACGATCTGGCGCGCCTGGCCAGGCCGGGTCAGGCCAATCTGGCTGATGCGGCCCTGGGTATCGCGCACGTAGTCAGCCACGCTGCCATCGGGCTAGTTTGTCCCGGTGATTTAAGCAACCCATTCAAATCAGCAGGATCTTCTCGATCGCCGAAGCTGCCAGACGTAGTCGTAAGGCGTTCGAGCGTTACCCATGGCAGCCTAACCTGATGTGGCAGCAAGTTGTACCCGCCGCCATACCTCATCCGACATCGAGTTCTTCCACGTCTGAGCAAGGAGATCCCGAAGAGATGGGTCGTGCTTTGCCAAGCTTTCAACCCTCTCGATTTCGGTCTCGCCGTGGGCAACCAAGTAGTCCTCCAAAGGTCCGGCAGCAAGATTGGAAAGTAGATGCGCATCCACATCCATTCGCCTGACAGCCTCAATGAATTTCCAACCTTCGCCAGGATCTCGCTGGATGATGCCATCAACTTCATCCAGCACGCCTGTGAGCGGATCCCGCTCATTCGCATCGGCTGCGAGCCGATTAAAACTAACCCATGCTTCAGCGACTTTTTCCATGCACTCTTTATCAAACATTGTCTAGATCTCAAATTGGTTGAGCCATAGTCGCCCATTGCCAAGCCTCATTGCTATAACCTACACAGCGCTTTGCTGCAGATTCAGCAAGCAATCGCCTCAACTGTGCCTGCTTGTTTTGAAATTGCTGCACATGCCCATTTATTGACATACGACCGGTAGCCGGAAGCCCACGTCTATCCAGTTTAAGATCCCAGTATCGCTTTCTCAGCTCGACCACCAAAGAATCTATCTTTGCTATGAGACGATTACAGTCATCGTCGTCTTCTTTCTCGCACGCCTTGGATATGATGTTCCGCGTCAGAATTGACGCGGGACTTTGCGGATTTAAGATACTGCTTGAGTGAGTTAGGCTAAGGCTATTCAGCGCATTTGTCGTTGCGGCAAGGCCAGAAGACACTTCCCCCCAAGAAGCGGGCGCAGCGAAGTTTGATTGATTGTCTCCTGTAGGAGCTTGGTTCGAATTCATCATAGCGCGAGAGCCTGCGTGCACGCCGCTGCGCATGACTTGCAGACCCTCTGCGTCACTATGTGAGCCCGGGGAACTTAGTGCGTAGCTGAAGGTACTTATTCCACCGGCCAACCCAATCGGATCACTCTGGGAATACCGCCCCACCTCCGGCTCGTACTCCCGCTGGTAGTTGTAGAACAACCCACTCGCATCGGTCGCCTGCTGGCCCG
>NZ_JBXUHP010000007.1:0-109999 GCF_057179845.1 Stenotrophomonas maltophilia group sp. SKK55
GGCGCTGGGCTACCACTCGCCTAACAACTACGCCCGGCAGCTCCGGGCTGCCGCCTGAAACGGCTTCATGGCGTCCGTTTTCAGGGGGCCAGATCAGTTGGCGCCATGGATGGCGCCATCGAGCCCCCATGGAAGGGTTTACGGCGTGTCCCGCGCCCCCACCCCGGCCCGACCCAGCACGTAGCAACACCGAGCCATGAAACGCTGTTGCTGTTGCTGTTGCTGTTGCTTCAGACGTTGCTCGCAAGCAGTCGCGGCCGCAGGCCGCGCGGACCACTCACAGATGCCGCAGTTCCTGCTTCAGCGTCGCCACGCACCGGCGGCTGACTTCCAGCGGCTGCTTGCCATGCCGCAATACCGCCTGCACCTGCCCGCCCGAGCCCCGACGCAGCTCCACCAGCTCGTGGCGCGCCACCAGGCAGTTGCGATGGATGCGGATGAAACGACTGGCGAACTCTTCTTCCAGCGACTTCAGCGATTCCTCGATCAGGTCCTCGCCGCGCGCGTGGTGCACCACCACGTACTTCTCCTCGGCCTGCAGGTAGTGGATATCGTCCAGCGGAATCAGGCGCAGGCTGCCGCGCAGGCGTGCGCACAGCACGCTGCGTGCCTGCTGCCCGCTGTGCTCCTGTGGCCGGCCACCGCGGCCGGCCAGGAACGTGCGCGCACGCGCGATCGCCGCCGCCAACCGTTCGGCACGCACTGGCTTCATCAGGTAGTCGATCGCTGCGGCCTCGAACGCCGACAGCGCATGCGCATCGTAGGCGGTGCAGAACACCACCGCTGGCCGGGGTTCGAAGCTGGCCAGGTGGCGGGCCGCTTCCAGGCCATCCAGCCCGGGCATCGCGATATCCAGCAGGACCAGGTCCGGCTGCAGCTCCGCGCACGCGTGCAGGGCCTGCTCACCGTTGCCGGCCTCGGCCACCACGTCCACGCCGTCCTGTGCCGCCAACAGGCTGCGCAGGCGCTCGCGCGCCAGCGGTTCGTCGTCGGCGATGACTACCCTCACGATCGTTCCCTCACTGGATCGGCACTGTCACCTGGCAGGCATAGTAGCCCTCGCTCCAGCCAGCCGTCATCCGCGCGGCGCTGCCGAAGCGCCAGGCCAGCCGATGGCCGATGCTGTGCTGGGCATGGCCGGCGCCGCGTGCCAGCGCCAGCCCCGGCGCCTGCGGATCGGGTGCCGGGTTGCGTACGCGGATCTGCAGCTCATTGCCCTCGCGCGCCAGCTGCAGTTCGATGGTGCCGCCGTCGGGCAGGCGCGAGATGCCATGCAGCACGGCATTTTCCACCAGCGGCTGCAGTACCAGCCTTGGCAAGGGCAGGTCCCATGGCAGCGGCTCGTCGCGCTGCCAACGCACCTGCAGGCGTTCGCCCAGGCGCAGCGATTCGATCGACAGGTAGCGCTCGGCCAGCTCGCATTCGTCGCGCAGGGTGGAATCGCCCTCGCCCGCCCCCAGCGCGGCACGGAACAGATCGGACAGGTCCAGCACCGCGCGCTCGGCGACTGCCGGGTCACGATGCAGCAGGCTGGCGATCAGGTTCATGCTGTTGAACAGGAAATGCGGGCGGATACGCGCCTGCAGCGCGTCGGCCTGCGCGCGCGCGTTGGCCTGGACCTGCGCGGCCCAGCGATCGCTTACGTAGAAGTAGCGCAGCGCCAGCGCGGCGATCAGCGCCGTGGTTGCCGCGCTGCCGAGGGTGAAACGCCAGAAGCTGATGCCACTGGCGAAGTTGTCGCCCAGCACCGCGTACAGCGCGTGCACGATGCCGGCGCAGACCACCGCGATCAGGGTGGCCAGCACGGTCGCCGCAATGGCGCCCATCACCGGCGGCAGCCGCGACAGGGTCGGCCGCAGCAGGCACAGGCTGGCGGTCACCGCCAGCGCCAGCCACAGCGCGAATCCGCTGGCAGACAGCAGTTCGCCGAAGGTCCAGTGACGGCTGCCGTCCGGCGCCAGCGCCAGTACCACCACCACCAGCTCGGCCAGGCCGAGCATCGCCGCCAGCCGTGGCAGGCGGCACAGTTCCGGCATCCACGGCGGTGTGCTGGCCGGCGACATGGCTCAGGCGGCGCCCAGGCGTTCCTGCAGCCAGTCACCCAGTGCCTGGATCTCCTCGGCACAGACCTGGTGGGCCATCGGGTAACTGTGCCACGCCACATCCAGGCCCAGCGTACGCAGTGCCTGCGCGCTGTGCGCGGCGACGGCCTGCGGGATCACCGGGTCGCCACTGCCATGGGCCATGAACACCGGCACCTGCACCGCGCCGTCAACACGCGTGGCGCTGTCGGCTTCGGGCAGATAGGTGGACAGCGCGATCAGGCCGGCCAGTGGCGCGGTACGCGAGAGCGCGGCCGTCAGGATGATCGCCCCACCCTGCGAGAAGCCTGCCAGGAAGATCTTCTCCGGCGCGATGCCGCGCTCGATCTCGCGCGCGATCAGTGCGTCCAGCTGCACCACCGATTCCTGCACGCCGGCCATGTCGGCGCGCGAACGGAAGTCCATGCCCACGATGTCGTACCAGCCGCGCATCGGCACGCCGTTGTTGATCGTGATCGGCCGCACGGGTGCGTGCGGGAACACGAAGCGCAGCGCCGGCCAGTACGGCCGCACCAGTTCCGGCACGATCGGCGCGAAATCATGGCCGTCGGCGCCGAGGCCGTGCAACCAGATCACCGACCACTGCGGCGAGGCGCCGGTTTCCTGTTCCACCGTTTGCAGCATGATGCGGCTCCTTCAAGTTCGAGCCGCATTATGCCGCTGGCGCGGGGCAATCAGTACAGCGGCGGTTGCTCGGCCGCTTCCCGCCGCAGCTGCGCGGCGCGTACCAGCACCGGTGGCGGAATGTTCTCTTCGGGAATATCGAGCAGGCCGAGGCGATGCAGGAAAGCACCGGGGCCGCGCGAGGAGGTCAGCGCCACCACCGGAACGGCCAGAACCATGCCGATCACCACCGGCGCCATCCAGGCCGCCAGCGACGGCGACACCGCCCAGGCCAGCACGCCCATGAAGGCGCCGAACACCCCCAGGCCACCGTAGCCACGGATCAACGCCATCCACGAGATGCCGCCGTCGTCACGCTGCTGCGCGTCCCAGCCGGAATCGCGCCCGGACAACACTTCGGCCACGCCGCGTGACTGCACGTACATCACCACCGGCGCCATCAGCGCGGCGAGCACGGTTTCCACCAGCATCGATACGAAGGCACGGATCGGACCGCCACAACCGCGGCGGTCGACCGGGTCCAGCAGCATTGCCAGGTAGCCAAGCACCTTGGGCAGCAGCAGCACCGCCATGGTGGCGGCGAACAGGCGCACCACCTGCTCTTCATCCTGTGCGCGCCAGTACACGCTGGGCGACAGGTGCAGCAGGGCGTTGAAATCGATGCCTTCCTGGAACAGCGGGATGGCGATGCCGATCAGCATCAGCATGGCCCACATCGGTGCGGTGAAATAGTGGCCGATGCCGATCAGCATGTGCGTGCGGCTGATCCAGTGCAGCCCGCGGCTGCCGACCACCTTGCCGTGCTGCAGGTTGCCCTGGCACCAGCGGCGGTCGCGCACCAGCAGGTCGGTCAGCGTCGGCGGGCCTTCCTCGTAACTGCCACCGAGGTAGGGCACCATGTGCGCGGCCCAGCCGCCACGACGCATCAGCGCCGCTTCGACGAAATCGTGGCTGAGCACGTGGCCGCCGAACGGCTTGCGCCCGGGCAGCGCCGGCAGGCCGGCGTGGTCGGCGAAGGCACGGGTACGGATGATGGCGTTGTGGCCCCAGTAATTGCTCTCGGCACCGTGCCACCAGGCCACGCCGCGGGCGATCACCGGCCCGTACACGCGGCCACCGAACTGCTGCATGCGCGCGAACAGGGTGCGGCCGCCGATCACCGACGGCAGGGTCTGGATCAGTCCGACGTCGGCGTTGTGTTCCATGCCGGCCACCAGGCGCACGATGCTGTCGCCGGTCATCAGGCTGTCGGCATCAAGGATCAGCATCTGCGGATAGGCACCGCCGAAGCGGCGGACCCAGTCGGCGATGTTGCCGGCCTTGCGCCCGCTGTTGTCACCACGTCGACGATAGAACAGGCGCGTCTGCCCCTCCGGGACACGCTCGCGCAGCTCGGCGAACACCTGTTCCTCGGCAGCGGCGATGTCCTCGCGGCGGGTGTCGCTGAGCACGAAGAAGTCGAAGCGGTCGAGCTGGCCGGTGGCCGCCACCGACTCGTAGATCGCCTGCAGGCCCGCCAGCAGGCGGCGCGGGTCTTCGTTGTAGGTCGGCATCAACAGCGCAGTACGGCTGTGCACGGCCGGCAACGGCTTGTCCGGGTCGATGCCGAGCCGATAGCCCCGGTCGAACACAGCGGTCAGGAAGCCGGCCAGGGCGCTGGCAAAGGAGAGCGCGATCCAGGCAAACAGGCCGACGAACAGCACCAGCAGGCAGGCTTCGAGCACGCTGATGCCATTGGCCGACAGCACCCGCCACATCATCCGCGTAGCCACGGCGGTCATGCCGAGCGTGCCACCAAACAGGTACAGCCGGCGCAGGCCGATCAAGCGTGGCGAGGTGCGATGCCGCCGGACCTTCAGCGCGCCTTCGCGCAGGGTCTGTTCGGGCATCGGCAACGGCGATTCAGCGGGCAGCAGCGCCCAGCCGGCATCGAGCCGGGGCGTTCCTGCTTCCGCATGGATGGTCTGCACCCCCATCGTCGCTTACTCCGCGCCGTCGGCACGGCCGGCCATCCCGGCCGGGCTGCATGCACCAAGGTTCCCGGCGCGCTTTCCCGGCGCCCGCACTTGTCCTGGCTGTGTCGGCCTCACGCCGCACAGTCGATGTCTGTCACTACCGGAACCCACACGATCTCCAACGGGGCGGAATCGAAAATGCGGCCCAGTCTAGGGCGCAGAATGTAAGCCGGGTGCGAAGGTCTACACCGGGATTTGTCCCCATTCAGCAAATAGCAGGCGATCACGCCAGGGCATGGCCAGATGTCACTGCATCGCCCCCGGTACTGGATCGTAACAAACGCGAACGGTTATCATTTAATCAACCAGGCAGGTCACCGTCCTCCGCACGGCCGCGACCCACCCAGCTGCGCCGGTCCTGACCGCGCACCCGACGACCCACGGAAGGGGGGGCTGCCTGCTGTCTGCCTGCGCCTGCTGCTTCCACCGGGTCACCCCACCTCCCATGGAAGCCGTCATGTCCCTGTCGTCCCGTTCCCGTTCCGCGCGCCTGCCGCGCACCCGCCTGGCCACCGCCTGCCTGCTGGCCCTGCCCGGCCTGGCCGCCGCAGAGGCCGCCGCCGATGCCTCCACCAAGGACCTGGATACCGTAGTGGTCACGGCTTCAGGCAGCCAGCAGTGGATCAAGGATGCCCCGGCCAGCATCAGCGTGATCAGTCGTGAGGACATCGAGCGCCAGCCGGTACCGGACCTGGCCGCCCTGCTCAGCCGCGTACCGGGCGTGACCGGCGGCCTCAGCGCCGTCGGCGAGCAGTCCAAGATCAAGCTGCGTGGCATGCCGTCCAACTACACGCTGGTGCTGGTGGACGGCAAGCGCATGGGCAGCTCGGCCTCGACCCACTATCGCCCCGACCTCGGTCGCCAGGACCTGAACTGGATCTCGCCGGACCAGATCGAGCGCATCGAAGTGGTGCGCGGGCCGATGTCGTCGCTGTATGGCTCCGATGCGATGGGCGGGGTGATCAACATCATCACCCGGCGCATCGGCGACGAATGGAACGGCAGCGCCACCCACAGCTACACCCGCCCGGCTGACGGCAAGCGCGGCGATACCCAGCAGATCGGCGCCACGTTCTCCGGACCGCTGGGCGAACGCTTCGGCCTGCGCATCGGTGCCAACAGCATGCGCCGCGATTCGGACCGCTCCAACGGCGGTGTCTACGGCAACGCCTATGCCGGCGAGAAGGACCGCAACGTCGATGCGCTGCTGCAGTGGAAGCTGAGCGACGCACAGGAACTGTCGCTGGAAGCCGGGCACGGCGTGCAGCAGGCCTTCATCGATGCGTCGCTGGAAAAGCAGGACGAAGGTGCCTGGGGTGCCAGTGAGCTCAAGCGCAGCTCGCTGGCGCTCAACCACGATGGCAAGTGGCGCTTCGGCAATTCGAAGATCAGTGCGTACTGGACCGAGTACAGGAACGACATCGGTGCTGCCGGCCGTTCCGAAGCGACCGATACGATCATCGAGGGCAGCCTGACCACGCCGTTCACCCTCGGCGTTGAACACCAGTTCGCCGTAGGCGGCCAATGGAAGCGGCAGGAGCTGACCAACACCGACACCATCGGCCGCGCGCCGATCGACTATGCCGGCAACGCGGTCAGCGGCTCCACTCTGGACGTGGACACCTGGGCGCTGTTTGCCGAGGACGAGCTGAAACTGCACCGCACCCTGGCCCTGACCGTGGGCGCGCGCCTGGACCATCACGAGCAGTTCGGCGGCCACGTCAGCCCGCGTGCGTACCTGGTGTGGCACCCGGCCGAACAGTGGACGATCCGCGGTGGCGTCTCCAAGGGCTTCCGTGCGCCCAGCCTGACCGAGAACTCGGCCAGTGCCGCTACCCAGTCCGGGGGCCGCGGCTGCACCTCGCTGATCCCGCTGGGCTACACCCGCGGCGGGTGCTACATGGCCGGCAACCCGGACCTGGATCCGGAGACCAGCACCAACCGCGAGATCGGCATCAGTTTCGACAATGACCTGATCGATGTCGGCGTGACCTATTTCCACACCGACTTCCGGAACAAGATCGAGTACGCACCACTGGGCCGGTTCAACGGCATCTGGTGGACGCGCATGAGCAACGTACAGCGCGCGCGCACCCGAGGCATGGAAGGCAACCTCAACGTCCGCTTCGGCGAGCAGTGGCGCTGGCGCACCTCGGCGACCTGGATGAAGGAAGCCAGGAACCTGACCACCGGCCGCAACCTGATCGATACACCGGAGTTCTCCGGCTATTCGTCGCTGGACTGGGCGCCCAGCACGGTGTTTTCCGGCAGCCTGTCGGCGCAGTACACCGGCAGGCAGACCGGCACCGCCAAGACCTTCCTCAAGGCCTATACGCTGTATGACCTGACCGCGGCATGGAACGTCAACGAAGTGCTGACCCTGCGCGGTGGCGTCAGCAACCTGGCCGACAAGAAGCTGTATGCGGAAGGCTCCACCGACTACTTCGTCGCCGGGCGCAGCTACTTCCTGAGCATGACCGCGCGGTTCTGACCGGCGGCACGCGCCGTGATCGCGCTGGCGACATGCCAGCGCGATCGACGGTGTTGCGGGTTACTCGCTTTCCAGCGCGGCCGGAGCCGCATCCCGCGTGGCGGCCGTGCGCGCACGGTCCATCGCCACCGCCAGTTGCTGGCGTGCGAGCAGTTGTTGTGCCTGCACCACTTCAGGTGTCGGCAGGAGCACCGGTCCCGGTGCGTTTTCCGGTGTAGCAGGTGTGGTCATGCAACCTCCATGGACATCCCGCCGCCGCACGGGTTCAGCCGGGGCGGCAGCGGAACTGCGCACCCTATCCTAAAAACAAGGCGGGTGGGTGACGGCGCGGCGCTTGGCCGCAGGCGCGGGAACAAGGCAGGCGTCACATTCTTGACGCTAGCGCTTGGATCCTGAATAGGACTTGTCCTATCATGAAAACGTTTTCTCACAGGGATGTTTCCCAATGAATACCACCGACCTGTCCCAGTTCAGCCCGAAGTGGCAGTTCCGCTTCAACTTCTTCCGCCAGCACGGCGCCCCCAAGAACCCCGGCTTCAAGCAGGCCTGGAAGGCACTGTCCTTTGGTGACCGCCTGAAGATCAACCTGAACTTCTTCGCGTTGTTCTTCGGCGCCATCTACCTGCTGATTCTCGGCATGTGGCGCAAGGCACTGGTGGTGATCGGCATCAACATCGCGCTGGCCATCGTCAGCATGTTCCTGCCGGATGTCGTCGGGCGCATGCTGTTCATCGCCATGAACCTGCTGGTCGCCTCCAGCACCAACTACAGCTACTACCTGGAAAAGGTGGAAGGACGCGCCAGCTGGAATCCGTTTGAAGGAATGTTCTGAGCCATCAGACCTGCGCGGGATGCGCGGCAAGGATGCATCCGACGCCCGGCAGCCGCCGGGCGTCTTCGTTTCCGGCATCAAGCCGCGCGGCGGGCCATGCCCTCCGGCTCGGCCTGCAGGCGGAAGCGCGACACCGCCACTGCCAACTGCTCGGCCTGCTCCTCCATCGCACGGGCGGCGGCACTGGCTTCCTCCACCAGCGCGGCGTTCTGCTGGGTGGTTTCGTCCATCTGCACCACGGTCTGGTTGACCTGCTCGATTCCGGCCGACTGTTCGCGCGACGCGGCCGAGATCTCGGCCATGATCTCGTTGACCCGGCCGACCTGACCGACGATGTCCTGCATGGTGCGCCCCGCACCGTGCACCAGCTGCGCGCCGGCACCGACCTGGGCCACCGAGGCGTCGATCAGCTCCTTGATCTCCTTGGCAGCACCCGCCGAGCGCTGCGCCAGCGCCCGCACTTCACTGGCCACCACTGCGAAGCCACGGCCCTGTTCACCGGCGCGCGCCGCTTCCACTGCGGCGTTCAGCGCCAGGATGTTGGTCTGGAACGCGATGCCATCGATCACCGAGATGATCTCGGCGATACGCTGCGAAGACGCCTCGATCTGCTCCATCGTGTGCACCACCTGGCTGACCACCTGGCCGCCTTCGCTGGCCACGCCCGCTGCGGAACCGGCCAACGTGTTTGCCTGCAGCGCATGGTCGGCATTCTGGCGCACGGTGGAGGTCAGTTCTTCCATCGACGCGGCGGTTTCTTCCAGGTTGGCGGCCTGCTGTTCGGTGCGGCGCGACAGGTCGCTGTTGCCGGCGGCGATTTCACCGGCGGCCAGGCGGATGCTGGCCGCCGACTGCTGGATCTGGCCGACGATCTGGGTCAGCTGCTGCACGGTGCTGTTGGCATCGTCGCGCATCACCGCAAACACGCCGTGGAAGTCGCCCTGCATGCGCGCACTGAGGTCACCGGCGGCGATCGCGCGCAGCAGCGTCGACAGTGCCGCCAGGTTGTGGTCGCTGACCTGCATCATTGTGTTCAGGGTCTCCACCATGCGGCGGAAATCATGCTCGAAGCGCAGTGCATCACCGCGCACGGCGAAGTCACCGGCGGCGGCGGCGGCGGCCAGTTGCTGGATCTGCTCGTTGATCGCGGCCAGGTTGCGCTTGGTGGTCGCCATTGCGGCAGTGAACACCGCCTTCTCGCCCGGCAGCACTTCCATGTCCACGCTGAGGTCGCCCACGGCATAGCGCTGCATCACTTCAACCAGGCGCTGGGTGACCGCATTGCTGGAGGCCACCAGCTGGTTGCTGTCGGCCACCATGCGGCCGTACTCGCCCGGGAAGGCCGCAGCATCCATGCGATAGCTGAGTTCACCGGCATCGTGCCGGCGCGCCATTTCGGCCTGCGCAGCCATCACCGACTGCAACTGCCCACGCATGCCCTGCATTGCGTCCAGCAGGCGCCCCACTTCGTCGTTGCTGCGCGCCGGCAGCGTGCTGTCCAGCTTGCCGGCGGCGACATCTCCGGCCACGCGTACCGCTTCGGCCAACGGGCGGATTGCCAGGCGGCGCAGCAGCACGTAGACGCCGGCGCTGAGGGTCAGCGCGGCGATCACGCCGACCAGCAGGGTCAGCCACAGCAGCTGGCGTGCCTCAGACACGATCACCGCATGCGGCATCACCACGCCCAGCGCGAAGCGTTGCGGGGCGTCGCCCACGCGCAGCGGCACATACACGCGTACATTGCCGGCCGCGTCGGGGCTGAAGGCCTCGAACGGACGGTCGGCGGCGATGTCGGCCAGCATGCTGCGGGTCAGGGCATCGTTGCGCGGCTTGCCGATCTCGGCGGCATTGGCCGAGGCCAGCACCACGCCCTTGGGCGACAGCAGTTCGACGCGGCCAGCCCCCATCGGCTTCAGCGTTGACAGGTGCTTCTGCAGCGCTGCCAGCGAGAAGTCGACGGTGAACACGCCCAGGAATCTGCCGTTCTCGATGATCGGCGTGCTCAGGGTGCTCATGAGCACCTTCTGGCCGGCGATGTCATAGGCGTAAGGTTCGCTGACCTTCGGCAGCTTGTCGCGGCTGGGCACCATGTACCAGTCACCGGAACCGCTGGCAGTCTCGGTGTAGTCGGTCATCACCGACTGCTGCGGTTTGCCGTCTTGCCAGGCCCAGTAGCTCATGTAGCGGCCGGTGGCATCGTGTGCTTCGGTATTGACGAACTCCGCATCCTTGCCGTCGAAGGCATCGGCCTCCCACATGGTGCTCTTGCCCAGCCATTGAGGATGAGCACGCAGCTGTTCGCCGAGCACCGCCGCCAAGCTGGCGCGGTCGGGTATATCACCACGGGCACGCTGGGCCAGCACGGCCTCGACCATGGCGTCATTGCTGGCGAAAGCGGTGCCCAGATCAGCCGCCACCTGGCGCGCCTCAGCGTTGGCCTCGCTGGTCATGGTCTGGCGCGAGGCGCTGATCAGACTGGCGCTGGCCTGCCGGTAGATCAGGAAGGCGGTCAGGCCGAAGCACAGCAGCGCGATCACGGCGGTGCCCAGCATCAACTTGTGGGCGATGCTGCCCGGGCGTTGGGCAGCGGCAGAGCGGGAAGAAGACATGGGAGGGTCCGCAAGGCAGTTCAGGACGACCGGCACCACGAGGGCACCGCGCAGGCGCGCGATCCGTCGCGCAGGCCACCGGCCGCCGGGGCGCGCCCGGCGCTGGAAGCGCACTGGGTTAGCGGCCGCCCGCCAACGAGGTTGAGGCGGTCGGCCTGCACATTCCTGAATCCGCTCAGAGTCGGCTCAACGCTCCCCCTCTCGCGATGCCCTCACTCGGCCACGCGGTCCTTGATCCACTGTGCCCGCGGCAGTACCTCGATGCTGCCGACGGCATACTGCTGAAGCACGTCGTCCGGCCCGAAGCACGGTTGCCAGCCCAGCTCGCCGCGCAGGCGGGCACTGTCGTAGACACGGTCGATGCTCAATGGCAGCGGCCAGCCACGGCGTTCGAATTCGGCCAGCAGCTGCGGCGCGCGACGGGCCAGCACGCTGCGCGGGTGGGTGGCCAGCTCCAGGCAGTCCTCGCGCCGGAACGGCGTCGGGGCACAGGCGAGGTAGCGCGCGAACCGGGCGCCTTCGTCGAGCAGCAGTGCAGCATGTGCGCTGGCCACATCGCGGGCGTCGATACCGCGATGCAGGCGGAACATCGCCATCCGTTCGGGCGGTTCCGGAAAACACCGGCCCATGCGCAGCACGCGAACGCTGAAGCCCGGCGTGGCGGCGGCTTCGGCCAGGGTCTCTGCCTGCAGCTTGGTACGGTGGTAGATCGTGCGCGGCAGCGGCTCGGTGTCTTCGTCGATCCAACGGCAGCCACCGGCCACCACGGCATGGCCATACAACGCAGTGGTGCTGGTCAGCACGAAGCGCCGTGCACCGGCTTCGCGTGCCGCCTGCAGCAGGTGTGCGGTGGCCTCCACGTTGATCTGCTGGAACACCGCATCCGGCACCAGGCCGACATGTGGGGCATGCAGGGCCGCGGTATGGATGACTGCATCCACGCCCTGCACCGCGCGCGCGACGGCCTGCCGATCGCTGACATCGGCAATGATGCGCGTGGTGGCAAACGGACTGCGGTCCAGCCCCACCACTTCGTGGGCAGCCGCCAACGCACCGAAGATCGCGCGCCCGATGCGGCCGGAACTGCCGGTCAACAGAATCTTCATTGAGTCCATTCACTCGAAGCGCCCGGGAACTACCGGGATGCTTCGATTCTAGGCATGCAATCGCGCATCCGCGATAGGACAGCCATGCAATCGTGCGTTCATCTTGACGACTTCGCAGGCGCCAGCAGTTGCCGCGCGATGAACAGCGGATCGTCGCCGCCGGCCACATCAGGCCTCACGCCAGTACGTTCCCAGTTTCCACCGGTGCGCAGATTGATGGGTTGCCGGTCGGGAATACTGATCTGATAGCCATCGGGCAGCAGCACAGGATCACCAAACATATGCGCGGCACCGCCACTGCGCGTGCCGACAATCCGCGCGCGGCCCAGTGCCTGCAGCGAATAGGCGACGAATTCGGCCGCCGAAGCGGTGCGGCGGTCGATCAGCACCACCAGCGGTTTCAGGTACGCAGGCAGGCTGGCAGGCGGCAGCGGTACCGGCGTGCGCCGGCCGCGCTGGTCCAGCTGCTGCACCGCGTCGATCTTCGCGTCCAGCAGCGTGCGTACCAGCAGGTCGGCACTCGCATCGTCGCCGCCCCCGTTCTGGCGCAGATCCAGCACCAGGCCATCGGTGTCGGCCAGCAGGGTGAAGGCGGCGGCCAGCTTCGGCCGGGCCAGATCGAGCGGGTAGAAGGTGCTCAGGCGCAGGTAGCGGATGTTGCCCTCCATCACCCGCACCTCGCGCACGCCGGCACCATTGCTGCGGGCATCGGCGCGCCAGGCCATCAACCAATCGTCCTGGCCGGCCGCTGCGTCCACGCGTTCAACGTGGACGAACCCATCACGCCGGCCTGGGTAAAGGGTGCAGTTCGTCCTAGCCACGCAGGGCGATGCGCGCAGCGGCGTACCTGCGCCGTGAAAAGCAGTACGGTGCGGCGTGAAGGCAGCCGCACTGGTGCGGACACTCCGTTAGCCGGGCACCGGCAAGGATGAGCTTCCCTTCCATGCAACGGGAGCCTTCCCATGGCCGACCAGCACCACGGCACTTCCCATCGTGGCTTCGCCTCGATGGACCAGGACAAGCAGCGCGCGATCGCCGCAAAGGGAGGACGCGCCGCGCATGCGTCCGGCAATGCACATGAGTTCAGCCCGGCCGAGGCACGCGTGGCCGGCCGCAAGGGCGGCGAGGCGATCAGCCGCAACCGCCAGCACATGGCAGCGATCGGCCGCGAAGGCGGGCACGCTCGCCACGCCAATGCACGGCAGCAGCGGCAAGCGGCCGAAGAGACGCCAACGGGGGACGGTCCACAACGCCAGCAGGGCTGACCGCGGCGCGTTCAGGCGCGCCTGTGCTGCCGGAGCAGCCCGGATGCCGCGAGCAGGGCCAGCACGCCGGTGGACGGTCATCGTCCCGCGCGCACCGCCAAGCGTGCCTGAGGCACCATCCACCGCTCAGGCGTGGGCGAGGATGTTCAACAGCCGACCGAACGGATCGCGGACGAAGAAGCGCCGAACGCCCCAGGGTTCGTCGGCCGGGCCATATTCCAGCGCGATGCCGGCCGCGCGCATGCGCTGGAGCACGTCCTGCAGATTGTCCACTTCGATCGACAGGTCCGGCACCGGCGTGCCCGAACCCCCTTCACTGGCGAAGCTGACCTGCGCCAGCGCACTGCCCTGCCCGCCGTGGGTGACGATCCAACCATGGTTCATCACCACCGGCATGCCGAGCAGCTCGCCATAGAACGCAGCGGCGCGTGAGGGATCGGGCGTGGCGATGTTGGCGACGACACGCTTGACGGCCATGTTCCACTCCACCAGGAAGAATGTGTCGAGACTGCCCGACCTTGCGCACGAACAGAAGAGCCCCGTCACGGACGGGGCCCGTCTTCAGCCGAGCATGGCTGGGCTTACACCGCGCCGCAGCGCTCCATGACACATCGATCGTATTCGTACTGGCATTCCATGGCATCACCACCACCGGACACACATGCCTGGTAACCCTTCCAGCAGGGTAGATCGCAGGGCTGGACCGGTCCGGCCACGGCCACCGAGCCGCTGCAGGCCAACGCGAACACAACACCGGCGATCACTTTCCCGAAAGTACGCATCGACATCGCTCCTTGATAAGCCTGGTGATCCCAGGCCGGGCCACCTTAGCGCTGCACACGGGACGCTGGGTGAAGGCCGATGCCGCTCGACTCAGCGGTGCAGCAACCCCAGCACACGCAGCTGCCCGGCCAGCTCATCAATGTTGCGCCACGGCAGGATCGGCGAATTGCCGCGCTCGTCCGGCGGGTTGTCCGGCAGCGCATCGGACCCGCCACCGGCCCCGGCAAGACGGCTCCAGCACCTCGAAAGAGAGTCACGGTGCGCTGCCCGGCGGAGCCGCCGCAGATGCCCGTCACAGAAAATTAACGCGTTCATAAAATTGTCTTCACATCACTGGGGGATGTCGCCTTGCCTTGCCGTTAACGGCCTTGTTGTCCGTCAACCAAGGAAGTTGTCCGATGAATCACCCGCTGTACGGCCGTTCGTCCCGCTCCCTGTCGCACCGCCCGCTGGCGCTTGCCGTCGCCAGCTCGCTGCTGCTGGCCACCACACTGCCAGCCATGGCCAGCGAATCACTCGAGGCCTGGCAGCAGCAGCGCCAGATGCAGGCTGCATGGGCGCAGCCTGCTGCCAACGCTGCACCCGCAGCGACGGCCGCTGCACCTGCCGCCAGCAGCACCGCCGTTCTTGGCAACCCGGGCGATCCGGCCAGCTGGCGCAGCGATGAATTCAACGCCGATTGGGGCCTGGCTGCGATGGGCGCGGACTACGCCTATGCACGCGGCCTGACCGGCAAGGGCGTACGCCTGGCGCTGTTCGATTCGGGCTCCGCGCTGGCGCATCCGGAGTTTGCAGGACGCAATACCTCCAGCATCACCATCGGTGCCGACTGCGCGACGCCGGGTGTGGTCGCGGGGACCGGTGCCTGCGGGCAGACCCGCGGCGAACAGCCCGGCTACAACTACTACGGCCTCGGTGCCGGCGTTCCGGCCGCACTCGCGGCACGCCTGATCGCGGCCGGCCAGCCCTATGGCTTCAGCTACGCCGACCACGGAACGCATGTGCTTGGCACCATCGGCGCCAACCGCAATGGCACCGGCATGCATGGCGTGGCCTTTGGTGCGGATCTCACCGCCGCCCGCGTGTTCGGCGACACCTACTATGAGTGGCGCCTGGATCCGGACAACTACTATCGCCCGCGCGCGGTGTACCGCACCGATCCGGATGACGCCGCCACGCTGGATATGTATGCACAGATCCAGGCGCAGGGCGTGCGTGCCATCAACCACAGCTGGGGCATCTCCACGCGCAACATGACCGCCGCCGCGCTGGACCAGCAGTACGCCAACATCGGTGCCGACTACGGCGTGTACGGCAGCATCTACGCCAGCAATGGCGATACCCCGGGCTCCACCCTCATCCAGGTGTGGTCGGCTGGCAACGGCAGCGGCGCCGTCGCCGGAATCACGGCCGCCATGCCGCGCTGGAAGCCCGAACTGGAACCGTACTGGCTGGCCGTGGCCAACGTCCGCCGACCCAACGCCGCTGCGGGCGAAACCGACTATGTGATCGATGGCAGTTCCAGCATCTGCGGCGTTGCCGCCAACTGGTGCATCTCGGCACCCGGCACCGACATCGTCAGCACCATCGTGTCCGGCGATATCCAGGGCCGCGTCGAGAACACCTCCGCCTATGTGCGGCTGATCATCGACAGCGAGAACACCCAGTACGTCTATGGCACCAAGACCGGCACGTCGATGGCGGCGCCGCACATCACCGGCGCGCTCGGCCTGCTGATGGAGCGCTTCCCCTATCTGGACAACGCGCAGGTGCGCGACGTGCTGCTGACCACCGCACGCGACCTGGGTGCAGCAGGCATCGATCCGATCTACGGCTGGGGCATGGTGGACCTGAAGAAGGCCATCGAGGGCTACGGCTCGCTGCGCGTGGACACCAACGTGGTGATGAACCAGAAGGCCGGCGGCCTGAAAGTCTGGGAAGGCGATGCCTGGGACAACTGGACCAACGACATCGGTGGCCCTGGCAAGCTGACCAAATCCGGTATCGGCTGGCTGCGCCTGAGCGGCAACAACAGCTTCAACGGCGCGGTACTGCAGGACGGTACGCTGGAATTGAACGGCGCCAACACGCTTGCCTCGGCGGTCGAAGTACAGGGCGGCCAGTTGCTGCTCAACGGCAGCCTGGTCTCCACCGCACTGACCACTACCGGTGGCGTGAGCACGGTCAGCGCCAGCGGCGTGTTGAACAACAGCAACCTGGTGATCAACGGCGGCGTGGTGTCCTTCAACGGCACGCAGACCGGCGGCACCACCACGGTCGGCGCCAACGGCCTGCTGAAGGGCGTCGGCACGCTCGGCCATACCCGCGTGGACGGCATCATCGCGCCGGGCAACTCGATCGGCACGCTGACCATCAACGGCAACTACGTGCAGGGTGCCACCGGCGTCTATGCCGCCGAGCTGGCCCCGGGTGGCCGCAGTGACCAGTTGCACGTGACCGGCACCGCCACCCTTGGCGGCACGCTGGTCGCGCTGCCGGAGCCGGGTGTGTACTACCTCGGCGAGCAGTTCAACTTCCTGCGTGCCGACGGAGGCATCAACGGCCAGTTCGCCAAGACCGACTTCAGCGCGTTCTCCCCGTTCCTGCAGTTCAGCCTGGCCTACGGCACCAACGGCACGCGCATCGACGTCGCCCGTGGCGCTTCACTGACCACGGCTGCCAACACGCCCAACCAGCGTGCCGTGGCAGCCGCCGCCGACCTGCTGCCGATCGCCCAGGGCCTGCCCAAACCACTGACCCAGCTGTTCCCGCAGCAGGTTGGAGGCGTGCTCGATGGCCTCAGCGGCGAGCTGCATCCGGCCACGGCCATCGCCCTGGTCGAGGGCAGCCGCTACGTGCGCGATGCCGCGTTGTCACGCCGTGTCGGCGCCGCCGCGCCCGGTAGCGACGTGGGTGACGCGACGGGTGCATGGGTGCAGGCCATCGGTGGCAATAGCAAGCTGGACGGTGACGTCAACACTGCCCGCACCGAAGCCAACAGCAACGGCCTGCTGGTCGGCATCGACCGCGAGTTCTCCGGCTGGCAGGTCGGCGTGCTGGCCGGTACGGGCCGCACCGACGTGAAGCAGCAGGAGCGTCGCGCCAAGTCGAAGATCGACAACACGCACTTCGGTGCCTACGCCAGCCACAACTGGGGCGGTTTCGGCCTGCGCGGTGGTGTGGCGTGGAGCAGGCACGAGGTGAAGAGCACGCGTGATGTCGCCTTCGCAGGCTTCAGCGACAGCCTGAGCGCGCGCTACGACGCCCGTACCCGCCAGGCCTTCATCGAAGCCGGCTACCGCTTCGGTGGCCCGGAAGCCGGGCTGGAGCCCTACCTGCAGGTCGCACGCGTGGAAGTGGACCTCAAGCGCGTCAACGAACGCGGCGGAGCAGCGGCACTGCAGGGCAAGGTGGACGATACCGGAACCACGATCGCCACTGCCGGCCTGCGCTTCGACAAGGGACTGAAGGCTTCGTTCCAGCAGGAGAGCTGGCTGCACCTGCGCGGTGGCGTCGGCTATCGCCGCGCTTCCGGTGATCGCAGCCAGGTCGCCAACCTGGCCTTCGCCAACGGAAGCACGACGTTTGCGGTCAACGGCGCGCCGATCGCCGACAACGCGGTGGTGGCCGAACTGGGTCTGTCGGCCTGGCTGACCGAGCGCCAGCAGCTGGAACTGGGCTACAGCGGCCAGTACGGCAGTGAAAGCCGCGACCACAGTGCGAATGTGCGCTGGTCGGTGCGGTTCTGATTCCGAAAATGTGCGCTTGAAGCATCGGGGCGGCCTGATGGCCGCCCCCTTCTAGCAGCACACCGGCAAGGGTGGCCGGGGCAGCGGTGCCGCCCCGGCCGCGGCGACCCTGGGGAGTGGGACGCCGCTGATCGTCAGGCCGCCTTCATCGCATGCTTGCGCGCGCGCATCACGTTGTGGCACTCCTGCACTTCCGGCAACAGCTGGGTGACTTCCTGGCGTACCGCCGGCGGCAGCTCGTTGTCCTTCAGCACGTCCTTGAACGCGCCCAGCAGGCGGTCCTCCGATTCTTCCAGCTCGGCCACATAGCCATAGTTGGTGTCACCGAAGGCTGCACGCACCTTCCCGTAGAACTGCTGCATCGAACCCACCACGGTGCCATGCTCGGCCGGCTTGCCGCCGCTGGCAGCCACCGAACCACTCAGCGCCGCGACGATGCGGCCCTTGACGCCGGCGATGCGGGTGAACAGGGCCGACAGCTCGGCATCCTTCACCTTGGTCGCCGCTTCTTCATAGAACGACTTGCCGTCACGGGCGATCTCGATCAGGTCGTTGAGACGATGTTCGATGGTGGACTGGGTGCTCATGGCGTTGCTCCTGTATCGTCGTTTCGGGGGAGAAAAGCAGCCTCGACCGCGCTGCCTGTGGATCCACTCTGGACACACTCGTGTGGTTCGCAGGTGAGCAACGATTGATACGTACATCATTTCACCCAACCCGCACTGACTTTTTCACGCGGCGGTGGCGCGTGGATCACATCGAGCGATCCTGGGCAGGGTCACCAAGGAACAAAGAGGATGATCAGCACGATCACCAGGACCGCAACGAGTGCTCCCATCAGCACGTTTCTCTGGCGCCAACTGGGCTTCGGTTTTCCGGGGGTATTCATGCCTGTTACCTGTCTCTGCGGATGACCCCGGCAGACTGATGTATCCAGGACAGTGCGTGCGTGCAGAACACGTGCAGGCAACGTGCAGGGCACCGCCCGCATGTCGATTTACGGCGCACTCGCTCGTCAGAGCATCAAAGCCATCCTTGACCGCGGACTGCCCCCATGCCTCCCATCCTCACCGCCTTCGCCACCTCCCCCGACCGCGGCCAGGGCCTGGCCCGTGACATGCGCGTGCGCTGGGCACTGGAGGAACTGGCCGTAGCCTATGACGTACAACTGCTCACCTTCACCGAAATGAAGCAGCCCGCGCACCTGGCACGGAATCCGTTCGGGCAGATTCCCACCTGGCAGGAGGGCGACCGGACCCTGTTCGAATCCGGCGCCATCGTCTTGCACCTGGCCGAACAGCACCCCGGCCTGCTGCCGCGCGATCCGGACGCCCGCATGCGCGCGCTCATGTGGGTGTTCGCTGCGCTGAACACGGTGGAACCACCCATCGTTGAGCGCTCCATGGCCTGGGTGCTGGAGCGCGAGCAGCCGTGGTACGCGCAACGGCTGCCGATGCTGGATGAGCGGGTTCGGGCGCGACTGGCGCAACTGTCGACATGGCTGGCCAAGGCGCTGTGGCTGGACGGCGAGTTCAGCGTGGGCGACCTTATGATGGTCTCGGTGCTGCTGCGCCTGAAGAGCAGCGGGCTGCTCGACGAGTATCCGACGGTGGCCGCCTATGTGGCCCGCGCGACGCAGCGGCCCGCCTACCAGCGCGCCTTCGCCGCGCAGCTGGCGGTATTCCAGAACGGGTAGTTCCACGCCATGCGTGGAAACACTCAGCGCAAGCTGCGCCGGCAGGCGGCCTGCACCAGCATCAGCTGCGCCACCAGGATCAGCATCGCGCAGCCCGACAACAGCCAAGGGTCGATGTACCACTGCTCATTGAAACTGAAGTCGCCTGCGGAAATGCGTTTCCAACCGTTGAAGTGCTGCATCGCTGCGACCACGAAGGCGAAGCCACCCGCTGTGTACGACAACCAGGGCACGATGAGGCTCCCCGGGCGCGCGAACAGCGTCAGCAGGCCGAGCACGCCGATGACCGTGCGCTGCACGCGGCAGTACGGGCAGACATAGGCCATCCCGCTCCATTCCACCGCCCAGGCCAACAGGCTGACCAGCACGGCCGCGCCTGCGGCGGCGTGCAGGACTTTCGGCGTGATCGTCATGCCACTCGCGTGTGCCATCCCGTGTTCCTTGGTTGAAAGACCCGGGCAGGGTAGCAGTGCTGCAGCCTCATCCCTTCTTGATGACGGTCCGCTTGCCGATGGTGCTGGTCCTGCCAGCGGTCGGCCTGGCCAAGCCAGGAATCAGGAAATCGGTGACCTTGTGGCCCATCGACACCTTGGACGCCAACCAGCGCGGCATGCGCCCGCGACCGGTCCAGGTCAGGCGCTTGTATTCCGGGTCGCGATACTTGGGCGCGACTTTGCCGGATTTACGGCGGGCGGGTTTGCGGGCGGGCGCAGGTGTTTCCGAGGCTTGGCCGCCGAAGAGTTCTTCGAGGGTGTAGCCGGCTTCGGCGGCGGCGGCCTTCAGCATCCGCCGCACCGCACTGGCCGGACGGCGGCTGGAAATCAGCTGTTTCCGCTGTTCAGCGGCAACCACCAGGGCACCCAGCTCGCGAAGGCTGAGCGATTCAATATCGATCGTCATGCGGGAAAGGTCTACTGCAGCGCGGCAGCTGTCAAGGCGCCTTGCCCGGCGCGTAGACACGGGCTTCACCGCCGGTGGGCTCCGATCGCCTGCGTCGGCCATCTCCGAGGACCTCGACGTGAGCACTTCATCGCATTCGCTCGCCTACCTGCTTGCACGCATCCTGCTGATGGCCCTGTTCCTGGTCTCCGGGCTGGGCAAGCTCGGCGATCTCAGCGGTACCCAGGGCTACATGGAGGCGATGGGAGTACCCGGCATCCTGCTCTGGCCGACCATCGCCTTCGAAATCGGCAGCGGCCTGTGCATCCTGCTCGGCTTCCAGACCCGGCTGGTGGCGGTCGTGCTCGCAGGCTTCAGCCTGGTCACCGCTTTCATCTTCCACCACAACTTCGCCGATCAGACCCAGCAGATCATGTTCCTGAAGAACCTGGGCCTGGCCGGTGGCTTCCTGCTGCTGGCCTGCACCGGAGCCGGGCGCTACAGCATCGATGGGCGTGGGCGGCGCACGCAGCTGTAACGCCAGACCAGGGCAGCGAGAGTACCCTCGCCGGATGCGGGAGGCACTGGACCAGGACGATCAACGGCTGACCGCGACTTCCGTCATTGCTGACGGCTGGCTGGCCAACCTCGTCAGGGAATCGTCTCAACGTGAAGCACACAGTGCAGGACACGCAGGATCCGCTGCAGCCACCGCGATCGGTCAGCTTCCGGGAGGCCGTTGCCTTCTGGCTGAAGCTCGGCTTCATCAGTTTTGGCGGTCCCGCCGGTCAGATTTCGATCATGCACCAGGAGCTGGTCGAGCGTCGGCGCTGGATTTCCGAACGGCGCTTCCTGCATGCACTGAACTACTGCATGTTGTTGCCCGGGCCGGAAGCCCAGCAACTCGCCACTTACATTGGCTGGCTGATGCACCGTACCTGGGGCGGGGTGGTTGCCGGGATGCTGTTCGTGCTGCCCTCGCTGCTCATCCTGATCGGGCTGTCATGGCTCTATGTGACGTTCGGTGAAATGCCCGTGGTGGCCGGGTTGTTCTACGGGATCAAGCCGGCCGTCACGGCCATCGTGGTGCATGCCGCCTATCGCATCGGCACGCGCGTGCTGAAGAATGCTTGGTTGCAGGTGATCGCCGCTGCCTCGTTTCTGGCCATTTTCGCCTTCGGTCTGCCCTTCCCGCTGATCGTACTGGGTGCTGCGCTGATCGGTTATTGCGGCGGACGATTCGCCCCACGGATGTTCGGCGCCGATGGTGACCAACGTGCCCCGCGGCAGACGTTCGGACCTGCGCTGATCGACGACGATACCCCTGCGCCGGCGCATGCGCGCTTTCGCTGGCGGCGCCTGATCGTGCTGGCGGCCACAGGCGCGGCGCTATGGGCGTTGCCCATGGGCGTGTTGACCGCGCTGTTTGGTTGGGAAGGCACGTTGACCCAGATGGGCTGGTTCTTCACCAAGGCCGCACTGCTGACCTTTGGCGGCGCCTATGCGGTGCTGCCCTATGTCTACCAGGGCGCGGTGGTCCACTACGGCTGGGTGACACCCACGCAGATGATTGACGGCCTGGCCTTGGGCGAGACCACGCCGGGGCCGCTGATCATGGTGGTGGCCTTTGTCGGCTTCGTCGGTGGGCATGCCGCTGATGCAGTGGGTACTGGTCAGGCATTCCTGGCTGGCGCGGTGGCTGCCAGCGTGGTCACCTGGTTCACCTTCCTGCCCTCTTTCCTGCTCATTCTCGCGGGTGGCCCGCTGGTGGAATCGACGCACAACGAACTGAAGTTCACCGCGCCGTTGACGGCCATCACCGCCGCCGTGGTCGGCGTGATCCTCAACCTGGCCCTGTTTTTTGGCTACCACGTGTTCTGGCCGCAGGGGTTTGTCGGCCCGTTCGATTGGCCATCGGCGCTGCTCACGCTGTTCGCCGTCGTGGCCCTGTTCCGTTTCAAACGGGGTGTCATCCAGGTATTAGCCTGCTGCGCGCTGCTGGGTTTGGCTGTGTACCTGATGCGGAACTGGTGAGTGAGCGTGCGCGTGGAGCACCATGGGCCGCACAGGGGCGTAGGCCACTGGCGCACAGCCCGGCGAACGTCCGGTGGAGGCGACGTGACTGTCCCTGAAATCCCGTTCGCCGATCTCCTGGGTTCCGGCACGGCCCGTACTGCGGCGGGGTGGTCGGGACACGCTGGCGAAGATCTAAATGGATACCTCTGAACCCGACATTTCCCTGCAGGACGAGATCAAAGCTCTCCGCCAGCGGTTGGCGGTCCTTCGTTTCATATTTCAGGCAAGGAGTGGCTCACTGTTGACGAGGCCGCGCACTATTGCGGCTGTCGTCCGGCCAGTTCCGGAAGAACGCTCCTGATCTCGGCCTTGTCCCTAGGAACTTCATGGGCAAGCAGCTCTATGAGAAGAGTGAACTGTATAGGGCTATTCACAATGCCAGCCACTGGGCCATGCGTGGGCGTGTTGGCTCCAACACTCCATCTGTTGCACCGAGGTCTGCGCGGGTGGAAGAGGCTCTTGCCCGCTTGAGCCGCTGTGACCAACGAAGGGGAAGCGCTGATGGATCAGGCTAACAAGCTGATGACGCTCGCTCAGGCGGCGGAGCTTTGTGCATGCCACCGGGTTGCGCTGGCTCGACGAAAAGACACTGCAGATAATTCCAAGTGCCTGATTCGATGGTGGGCCCACCAGGATTCGAACCTGGAACCAAGGGATTATGAGGCCTCTATAGGGCTTCCACGCGCTTCCACAGGCGTCCCAGCTTTATGCTAAGTCGTTGATTTTCTCAGGCTGTGCGACCACCTGCGCCCATCATCGTCCACCTCTTTCCACGGACAAACGGTCACCGAGCGGTCACCAATGGGCGCATCAAAGGGAATGCTTACAGCGAAGGGACTGGCCGCACTGCCAGCCGGCGAATGGGCCTCAGATCCGGCGCCGCGCGGCGCGGGCTGTCTGGACGTGCGCAAGCTGGCCGGCGGGCAACTGCGGTTCTACTACAGGTACACGAAGTCCAACGGGCAACGCGACCGTCTGCTGATCGGCACCGGCCTGGCACTGACCGCAGCGCGCGAAGCGGCGGCGGCGTTGTCACGACGGTATCAGGCCGGCGAACGCGATTTGCGCGACGCGATCGCGGCCGAGGCAGCGGCGGCTGAACGCGCGAAGGCTGAGGCCCTGGCCGAATCGACACGCCGATCAGGTGCAACGCTGGGAGCTCTGATGACAGCCTATGCCCAGAGCTTGGAGGACGCTGGCAAGGTCTCTGCCGCCGCGACGCGCGCTTCCATCAAGCGCCACATCGAGGATCCGTGGCCTGCCCTCTGGGCGCGCCCGGCGTCCGAGCTTGAGCTGGATGACCTGCTTCCGATCCTGTCGCGACTGGTGCGCTCCAAGAAGCTGCGCGAGGGCGGCAAGATCCGGTCGTATCTGCGGGCGGCGTATGCAGCAGCGATCGCAGCGAAGCAGGATGCGGCAGCCCCCGACGCTCTGCGCGTGCTCAACGTATCCAGAAACCCGGCGCGCGACCTGGCCACGCTCGACAGCGGGCAGCCGCGCGACCGGGTTCTCTCGGTGGCCGAGCTTCGTGCCTATTGGCGCCGGATCGAGGCGATGCCTGGGAGGGAGGGCGCCCTGGTGCGCTTCCACCTGCTGACTGGCGGGCAGCGCATTGCACAGCTGATCCGGCTGAAGTGGTCAGATCACGATCACGACACGGACACCGGCACCGGATCCGTCCGCTTGCTCGACATCAAGGGGCGTCGCCGCGTGCCTCGCGTGCACCTGGTGCCGCTGCTCCCGCTGATGGCTGCGGATCTCGCCGTCTTGCGCGGCGATGATGACAGTGAAGGCGGCGGCGACGGCACCAGGCCGCACCTGTTCTCGCTCACCGCCGGAAAGGCGCCGGCCACCTATGACGAGTTCCGGGGAATCATGGATCCGGTGGTGGCTAGCATGGTGGCCGCCGGCGAGCTGACATCGCCGTTCACGCCGGGGGATCTACGACGCACGGTGGAGACTCGGCTCGCTGCGCTGGGCCTGTCGGAAGAAGTCCGTGGCCACCTGCAATCCCACGGCCTGAGTGGCGTCCAGAAGCGGCATTACAACTTCTTCGAGTACGACGCGGAGAAACGCGCTGCGGTGGAGGCCCTGTACGAACTGCTTACCGGCGCCGGTGCGACGGTGGTGCCGATGCGCAAGGGCCTGAGCCGTTAGAACGGCAGGTCCTCGGGCAGATCCAGGCCTACCAGGCGGCCTGCGGCGCGTTGATGACTGCTGGCCGTAGCGCGCAGACGTTGCGCGCTCTGCCGGCGGCGCGCGCGGCAACGCCAACTTCCAGAGGTATCTCGTTCGAGGTCCGACGCCTGCTGCAGCTTGGCCGCAGCCTTGGCCTCCAATGAGGCCGGGTCCTTTTGCCAGTTCGCCATCGCTGCAGGATGCCTGCTGAGCGTCGCGCAGTTCGCGACTGCCGCGGCGCCTGGGCCTCTGTGCGGAACGCGTTCAGGAATCCGAGGGCGACGATCACGGCCAGTAATTAGTAATTGTACTAACATGCGCCCCGTCTCGACCTGTGAGACATGCCGCTACCAGAGTACGCCCATGCAGTTCCTTCCCCACTCCCACACGCTGGCCCGCCCAATCGGCCCGGCCATGATCGATGGCCCGACGCAGTTCGTGCCCCTTGCCGCAGCGCGCGCGCGGCTTGGCTTCCCTTCGCCGGCCGACGACTTCATGGACGATGCGATCGACCTGCATCGCCTGCTGGTGCGCAACCCCGCCGCCACATTCCTGTACCGCGCCGATGGCTGGTCCATGAGCGGCGCCGGCGTCAGCGACGGGGACATCCTGGTGGTCGACCGGTCGGTCACGCCCCAGGCGGGGGACCTGGTCATTGCCATCTGGGACGGGAACCAGCCCACCTGCAAGGTGCTACAGCTGTTTGAAAACCACATGGAGCTGCACTCGGCCAATCCGGACTTCCCGCCCATCGTGCTGGAGCAATCCACCGAGGTGGAAGTGTTCGCCGTCGTGGGAGTGGTCCGCCAGATCAAACGCCGGAGCGGCCGTGTTCGGGCTCGTTGACGGGAACAACTTCTACGCCAGCTGCGAGCGCGTGTTCCAGCCGGGTCTTCGCGGCGTTCCGCTGGTGGTGCTGAGCAACAACGACGGCTGCGCGATCGCGCGCTCGGCCGAGGCCAAGGCGCTGGGCATCAAAATGGGCCAGCCTGCTCACGAACTGAAGCACCTGGTGCGCCGGCATGGCCTGCAGATGCGCTCGGCCAACTTCGGGCTCTATGGAGACATGAGCGCCCGGGTCGTGAGCGTTCTGCGGGAGGCCGCGCCGCGGGTGGAGGTCTACAGCATCGATGAGAGCTTCATCGACCTGGACGGAATTCGGGATCGCGAGCGGTTCGCCCAGGATTTACGCCAACGTGTGCACCGGTGGACCGGCATACCGAATTGCATCGGCATTGGCCCCACGAAGACCTTGGCCAAGTTGGCCAACAAGGTGGCCAAGAGTGCTGACGGTGTGATCGACCTCGGCAATGCGGCCTACCGGGACACGGTGCTGCGGACGTTCCCCGTCGGTGACCTATGGGGCGTAGGGCGCCGGCTGGCACCGCGGTTGGAATCCATGGGCATCAGCACTGCCGCGGCACTACGCGACGCGCCGGCGGACGACATCCTGACCACCTTCGGCGTCACGTTGGCACGCACCCAACGTGAACTGCAGGGACATCCGTGCATGGAACTGGAGGAAGTTGAGCCGGATCGGCAGCAGATCATGGTGAGCCGGTCCTTTGCGGATCGGGTGGAAGACCATGACGCGGTAGCTCAGGCGCTCGCTACCTTCGCCATCAGGGCCTGCGAGAAGCTCCGCGCGCGCGGTCTTGTCACCGCCGGGGTATGGGTGTTCGCGCATTCCGACACGTTCCGCCCGGAGCTGCGGCAGCACAACGCCACCCGGTCTGTAAGCCTATCGGCGTCGACCGCTGACACGACCGTGGTGCTGGGTGTCGTCCGCCGGCTGCTGGGCGGCCTGCTGCGGGAGGGCATCGGGTACAAGAAGGCCGGTGTGGCGCTGCTCGACCTAGCCCGGCCGGAAGAGCTGCAGGCGGATCTGTTCGGACCCACGGTGGTAGGCAACGAACGGCTGATGGCCACCATGGACCGGATCAACCAGAAGTTCGGGCGAGGAACTGCAGGACTGGGCGCGTCAGGTTGGCAGGCTCGGCCGGCCTGGGGCATGCGGCAACACATGCTCTCACCAAACTACACAACTTCCATTCACGAGATACCACCAGCTCGCTGCTGACCAGCAGCCGAGCGATGCGCGTTTGAGCCCATATCCACTAACGGACAGAAGCTAGCAACACTTCAGATCCTCATTCATTCGACCGCTTAACTTCAGGTTGGAAAATACGACGAAATTCCTCGGGAGATAGCACGGGAAAATCCGGCGCCGGCCAAACGGTTTTTGCCAGGAAGATACCCACGACGCTCCTAACATTGGGAAGGCCGATCAAGAGCCGCTTTGCCGCTGCGAAAGACGCCCCCATAGTGATTACGTCATCCACCACGATGATGTTCTGCGACAAGGGCGGCGCCAGGAACGTGGGATCTACTGCCAATGTCTCACAGAGCTCATCCGGCGTAAGTCGGTGACCATGATGCTGCGCATCGCGCTCCACCGTCTGAACCAACAACGGCCTGATATCTACATTCGGCACGCCCACAGCCATGCGCTTGAGCACCCTCAGCATTCGATCATCATAGTCGGCATGTCCAGCCGGCTTTGATCCAGGCATTGGCACGAAGGTGTGCGAACCAATGGTCTTTCTAAGGTCGATTACGCTTGCTAGCGCGCGACCCCAATATTCAATCGCCAACCTCTTGTAGTAGAGCTGACCCTCACTCGCGGTCGGCTTCTTCTTCAAGTTCAGAATTTGCTGGTTGGTGTCACTGGCTTGGTAGCCGCCTTCACTCGTGTATTCCCCATAGTGAAAGCACTGATCGCCAGTTTCCAGATACGTGTAGTTCTTTGGTTCAAGGGTCTGCAGGCGCATAACTACCCAGAGCTTCCATGATCTCGGTCACATTGCGAACGCGGATGGCGCCTTGCGCCTCATACTTCTTGGGCCAACTCAAATCACCTCGGCGGAAACAGCTGTCCAAGATGAAGAGCTTCCTCCCCTGGGCCAGGGCAGCTCTCGCTTGGACCAGAGTTCCAGAGGTATTCCCAGCCTCTACGATGATCGTTGCCTCGGTGAGAGCAGACATCGTCACGTTTCGCGCAGGGAAGAACAGGCTGTTCGCCTTGTAGTGCTGCTGCTTGTATCGCAAGAACGGCACCTGCGATATCACAAGATGATCCTTGGCCAAACTCTCTTGCAGAGCGGCGTTCTCTCGCGGGTAGTAGTCAAAGAGCGGCGTCCCGATGACAGCGATCGTTCGACCGCCGGCCTCCAGCGCCCCGGCGTGGGCGGCGGAGTCAATACCGCGCGCCAGTCCGGAAACCACCGTGAAACCGTGCTTGACCAACGCGATAGCGATGCGACGAGCATTGGCCGCTCCCTCGGGAGAGGGATTACGCGTGCCGACGACGGCGACGCCACGTGTATCGACCAGCTCCCAATCTCCTCTGTAATAGAGAAGCTCAATCGGGTGATCTGCCTCTCGGAGCTTGGCCGGGTACTCGCCGGCGCCATGCACGCGGACCCCGACCTCCTTCAGGCGATCAGCTCCGACTTCCTCCAGGAGCCTCTTCCACGTGTCCCGCACTTCCAGCTTTGACACCAACTCTGACGGAACCCGACCAGGGTTCTCGGCGAACAGTTGTGCAATGTTCTTGAACCAAGCACCTTGCCCCAGCCACAGCGACTCATAAGCGGCCATCTCGCGACGGAGCTCGATCGGTGGTGCCGAAAAAATTGAATAGTCAGAGACTTGGTTCATCTCGGGCTGCTGTGAGCACTCTACAAGCATAGATTCCTCACCCAAACGTCCAGTGTGCAGGGGGAACGACTGGCCCAGTGTGGCCGACCCAATATGTTACCCCTTCTGCGTCGATGTCACCTGAAGGGCGCGAAGTCGGCAGAAGGCCGCCATAGCCAGATATGCCACGAACACCGTTCGCGGGCAAGCCTGACAACGGTGCCGGCGTGGCGCGGCTCAGACGCCCCCAGGTTGAGCTGCCGTAGGCCCCGGGTCCGGCAGGGCCAGCATGCCCTCCCCGACTCGCCTGGGCCATCGGGCAACCGCGCGCCCCAGAACCGGGGTTTCCCTAGGCCGCCAGCCGGTGCTCGTAGAACGGGTGCCGCTTGTCGTCGAAGATCCTGTAGAGCGCGGCCAGGTTGGCCGGATCCGGGTGGAGCCACGCATCCACGTGCTCGGGCTTGATGTTGATGATGGTCCGGTCGTGGCCGGCGGCGGCCACCTCGGGCTCGGGGTCGTCGGTGATGGCAGCGAACGACAGCAGATCCGACTCTTTGCCGGCCGGGTCCTTCCAGTGCGACCACAAGCACGCGACCAGCATCGGCTCGCCCGTGCGCGGGGTGAACTGCACCACCTGGTTCTTCCCGTCCGGGCCTTCGACGTTCTCGTAGAACGTGTCGACCACCATCAGGCCGTGGGTGTGCCCGAACGCCGGCGCCCAGAACTTCTCCAGGCTGTCGCGACGGGCGTTGTAGGTGCCGGGGAAGCGCTGGTCGTAGTTGGCCGGCTTCCCGGCCAGGCGGCACTGGTAGCGCATCGGCTTGATGACCAGCTTCCCGCCCTCGGAGACGATCACCGGAGCGTACACGCCGGGGAAGATGCGGCTGTCGCGATCCCTCGGCTCGACGCGCTGCAGGTCCGCCAGCCGCGCCTTGGCCCGCTCGATCTTGTTGCCGGCAATCCGCACGTCCTCGCGGGCCTTCTTCGTCTCCTTCAGCTGCAGCGCCCGCTCAGCGTCGGCCAGACGCTTGCGGTTGGCGAACAGCTCCTGCTCCAAGATGGCGGCCTCGGCCCTGTTCCACTGCTCGACCTCGGCCCACACTGCCAGCTCTGCCGCGCTCTCGCCGGCCCGGAAGGCGTCATCCATGGCCTTCGGCGTCTTGGGCCGCTTCTTGCCCGGGTCGTGCGCGTAGAGCGCGGCGAACTCCTGCAGCGACAGGGTGGCGCCGGTCATCCTGACCAGCTTCTGATAGGCGGCGGTGATCTGGGCGGAATAGCACATGGCTGCCATCTCGCCGCAAGCGCCGTTGCCGCCGCGTGAGGATCAAGTCACGGGCTGCGGTGCCAGTCCATCCAGCGGCAACTCCGCCTTCTCCGGCCAGGCGAACGTCTCCGGCTGCGGCAACAGCGCGCGCACCTGCTCCCAGGTCTCGATGCCTTCCGGCGGCGCCAGCACCAGCTGCTCCAGCGCCTGGTTCACAGCATCGCGCCAGGCCACCATCGCCCGCGCCTCGGCGCGGTATCGGGCCACGCCGCTGTTGTAGTAGCTGGCGCACGACTCGATGCTGTCGTAGCCACGCTCTACCGCTTCGGCGCGCATCCACGCGAACGCCTGGTCGCGGATGTAGCGGTAGTGCGCGGGCGTGTGCAACTCGAAGCCCAGGCCGGGCGATGACGCCGGCAGCGGTGTGTTCCGTTCCAGCCATTCGGTCGGCCACAGGTAGTGCCCGCGCGGGATGAAAGCACCCGTTTCGACGCAGCGAATGACGTCCGGGTCATCGGTAAGCTGGTACATGATTAAATCTCCGCGTCTGCAGTCCAATTGAAACGCGTCAGGTATGACCCGTTTACAGTCAAACCCGAACCAAATACGCCATTCACCGCAAACCCCCTACTTGAAGCGCTGTCAAAGCTCCAAGAGGCGTTAGAGTTCCACACTGCGCCGTTCCACAAAGCCGCGCCATTACCCTGCGAGTTTGCGTCATTGCTGGTGTAGAGCAGCAACGCAGGGGTGGCGCGCATTTCGACCGGGAAATGGACTGTGCCTGTACGTACATCTGAGCCGCTCCACGCGGTCGCCCCTTGTGCTGTCGCTGCCGCAAGCGCAACGGCGGGGGTGGTACCTACGGGGAATGACTTGCAATAGAAGCGCTGGCAGAGAGTCAATTCCAGTCCATCAGGTCGGTACTCGAAAGCGCTTGCTGAAGAACCTTCTTCGACCTGCACCTGCGTGAAATGCACATCACCAGCTTGCGCACCAAGAGATGCGTTGCGAGCGTTAAAGTTGCTTCCGCCTGTTGCCCAAAGAGTCAGAATCAGAGAACTGTTGGCACCCACAGTCTTACCGCTGATAGACGGAATCTGCACGGTATGAGTGACGGTATTGATTCCAGCTGCGAGGCTGTACTTCGCAGCACCGATCCCCGAAACCTGCGCACTTCCGCCAGCACCGAAGCTTTGACCAAATTCGATGGCAATCTGTCGGCCTGCCGCACCACTGTTGAACACCTTCAAACTCACGGTTACCGTTCGACCCGCGAGCGTGGTCACATTCTCCATTCGTTGTTCAAGCACAACGTAATGGTTTGCAGCATCAGTCACAGCACCGTATGCGATTTTGGCAAGATAGATACATTCGGTATCGAATGCACCTGGCGTTACCGTGTTCCGTGACAAGCTCGGCGTTGCCACGCCGCCCGCGTTGAAGTACCAACGGTCGACGGAGTAGCCCGGCGCAGTGAAGTTGGTCCCGCGCTGCCACCAGCGCATCGAACCGTTGATGAGCCGGTTCTTTCCGATGAAGCGTGCACCGAGCGCAGTGTCGGCGTTCTGGCGTGCGGTCACTTCTGCAGTGATGGCCTGCGAGAGGGCGGCATCGGCATCGGCGCGCTGCTGCGTCTCCTGCTGCAAGCCCGTTTTCAGGTCGGCCACATCCTGGCCGATGTTCGATGACCCACCTTCCAGCGCGGAAAGACGCTGTTCGGCGTCCTCGAAGTTGTCGTTGCAGGTCGCAAACGCGGTGAATGCGTCGTCGCCTGGCCTGCCATCCGGCTGGATGGTCGTTTGATCAATCAATTTCTGCGGCATATATGTTCTCTGGTGTTGATCGCCCACGGCAAAGCGGGCCGGACATGCCGGCCCGCGCCTTGTGCGGTTTCAGTTCTCGACCGAGATGATCGACAGGCTCTGCGTGATGGACTGCTGCTGGAAGGAACCGGAGGTGTGCGTCACGGTCTGCTCGGTGAAGCTGGTGATCACCGCGCGGTAAGTCATCGTCTGCGCACTGGTGCTGGTGTCGTTCACGGTGAATGACCCACCCCAGGTGGACGTGGCGTTGTCCGGGCCGTCCTGCTCGTTGAGGATCATCACCGAACCGCTGACGTTCAGTACCTGCCAAAGCGATTCAGCCCCCTCCCCCACCCGCCGATAGATCTCAACGCGTGCCGTGTTCTGGCCCGCGCCCGCGACAAAGCCGTCGCTGCCATAGGTGGTCTTGGTCCGGATGTGCCGGCGGGAGAAGCTGACAGTGACGCTCCGCACGCGGCCATTGGTGGCGAACGGGCCGTTGACCAGCTCCACGCCGACTGTCTGCGTGGTCGTCGTCTGGACCGCGTTACGCAGGATGCCCGCCGACAGCTGGCCACCGAAGTAGGCACTGCCGTTGGCGTCCATCCACATGACCGCGTTGGACTTCGCCGCGGCCCCGGCGCCGACGTTCGGCCCGAAGTAGTCAACCAGGTTGTCGCCGGCAGCGCCGAAGTTGGTACCGATGATGCGTTGGGCGGCGCCCTTCCAGACGCGCAGGAAGCCGTCGCGCCACTCCATGCCCTCGCTGGCCCCGGGCGAGATGACCTCGAACGTGTTGCTGGCGAAACGGGTGTTGATGACCTGGCCGTTGTTGTCGATGACCATGCCGCCGATCAGCGGTCCGGCGCCGCTGTTGGCGATGACGTTCAGGAACGCCCGCGCCAACACCTGGGTCAGGCCGTTCTCGTTCTGAACGACACGGGCCTCCATGCCCTGGACCACTTCGGCGCTGGCCTTGCCGGACACTTCCGCCTTCACCGACGCAAGCTGGCCGGTGACGGCCTCTATGCCGTCCTCGGTGACGGCCACGCGGGCATCAATGCGCTCCACGTAGTCAGATGATGCCTTGCCCTCCAGCTCTGCGCCCACGTGCTCGATCTGTTCGGCTTGGCTGGCCTGCTCGGTTGCGATCAGCTCGATGGACTTCGTGGCACTAGCCTTGAAGTCGCCCAGCTCGACGTTGAGCGAATCGACGGTCTTGGCCACCGCCCGATCACCCTGGACCATGACGGACTGCCAGGTGCGCACGCCTGCGTAGACGTTCCGGTCGCCGGCGTTCCAGTCGCGGTCGCCAGCGTGCTTGTACGTCATCTGCGCTTCCAGCGACGATGTGCGGTCTCCGACCGCGCGCAGGCCCTCTTCGGTTTCCTCCACCCGGCCGCTGACCGCGTCGACCGCCTCGACCGACGCTACCTTGCCGTCACCGGCCGGCATACGCGCGGCGATGGCGTTGATGCGGCCGGCCTCGGCCGCCAGGTCCGAAGCGTTCTGGTAGGCCATGTCGATCGACGCAGCCAACGCCTCGCCCACGCCAGAGAAGTTGCCCACCAGCTGCCAATCATCCGGGGAGGCGCCAGGCTCGGCGTCGGTGTTCTCGCGCAGCGCCCGGTACAGCTTCCCGTCGTGCCGGGTGAAGTCGCCCACCGGGTAGGTCTTCCCAGCCTCCCATTCGTCGGCCTCGGTCAGATCCGCGACGATCGCTCCGATGGCATCGGCGTGCGCAATGGCCGCTGCCATCGCGTCGTTGGCCTTCTTTGTTGCGTCGGCCGCGGCTTCACTCGCGACACGGGCATCCTCGTTGAACCGCTCGATCTTCTCCTGGTCGATGCGCTGCTGCGCGTCGATGAGCTCCTGAATGGTCTTGTCGATCACCTGGCCGAGGTTGGCGCCGAGCTTCTTGGTGATGACACGGGCCTCGGTGGACAGCTCCCCCGACGTGTTCACACTCCGGCAGGCGAAAGTCCAGTCGCCCGACTCCGGCACAACGGCTTCGAAGGGTACTGCGTGGTAGCCGCTGCCCCCGATGGGGATCATCTGCTCCCATTCCGGTCGCAGCACCGCGCCCTGCATATAGCGGATCTCGACGCCGGCAAAGTCCGGCGACTGGATGCTGTTGGCCAGGAATCCCCAGGTGTACATGCGCACGCCGCCGGACAGCTCGTCCACGTCGAAGAAGTCCACCAAGCGCGGCGGGACATCCGCACCGGCCGTGATGTAGGTCACCGACGCTGCAACGCCGGCCCGGCCGTCGGGGCTGAACGGTCGGACCACCACGGTGTACTGGTCCGCATGGCTGATGCGCCAGGTGGCCGTGCGGGTGGTGGTCTGGGCCACCTCGGAGAGCACGCCGTCGCTGCCGGCGGCCAGCACCACGATGTTGCCGACCGGGCCGCTGATCTCGAAGGTGACGGTCAGCTCGGTGAACACCGTATCGCCCTGCACCACCTGCTGCTCAGTGATGGCTAGGCCGCTGGCAATCGGGCGGCTGGTGATCGGGTTGGTATTGACCGGCGGGACGTATTCGCCGGTGAGCACGTAGTTCCAGAACTCGGGTGGTTCGGGTACCACGGACACCTTGGCGCCTTTCAGGTCGCTCTCGGGCTCGATGCCAACCACACGGACCCGGTACCCCGGTGTCTGCCTGAAGTCGTAGATCCAGATGGTGTCGTGAGCCGGGTTGTCCGGTGTGTCGCCGGGCAGCGGCGCATCGCCTGGCCAGGAACCGGTCAGGCGGATGGTGTCGCTGGTGCCGGTGAACGGCTGCACGCCGAACACGCGGTACACCCGCTCGCCGGGGATGCGCAGGCCGATCCAGGCGTTGCCGTTGGTCGGTGCCTGGACCGGTTCGTCCAGCAGCAGCGTGACAACGCCGTTGGCCGCGGTGGCCGAAACGATCCGGCCGCCGGCACCCCACTGCGTCAGGTCGTGCTGCAGGGCCAGCAGGGACAGGCGACGATAGCTCAGGTGCTCGATGTCCGTGCTGTAGGTGATGTCCTTGTACTGATAGAGGGACTGCGCCAGGTGATAGCGAGCCATCCGCGCGGCGTGAGCCTCGTTGGTGATGCCCTCGCCCTCCACCGTGGCCGGGTTGAGCATGGTGGTTACGCCGGGCGCGGCTACGCGCAGGGTCTTGGTCGTCCAGTCGGTGGCATCGTAGTAGCTGTACTCGATCCCGTCGGCGGCGTTGGCCAGGGTGTAGTCAACCTGGAATTGCCCCTTCTTGATCGTGGCCATGTTGACCACGCCGGACAGTGGCTGCTCCGACCCGGCCCACACCACCGACAGGCGGCCGCCGGCCCAGGTGATCTGGCCGAACCCGGCCAGCGCGACGGCGTTGAGCACGTCGTCGTGGTTGCGGACATCCTTGATGTAGTTCGAGTAGCCGTAGCCGTTGGCCTGGCAGAACAGCATGAAGGCCTTCAGCGCCTCGATATCGATCTGGACATCGTCCAGGCCGATGCCGGCGATCAGCTTGCCGTGCTCGTCCCTGAAGCCGCGGGCATAGGCCAGGATCAGTGCGCCCGGGTTGTTGGTCTCCTTCGTCGCCCACCCCGCCTCCGTCCAGACCGGTGCCGGCTCGGCGTAGGCGACGCAGCGGATCTCGTCCGGCTGGCCGTTGAGCTGCCCGGTTGCCTTGATCCGGATGCCGATTCGGGCCAGACCGGCGTAGTCGGCGGTGTCCTTCTGGATGCTGGTCAGGGTGGACCAGGTGAAGTCGCTGGTGGCGCCGCTGCCATCGGTGTTGTGGCCGGCAATGCGGACCCGCACTTCGTACTGCCCCTCCGGTACGTCTCGGGAGTAGCTGCGGCGCTGCTGCTTCTGCGACCGGCTGACGATCGAATAGGACCCGAAGAAGCTCCAGTTGGCAATGCCGACGGCGCGGTACTGGATCTCAATCGTCTCGCGGTTGTCCTTCGGCTTGCCCTTGCTGGTCGTGTCGAACAGCATGAAGTCCACGTCCACCTTCAGGCGGATCGTGTTCGGGCTGCTGGTGCGCTGCACCCACGGGCTGGCCTGGCCCTTCGCCGCCTCCAGCGCGCCGCCGTTGATCGTGTCGGCATTGCTGTACAGCGGGATGGCCTCGCTGGGCATCTCGGAAAAGCCGTTGTGCCACACCGTGACGCCCTCGAAGGACGACAACAGCGCATCGCCGTTGTACAGGGCCTCCACGCGCCCCACGTTGATGCCCGCCGTCAGGGTCATGGCGAGGTACTGGTCGTCGGCCTCGTACCAGGTATAGGGGTTGCTGGCCACGTCCGGCGCGATGCGCAATGGCCCGCCCAGCAGCAGCGGCAGGGGCTGGTACGGGCGCGGCTGATTCCGGGCCGCGCCGATGGTGTACACCGGGCTGGCATCGCTGGCGCTGGGCTTGGGCCGCTTGGGCCCCAGCACTTTCTGGATCAGCAGCGCCCCTGCGGCGTAGATCGCGCCCTGCGCCAGACCGGCGACGGCTGCGCTGTAGCCGGCGGCCACGATGGCCGTACCGACACCCATGGTGAAGACGGTCAGGGCGATCAGCGCAACGATCATCAGCGCGGTCTTCTTGACCACGCCTCGAACCTCGATCACCGTTCCGTCCTTCGGGCGCACGCGGTCCATGACCTCATGCGGCACGACCACCCCATTGATGCGCACCTCCCACAGGTCGCTGGAGTAGTCAGGCACCACGCGTGCCAGGAAGCCGCCCAGCCGCTCCCCCTCCTGCAACTGCGCCGCCAGGGTACGCTGGCCCTCCAGCGTCACCGGGTGCGGTGTGATGATCAGCGGCGCGTCCTTGATCAGGCCCATCTGTAGTAACCCTCAATCCTCAAGCCGAACTCCGGCAGGTCACGAACGCGGTGCAGTACGCTGCAGCCGTTCTTTTCGTTGGAATGCAGCACCCACCCCTCATGGGCCAGGTGGAAGTAGACGCCGGCGTGGCCGGCGCGCTTCTGCCCGTGCTCGACCATCAGCACCAGGTCACCGTCCGTTGGCACGGCCACCGCGGTCCCATACGGCCTCGACAGCTCGCCGATGGAGGCTTGGCCCACCACGCCTCTCGGGCGGCCGTTGGGGAGCTGAACGGCGCGCCCGAACAGCTGCCGTTGGACCAGCACCACGAAATCGGCGCAATCGCACGTGTGCTCGCAGTACGGCACGCCCACCAAGGCTTCTACGTCTGCCAGCCGCATCAGAAGATCCCCGGTAGCGTGAACGGGTTGGCGCGCAGGCGCACGGCCTGCTGCCGCATCAGGTAGTCGACACCGCACTGAGCGGTGGCGGTGGCGCCGGCCACCGACACGCTGGTGATCGGCAGGTAGTAATCCCGCTCGTACAGGTTGGGGTCTGCACGGTCCGACAGCATCAGCCGCGCCATCATCAGCTCGTTCGGCCCCAGCGCCTCCAGGTCCTCGGAGATGCCGCGCCCGACGTTGTCCAGCACCAGCTGGGCACGCGGGGACTGACCGCGGGTGTCATCGGGCAATTTGAAGCCAAAAGGCACGCCCATGTAGGGAATGCCCTGGCTTACCCAGTCCTGGGTGTCGTTGACGATGCGCAGCGGACCCGGAAGCGACGGCGAGGTGATGGACAGGAACAGCAGCGTCCCACTGGTGTCGGTCATGCGCTGCTTACGTTCAGTGAAACTGCTCATCGCATGTACTCCACGACCACATCCATCCTGTAGTCCTCGGGCAGCTTCTCTTCGGGCACCAGGTCGCCGAGGGCACCGTTCTCGAAGCGCGCCGTGATCACTTCCCCCGTGTATGGGTGCACAAGGGTGAACCACCCAATGCGCTTGATCTCGCCGAAGTACCAGGCATCGAAGGTGTTCACGTCCGCGATGCTGGCGAAGTAGAGCGTCATGGCCTGCTTGATCAGCACCTGGCTGTTCTCCAAGCGCTGCTTGGGCGCACCGCGTTCCATTTCGGTCCTCAGAACTGAGGGATCGAAGGTTCGTTTTTGCCCTTCGAACATGACACGTGCCACTGAAGGTAATGCTGTCATCACACCGAGTCCTTTAAGCCGAATCGGCTCCCCATCGCTGCATACGTTGATCCCTGACCACTGGCGACCTGGCCACCGATGTAGCTGTCGACCTGGCCCAGCAGAACCTCAATGTCGAAGCCGCCCTGACTGTTGCGAGACGCGCTGGCGGTGGTGCCCGCTGGCGCGTTCATCACGCGAACATTGATCGCGCCGGCGGCCATTCCGGAACCGACCGGAGTAGCCACAGCTCCGCCCGAGTCATAGCCCTTCAGCCCTTTGCGCATCGCCTCGACCACCTCGACGCCACCCGCGCGCGCCACATCCCTCTGCGACCAGACCACCTCGCCCTTATGGACTACCCCGGCCGGCTGAAGAACACCACCGTCACCCGTGTACCAGCCGGTGGAGTAGCCGCCCCTCATGTTCTGGAACAGCTGGTTATTGATGCTGCTGGTGCCGGAGGTGACCGCCTGGTTACCCGCAGCGGTGACACCGCCACCCCAGGCACTGGCGAACATGTTCACTATTCCCATTGCCGCCTGCCGCGCGGCGATGCGCGCCAGATCGGCCAGGACCGACTTGGTGAGGTCGGAGAAGCTCAGCTTCCCGGTCGTGGTGAACTTGACCCACGCGTCTTCGAAGCCACCGATGGCGTTTCCGACCACGTCGCCCATCTGCCGCGCGGCATTGCCGGCCTCCTGCTGGTAGTTCGCCCAGGCAGCCCTGGCGCCTGCCAGCCAGCTTCCCTCGGCCTGCTGGAGCTCGTCGTACCCGTCTCGAATCATCTGCAGGCGATCGAGCGTTTTCGACAGCAGCTGCGCTCTCTCGGATTCGAACGTTTCCTGGTCGATTTGTCCCGCGTTCAACTGCAACTGCAGTTCTCGCAGCTTGTCCGCTTGGTCGGCGTAGGCGTCATTGATGCGCTGCTGAATCTCGTACTCACGATCACCCATCCCAACGCGCTGGGCCTGCGTTGAGAGCTGTCGCTGTAGTGCTTGATTGCTCGCGTCCAAGGCGTTTCCATACGCCGCGATAGCATTCAGGCGCGTTTTTACCGCGGCCGCTTCCTCAGTCGCCAGAACCTGCAGAGCGCCGGCCCCCTCGGTGCGGACCTTGGCGAGCCGTGCTTCCAGATCCCCGACCTGTCGATTCACGCCGATGGCTTCTTTTCCGGTCACCGCCTGTCGCTGGAGGAAGGCAATCTGCCGCTCCAACGATTTCGCCTGCGCGTCGGTCCCCTTCTGAACGAGCTCCCGCATTCGACCGTAATACTCGCCCGCCGTGATTTCTCGCGCCGAGTACTGAGCACGCAGCATCTGGGTAGCGGCATTGATCTGCGCCTGCTCTGCCAGCAGATCGTCTTTGTAGCCCTGCAGCCCTGCCGCCCTGGAAGCCGACCCGCTGGGTGCCTTGGGCTTCTCCGCATACTTCTTCTCGATAGCGGCGACGGCTGCGGCGCGGCGTTCCTCAATGGCACGAACCTCTTCCACGAGCCCGGCCGCTTCAGCTTTTCGCCGGACGACCTCGGCCTGCCCGTTGATCTGGGCAATTTCCCTCTTCTTCTTCTGCTCCTTCGTGGCCTGGGCCTCGATGATCGCGTCCTGCTGCTGCACGTAGTCCGCGCTGGCGTCCTGCGCAGCCTTTACTTCTGCATCCTTTCGCTCTTTGATCAGGTCGACAGCCAACGCCTTGATCTTCTCCGACCGGTCCTTGATGGACTTCTCCATCGCAGCCAGGGCAATGGGATTCCGGGCCAACGGCAGGCCCCGCTGGGTGCCATTAGCCAGATTGTTCAGCTTCTCCAGTTCCTGCTGGTTCTCAGCCAACAGTTGCTGCATTTGCGCCGCCGCCGGCCCGAGGCCCACGCTCGCCTGCATCGCCGACCACGCCTTCGTGGCCTCGACCCACAGGTCCTTGAATCCCCGGATCACCGGGTTCTGGCTGGCGCGGACCCGAGCGAGCGCCATGACGGTTTCATCCGCTGCTGCACGGGTGATCACAGTCACGGCGTCCTGATTCCGGCCCTGCTCCTGCAACGCCTTCACCTGCTCGTAGAGCGCCAAAGTCATGAAGTTGACCTGCTCGTTGAGCTTCTGCATTCCTTTGACCGGGTCTTCCGCCAGCTTCGCGTACAGGGCGATGGTTTCATCGAGCGCCTGCCCGCTGATTTCCTTCATCGCCACGGCCGCATTGGCTACGTCCTGAAGGTTCTGCGCGGCAATCTTCCCGTTCGAGCCGACGGCTTGAGCCGCCTCGGCACCAACGCCGGCGGCAACCTGCAGCGCGTCGCTGGTCTTCTGAGCCATGCTGACGAGCGTCAGGGTCGTCGCGGCCGCCTCATTGCGCGACAGGACAAGTGCCTTCGTGTAGGCCTGGGCCTGCTGCTCGGCGTCATACCAGGCGTAGACCACCAATCCGACAGCCGCCGCGGCCACGGTATACGGATTCACCATCCCCAGCAGCGCCGACGAGACCCCCTTCAATGCCGGCTCCACACCCCCGAAGCTGTCCTTGATCTGGCCACCCTGCTGCACCAGCACTGTGAAGAAGGGCATGCCGCCCTGCAGGCTGGTGAAGATGTCGGTGAACTGCGCCGGTAGCTGGCGCATCGCCTGCGCCGTCTGCCCTGCAGAGACCCCCAGCTCCGTGATGTTGTTCTTCGTCGGCAGCGGCCTGGCCGCTTCCGTGCGTACCTCGCGCAGCTGGCGAGTGAGCACGCCCAAGCCCTGCCGAATGTCGGCCAGGTCCGCGCTGATGCGGACGCGCAGATTTGCTGAAGGATCAGCCATCGTTCGATATTCCTTGTCGCTGCTGTGCCGGGGCCTGGCCGCGCAGAGCAGCCAGGTACATCTGCCAGTCGGCAGCCGGGGCGGCCATAGCCATGCGCGTGGCCACGGCGAACTCCGCGATGCGATCGCGCTCAACCTGCGCAGCTGCGGCGGTGAAGGCTCGCAGCTGTGCCAGGGTGTAGGTCATCACCTCCGCGCGGGAGTGTCCGTGGGCGATGAGGTACTGGATCAGGTCGGCGAGGCCGTACTCTCTTCCGCCGGGAGCTTCGCCTGCAGCAGAAGCCGCCGCAGGCGGAGGGCGAAAAAATCCCTGTTGAGCCCGACAACCGCCTCCAGCAAGTCAGCGATCTCGTCCAGCGTTGCCCCCGCAACCCATTCCGCCTCGCGTCCGATTGCCACCCCCAAAGCCGCGGCGATCTCGTTGCTGTCCTGCTCGAGCAGGTCGAGCAGGATGGCACCGACGCCAGCACGATCGGCGCCCTCGACCACACCGGCCATCATCGCCACTCGGGCGATGATGGTGCGGCTGGCCGTGATGAAAGGACCGATCTGTTCCAGGCGCAGGGGACCCACAACCACCTTCTCGCCACGTACAAGAACCGTGCGCGTCGGCGGGGCGATCACGTCATCATCGGCCACGGCTTACTTCTCCTGCTGCAAGTAGAAGTAGGCCGACTTGTCGTTGCCCGTGGCCTTCGACGAGTCCTTGAGCAGCGCGCCGGGCACGCTTCCCGCGCCGAACTCGTTGCCGATCAGGCCCATGCTCTCAATGACGCCGCCGGCCACCTTGTGCGCTACCAGGCGGACCAACTTGCCGCCGCGTGCCTCGTTGGCACCGTAGAACTGCATCTCGTAGAACTTCTGCGAGGTGACCGCAGCTTCAACGTGGCCCAGGTCCGCGTTCTTGTAGGTGACCTTGATGTTCGGGGTGCCGACCGCGGACGGTGCTGCAATCGCAGATCCTGCCGGGATGAACAGCATGCCGCGCTCGAAACGATAGTCCTTCCCGGCCTCGTAGGCGGTGGTTCCGGTTGCTGGCTTCACGGCGGTCACCTCCGTGGCCAGGCGCGACAGTGGCGCAAAGCTGCCCGGCACGGCCAGCACCGGCTCATCGGTGACGGTACCCGCGGCGATGCTGCTGGCCTTGCCGCGAGTTGCCCGGGCGAAGTTCTCCGGGTTGAAGTCGTGGAACGTGTAATTGAGGTTGTAGCCGGTCACGCGATCGACACGGTTGGCCGTGCCGCCGCCGGGGTTCTGGTAGTCGGCCAGCTCGATGGTATTGGTCTGCGGCGCCACGGTATAGGCTGAGATATTGCCGATCTCCAAGAATGGATCAGCGGTGTTCCACTCACGGATCAGGACGATTCCTGCGCCCAGGTAGCTGTAGTCTTCGGCCATGATGGCTCTCCAGTTGGGTTGCCGCTGTGCGGCGGGTTATTTCTTGGGGATGTGGGTCTGGTAGGTGATCAGCACGCCGACCCAGCCGGCGCTGGCCTTCTCCGGCATCAGCGGTTCCATCCCGACGTACACCGGTACCTGGATGCCGTCGGGGAAGTTGCGGGCTACGCACTGGCTATCCATGGCCGCCTCGATATCGGTCACCAGGTCGTCCAGCGCCTGCTGGTATCCCTCGGTGTCGGTGGGAACCTTGGCGATGACGCTGACGGTGGTAAGCCGGTGCGTGTTAACTTTCGAGGGGCTCTCCGCCCGCTGCTGCTTCTCGATCACGGCCGTCAGCACAGTCTGCGTGTCCTGATCACCGGGCTTCGGCTCCAGTGTCCAACCGGCACCGGCATCGGTCAGGTAGCCGTTGTCGGTGCTGATCAGCTGCAGCGTCTTGCCCATCGCCTGCAGCAGCTGCTTCCGCGGGCTGGGGGTGCGATCAAACATTGGCCACCTCCCACACCGCCGTCGATTCGTCGGCGTGGATCTTCTGGACCAGTTTGAGCCGGCGGCCGGTGCCCTCAATCCGCACCACACCGCCCGCGCGAGGGCTGATTTCGGCCAACTGGAGCGTCACCCGATCAACCGTAGTCGCGACGGGCGCCACATCGTCGGGCGTGAACTGCTCCACGGCCTCGTCCAGCAGCACTGTGCACGGCACCTCAACCGTGCCGCCCGGATCTTTGTAGTGGGCAGCATCGGCGACGCCGGCTGCGCGGAAGGCATCGAACGCGACTGCGTCGAAGGCCTGCATGAAGGCTTTCTGGTTCAAGGCAGGGGCCTCGCGGTTTCCATGGCCTTTTCCAGCTCGCGCTTCAGGAAGAACGGCATCAGCCGCTTCCAGGTGTCCTCGGCCATGCCGAAGATGTCGTAGCGCGGCGTGTAGGCGGCGGTGTTGGTGAAGATGAAGATGGATCGGACACCCGATCCGCGTCCGATTCGCTCATAGATGCCCGGGCGCAGCACGCCGCGGCGCTTGGTGATCACGAAGTACTCGCCATCACGGTTGTTGCCTTTGCCCCGTCGCCGCTTCCGGCTGACACTGGTCTCGTTCTGGTACCGGTCCCGCTGGGCGCCCAGCTGCGACAGGATTTTGGTCACCTGGCCGGCCGGAACGTTGCCGTACTGGTTCGCCTGAGCGCCCCGACCCATCACCGCAAACTGCGTCGGCGACAACAGGCCTCGGCTCTGGAGGAGCCGCTCGAAGCCTTTCCGGCGGCGCTGACCACCATCCACCTCGGCAAGCAGGTACTTCGCCGGCGGCGTGCCCTTGAAGGCCTCGTCCCGGAGGTAGATTTCGGCGTACGGCTGGGCCTTGGTGGCCTTGCGGTACATCGCTGCGTTGACTGTCAGCGGCGTGGGCCGGTCGAACACCCGCGGCGCCTGGCGCTTCCAGCTCTCGCGGATCTCGTAGGCCACCTTGTTGGCGGCCTGCGATGCAGCGTAGGGCAGCTGGGACTGCTCCAGCGCGGTCAGCTGTCGCCCGAAGACGTTGTCGGGGTCGACCCCGATCCTGATCTGGGCCATACACCCTCCTGCCTGGCCCGCCGGAGCGGGCCAGGCACTGTTGGCTTACTTCGCGCCGGCCTTCAGGCGGATCACCGCGTCCGGTCGGGTGTTGATGTTGAGCGGGTTGGACTGGCTTTCCAGCTGGATGCCCTTGTTCATGCGCATCGGGGCGGTCTTGGTGTAGTACGGCAGGCCGATGCCGCGCACCGTTTCCAGGTAGTCCGCCGGCGCGAAGCGGGTCAGGAACATGTCCGGCACACCCAACGGGAACGCGATGGCCTCTCCGTCGGCAAGGGCCAGCTTCCCGCCGGTATTGCCCGGCAGCTCTTCGAAGGTGATATCGCCGAACACGAAGCCCTTGCGGACGTCATCGCGCAGCGCAGCACCGTCCTGCCAGCGCTCGTAGGCCTTCTGGACGTCCGGGTGGTCGGTCAGGGCATCGAAGAAGCCGGCGCTGCAGAACACATGGATGCCGGTGTACGGAATGCCACCCAGTTTTTCCTCGATTGCGCGCTTGATGGCCATGCACTTCGCGCGGACCTTGGTGGCGTCCTTGTTCAGCTCCATGCCGATGACGATCTGGCTGACACCGAATTCCTCGTAGAAGTCGATGATCACCGATCCGTCGGCATCGAGCAGCTTGCCCTGCAGCGCGCCCATACGGTGGTATTCGATGGTGAAGTCCAGGTCGCGCTTGTGCACCGCCTGCAGCGCGTTGACCACGGCGGCAACGTTGGCGCCTTCCGGGTCGGCCGGGTCATAAACGCCCAGAAGCTGGTCAGCCATCACCGTCGAGTTCTGCGGCAGGTGGGTGGTTTCCAGCAGCTTCACCTTGCCACGCTCCAGCCCCTTGGGCTGGCCGGGTGCACCGCGCGGAACGTTCGGGACCAGCACCAGCTTGGTGCCCTTGATACCCACCTTGACGATGGTGGTGCCGACCAGGCCATCTTCCTGGAACAGGCGCATGTCGGCCAGCCGCGTGGAGATGCGCGGCAGGTTGTTGATGTAGGCGTTCAGGGCGTCGAAGCTCAGCACGCCCAGAGCCAGAAGGGTCTGCAGATCCATGGTGATTTCTCTCTTGGAATGGGATACGAAAAGGCCCCGCGAAAGCGGGGCCAGGGGTCAGCGGGTGAAGAGGGAGCTGCTCGGCGGTCAGCCGCCGGCAGCGGCTGCGATGGTGATGGTGTCGCTGATGGCTTCGCCCAGATCGGTGGCCGTCACCTTGAGGGTGTAGTCGCCCGCTGCGCTCAGCGTCGCGGCATCCCAGGTGATGACGCCGCCCACGGCCGCCTTCGCACCGCCGCCGGCCAGGTTTCCGGTGCCGCTGGCCTTGGCCAGAGTGGCGCTGACGGTGCTGCCGGTGACCAGGGCACCAAAGACGTCCTTGACGTGTACCACGATCGGGCCCAGCGCAACCCCGGCGGTGCCGGTCAGCGGTTCGGACACGAACACCAGGTGATCGGCTGCGTTCGACGCGATCGGCTGCTGGGTCCAGCGGGTGATGATTCCCGACTCAGCCAGGCTCAGCGCGGCCAGCAACTTCTGATCGTCGGTAACGCCGTCAGCCCAGACCAGCTTTTCGCCAAAGACCTCTGCATCGCGTGCGATCGCTGCGCCCTTCACCGGCAGCTCGCCAGCGTTCGCACCGGTATCCACCGGGCCGTAGAGCACCTTCACTGCATCGGCACCGTTGGCGGCCACGGTATTGTCGGCCTTGAGCAGGGTGCCGGCGGACAGCATGCCCTGCCCGGCCGGCAGACGGATCAGTTCGCGGCTGCGCTCGCCGGCTGCTTCGGACAGCAGGAATTCGCCGGTGCGGGTGCCGGCCAGAGAGATTTCCATCGTCAGTTACCTCGGTTCTTGTAGATGTTGTTGGGGTTCAGCTGCGCCTTCATTTCGGCGGCTCGTTGATCGGCCATGGAGGCCGGGTGTGCGGTGACGACCTGAGTATTCCGGCCCTCTTCCGCCTTCATCGACAACAGCTGTGCACGCACCGTGTCGAGGTCGGTGTTCTTCTCGATGAAGCTGGCCGCGATCGTGTCATCGCCACGCAGTGCAGCCGCGCATGCATCCTGGACTGCGGTCGCGTACTCGATCGCGCTTGCCGCCTGCTCACCCTGCTGCATCGGGCGACGCAGCAATGCCACAGCGAGCGCCGGCGGTAGATCGCTGGAAGCGACCGCGGCAGCCAGCGCGGCTGCCGGGTTCTCCAAGACGGCTACCGGCGGCGCGAGTGCGGCCTCGGGTACCAACGGCGTTGCCGCTGCCTCCGGCTCGTCGTCCGGATCCGGGCCGCCCGGCGCGGGCGGCGGTGCCGCTTCGGCCGCGCCGAGGTGCGCGATCAGGTCGTGCCAGGTGCCGAGCCGGGTAGCAAAACCCACCGCCACAGCGGCCTGGCCGCGGTAGCAGGCCGCCTCGGTGGCGCGCACCGCTTCGGCTTCCATGTCGAGGTTGCGCGCGACGGTATCGACGAACAGCGTGTACATGTCCTCCAGATCCGCCATTGCCTCTGCGTGCGCTTCCTCGCTGAGGGGGAAGTTGGGGTTGAAGTCGACCTTGCGGGCACCTGCGAAAAGCGGGGTGACCTTCAGGCCGATCTGTGCGTTGTTGCCACTCCAGTCATGGTGGAAGCGGACCACGCCCACCGACCCGACGCCGCCGGTGCGGCTGACCCAGATCTCGTCGCACGCCGAAGCGAGGGCGAATCCGGCGGAGTACGCGTGGTCATCGACCAGTGCATACATCGGCTTCCTGCCACGCGCCTCGAAGATGTGGTCGACCAGGTCAAAGCAGCCAGACGCCATGCCGCCCGGCGTGTCCAGCCGCAGGATGATGGAGGTCACCGCATCATCGTTGAGCAGTTCATCGAAGAAGTCGCGCACCGCGGCGTAGCTCACCGGACCTGGGCCGCTGGCGCCGGGCATCGGCCGGTTGACCATTGCACCGGACAGGTTGATCACACCGATCAGTTTCTGGGCGACGCCCACCGGCTGCCCGTCGGCGCCGGACACTTCGAAGCGGTCGGCCTTCAGCACGCTGTCGTCGCTGGTGACCTTCCCTTCCAGATAGCCGCCCACCAGTGCCTCGCCGATGGTCGGCTGCACCAGCAACGGCTGATTGAGGACCGCGGCCGCGAGCGAGGCCACCACAGGCGCACGGCTGCCGCGACCCAGCATTCGGGCCAAGAGGCCAGGCTTACTCGTCATCGTCATTCCCTTCATCGTTGTTGGCGCCAGGGGCGCCGGGTTTGTCGTCCTGCCGGGCACCGGAGGCGTTCGTACGCCTCGGGTCGCTGTCGTAGCGAAGCCCGGCCGCGTCTGCGCGCTCGTTGTCCAGCGCCTGCTCAGCGTCGACCTGTTCGGGATCCTCGCCAGCGCCCAGCACCACCTTGCTGCGTGATTTGAAGCCGGCCCGCACAGCCTTGAGTTCGGACGTCACGTCCTGCACCGGGTGGCTCCACGGCCAACCCTCGGGCACCCACAGGGTTTCGGTCACGTCGTCGCGAAGGGCCGCATACCGTGGCACCTTCAACAGACCAGCCAGCACCGCCTGATCAATGAAGGCGTCGCGAACCTTCTGGCAGAACATGGGGATCATGTAGAGCCACTGGTCCTGCTCGATGACACGGCGGAACTCGTTGAGGATCAGGCGCAGCGCGCGGTCGGAGACGTTGCGCAGGTCGCCGGTGAGCACCTCGTAGGGCACGTCCTGGCTGGCGCAGATCGCCAGCAGGTGACCACGCAGGAACTCCGCATAGTCAGAGCCGGCACTGGGCGGATTGGCGAAGTCGATTTTCCGACCCGGTGGCAGCTCCTGCAGCGTGCCGGGTTCCAGGCCACCGATGGCCGTCCCATCGGCGTCCTCACCGGTGATCAGATCTCCGACGGCATCGCCCTCGTCGCCATCAACGCTGGCATCTGATGTGATGAAGCCTGCGAACAGGTTGGCCAGCGCCTGCCGTTCCAGCACAGCGTCATCGAGGCGGTCCAAGTTGAACATGCGCAGCAGAGCCGGAGCGGAGCGTGGTACGCCCCGCATCGCACCGGCGCGGCTCGGCCGGAAGAGGTGCAGCACCTGCTCCGCAGGCACACGCACCAACTCGTTGCCGTTGACGGTCTGCTGCAGATCCCCGGGATGTTCCCGGTACATCCAGTAGGCCACACGGCGCCCGATGCGATCGACCTCAATGCCTTGTCGAATCGCGTTTCCGTTGCTGGCCACGCCGTTGTAGTGCTGCGGGCACTGCTCCGATTCGATCAGCTGCACCTGCAGCGGCACCGGCAAGCCGTCCTCGGGCCGCCGGTAGCGGAGCCGGGCGAACACCTCGCCGGCTTCGTTCCACTCGCGCCAGGACAGCGCCTGCAGGCCCTCCCAGCCCAGCACGCCGTCTGCATCAGCGTACTTGCCCCAGCGGGTCCACAGCTTGGTGAGCTTCTTCTTGTGCTCCTTCGACCCCCAAACTGGCTTTGCCTGGATGCCCGTGGCGATGCCGTTGGATACGCTCTTGTTGAGCGCACTGACCATCCACGGGTCATTGCGGGCCAGATGCCGTGCCCGGGCCAGCAATGTGGACAGGCCCGTCAATGCGGCATTGGGCCCGAGCGAGGTCGGCCGGAAAGTGCGCAGGCGTCGGCCATTGCCGGCGGCGCGGTAAGGGCCTTCGGCGATATCAGACATTTCCGGTCCCCGACTGGTAGAGGCGCACGATGCGGCGACGCCGTGGCGCGCCTGATGCTTGGCCAATCTCGTCCCGCATCTGCTTCAGCAGCCGCCGCATCGAGTCCAGGCTTTGGTAAGTCACAGTTCGGTCGGCGTAGCGGACGCTCAGGACGCCCGCCGAGATAGCTGCCTCCAGCTTCGCGACCTGTTCTTTGGTAAATGCCATATCAGCGTCCCAGGTACTTGCTTCGGATGACGCGGCGGGTTCGCGTGCGCGGCGTTGGCGCCGGCGCGACGTCGTCTGCCCTCACGTCTGGGTTGTCGTCCCACGGCGCGGCCCATGCCGGCGGCGCGGTCCAGTTGATGGCCGGAACCTTCAGCCACAGCGCCATGCCTTCGGCATAGCCGCACAGGTCGAAGGCTTCGTTGCGGCGCTTGGCCAAGTTTTCCCAGCCTCGTGCCGTCCTCGATTCGGCCGTCAGCTCCGCGTAGAACGCCTCGGGCAGCCAGTCGGGAAAGTGGTAGTAGCCCGGCCCGGGCTCGGCCCGCTTGATGTTGGCGTCCACCGTGTCCTTCAGTCGGTCCACGTTGAGCAGCAGCTGTGGCACATCGCCCTTCGACCCTGATTTGCGGTCCCGGCGCTTGCTGCTGTCCGGGAAGGTCTCCCGGAACAGCCCACCCTCGCGGCGCGCGTCGCCCTTGATCAGCCTGACCCTGGCGTGCAGCTTCCTGGCCCTGAGCGAACGCCAGAACTCCAGCGCGCGCACCGAGGTGCCCGACTTGCCGCCCCAGTCGATACCCACCGCATGCACCGGCATGCTGCGGCCGGTGGCATCGTCCAGCGGGTAGCGCCGGCAGATGACTTTCTCGACCAGGCGTTCCCAGTCTTCCAGGTACTTCGGCGGGTCCAGTGGCAGGAAGCCGCCCGAACCGTCCTCCCGCTTGGAGGTGCGCAGGGTGAAGGAATCGACCACCCACCGCTCCAGTTGCCCGGATTCCCCGATGCCGAAGCCCAGCACCAGCACGACGAACCGGTTGGCCTGGACGTCGACCTCACCGAGCAGGAAACGCACGCCCGCCGGCACAGCACCCGCAGGCCAGACCTCGGCCCGCTCCTGCATCTCGTTCGGATCACTGGCAGAGCGCGCTGCCATCGGCACGTAGTTGATCGCGCCGTCGACGTTGTGCGTGGTCTTCAGCGGCCGCTCTTCACCGGTGGTGGCGAACGTCCGCAGCGCCTGGAAGTAGCGCTCGATCAGCGATTCCCAGGACTGGTAGGCGGCTGCAACACCACCCAGCCAGTAGCTGGCGATGCGCGCTTCCGGCCTTTCACCGGTGACCGTTCCGTCGGCGTGCACGACCTGGCCCTCCGCAGCCCACACGCCGCCGCGGTTCATCCCGTCCTTCCACCGGTGCTGCAGGCCCACACCGCAGTGCGGACAGTGCAGAAGCGAGTAATGCCGCGCCATCTTCTGCACGTCGTCCAGCACGACCCGTTCGAGCAGTTCCTCCATCGGCGGTAGCGCGAAGCCGTCATAGCCTGGCGCTGCCTGAAACCGCTCGCCGCACTCCGGGCATGGCCAGTACCAGCGTCGGCGGTCGCCGCGCGCGTACAGCGCCGCGATGCCGGCCGCCGGCGGGCCTTGGTGTGGGTGCAGAGGCTTCCACGCACCGTCGGCGTAGTCGGTTGCCGGGCTCGATTCGGCCACCACCATGCCGGCGGACATGTAGGTCTGCGTGCGCTTCAGGCCAAGGCCGAAGCACTCGTCGATAGTCAGGTCGCCGGTGTAGTTGTCCACGTCCGTCATCAGGACGTCGTGGATGTCCTTGCCCGACAGCACCGACACCGACGGCCAGCCCATGCGCAACGACATTCCCGACCGGAAGAACTTCAGCAGGATGTTGTCGTCGTGAGCACGCGGGCTCAGCCTGGAGCGCAGCTCCGGGCTGGCGGCGATGCTGCGGGCGATACGGGTCTTGCTGTAGTCCTCGGCCGCATCCTTGGACATCTGCACAACCATGGCGTCGGCCGGGTTGCAGGTGATCAGGTAGGCCAAGCGCGCATCGATCAGCGAGATGGTCTTGCCAGACCGCGCCGGCCCTACGAACACCACCGCCTCGTAGTGGCGGCTACCGGTCGTGTCCAGCGGCTCGACCATGTAGGGCGTCGTGTCTGGATCCCAAGATCCGGCTGCGCCGGCGGCATTGGCCACCTGCAGCACGCGCGCTCCCTCGCTCACCCTGATGCGGCGCGGCGGCCGGATCATCTCGGCAACGCCTTGGCGCACGCTACGCGCTGTCGCGTACGTCGTCATCGGTGATGCCCTCGTACATGGATTGCCGGACGCGATCGCACTCGTCCTGCACCTTGACCACCTGCTCCGGCGTGAGCCCGGCCTTGCGCTCGAGCACGTCAGGTAGCGTGTCGAAGAACTGCACGACCTTCTTCACCAGCTCGGCGTAGTCGGCCTCGACCTCTGCGGCCGGCACCAGCTGCCCAATGGTCGACTCGACCTTCAGGCGCTCGTTCTCCGACTGGTAGTAGGCGCGGCGCTCCATCGGCGGCAGGTCGCGCGGATCGACCACGCCCTCCGCGCCGAACGCCGCGGCACCCGGGTTCACCAGCGCCGGTGCTGCATCGGCCAGACGATAGACGTCGTGCCCAGCGCGCTTGGTCAGCGGCGGGACGCCGGCCTCCTTCAGCCGCTTGCTGGCCGTTCGGCGGTCCATTCCGAACTCATCCGCCAGCCTGGCCACGGACCAGCCCTTGGTGAATTCGTGGATGTCGGCCATGTGCTACTCGATGCGCAACCTATTCAGCTATGAAAATTGGGTTTCTCCCGGGAAAACCCGCCAAAACCGTGCCCTGTGGTGGAGCACCACAGAGGCCGAAAAACTGTCTTTGACCGGGGTCCGAATTCCCCCCGGTTGCTGTGGACAGCCTCGGGGGCCCCGTCCGCAGAACCCGCGCCTGCTCGTGTGGCAGCCGTCGCCCTGCCCGCACACTGATGTCAATGCGGTCCATCAGAACTCCTCCACTTCCCAACCACCGCCATCCCGCTTACGCCTGATCTTCACGGCGATGAAGCGGAAGGGCTACATGGAAGCTGCGATCTTGATCTTGGCCCGTGCGTCGTCCTGCCAGTGCCCCTTCACCTCGTGGCACTCCATGACGCCGTCGGCAGCCATGACCGCAAAGTCCGGGGTGTAGAACGTGTTGTCGGCCAGGCGCAGCTTCATGCCCTCGAACCGGTGCCACTGGACCTCGCCCGCAGCCTGCAGCGCACGCAGCCGCGCGGCATACGCAGCCTCGGTCTTGTTCATCTCGCCGGTCTTCAGCCGGCCAAGCGCCAGCATGTGGCGCTCCATCCCGTTAATTCGTCCCATCGACGAAGCACCTCGGAATCTGTCACCTGCATTGCTGAGGCGCTTGGACACGCCAGAAGTAGATGCCCGGCCAGCGCTTTCGCTGGCCGGGCCTGGCCTTAGTTCGTCAGCACGATCAGCTGGAACTTGGCATTCACGCCCCACGAGCCGCCACCGCCCCCCGAAGCGCCCAGGCTCAGGCTGAAGCTGCTGCCACCACCAAAGGACGAGCCGCCGGAGAACTGGATTCCCATGCCACCGCCGAACTCCTGTCGGACGCTTCCGGACCAACCACCGCCGAAGTCATACGTGATGCCGGCACTTGCAGGGGAGATGTCGATCGCGGTGTTCTTGAACTGGACCTTGGCGGAGCCAGACAGCTTGCCGTTGCTGTCGAAGGTGCCGGTCAGTCGGGCCTCTTCGTTACCCACGCCGTAGCCGACCGTACCAGTGACGCGTTCGTTCTGGTACTTCAGATTCAGGAACGAGTCGTTCTCGCCCACCTTGACCTGCGCATTGCCCGTCTTTACCTCACCGCTGACGGCGGTGCCGTCGATGTTGCCGGTGAAGCTCGCACCCACGGGGCGCCCATTTTCGTTCACGACGCTGCCGCTGACCTGCCAGCCACTATCGTCCATCGGCTGATCGATCGTGCCACCGCCTGCGCGCTGCATCATGTAGTCGTCCTTGTGTTCGTTCTTGCTCATTGAATTGCTCCTTAGTTGTTGCCTTTGCGGCGGTAGTCGGTGCAACGGCCTATCCGAGGCACCAAAACGGCAGAGGGCCGCTCAAGGCGGCCCTCAGATAAAAGTTGACTCCAGATTTCGGTCAGTGCTGATCGCGATCCACCCGGATCACTGCTTGGCATGCTCGGAGCTGGTCGTCGGCGTCGGTGACGATCTGAACAGCAGCTCCGACAACCTCTGGACGTAATTCGGCTCGCGCATCACGTTCGGCGGCGCCGGCGGCAGCTTCGGACAGGCGAGCGGTGTGGCAGGTGGCGAGGTCGTCGCGCAACTGGAGACGCCCAGCGCGCAGGTCAGCCACAACAGCAGCGGGGACGGTCGCGGCCGCAGTGCGGTCTTCTTCATGCTTAGCTCCAATGTCGGCCAGCTGCAGAGCCTTGCTCTGCTCGGTGGCACGGGTCTCGTTCACCTGGTCGGCGACTGCCGATGCGCCGGCGGCGCGCAGGGTGGCGTCGCTGGCATCGGCCCGGTCGCCACGCCACGCCCAGCCAGCACCGAACATTGCGCCTGACCACAGGACGAAGGCAGCAACCGCGATGGTGATTCGGTTCATTCGGACCCTCCTGCCCTGATGGTGTCGCTGTCCGGGTCAAACGGCGGCGGCTCCAAGCCGGCCGCGCGCATCAACCCTTCCAGCCGGTAGATGTGGCGGATCAGGCGCAGTTCCCTGGCCTCCATGCGGCCAACCCTTTCGCCCAGCCGGGTCACTTCCTCGCGCATCAGCTGGATCACGTTGACCTCGGCTCCTTCTCTGGCTGTCTCTACGAACTGCTTGCGCCACCACAGCGCCACACCGCCAGCCCCAACCATCAGGCCGCCGACGGCGGTGCCGATTGCCTGCCAATCCACGTCGACCCCGATCATGGCGCCACCGTCCCGCCGGCCTTGCGGTAAACCGCCAGCAGGTCGGCCAGCTTGTGTTCGTGCTGGCCGTACCCCGCGCCGGGCAGGCTCGCCCAGATCTTGCGGACGGCCTTGATGGCGTCCTCGATCTTGCCCGCCTGGATCAGCGGCAGCGCGCGGCGCTCCCGGATTTGCTGCAACGCAATCAGGTCCTGGCTCAGAGGCGAGAAGTCCTTCAGGCCGAGCGTCTTTTTGTAGGCATCGTAGTAGCGGCGCAGCAGCTGGTAGCGGCCGGCTGCGGTCGACTGGATCTTGAGCTTCGGCAGGTCCACCAGCACGCGAGGATGGTCGGCGTAGCCCCGGAACAAGCCGCCACCGACCAGCACGTCGTAGCCGCGGTCGTTCGTGGGCTGCCTGCCGTTGTCTGTCCCTTCGGACCAAGCCAGCATGTCGAGAAAGGCCACGACGTTCACGCCGCCAGCCTGTTGGGGTGTGATCTGCGTCATTTTGGTTCCTGCATAGGTTCAGCCCCGCCACGTAGGCAGAGCACGAGACCCAGCCAGACCCGATGTCCGGCTAGGTTGTATAAATGAGCTCGCTCCGCGCAACACCCACACCGCCGCCAACGGTGTAGCGGATTGGGACACTGACGCGAGTGAAGCGGTCGAACAGTGCCCGCATAGCGGGATGATCGTTGATGGTCAGGATTGCCCTGCCCTTGAGCCGGGCCATGGTTTCTACCAGCAGCTCGTACTGATCCATACCGAACTCGCTTCCATAGCCCGTCGTCTCCCAGTAGGGAGGATCGAGAAGGAACAACGTCTCGGGTCGGTCATACTTCTCGATGCAGCGCTGCCACGGCAACTGCTCAATCACTACACCTTGCAGCCGCAGGTGGGCATCGCTGAGATCCTGTTCCAACCGGAGCAGGTTGATGCGCTTCACTGCCGTCGGGCCTACACCCAACGACTGACTATCTACCTTTCCGCCAAAGCTCAGTTTCTGCAGGTAGTAGAACCGCACGGCACGCTGGATGTCGGTAAGCGTGTCGACGTGCTGCAGTTGGGCCCAACGGTACATTTCCCGGCTGGTCAGCGACCACCGGAAGTGCCGAACGAACTCGTCCAGGTGGTTGGCGACCACTCGGTACAACCTCACCAGCTCTCCGTGCGTGTCGTTCAGAACTTCAATCTTGGCCGGTGCACGCTCGAACAGCATGGCGGCGCTGCCAGCAAAGGCTTCGACGTAGCAGGTATGGGGCCGCTCGTTGATCAGCGGCAGCAGGTGCTTCGCCAGGCGTGTCTTACCGCCCGGCCAGGGGAACAATGTCTTTGTCTTCAAGTCTCAACCTGTGCGACATTCGTTAAGCAAACTGCGCGCGCTCTCCGGAGAGCGGCAGAGCTTAGGCCAATGGCACGCGGCTGAAACGCGTGTACTGCGGCGGCGCCCCGCTGCTGGCAGGCATCGGGGCGTCGCTCTGTTTGATGATCGGGCTTCGCACTCAGCAACAACGAACCGCAGGCCTGGACCTCCCGAGTCCAGGCCTGCGGCCGCCACAACCTTCTAGATTCCGGCCGCAGTCCTTACAGCTGTCGTTCGTCGGCGCTTCTCGCGATATGCGTTCTTCCGATGAGCCTCGATGAGACGCTTCATGGCAAAAACCTTCTGAAGGTCCACATCCTCAAGCGCCCAGTCCTTGACTCTGGACATATGGGCCTCGATGGCGACGTTTAGTGCCTGCTTGTGAGCCACATTAGCCCAATCGAATCGGAACCACTCACCATTGGAGCCGAACGGCGCCAGTTCAACGTGAAGTTCCTTCTCAATCAATCTGGCCTGTGCCCTACTCATGCACTTGACCATGCCCGCCCTGACCAAAGGGATTGGACATCCCGTCTGGATCGCTCCAATTCGCGAGTAAGGATCGTCACTTACTCCGATCTTCACGTACATGGGGCCTTGCGCGTCGCGAGCCATCAACACGTATACGTAGCATCGACCGAGGGCCCAGCGCCCATTGCAGTCGTACACCCCGTTATGCACTTTGTCGCCCATGGTCCCAATTGGACACGAACTGTGGTTCCTACTGCAACTGCGGTAAGGTTCCTTACCGCATTCGCGCGAATGCGGTAAGTTTCGCGGCGACTGCGGTAAGGTTCCTTACAGAAAAGCGTCTTCAGCCCCCTCGTGGGTCCGGCCCACCAAGGCTTGATTTAGCCTGATCCGATTCAACCCTTGTTGATCTCAGGCTAGTATTAATCTTGAAGAATGACGAATCTTGGGGAGACTTTTTCGCCCCATCAGCCGCTGCAATCATAAAGTTCAGAGATTCTAGGACTCTGTGAGCGATATCAATAGTTCGCGCCATGGCCAAGCTGCTCCCAACCGATCCTAATGCAGCATCTAAGAGTTGGAGCGCCTCATGAACGGCGTTGGCTTGCTTTGGCGTAAAGACCTTCGCACGGCTGAGACTTTCAATGATCGCCCTAGTCGAAACCCGCGGAGCGATGTCGTTAGCCCTGCAAAGCTCCCGCAAGGATCGCTTTAGAAGCATCTTGAGTCCGGCAATTCGAGCATGATTCTTCGATTCGTCGGGAAGTGTCGATGTTGCATTCCGAAGGTCATCGAACACTGATTCCTTTTCCTTCAAGTAGTCTTTATAGAACGACCAGTTTGATCTGAACAAATGATCAGCTTCGCCTTCTCCGGTGGTTTTTGAATCCACTTCCTCCTTTGCCCATTTGGCATACGATTCATCAGTGCGGCGTTCCTCAGGCTTAGACACGACTTCCTCGACGTGCGGCTCCGCCCCCGCAGTTGTGGCATCGCCAGGGCGCGGAAGATCTGCTTCCTCGATGCGGTCGCCCACACTATTAACGTCTTGCAGCTCCAGCTTGCCGACACCAGCAAGTTCCACTGACTTCACGACCGAGCGCAGCCATGGAAGCAGGGCGATAGCGACAAAAGCCAAGTCCACTGCTTCGAGCTTGATACTGTCCGGATATCGGACACGAACAACGACGATGGCTATGGCTGCCAGAGAGATGACAATAGCACCCCACTGTCGGCTCCTTAGCCAGTGCCATGTACTAACCAACGCCCCTTTCTCATCTTCCATAGTCCCCCCGAGCGGACCGCATGTAGTCCAGACCGAATGGTCCCACACAACAACGTTCTATTAAACATGCCGGCATTCCCCAAACACCCGCAGCCTAAACTCGGCCCGACCATCTTCCAGAGCCTGTCTGATCACAGAAGTAGCTAAAGAATAGACGCGAAGGTAGTCGCTTTTTCGCATCTTTGCCGCTTTCGCGGCTGCTTGCGATGCGATCTTCTTTTCCGGCCACACCAAATCGCTAACGGCATCCTGCAGCACCAAACGCATCCGCCAACGGTCCGCTGGCTCATCCAGTCGTAGCGCAAACGCGGCTCCATTTCGACGCTCGCACTGGACCTGTCGCATCACACGCCTAGTTAGCTTCCACCCTAGCGATGCTAAGGACACTCCCTGTCCCCGCAGCGCAACCGCTACGGCTACCTGCTTGGCAACTGGATCCCGCATCAGCCCGACGGCAGCTGCAATGTCGGAGGACGTCAGTGGCTGTATGGACGACCGGCCGTTCGATGGCTCGCGGAAACTTCCACCGACGAGCATGCGGGCGATCAACTCGAGCGGATCTCGCTGTGTGGCGGGTTCCGCCATCGGCATTCTGCCCCGCACCATTTCAACTGCCGGCGGCGCCGTGGGCACGTGGGGTTTGTGTCCCCAAGCCCTGGAAGCCTGGGCTTCCGCATCTGCGCCAACGCACAGCTCACCGCGGGCGCCGCAGCGCGCGCAGACGACCTGCGCGGTGCGCCGGCCGCTGGACCTGCCCCGCGCGCGCATGCGCACCTCGTCGCTCCCGCAGTTGCCACACGGTGTCACCTCCCGGCGCATGACGACTTCCCCGGCCATCAGCTCACCTCCGGCCGCTGTGCGGCCTCAATTGCTTGGCGCATGTCTCTGCGCACCGCTTGGGCCAGACAGGCAAGGCGAGCCGCGCGGGTGAAGGCCTCGGCCAAAATCTGTTGGGCCTCGTCCTTCAGGTTCCACACGACAAGGCATTCCGAATCATTGCTGCGCACGTCTCGATCCATTGCCGCAACTGCGGCCAGCGCATGCACTGCGCGGTCCGCAAGGCTCGGATGGTCAGCCATGGACCACCTCCGCAGCCAGCTGCAAACCGGTGGCCGCGTCGGCCTGGGCCCAGGTCATCTGGTCACGGTCGATGCTCTCTGCCAGTCGCGACAGGCCCTTCGCGGTCACCAGCACCTGCTCGTATACGCGCTCCTGCTCACCGTCGGTACGCTGGATGCATGCCTTGTGCACCAGCACACCCTGCTGCAGGCGGTTCTGGTACGCCAGCCAGTTCTTGCTACCCGCCCGGCGGTAGATCCAGCCTTGCTCGGACAGCCAGGCGAACAGCTGACGCGGCTGGACCTGCAGCATCTTGGCGGCGGTGCTGATGTTGAAGGCACCGTCAGCCTGGGTCAGCCGCAGCAGCGCGCGGACCTGCGGTTCCTGGTACTGCACGCGCGCCTCAAGGATCTCGGCCTTCTCGCTGTAAGACAGCAGCAGCGCGCGCAGCGTCGCCGGATCGGTCAGCGCCTGCATCGGGTCAGGCGCCGCCGCCCCGGCCGTGAGCGCGTCATAGGCGCGGATCACCTGCAGGCTGAAGCTGGGGCTGATCCACATAGCGTAGGCATAGACCAGCTCGCGCACCACGTAGCTGCCGCCGTTGCGGCCGGCCACCGAGTGCACCGGGTAAATCCGGGAATCACCGGAGTTGACCAGCTCGGCCACCAGTTCCTCGGTCTGCTTCAGGCGCTGCCAGTCGCTGGGCTGGTGGCGCTTCGCACCACCGGATGCCTGGTGCAGGTCGTTCAGGCAGAACCTGCCCACGTCGTCGCGGCGCACAGTGACCCCGCCGATCCTCAGTTCATTCATCGTTCCCGCACTCCCGTTGTTCGGGTCCGGCCCAACGGCGACCTGTCACCACCATGGAAATGGCCGCCTCCGAAACACCGTACTGCTCAGCCATTCGCCGCTGAACGCCGCGTCCGCCATCCCGCACCAAGCGTCTGATGGTCCGGACTGAGGTCGCGTTAAGGACAGCAGCGCCGTTCTTTGAGCCAGTTGGCGCCGTGCCATGCAATTGCTTCATCGCTTCGTTCGCAGCATGCGAGACGTACATCAGATTGGCCGAACGGTTGTCATGACCGTCGCCGTTGATGTGTGCGACCTCCAGGCCAGGCCCGGCCTCCCCGTGGAATGCACGGGCGACTAGACGGTGAACGAGGTGCTTCTTGCGGTCGATCGCGATCTGGAGGTATCGGCCACCGCTGCATGGGAGACCTTTAACGACACGCCACTGCGTACGCATCGCCCCTTTGCCGTTGATCGGCCTGCAGCAGTACACCACGCCAGCGGCGTCAACCCCGTACCCGGGTTCAACTTCAACGATCATAGTTCGGCTCCTTCCATCCGATGTTTTCTTCATCCCAGCCACCGTCTCCGCTTGGCCAGACGATCTTGATTCGAAGCATGGGAAATGCCGCTGCTGCGACCTTGACCTTCACCTTCGCGTCGTCCTCGGCGAAGTACTTGCCGCCCTTCGCACGCCCTTTTACTTCTACGAGAAGGAGCTCGCCGTTAGCCAGCTGAACCACAAAGTCCGGCGTATACCTAGTGTCCTTGGCAAGCTTGAATGTCCAGCATTCGAAGCCAAACCACAGGATCTCCCCTCGCTGTCTCATTGCCTGCAACCAGTCGGCGTAGCACTGCTCGGTCTTGTTCATTTCCCCGATCTGATGCCGCACGCGACCGCGAGCCACCTTGCCGATGGGGGCAGCGCTTCCGGCGAGCTGAGCGACGCCATTTGGCCGGTAGGCGCGCGGCGCGGCCGGTGCTGGCCCGGCTGCCGGCGCACTGGCCTGCACGAGGCGGCGCATGCCGTCCGGCATGTCCTGCACGGTTGCGTAGCGCAGGGAACGGCTGGATGTCTTCTTTGGGGGCATCAGGCAGATGGCCCCATAGCGCTCCACACGCGCATTGCTCGCTGCCGGAATGCGTCGAACTCCTGCCGGGCCCGTTGCTGCGCGGCCTGGTGCTCGCGGTCCATCTGCTCGAGCATGCAGTCGAATTCGACGTTAAGCAGTGCCATCAGCTGTTCCATGGACAACCCGCCGCGCGTGCGCTGACCCGATGCTGGCGCGAGCATTGGCATGGCCAGCTGCTGCTGGCCCGAGGGCGGCGCCGGCGCACGCTCAACGCGGCCGGCCTCGGTCGCAGCCCACGTCGCCACCGGCCGCCCATCGCGGCCGCTGACGCGGTTCTCGCACCTGCGCACCAGCCCATCACCATCCAGCTCTCGCAAAAGGCCAGCCACGGCGGCCGTGCTCAGCAGCATCACCTCGCGCGGCGCGCCTGACTCGAGCGCGGCGTTGCCCATCAGCTCCAAGGCCTCCGCTGCAGTGCTCTCGCCGTGGATGCCCAAGCAGAACAGCAGCAGCTGCCGCTGGTAGGCGCGGATTTCAGCCGGCTCCATGCGTGCCTCCGAAACCCAGATCCGCCGCGGCCTGCGCCATGGCGCTGCGGGCGGCGTCGCGGTTGCGCACCACGTGCAGTTCTGGCTTGGGTGCAGGCAATGCAGTCATCGCCTCGGGCACGGCGCCGCCGTCCATGACGTGCTTCACCGCCCTCTCGTAGGCGTTGGCCAACATGCGCTGCTGCTGCGCGCCGCTCTCGGCCGTGTTGTAGGCGTGCAGGTCCAGATTCGACCGCACCAGCACGGTGAACCCGCTATGTGCTTGGCCGGGTCGCATCTGGCCATCAACCTCTGCCAGCGACGGCACGCCCAGGCACATGGCCCGGAACTGCCCGGGGTTCGGCGGCCACTGCAGCGCACTGCGCAGGCAGTTGCCCATACCGTCGGCCACCTGTCGCGGGGTGATGCCAACCAGCACCTGGAACCACAATTCACCGGCGGTGGTCAGGCTGCCCGCGTTGTTCACTGGGGCTGAGCCGTTCTCACGCACCCACTTCCCGGGAAACATGCCGGCCATCCGTTCCCACACCGTCCACAGCATGCTCACCGCGCGCTGGTCCGGCTCAGTGGTGGACGGGCTCGAACTCGACGTCGATGACGTCGCCGCCCGTTCCGCCAAAGCCGCCAACTCCCGCGCGCTGCTCGAATTGTCGCCGCTGCTCTGTGACCTGATCGGCAGAACCTGGCTGATGGCTTGCATTGGTGCCTCCGGTGGTATTGGGGTTTACGGGCATTGCGCCTGCCGCATGGCGATTGCGGGCGGTCTTGATTGCCCAAGGGAACGGGTTCGTGACCGGTGGCGATCGCGCCAGCCCTTCAGCGACCGTGTGCCCCAGCGTCTCGGGCGTCACGCCCTCCTTCAGTGCGGCCAGCAGGTCGGGGTGGCTCGGGTTGGTGGAATGGCAACCGGCCTTGCGCATCAGCAAGCACGCACGCCCCGCGTCGGTCACGCCTCCCAGAGATCCTTGAGTGAGATGTGATGTATCTGGAGTAGTAATGGGGTCTGGGGTCTGGGTACCCGTGTTCACACCTGTGTTCACACCACCTGTCACGCGTGACTCTGCGTGACATGTCACGCGTGACAACTGGTCGAGCGTCACGCGCTCGTCGCCCGTGACATGCGTGACATGGAGCGCCTTCAGCTGTGCCATCGTGACCATGCCGTCCGGCACGACGCCGACCGCGCGCAGGTCTTCGAACAGCATGGTTCTGCGTGCTCGGGTGCGCGCCTGGCGCTCAGTTTCATTGCTCTTTCGGGCATCGCGGCGGCCTTGGCCCTCGGCAATACGGCCTTGCGCCTTGGCAATTTGCTCATCGCAGCGCTTGCTGTGCCGCAATCCGTCTGCTGTCACGGGGAAGTAGCGCTCGGCGACCTTCTTGACCGCGGCCTTGTCCGCCGCAGTGATTGCGCCGGCGATGATGTACAGCTCGGCCAGGCTCTCTGGCAGCGCCTGCTCTTCCGAGTAGTAGGCCAGCATCAGCTTGAAGTAGACGCCGTGATCGGTCAGGGACAGTCGGGTCGTGTCCTTGAGGTAATCGCCTGGATACATCTCGAAGTAGATCATCGGATCTCCCCGGCACCGTGCTTGCCGCGTGCCGCAGCGCCGGGGCTGCCGACCCTGGTCAGCTCATGCTCGTTGGGCGGCAGCGTCTCCAGCCGGTAGGTCTCACCCAGGCTGTTGCGCCAGCGGTACGCCGTGGCGCGGCTCACGCCGAAGTGCCGGACAATGGCCTCAACGGTTGGGAAATCGCTGAGCTCGATTGCCCAGCGCATGAACTCCATGACGATCCTGGTGGTGTTGTAGCCGGCAAGGGCGTGCTGCGGCGCGCTGCGCCGCGGCTTCTGTACAGACAACGCCGAGGCTACGGGCGCCACGGCTGGCTCTCGCTCGGCCGGAGCGGCGCAGAGCGCAGTGCCACAGCGCAGACCGAGGGTCGGACTGATGTTCATCCTGTCGCCCCCGCATGGCCCGACACGGGAACCTCACGCCCCATCGCGGTGCTCAGCTGCCGCAGGCTGGGAAGCCGCCGCCTCGCGGCCGCCGGGTCGTTGAGGTCCTGCAGCGCGAGCTGCCAGCGGTATGCCGTCGCACGCGAAAGGCTGAATCGCTTCTGGAGCGCATCAACCCGCACCGGCTGCGGCTGCTCTTTGGCCCAGAGGACTACATCCACCATGGGCAGAAGAGGCACCACACTTTCGGGGATGCGACGGCCGGCACTGTCGAATTCGCTGACCACGGCGATTGCCCAGCTCACCATTGCACCGCCGCTCATCGCTGCGCACCCTGCACCGCTCGCGGCGCCAGATCCTGCAGGTGGCCCGACACGTAGCGCTTGGCCGTCACCAGTTCCGCCTCGAGCTGACCGATCTCGTCCAGCGCGCGGCGCAGCTCGGGTATGTCCTTCGGGCAGATGCGGCCGTCGGCCAGGACGTTGGTGATCGCTTCGAGCGTGTGACCGAACTCCACCGACAGGCGGGCCACAGCCAGCACGCCGGCATGCGGCTCCATCATCGGAATACGGGCACCGAGAAAGCCATAGCGCTGGGCCAGCTCGCGCGAGCAGGCGTCGCGCCAGTGCGGCGGCAGCGCACGAACCCACGACTCTTCCAGATCAACAGGCATCTTGACTGTGCCATTGCGGATGCGGGCAATGAGCTGGCCGTTGGACTTCAGCGCTTTTTCGGTGCTGTCGGCGTCTACACCGACATGGAAGTGCAGGATGCGCTCGGCTGGCGCTACGTCCGCCATGTACTGCTCGGCGATCGCCTGGGCGAGGCTGCTGTCGGTGTGGCCGCTGTTGCGGACGGCGTCGGTCGTGTGGCGGAACACCACCGCAGAGCGCGGCTCGTGGTACTGAGGATCAGGCTTCATTTACGCACCTCGGGAGGCGATGCAAAGTGGTCGCCATGGACAGGACGACCGAAATTCATGGATTTGGTGGCTGGCGGATCGCGGCACAGCGGTCTGGTGGGAAGGCGGTCACACCGCGTCGACCGGCACGATCCGGTCAGCGTCCGGGTCGTTTTCCGGAGGTCGCTCAAGTGCCTGGAAGTGGGCTGGCATCAGCACGAAGCGCAGCTTCAGCGCCCACAGATCGTCGATCTGCCCATCGGGCCACTGATAGACAGCCGACGGCGTGATTCCGAGAGCGCGTGCGAGCGCGGCGGCATTGCCGTCGTAAGCGGCAATGGCTTCTTCCTTGGTGATCCGGGGCATGTTCATGCCACCTATATAAGCACGCTTTCATTGCCTGTGCAAGCACGCTTACTTAACGGACTAATAAGCTCGCTAACATGACTACAGCCCTCGCTACCCGCCTGAAGCGCGCACGAACTGAGTGCGGCATTACCGAACCCGCCGATGCCGCGCGTCGTGCCGGCATCACCGCATCAGCGCTCTACCAGCTGGAGGACGGCAAGACGAAGTCGCTCAGCGGCGAGACGGCGGTGAAGCTGGCCCGTGTCTACAGGCCTTTCCGGGTCGAATGGCTGATCACTGGTGAGCTGCCCGAGCGCTCGGACGAGTCTCACGGGTCCTCGATATCAGTCAGTGAGACACCCGCTGGCTATGTTCGCCTTCGAGTAATGGAAGGCGAGGCTTCAGGGGGCTTTGGCGCAATGAATCAGGATTACCCGGACGTCGTCCGGGAGCTCGACATCGCAGAGTGGCAGGTGCGCCAGCAGCTGGGGTTCGTGCCCGAGGGTGACCGTGTGCGCCTGGTGACCGTGCGCGGGGACTCGATGTATCCCGACATCAAGAATGGCGACGTGGTGTTCGTGGACGTCGCCAAGGATTACTTCGACGGCGATGGCCTGTACCTGATCAATCTGCATGGGCTGACCTACGTCAAACGCCTGCAGCTGCTGCGGGATGGCCTGCACGTCATCAGCACCAACAGGAAGTACCTGAGCGAGGTTGTGCCGCCACAAGAAGCGGATCAGCTTCATGTGGGCGGCAAGATCCTGGGCCTGGCGCTGCTACGAAGTGCCCAAGAAGTCTGAAATCAGAAGGACTTAGCGCGCTGCTTCTGGCGCGCCGCTTCTCGAGCTTTGCCCTTCTCGGTATACACCAGGATGATCCCTGAGTTGACGGCTCCGACAATGCCGTTGAACTGGACATACGTGCCGGGCAGTTCCCAAACTGCTCTCGGACCAACGAAGTTGGCGCCAACACCGGAAACCACTTGCACTGTGTCGTGCTTTGTCGGCGCGCCCAGCTTCACTTTCAGCTGCTCGAACAGTTCTTGAGCGTGCACGAAACCATCGGTCGAGATTGTCAGGCCTTCGACCACCCCGTTGACGACGACCGCCGTGACCGATCCTGTTCCAGTGGGCCTCTTGTTGCTGAGCGGCACCACCGTCAACAGGTCATTGTTGATCGTGTTGGTCCGTGCCCCTGGCTGCATGCCGGTTGCCACCCAGCACGCTGACTTCGCAGCACCCAGGTTGTAGACCGCCCCAGCATGCGGGATCTGCTCGCGCGGGCACTCGGGACCCAATGGCGCTCCAATCGTGATGCCCATGAATTCAAACGGAGCCCCCGCAGTTGCAGCAAGGGAGCGCTCGACTGGGTTCGTCTCTTCCGTTCCCTCTTTGACGACAACCAACGGCTGCGCCGCTGCATGGGCCGCTCCTATGACTCCGCCGGCCAAAAAAACAAAGGCTTTCCGCCAGTCCATCTCTACATCCCCCGCTCCAATCAGCGATTAGCGTAGAAGCACGCTGAATAAGCGTGCTTGCATTCTTCGTATTAGCGTGCTTTTATAGAGCCACAGCCGGCTTCCGCCGCCTACGGAGACCTAGCAATGCCCCTGACCCTCAGCACCAAGCGCACCGCCCGCGTCGGCATGGCCGCCTTGGCGTGCTTCATCGCCCTGGGCGTGGTTGCCTGGGCCACCCCCTCCGATGCACCCGCCGCGGCTACAGACGACGCGCCGAACGGGCTGGTGATCACCAGCCCCCGCATCTGCGCCGCTCTGGCTGTGTATGAGCTGGCCGCCGGGGACGATTGGGCACTGCGTGCCACCGTCGCCAACACGACCCTCAACGCCTTCCGCGATGCAGACCGGGTGCCCGACTGTGCGGCAGGCGTCACTGCGGCGCTGACGCAAAACTTCGAGCCGGCGCGCTGGCAGCTTGCCCTCGACGCGGCAGATGCCGTCCTGAGCGGCTCCTATGAGATTTCCCCGGCGGCATGCGTCCGGGCCAATGCGGTTGTCCCCCTGTCGACCGCAGACGGCAAAGAGCCGAGCACCTCCCCGGTGCTGGCCCGGGCGCAGTGCGTCATGCACGAACTGGCCTTCGTGGAGGTGGCGCCGTGATCACCGGCCTCCTTACTGAACCCCGCGCCGCGATGATCGGCGCACAGCGCCTGCCCCTGAGCCCCACCGAATCTAGGGTGCTGCAGCTGATCATCAACGCAGGTGACACCCCGATCAGCCGGTTCCAGATCGAGCGGGAGATCTACGGCGCCTCCGGCCGCAAGTCGAACACCGTCGAGGTGACCATCTGCCGCCTGCGCCAGAAGCTGGCCCAGCACGGCTACCGCATCAATGCCACCCGCAGCCGTGGCTACACGATCAGCCAGGCCGGTGCAGCATGATCGCCGCCATCACCTACCTACTCGCCCAGCGAGCGGCCGTCGCCGCCAAGGCAGCCGCCACCGCCGCCACTGGTATGGGGTTCGCCCCGAATCTGGTCGCCGCAGCCGCTGACGTTGCCGCGCGCGCAGTGCTGGAGCGCCGCGCCAGCGCCGGCCGAGCCATCGCCGACGTGCGCAAGAGCCTGCGCCGCATGGTGCGCGCACAAGGCGGTGCAGCATGAGGGCGCCAGCGATCAAGCTCCCAGCACCTGACCTGACACCGGACCAGCGCGCGGCCTTGGAGCGCGCGAAGCGCCCCCGCCGGCATCCCTACCGCGTGTACTGCACGCACCAGGCGAGCGCGCAGCGTCAGCGCGAGGCAGAAGAGCAGCGCCAGCGCGTCGCGCCGAACCTGCACAGGTTGGTGCGCTGATGGACGGCCTGCATCCGATCGGCGGCGGCCTGGACGCGGTGATCGTCAGCACGGCCACGCCAACGCCTGAAGAGAGGCTGCAGCGGTACGCGGCAGCAGTTGCTGTACACCCGTGCCGCTGGTTCTCGCTCCGCGTGCAGTTCGGCCAGATCCTGCAGCGCTCGCTCAAGAACGGCAACCAGGTGGGCTACGCAGCGTGGCAACGGCAGATGCCGGCCCTCTGGCCACGCACACGACTCCGCTGACGCTTCGCCGGCGGCATCCATGGACCACCGCAACCAGCTCGACATCTTCGACCACGACCCAGCCCGCCTGGCCAAGGCCAACCGCGTTGCGGCCGAGAACGCCCTGACCGATCCGTTCTTCTCCCAGAAGGTCCGAAAGGACCGTCACGACTACTACATCGCCGAAGCCGAACGCCTTGAGCGCTTGGCAGCCATGGCCGAGAAGCCGGCCACCACCGCAGCCTGAGATCTCCCGAATGAAACAGCCTCAGCCCAGCGACGCCAAACCTTCAATACCGATCACCGATAGCGCGATTGAAGCGTTCCGCGCTGCCTACGCCACCCATGGCACCCAAAAGGGCTACGCGGAAGCCATCCGTGCCGGCCTCGCCGCCGCAGCGCCACTGATCAGCCATGACGCTCTGCTCTCGCTCGAGCAGGATGCGCAGGCCTACCTGGTGCGCCAGCTGGACATTGCCCTGAATGGTGAAGCCGCCGCAGCGCGCGAGCCGGTGCTGGCTGATCTTCTGAGCCAGTGTCAGCAGGAGGTACGCCGCCGCAGCGGTCCAGTTTTGACCACGCTTCCGATCGGCGTGCAGCACCACCTACGACAGGTATTCAGCGATATGGCCGACCGTGCGCGCCTGCTGACCGACGCCGCCGTGCGTGAAGTTGTGCTGATGGGTACTCCGGAGGTGCGCTGTGGCTAACCAGGCGATCGCCGGCGCTCTGCCGGATGCAGAACTGGAGATCCTTCGCCATGCCCTGGGCGTCGGCGACTGCGGTAGGGAGCGCAGCTACCGAAATCACTTCGTCACCGGCCCAGGCGGCGCCGACCACAAGCACTGCGTGGCGCTCGTAGCGCGCGGGTTCATGGTCCAGCGCGCGGGGAACGCGATTACCGGCGGGAGCGACCTGTTCAACGTCACCGAGGCCGGCCGAGCAGCGGTGCAGGAGCGCACTCCGCCGCCGCCGAAACTGACCAGGTCGCAGCAGCGCTACCAGCAGTTCCTGCGCTACGACGGTGGTGTGACGTTCGGCGAATTTCTGCGGGGCTGGCGATGACTACGATCACCACAGACACGCACAGCGCAATGGATAGGCCAGAGATCATCGGCGGCGACGCTATCGCTGAGGCAAACGGAAAACTCTGCTCGTTCTCGATGCGATGGGAACTCGATGGCGACTACATGCGCTGCCGGATCTGCCAACGCCCACAGCTGACCAGCTACGCACGCTACCCGTTCCCGCACGTTGCCGGCTGCAAGGGCGTGAAAGCCCATGAGGCGCATCCGTGGGTCACCTTCGTGCAGCTGATGGCTCCGCTCAGCCATGCGGTGTGCAATGGCTGAGCCGCGACCTATTGGCCTGCTGCTCTCAAATGACCAGCGTGCCGTCTCCACGAATGCTCGTCACATGTCGCAGCAGCTGCGCAGCAAAATCTATCGCTTCGCGATCAGCCATCTGACGGCTCGGCACAGGCTCCATCAAGTGCCTGTGCACAACGGAATCGCCTTGGCTCACTTCCACGTAAGCGTCGAAGTAGCCAGTGCCATCCGATCGCTGCTGGCAACGCGCTTGGAGCACGTGCCCGCTCTCGTTGATCTCGCGATGCAGTGTCTGAGCAATCTGCGAACGGGCGGTGCGAACGCCAGCTTCGCGCGCATCTTCCAGCGAGCCTGGAACAGCAAGCCCATGCCCAAATCTGACTGTATTTCCATTCGGCTGTTTGACCTCCACGACATGCACAGACCAACCGTTGGTTGTCTTCTTCACGTCGACCTTTGCAAAGAGACCGTCCTGATGAACGAGAAAGACTTCGGAATGATCGGGTTGGATGTGCGACATGGCATCAGCTCGCTGGGGTTTGCCCGAGCTTATCACCGCGGAGATCGTTCCAATGGCTGACGGCTCCCACGCTTTCAACTTCCCCATGCCGCAGCGCTCCCGGCTGCGCCCCGGCGAGATCGTCGTGGATCTGTTCGCCGGCGGTGGTGGCGCATCGGAAGGGCTCAAGCAGGCCCTCGGCATCGATCCCGCCCTGGCCTACAACCACGACGAGCTGGCCATCGGCATGCACGCCGCCAACCACCCGCTGACCCAGCATCACCGCGAGGATATCTGGCACGCCGACCCACGCGTGGACGTGGCCGGCCGGCCCATCGGCTGGTTCCATGCCTCTCCGGACTGCACGCACTTCAGCCAGGCCAAGGGCGGCCAGCCGCGCAGCCGCAAGACCCGCGCATTGTCGTGGGTGGTGCTGAAGTGGGTTGGCCAGCTGCTGCGTGCTGATCGCCTGCACGGGACCAACACCGCGCCTCGCATCATCTCCATGGAGAACGTGTGGCAGATCCTGACCTGGGGTCCGCTGGTGGCAAAGCGCTGCTCCAAGACCGGCCGGGTGATCACCCTAGACTTGGTCCAGGCCGTGCATCCGGAGTCGGGAAAGCCGCTATTCCGGCGCGGCAAGCCGGTCATGGTCAACCGAGTCGCCGACAAGGGCGAGCGGGTGCCCGTCGAGCGCCAGGCTCTTGTTCCCCATAAGCGCTACAGCGGCCGCACTTGGAGGCAGTTCGTCGCAGCACTGCGGGCGCTGGGCTACGCGGTGGAGTGGCGGAAGCTGGTGGCCAGCGATTACGGCGCCGGCACCAGCCGCGAACGTCTGTTCCTGCTCGGCCGCCGGGATGGCCAGCCCATCGTGTGGCCTGAGCCGACCCATGGCACAGCCCCGGGAAAGAAGCCGCGCGTGACTGCTGCTGACTGCCTGGACTTCTCGATTCCCTGCCCGTCCATCTTTACTCGGGACCGGCCGCTGGCCGACGCCACCATGCGCCGCATCGCCAAGGGCGTCATGCGGCACGTCATCAACTCGGCCGATCCCTTCATCGTCCCTGCAACACACCAGGGCGGCGATCGCGTGCACAGCGTGCGCGACCCCATGCGCACCATCACCGCCGCCAATCGCGGCGAGCTGATGCTGGTGGCGCCGGAGCTGGCGCCGTTCCTCACCGAGCATGCCAACGCAAGCCGTCAGCGGACGATGGCAGCGGACGAGCCACTTCCCACTGTCTGCGCCGGGGTGAAGGGTGGGCACTTCTCGGTGGTATCCCCGACGCTTGTCCAGACCGGGTATGGCGAGCGCGAGGGCCAGGCCCCGCGTGCGCTGGACCTGAAGCAGCCGCTGGGCACGATTGTCGCGGGCGGTGTGAAGCACGCTGTGGCCGCGCCGCACCTGGTGAAGTTCCGTGGCAACAGCATCGGCACGGCGGCCACCGAGCCCGTGCCGACGATCACTTCTGGTGCTGGTGCAGCCAGGCCGGCCGGCGCAGCGCATGCCCTCGGTGTAGCCGCCGCCTCGCTGGTAACGCTGCGGCGGAATATGGTCGGCGCCGATGCGCGAACGCCGCTCACCACCGTAGCCGCTCAGGCCGAACACCACGCGGTATCGAGTGCCTTCATGGTCCAGGCCGCACACGGCGAAGGTCGAACTGGCGGCGTCCAGCGCTGGGGAACTGGCAGCAAGGATGCTCGCTCGCCGGTCGGCACGGTCACCGCCAGTGGCAACGGCGGGCATGCCGTTGCGGAGGCGGAGCTGGCGCAACTTTCCCCGGAGCAAGAGGCAGGCGCCCTGCGCGTGGCAGCGTTCCTGGTGAAGTACTACGGCAGCGGCATCGCCGTGGGGCTTCATGACCCCGTAGACACGGTCACCACCAAGGACCGCTTGGCGCTGGTCACCGTGGTCATCAAGGGCACGCCCTACGTGATCGTGGATATCGGCCTGCGCATGCTCAAGCCGCATGAGCTTTTCCGTGCGCAGGGCTTCCCACGGACCTACATCATCGACCGCACCGCCGACGGCACCGAGCTGAAGACCACAGCGCAGGTCCGCATGTGCGGCAACAGCGTCAGCCCGCCACCGATGTTCGCGATCGCAGAGGCCAACCTTGACCCGGTTCCGGCCGACATGGCGGTGGCGGCATGACCGGCGCTGCCCTGGCCAAGCACGTCGCCCGCGTGCTGCTGACCGAATGCCGAGTGCGCCGACACGGCCTCGGCTTCTGGTTTGCCTTCAACGCTGCACAGCGCGCGCGCATGCGCGCGACCGCTCCCGCACCACTGCCGGCATCGCCGCGCGCACCGGCACTGCCGGCCCAACTGGACCTCTTCGCATGATCCACATCGGAGACTGCCTGCAAGTAATGCGAGGTATGGCCGACAACTCGGTTGATGCCGTCGTGACCGATCCACCCTACGGCCTGTCGTTCATGGGCAAGCGCTGGGATTACGACGTACCCAGCACCGAGATTTGGGCCGAGTGCCTGCGCTTGTTGAAGCCTGGCGGCCATCTGCTGGCCTTCGCCGGCACCCGCACGCAGCACCGCATGGCCGTGCGCATCGAGGACGCAGGCTTCGAGATCCGCGACATGATCGCGTGGGTCTACGGCAGCGGCTTCCCGAAGTCGCACAATGGGCCCTGGGGCGGCACCGCGCTGAAACCAGCGCTCGAGCCGATTACCGTCGCCCGCAAGCCGCTTACAGGCACGGTGGCTGCCAACTGGCATCAGCACGGCACCGGTGGGCTCAACATCGACGCTTGCCGGATCGAGACGATGGACAAGCTCGGCGGCGGCGATCAGTCGTCCGCGCCGAAGGTCGGTCCCGATGGATGGCATCGCCCGTGGATGCAGGACGAGCAGGCCAAAGCGGCGCATGCCCATCGTTGCAATGCCAACGTCGCCAAAGCAGAAGCGCTCGGCCGATGGCCTGCCAACCTGGTTCACGACGGGAGTGCTGAAGTACTCGCTGAGTTCCCTGACGCACCAGGGCAGCAGCGAGACACTGGCCCGCTGTTTGCACGATCCGCTCAGGTCTACGGCGAGTTCGCCGCGGTTTCTGAGCATCGAGCTCGAGGCGACTCCGGCAGCGCAGCGCGGTTCTTCTACTGCGCTAAGGCTACGCGCGAGGACCGCAACGACGGCCTGGATTCTGGCCCGGTACCGGCTGTCTCCGCCGGCGCGACAATGCGCGATCGCGAGACTGCCGACTGGTCAGAGCGGAACGGGAACCACCACCCCACCGTGAAGCCAACAAACCTCATGCGCTACCTGTGTCGACTGGTCACCCCGGCCGGCGGCCTGGTGCTGGATCCGTTCATGGGAAGCGGCAGCACCGGCAAGGCGGCAGTACTCGAAGGTTTCCAGTTCGTCGGCATCGAGCAGGACCCCGTCTACGCCGCAATCGCCGAGGCACGAATCCGGGTCGCACAGCCTGGCCTTTCGTTTGGAGACGTCGCATGAGCCCAGGACGCAACGCCGCATCAATCCGCGCCGCTCTTCGCGGCCCGGCGCCCGCGCACGTAACAGCGCGCGACATGATCCGCCGCCACTGCCGTGAGCACGGCAAGCAGCTTGCCTGCCTTGCGCCCGCCTGGGGCTGCCAGGTGTTCAGCGTTTGGCGCGCATTCGGCCGGACGTCTCGCCCCCTGCAGCCGCATCAGGTTGAGGGCGCGATCACAACGCTGCAGCTGGACGAGTTCGATGCGAACGAGCTACGGCTGCGCGCTGCTCGCGAGGCCGGGTGGCACATCGATCCCAAGATGCTGCTCGAGGGCGGAGCATGAGCGGCGATGCCTCGACCATCAGCACAGCACCGCCGCAGACTGCGAGTGACGCCGTGCGCGAGATGCGAGCAGCAGGCCGCGCCGGTCATGCGGTGCCGGCCGATCAGGTGAATCGATGGGCCACCACGCTGATGCGTCTGTTCGGTCAGCAGCGAGCCGTCAGGCTCGAGCAATGGGGCGGATCGTTCTGGTACCAGATCGATGAAAGGCAGTGGTACCGAGCCCTCGCAGCTGGCGAACAGGTCCGGGCTCTTTACACCCAGCCGCTTCTCCACGAGGTCCGCAGGGCCGGCAATGATCGGGATCACATCTGGTCGGCGGATCGAACGCACTGCACCGTCTGTAACGACCCCTTCGATTGGGCCGATCCGTACTGCAACCCACCCAAGCCACCGGCGCCGATCGTGCTGAAGCCCCAGCCGTTCAATCCGTCCTGGGTTCTCCCGCTGCTCGACCGACTGGAGCGAGCGTTGAAGCGTGAAGGCAAGCGGGAAAGGGACGAGTGGGGTTTCCGAATTGCGCAGATGCGTAAGTCAATCGAAGAGCATACGAAGGAGAAATCACATTGACCGTTGAGCACATCAAGGCCGCCGCTGGCGAGCGGTCACCACTGATCCACCAGCAGCGCGCGGCCATAGCGGTTGCAGCAGCTCTCGAAACCGCCCTGACCAGCACGCGCCCCGCCAGCGGCGGCGGCCGCGCATTGACCTTCACCTTTGCCGGTGAGCCGCAGCTGCAGGCCGCGTGCGACGCCTGGCGCGCATACGCCCTCGCCACCATCGACACGCAGGCGCCGCTGGCGGAGACGGCGGCCCAGCGGCTGACGGCCCAGATCGGCCTTGCCCTTTTCGATGACCCCACCATGGACCTGACACAGATCGCAAACCTTGTGTCCACGGCGCGGTTGGAATCGCACACTGCGCTGCTGTTGGCGCCCACCACTGAAGTAACGGAGGCCCGAGATGGGCGCAGCTGAGAACATCCCCGAAGTCCTGCTGAAGCTCGAACAGGTCGAAGCCCAGACCGGGATGAAGAAGAGCTACATCTACCGCGAGATGGAGAAGGGCACTTTCCCGCCCAGGCACAAGGTCGGCGGCGGCACTCGCTGGTACCAGAGCGACATCCAGCGTTGGATTCGCGCACGTAGGAGCGCCCCGCAGTGGACGCCCGAGGATGTGGGGCGACCAGCGGCCAACTGCGACAGCAGCGGAGCGTAAACGGTCACCGAGCGGTCACCGTGCGGCGCTGGCTTGACGAAGAAGGCACTGCGGATGATCCTAAGTGCCTGATTCGATGGTGGGCCCATCAGGATTCGAACCTGAAACCAAGGGATTATGAGTCCCCTGCTCTAACCGTTGAGCTATAGGCCCTGCGCAGCGCCACAGTGTAGTGGAGGCCATGCTCGATCGGCTACCCGGCAGCAGCAAGAGCCTCAGCAACGCGCCCCAACCGCTTCTCCGCCGCTTCCGCAAACCACATCTGCCGCCGCAGATGTGCCTGGAACAGCGCCACCGTCCTCCTGGCCTCTTCCAGTGCCTTCTGGTTGCCGCCGTCAAAGCCCTCGACCAGTTCCGCACCAGACAGCGTCAGCAACGCATACGTCGTGCGGCGGGCAAACCCCAGCCGATCCTCACGCTCATCCTGCATCACCTCATCCCAATCAAGCAGCGACGAAAAATCAGTCTGCCGGGAATCAGACAGATCGTGCTCCACATCATTCATGGCGTTACTCCGGATGCATGGCAAATCAGTGCCGCAGGCCGCATGTGATGTACGTGACCTGCTGCGCGCTTGCATCAGCGCCGATGGAGACCGGCCTGCCTACGCGATGTGTTGAGCATCTGCACGGTCAGCGTGCGGCCACCGCAGGACGTAATCAAATGGCAGACGCGACATCGTCAGGATCCGAGCGGCATGGCCGGGAACGACCAAAGAAAAACCCCGCACCAGGCGGGGTCTCTCTCAACGCTTCAACAGCCGCTGGCTATCAATCGATATCCAGGAAGCTGCGCAGCTGCTCCGAACGGCTCGGGTGACGCAGCTTGCGCAGGGCCTTCGCTTCGATCTGGCGGATGCGCTCGCGGGTCACGTCGAACTGCTTGCCGACCTCTTCCAGCGTGTGGTCGGTGTTCATGTCAATGCCGAAGCGCATGCGCAGCACCTTGGCTTCCCTCGGGGTGAGGCCGGCCAGCACGTCGCGAACGGTTTCAGACAAGTTGATGTTGGTGGTGTTCTCGATCGGGGACTCCACGTTGGTGTCCTCGATGAAGTCGCCCAGATGGGAATCCTCGTCGTCGCCGATCGGGGTTTCCATCGAGATCGGCTCCTTGGCGATCTTCATCACCTTGCGGATCTTGTCTTCCGGCATGTCCATTTCCTTGGCCAGCTCCTCCGGCGTAGCCTCGCGGCCGTACTGCTGGAGCATCTGGCGGGAAATGCGGTTCAACTTGTTGATCGTCTCGATCATGTGCACCGGAATACGGATGGTGCGCGCCTGGTCGGCGATCGAGCGGGTAATCGCCTGGCGGATCCACCAGGTGGCGTAGGTCGAGAACTTGTAGCCGCGGCGGTACTCGAACTTGTCCACGGCCTTCATCAGGCCGATGTTGCCTTCCTGGATCAGGTCGAGGAACTGCAGGCCACGGTTGGTGTACTTCTTGGCAATCGAGATCACCAGGCGCAGGTTGGCCTCGACCATTTCCTTCTTGGCCTTGCGCGCCTTGGCTTCACCGTAGGCCATGGCACGGCTGATTTCCTTCAGCTCTTCCAGGTCCAGCTGGGTCAGCTTCTCGATGTCGATCGTCGCCTGCTGTTCGGCGATGATCTGGTCCTTCACTTCGCGCAGGGCCGACGACCACTTCTGCTTGCGCTTCAGTGCGTCTTCCACCCACTCCAGGTTGGTCTGGTTGCCTTCCCAGGAACGGATGAAGTCCTTGCGCGGCATGCGCGCGGTGACGGTGGCCAGGTTCAGCACACGGCGCTCATGCGACTTGATGTCGGCCATGGTGTCGCGCAACTGCTTGGTCAGCACGTCGGTCAGCGGCAGCGGCAGCTTCAGGGTGACGAACACCGCCGACATCTCTTCGCGCAGGCGCGGCAGGTTCTTCTTGTCGCCCTTGGTCGCGGCCTTCTTGAAAGCGTTGAAGGCATCGCTCAGTGCCTGCATGCGCGCGGCGACTTCCTCCGGATCCGGACCGGTCGGTGCGGCTTCTTCATCGCCACCGTCGACATCGTCGTCCTCGTCCTCGTCGCCTTCGGCGTCCGCATCGGCGCTGTCATCGGCAACGACCGCCGGCGGTGCCGGCTCTTCGTCGACCAGGTCGTTGAAGCCGACGATCACTTCGGCCAGGCGCTTCTTGCCTTCCTTGTGGGCTTCGTAGTCGTTCAGCAGCGACTCGACCGAAACCGGGAACTGGCCCAGGGCCGCCTGGACCTGCGAAAGGCCTTCCTCGATGCGCTTGGCGATGGCGATTTCGCCTTCGCGGGTCAGCAGCTCGACGGTGCCCATTTCGCGCATGTACATGCGCACCGGGTCGGTGGTACGGCCACCTTCGGTGTCGAGCGCGCTCAGCGCGGCGGCAGCTTCTTCAGCCGCGGTGTCATCGACTTCGCGGTTGCCGGTGTTGCCATCGTTGAGAAGCAGGGTTTCCACATCCGGCGCAACTTCATGGACATCAATGCCCATGCCGTTGATCATGCCGATGATGTCTTCGATCTGTTCCGGGTCGACCATGTCGTCCGGCAGATGGTCATTGACTTCGGCGTAGGTCAGGTAGCCCTGTTCCAGGCCCTTGCTGATCAGTTGCTTGATTTCGGATTGGGCAGGACGTTCGTTGGCCATGTAGTGCTCGCGCCACCGGCTAGGGAGAAATAGGGAACGTAGCATTATACCATCCCGGGGCCCCGCCTGCCGGGCGGTGGTCCCGCAGGCTCAGGGCCTGAGAAGGAAGGTCACGGGACCGTCATTGACCAGGCTGACGACCATATGGGCACCAAATCGGCCCGTTTCCACCCCGGGCGCGTGATTTTCACGACAGATCTCGACAAATCGATTGAACCCGCGTTCAGCCTCGTCCGGCGGTGCGGCGGTCGTGAAACTGGGGCGCATGCCCGAACGGGTATCGGCGGCCAGGGTGAACTGGCTGACCAGCAGCAGGCCGCCGCCGGTGTCGCGCAGCGACCGGTTCATCTTCCCGGCCTCGTCGGCGAATACCCGGTAGCCCAGCAGGCGCTCGGCCATCCGTCGCAACTGGGCCTCGGTATCGCCCGGTTCCATGCCGACCAGGGCCAGCAGGCCGGGGCCGATCTGCCCCACCACTTCCTGGTCGACATGGACGGCGGCCTGGCTGACGCGCTGGATCAGGACGAGCATCGTGGGCTTCCAATGAACAGGGCCGGCCACGATAGCAGCGCCCTTGGCTAAACTGGCGCCGATGAATCCGCAACGCAAAGCCCGGCTGGTCTACCGCGCCACCACTCTGTTCGCCCGCCTGCCCTGGCCAGTGCTGCGGGGGTTCGCGCATGCCCTGGCGTGGACGTGGGTCCGTCTCAACGCTCGCGAGAGCCGCGTCACCCGGCGCAACCTGGAACTGGCTTACCCGGAACTGGACGGTCCGGCGCGCGACCGCCTGCACCGCGAGCTGCTGCGCTCCACCGCCCTGCAGGCCATCGAGACGCTGCGGCTGTGGAGCCAGAGGCCGGCCGACAACCTGCGCCTGCACCTGAAGCAGCGCCACGGCGAAGCCCTGTACGACGCGGCGCTGGCCGGCGGGAAGGGCGTGATCGTGGCCGCACCCCACTTCGGCAACTGGGAGCTGCTGAACCAGTGGCTGGCCTCGCGCGGGCACATCGCCATCGTCTACAAGCCACCGGAGGACGAGGCCAGCGACGCCTTCCTGCAGCTGGTGCGGGGCGGCCAGAACGTGCAGCAGGTGCGCGCCGAGGGCCCCGCCGTGCGCCAGCTGTTCAAGGTGCTCAAGGACGGCGGTGCCACCGGCATCCTGCCCGACCAGCAACCCAAGGCCGGCGACGGCGTGTTCGTGCCGTTCTTCGGCGTGCAGGCACTGACCATGACCCTGGTCAACCGGCTGGCCGAGCGCACCGGCGCCACCGTGCTGTATGGCTGGTGCGAGCGCATCGGGCCGGACATGGAATTCGCCCTGCACATCGAGCCGACCGACCCCGCCGTGGCCGACCCGGACCCGCAGCTGGCGGCCACCGCGCTCAACGCCGGCATCGAGCGCATCGCCCGCCGCGACCCGACGCAGTACCAGTGGACCTACAAGCGCTATACGCTGCGGCCACCAGGCAGCGGCGAGGAAGACCCGTACGCGACCGAAGAGCATCCGCACTGACGGTCGCACCACGTTGAATACGACGCCGTCGCCCCCATAGAGACTGCGATGTCCGCCTCCCCCGGTCCTGCCATGCCTGCTGCCTCTTCCCTGTTCGGCGACCCCGCCGCGATCCGCTGCGAACGCGCGGTGGCCGAACTGCGTGCCGGTCGCCCGGTACTGCTCCACGATGGCCAGGGCCAGCGCCTGGCGGTGATTGCACTGGACAGCGCCACTGCCAGCAGCTTTGCCACGTTCGCCGCTGCCGCGCGCGAGCGCCACTACCTGTTCCTGACCGCCACCCGCGCCCGCGTGCTCGGCGTGGAAGCACCGGAAGGCGCGCGCCTGCCGCTGGCCGGCATTGCCTTCGATACCCTGCCCTCGCTGGGTTACCTGCGCGAGCCCGGCCCCATGCCCGACGGCTGGGCGGCCGGCGACGCCTTCGATGCCGGCGCGGTGGAGCTGACCCGCCTGGGCCTGCTGCTGCCGGCGATGGTCGCGGTGCGCCTGGACGTGGATGACCACACGTTCGACGGTGCCGCCGAGGTGGCCCTGTGCGACCTCGCCGAAGGCGCAGCACATGCGGCCCACGACTACGAACTGGTGGCGCGTTCGCCGGTACCGCTGCGCGACGTCGGCATGACCACCTTCGCGGTGTTCCGCGGCGGCGTGGCCCAGCGTGACCAGGTCGCGATCATCGTCGGCGAACCGGACCTGTCGGCGGTGGTACCGGTACGCGTGCACTCCTCGTGCCTGACCGGCGACCTGTTCGGCTCGCTCAAGTGCGACTGCGGCGACCAGCTGCGGCGCGGGCTGCGCAAGCTGAAGGAACTGGGCGGTGGCGTGCTCCTGTACCTGGACCAGGAAGGCCGCGGCACCGGCATCGCCGCCAAGATGCGCGCCTACGGCTACCAGCACGACGGCCTGGACACCATCGACGCCGATGCACAGCTGGGCTTCGGTGCCGACGAACGCCGCTACGGCAGTGCGGTGGCGATGCTGCATGGCCTGGGCATTTCGCGCGTGGCTCTGCTCAGCAACAACCCGACCAAGGCACAGCGCCTGCGCAATGCCGGCATCGAGGTGCTGGACTGCATTCCGGTCACCGGCGAGATCACCGCCGAAAACGAACACTACCTGCGCACCAAGGCCGATCGTGCTGGTCACCTGCTGGATGTCGATGCGCTGATCCAGGCTGCCCAGTAACACAGCCGACCTGCTACCGTCTGCGCGGTGCGGCCACCGCCGCCGCTCGCCCTGCCACCTGACGGAGCCCGCGTGACCGACGTCGCCCCTATCGCCCCGACCACCGAAGCCTGGCAATCGCTGCCGCAACGTGCCGCCCGCCTGGCCGCACTGGAAGGCGCCTTCGGCGGACTGTTCGTACCGGGTCTGCCACTGGCCGCAGCTGCCTGGTTCTTCGATCTGCCCGGCGGCCTGTGGACTGCCGCCCTGGGGCTGCTGATCGGCATCCTCTTCGGCGCCTGGCTCGGCCGCCGGCGACTGACCCGCACCCGCTGGCGCCTGGATGACCAGGGCCTGGGCCTGCGCCGCGACCTGATGTGGCAGCTGGAAACCCGCATTCCCATATCGCGCGTACAGCACCTGGACCTGCGCCGGGGCCCGTTGGAGCGACGCGCCGGCCTGGCCACGCTGATCGTGCACACTGCCGGTACCCGCATGAGCGCGGTCACCGTCAACGGCCTGGATGAAGCCGACGCCGAGCACCTGCGCGACACCCTCTCGCACCAGCTCGACCAGGACGCCGACGCCCTGTGAGCCTGCCGCCGCCCCTGCCCGCATCGCTGCCTGCCGGTGGCGAGGACCATCGCCTGCACCCGTGGTCGTGGTTGTTCGTGCTGCTGATGCAGCTGCGCCACTACTTCCTGCCGCTGGTCGCGCTGCTGGTGTTCGGCCAGCGTGGCGAGCGCGACCCGATGTGGGCGCAGTTGATTCCACTGTCGGCGATCGCGGCACTGGTGCTGGTCTCGGTGCTGCAGTACCTCAGCTACCGCTACCGCATCGGCAGCGATGCCATCACCGTGCGCAGCGGGCTGCTGGCGCGCAACCGCCGCGAGATCCCGTTCGCCCGCATCCACAACGTGGAAGTGCGGCAGAACCCGTTGCACCGGCTGTTCGGTGTGGCCGAGCTGCGCCTGGAATCGGCCGGCGGCGTGCGGCCGGAAGCCGAGATGCGGGTACTGAGGCTGGACCAGGCGCTGGCGCTGGAACGGCTGGTGCGCCAGCGTGGGCAGGCACCGCAGCCCGCCGGCGCCGTTGCCACTCCCTCGATCACCGGGGCCGACACCGAACAGGTGCTGCTGCGCCTGTCGAGCTGGGACGTGGTGCGCATGGGCCTGCTCTCCAACCGCGGATGGGCACTGGCGATCGCCGCCTTCGGCGTGCTGTTCCAGACCGTGCCGCGGCCGGTGATGGACGCGGCCATCCAGCGTGGTGGCAGGGAGGCCTTCGGCTACGCAAGCCACCTGCATCCCGGCGTGGCCGGCGCCTTCCTGCTGCTGGCCGCAGCCCTGCTGCTGGGCTGGCTGGCGCTGCGTGCGTTGTCGGTGGTGCTGACCCTGCTGCGCTATCACGGCTTCACTCTCAGCGAGCAGGATCGCCGGCTGACCGTCTCGGCTGGCCTGGTCAGCCGAACCCGCAGCAGTGTCGCGCGTCGCCGCATCCAGGCCTGGACGCTGTACGAGACCACCCTGCATCGCTGGTTCGGCCTGCGCCAGCTGCGCGTCGACAGCGCCGCCGGCGGCCCTTCGCGGGACCAGGACCGCGCTCTGCGCGAGCTGGCACCGCTGGCCCCGGCAATGCGCTGCGAGCAGCTGGTGCAGCACCTGTTGCCTCAACTGCAGTGGCCGCCGGCGCAATGGCAGTCCATTCCGCAGCGTGGCTGGTGGCGGCTGTGCCTGGGCGCGCTGCTGCTGGTTCCCCTGCTGGCCGCCGCCGCGTACTGGCGCTGGGGATCATGGGGCCTGATCGTGCTGGCCTGGCTGCCGCTGGCGCTGCTGGTGGCCCACCGGCAGATGGCGCGCATGGGCTGGTATCTGGATGACCACTACGTCGCCGTGCGCGGCGGCTGGTGGAAGCGCTGGTGGCGCTGGGCCGAGCTGGACAAGGTGCAGGGCCTGCGCCTGCTGCGCTCGCCACTGGACAAGCTGTTGGGCACCAGCAGCCTGCAGCTGGATACCGCCGGCGCGCATGGTGATGTGGCGTTGATCCTGCACTACCTGCCGCAGGCGCAGGCGCAACAGGTGATGGATCAACTGGCGGCCGCGCTGGCGCGGCGCAAGCTGCGCTGGTAGGTAGCGCCGGCCGGGGTCGCGCATCCACGCATGGCGTGGATCTACTGTAGAGCCGAGCCCACGCTCGGCTTACCGCTGCGACGGCCCCCAATACCCCAGGTCCTTGCGGATCTGCAGGTCGCGCACCCAGCTGCCGAACGGCTTGCGCCGCAGCACGCCCATTTCACCGGACAGGAAATCCTCGGTAGCCGCAATCACGCGCTCGCTGGACAGGCCATCGCGGTACGGATGGATGGCATCGGCGTAGCGCACGATCTCCGCCTGCAGCGCGGCGTCGGGATGCAGCGCGCGCTGCAGCATCGCCGGCAGCTGCACCGGGTCATCGAAGTCGATCATGTGCGGCTTGGGCACCCGGTTGCGGAAGGTCACCACCGGCTTGTGCTGGACGATGAACTCCGAAACGATCGAGGACGTATCGGACACCAGCACATCGGCGGCGCGCTGTGCGGCCATCACCTGCTCCGGCTCGATGAAGCGCGCATTGGCACCGGCCAGCGCGCGGTAGCGTTCGAACAATTCCGGTGGGCACTTCGGGTGCAGGGTCAGCAGCCAGTAGCGGTTGCCCTTTGCGATGTCGGCAGCAATCTGCGCATGCAGGTGCGGGGCTGCGCTCAGGCGTTCGGTGAAGGTCGAACCGAACAGGATCACCGGACGTCCTCCAGCGGCGGCGCGCAGCGCGGCGCTCTCGCCACCATCGTCGCGGAACAGCGGATCCAGCTTCGGCCAGCCGGTCTCGGCCACCGCGAAGTGGCCCTGCAGGGCCGCGATCTCACGAAACGGCCCGGTGGTGGCCGGCCCCTGCGTGCAGTACAGGTCGAACATGCCGCGCACCCGGAAGTGGCCGCGCGCACTGTCCCGCTTCTCCACGTTGAAGCCATGGAACAGCTGCACCTTGGCTCCCGAAAGGAAGGTGGGCACCCAGTTGGCGGCGCTGAACACCGCCCGCGGCCGCATTGCCAGCGCCTGCTTGAGGCCGATGTTGGGCACGCCCGGCAGCTGGCTGCCGGCCGCGCCGCCCTCGAACCAGGCCGCCACCTCCTGCCCGGAGGCGTGCAAGGCCTGCGCCAACGGGGCGAGAATAGGCAGCGCATAGCGCTCCGTCGCAAACAACAGGTACCCGGCCATCATGTCCTCCACGACCGCTCCCATCGAACGGCCTCGCATCTCGGCCTGCATTATCGCGTTCAACGAGGCCGGCCGCATCGGCGACTGCCTGGCCTCGCTGGCCTTCTGCGATGAGATCGTCGTCGTGGACTCCTACTCCACCGATGCCACCGTGGCCATCGCCGAGGCCGCAGGCGCCCGCGTGCTGCAGCGCCCGTTCGACGGCTTCCGCAGCCAGAAGGCGTACTGCGTCGAGCAGGCCGGCCACGACTGGGTGCTGTGCCTGGACGCCGATGAGCGGATCAGCCCGGAACTGCGTGCGGCCATCGAACAGGCCCGCGACGGTGGCTTCGCTGGCCATGCCGGCTATCGCTTCGCACGCCTGTCGGAGTACTTCGGCAAGTTCCTGCGCCATGGCAATGCCTACCCGGACCGGGTGATGCGCCTGTTCGACCGCCGCCGTGGCGGCTGGCGCGGCAAGCGCGAGATCCACGAGGCCGCCAGCGTCGATGGCAGTGTCGGTACCCTGCGCGGCGACCTGGTCCACTACCCCTACCGCTCCTTGCAGCAGCAGCTGGCCAAGACCGAGAAGTACGCGCGGATGATGGCCGAGCACGAGTTCGCGCGCGGCAAGCGGGCCACCCTGGCCAAGCTGGTGCTGGCACCGGCCTGGCGGTTCTGGCGCGGCTTCGTGTTCCGTGGCGGCTTCCGCGACGGCTGGCATGGCCTGGTCTACGCTTATGTGCGCGCCAACTACGTGCGCCAGAAGACCATCATGCTGTGGATGCTGGGCAACGGCCAGGCCGTAGCCGACCCGCCGAACCCCTGATCGCCGGGCCCTGCCCGGCGCGCCGATGCATCACGCCCCGGTGACTGCCCGGTGGCGCGCGCCTTCGACGATCGACAGGCCGGTCAGCAGGCCGACCAGGGTCACGTAGAAACTGGCCGTCATCTGGTGCGCGAACATCGACTGGGTCAGGCCGCACAGCGCATAGGTGATCACCAGCATGATGCCGGCTGCGGCCGGCCCCCGGAAGGTCGACCGTCCGCTGCGGCGATGAAGCCGCACGAACACCCCTAGCGGGATGCCATACACCGCCAGCAACAGCAGCAGGCCCGGTACGCCCTGGGTCGCTGCCCATTCGGCAACATCGTTGTGTGCATGCCCCAGGTGGCAACGCAACTCTTCCGGATTCTCACGGCAGACCGGCACGCGCAGCATCGCGCTGTCGAAATGACCGATGCCAACGCCCACCAGCGGGTGATCGAGGAAGGTCTCCCAGGCCACCTGCAGGCGTTCCACGCGGGCACCGGCGGAAGAATCACTGTCACCCAGTTCCATCCGCTGCACGTCACTGTGCAGCTCGCTCAGGCGAACCTGGTGACGCAGCTCCGGTACCGACAGCAGCAGGGTCGCACCGATCGCCAGCATGCCGGCCAGCACCGACAGGCGCGCCGCACCGGTGCGCCAGCGCAGGCTCAGTGCCAGCACCACCAGCAGCGCCAGCAGGGCGGCGAACACGCCGCGGCTGCCGGTCAGCACGATGGTGCCGCAGCCGGCGGCCATGCCGAGGATCACCAGCGACCAGCGCCGCGATGGGCGACAGAACACCAGCAGCACCATCAACACCATCACGATGTCGGCCAGCACGATGGCGTTGGTGAACAACTCTGCGCGCGGGGCGCCACCCAGCACCTGCCACAGCGACATCGCGAAGGTGGCGAGCAGGCCGGTCAATGATCCGTACCAGAGCCACCGCAGGTTGGGACGCAGCGCGCAGACCCAGAGCGCGATCCACGGGATCACCACGAATCGCGAGCGGTTGTCGACGTCACGCAGGCCCTGCTCGAACAACACCACCGACAGTACGCCGAGCGCCAGCACCGCCAGCATCAGCCAGGCCAGCACTTTCACCGGCTGACCGGCCATGCCGCGCGCGCGCCACAGCAGCTCCGGCGCGAGCAGCGTGCTGAGCAGCAGCAGCAGGCCATACGGCAGCAGGTTGATCGGCACGGTCAGCACCAGTGCCGGCAGGCAGAACAGGCCCAGCTGGGCCAGCGCATGCGCGGCCCCATGGCGCCCACCGGCGGGAACGCCCAGCGGGTTTCCGGCCAAGGGGTTCAGGTTGTCCGGTGAAGCTGGCACGTCGGGAAGTATCGCTGCAATCTGCGGGAAGAACGGGACGGGCCAACGCAGGCCGTCCCAGCCTGCTGTTTTACTGCCTTTGGGCCCGCTTGGGCAGACTGGACAAGCCGGAATCGTGGTGGCTAGTCATGTTCCTGCAAACGCCGTTCACGTTCGCGCTCCTCTGCAGTGACCACGCAGGGAACCTTCACCGCTGCTGCCGGCACCAGCCACCAGCGCCGCCGGTTGGCCACGCCGGCCAGTTCAGAACGGTTGCGGTCGACGCACGACAGCATCGCGTATTCGTGCACCAGCAACCAGCGGCGTCCGGGCGCCAGCCGCTGCCAGCGCGTGGCCGCAAACAGCTGCTCGTCCCAGTCCGTCTCGAAACCGAAGGTCGCTGCAGGACGGTCGGCCAGCAGCAGATGCTGCTCCTTCCAGGCCACCAGCCCCAATTCGGCATCCGGACCCAGACGGCTACCAACCGTGCGCATCAGGCCGCGGGCGGAACTGGAATCGTTCAGCAGCGGATAGCCGACCAGGCTGTACAGCACCCAGACCATCGCCAGGGTCGACACCAGCGCCAGATGCCGGCGACCGCCGCAGGCCAGCAGGCTCAATCCGCCCCACACGCCCATCGCCAGGATCGTCCAGGCCAGTGCGTCGACAGCGCCGGGCCCCAGCCCGCGGCTGTGGGTCAGGCGCAGCTCGAAGGCCGGGTCGCCCAGCACCGCCATCGCACCGGCCAGGGCCAGGCCCAGTGACAGCAGGCCGGTGAACACCCCCACCACGGCCTGCACATCGCGCCGCCTCAGCAATCCAGGCAACAGCGGCGCCAGCACCAGGCAGAACATCGGCAGCGCCGGCAGGATGTACACATCGCGCTTGCCGGCCGGAATCGAGAAGAACAGCACCACCATCAGCCACCAGGCCAGCGGCAGCAGGTAGCGCGGGTCGCGGCGGCGCAGCCGGCGGCGCCACGCCGGAATCGCCCAGGGCAGGGCCAGGAACGCCGGGATCCACATCAGCGGCATCGTCGCCAGGAAGTACCAGGCGGGCTGGTGGTGGTCCCAGGAATGGGCGTAGCGCCGCGCCGTCTGCTGGAACAGGATGTCGTCCATGTAGGCCCGGTACTCGTCCGAGCCGGTGGCAAAGCCGGCCAGCAGCATCGGCGCCAGCCACAACGACACCGCCAGCAGGAAGGCCAGCGGCGCCAGCCAGAAGCGCGCATCGCGCGCATGCAGTCCCACCCGTGGCCACTGCAGCGCCGCGGCGATCGCCGCAGGCACGAGCATCAGCAGCGCCAGCATCCCCACGCCCTTGGTGATCACGCCGATGCCAGCAAAGAACCAGCCCAGCCACCACCAGCGCCAGCTGGGTCCCAGCAGAAGGTGGCGCAGCAGGCCGTAGTTGGCCAGGGTGATGAACAGCAGCAGCAGTGGGTCGATCTGCGCCTTCTTCGCCTGGAAGGTGAACTGCAGCGCGAACAGCAGCGCCCAGCCGGCATACAGCCCCACCCGCCGCGTCCACAGGCGCCGCCCCAGGTCGACCACGCACCACAGCGTGCCCAGGGCCGCCAGCAGCGACGGCAGCAGGAAGGCCACGCGCCACTGCCCGACCAGGCTGTACAGCGTGGCCTGCCACCACATCAGCATCGGCGGCTTGTCCGAGTACAGCTCGGTGCCGCGATGCGGGAACAGCCACTGCCCGCTGTCGAACATCTGCTTGGCCACCAGCGCAAAGCGCGGTTCGTCCGACGGCCACGGATCACGAAGGCCCAGCCCGGCCCCCAGCACCAGCAGGGCCATCACCACGAACAACCACGTCTCGCGCGACGCGCGGGATTTCAGCATGGGACTCGGAACGTCAGCGGGGTCAGGCTGTTTTTAGCAGACGCGCGTAAAAGAAACCGTCAGCATCGTTGTCACCCGGCAGGCGCTGGCGCGCAATCCCCTCGCAATCGAGGCCGAATGTGTCATCCAGAGGCTGTGCCGCTGCGTCCGGATGCCACTTCAGGAAGGCTCGCACCTGATCGACGTTCTCGGCGCGCAGGATCGAACAGGTGGCGTACAGCAGCACGCCTCCCGGGCGCAGCATCGACCAGCAGGCCTCCAGCAGGCGGGCCTGCACGCCGACCAGCGCATCGATGTCCTCGGCGCGGCGGTGGAACATCACGTCCGGCTGGCGGCGGATCACGCCGGTGGCCGAGCACGGGGCATCGAGCAGGATGGCGTCGAACGGCGTGCCGTCCCACCAGGCCCCGGGATCGCTGGCATCGGCCACCCGGGTCTGCGCGCCCTCACCCACACCGGTGCGGGTGTAGGTATCGCGGGCGCGCGCGAGGCGACGCGCATCGATATCGAGCGCCAGCAGGCGCAGACTGGGGTCACGTTCCAGCAGGTGCGCCGACTTGCCACCGGGCGCCGCACAGGCGTCCAGCACGCGGGCGCCGGTCGCGGGCGCCAGCGCGTCGGCTGCGCATTGCGCCGACAGGTCCTGCACCGACAGTGCACCGTCGGCAAAACCCGGCAGCTGGTTCACCGCAACGGGGGCTGCCAGGCGCAATGCATCGGCGCAGAGCGCGCTGGGTTCGGCGGCAATGCCCGCCTCGGCCAGTGCCGCCAGTGCCTTGTCGCGGCCACCGTGCTGGCGGTTGGCACGCAGCCACAACGGTGCCGGTTGCAGGCTGGCGCTGAAGATCGCCTCGGCCTGTGCCGGCCAATCGCGTTCCACCGCATCGGCCAGCCATTCCGGGAAGGCATCGCGCGCCGGCTGCTCCGGGAAACCCTCGCGTTGCGCGCGGCGCAGGATCGCATTGACCAGGCCGGCCTGGCGCTCACGGCCCAGCGCACGCGCGGCATCGACCGTGGCCGACAGCGCCGCATGCGCCGGCAGTTCCAGCACGTCCAGCTGGGCGAAGCCCACCATCAACAGGGTGCGCAGGTCGGCGTCGCGCGCCGACAGCGGCTTCTGCATCCACGACTGCAAGGCAGCGTCATAGGTACTGCGGCGACGCAGGACCGCAAAGCACAGCGCTTCCAGCAGGGCACGATCGCGGCTGTCGGCCAGCTTCGGCAGCGCCCAGGCCAGTTCGGCCTTCAATGAACGGCCACGGGTGAACACCTGTGCCAGCACACGCGCGGCCAGCATGCGCGTGGCCGCGCCCGGCGCCGCCTTGGCCACGGAGAAATCGTTCTGCTTCGACACCCCTTATGCTCCCACGCGCAGATCACGGCGGGCGTTGAGGTAGTCGGCGGCGGTGATCGCCTTGCCGCCTTCGCGCTGCAGCGTACGCAAGCGCAGTGCGCCCTGGCCACAGGCGATGTCGATGCCATCGCGGCTGGCCGCCAGCACCGTGCCCGGCGCTTGGCCGTGGGCCGCATCCAGCGCCACCGCGCCATGGATGCGCACGCGTTCGCCAGCCAGCGTCGCTTCGGCGATCGGCCACGGATTGAAGGCACGCACGGTACGCGCCAGCACATCGGCGCCCTGCGCCCAGTCCAGACGGGCTTCGGCCTTGTCCAGCTTGTGCGCATAGGTCACGCCCTGCTCCGGCTGCGGCCGCGCGATCGGCTTGATGCCGGCCCGCAGCAGGCCCAGGCCGTCGGACAGGACCTGTGCACCCAGCTCGGCCATCTTGTCATGCAGCTGGCCACCGGTATCGGTGGCAGCGATCGGCAGTTCCTGGTGCAGCAGCACCGGGCCGGTATCCAGGCCCGCTTCCATCTGCATCAGGCACACACCGGTCTTTGCGTCACCGGCCTGGATCGCGCGCTGGATCGGCGCAGCACCGCGCCAGCGCGGCAGCAGAGAGGCATGCACGTTCCAGCAGCCGTGGGTCGGGATCGCCAGTACTGCCTTGGGCAGGATCAGGCCGTAGGCCACCACCACCATCAGGTCCGGCTGCAGGTCGCGCAGCTGCTGCTGGGCAGCCTCGTCCTTCAGTGATTCGGGCTGGTAGACCGGAATGCCACGGGCCACGGCTTCCAGCTTGACCGGCGACGGCGCCAGGCCACGGCCACGGCCGGCCGGCCGGTCAGGCTGGGTATAGACGGCCACGACCTCGTGGTGGCGCGCCGCGGCGCGCAGCGACGACACCGCGAATTCCGGCGTACCGGCAAAGACAATCCTCATGGCTACCCCACTTGCAGGATGGATTCGTGCAGGAAAGAAAACGGCGCCGTCGGCCGGCGCCGTGCAGCCCGCGCGCGTCGCGCAGGCACGGGCCACCCGAAGGGCGGCCCGGATGGGCGATCACGCCACGTGCTTGCGCTGCTTGGCCAGCTTCTTGCGGACCATCTCGCGCTTGAGCGGCGACAGGTAGTCAATGAACAGCTTGCCGTCCAGGTGGTCCATCTCATGCTGGATGCAGGTGGCCAGCACTTCACCGGCCTCCAGCTGCTGTTCCTGGCCGTTGCGGTCCAGATACTTCACGGTGATGGTGTCGGCGCGGGTGACGTCGGCGAAGATGCCCGGGACCGACAGGCAGCCCTCCTGGTACACCCGGCCCCCGTCCCTGGCGACGATTTCCGGGTTGATGAACACATGCGGTTCATTCTTTTCTTCGCTGACATCGATGACCATGAAGCGCTTGTGCACGTCCACCTGGGTGGCCGCCAGGCCGATGCCCGGGGCGTCGTACATGGTCTGGAACATGTTGTCGATCAGTTCCTGGAAGGCCGGCGTGGTGACTTCGGCGGCGTCGATCAGCGCAGCCTTGGTACGCAGGCGCGGATCGGGGAACTCGAGAATGGGGAGAAGGGCCATGGCTGTTTCCGGATAGGGGGCCGGCACGCCGGCATACGTCGCAGATTCTAGCTCCAACGCTTGCCTTGCGCCCCGGTTTCTGGACTATAGTGCGCGGACCTGTTGGGGAATCAGGGCTTCACACCTATGTTGCTTCGTTTTCGTACGGTCGTCGCCGCGGCGATGCTGACCGTGGCTGCCTATGCTACCGCCGTGGAAGTGAATGGCGGGCACCCGGACACCTATGTGGTCCGAAAAGGGGATACGTTGTGGGATATCGCCGCACGTTTCCTGCAGAAGCCTTGGCTGTGGCCGGAGATCTGGCAAGCCAATCCGCAGATCGCCAACCCGCACCTGATCTATCCAGGTGACGTGCTGAGCCTGGCCTACCTGGACCGGGTGACCGTATCCCAGGCCGGCCCGCGCCAGGAGGCCCCGATCGACGCCATTCCGCTGGCCCAGGTCGAGCCGTTCCTGAAGCAGCTGAGCGTTGTCGACAGCATCAAGCAGCTGCCCTACGTGGTCGGCCTGGAGGACAGCCGCCTGCGCGTGTCCGGCGGTGACACCGTCTACGTGCGCCTGGCCGATGCCCAGGTGGGCCAGCGCTGGGCCGTGGTACGCCCGACCGTGCGGTACGCCCAGCCCAAGCCGACCGAAGACCTGACCGCCAATGGCGACGTGACCCCGGGCAGCGGCAACCTGTGGAAGGCCTACAACGCGCCCAACGCCCGCCGTGGCGTGCTCGGCTACGAGCTGGCCCAGGTCGCTACCGGCACCATCACCCAGATTGCCGGCGGCAAGGTCGAGGCCTCCACGCTGGTGCTGGACAAGAACGACGGCGGCCGCGAAGTGCGCGCCGGTGACCGCCTGGTGCCGGTCGAAGCCAAGCCGTACGACCTGCAGTTCATCCCTCATGTACCCGCTGCCGGTGTCGAGGGTGTGGACGTGCGCGTGCTGGCCGTCACCGACATGTTCAATGCCGGTGGCCCGCGCGACGTGATCGCGATCTCGGCCGGCCGTGCCCAGGGCGTGGACAACGGCACCGTGTTCTCGCTGTGGCGCCCGGGCCGCCATGTGGCGCACCGCATGAAGTACCCGGGCTCCTCGCGCATGGACGACTCGCTCAGCACCGGCGCGGGCCGGGTCTCGTTGCCGGACGAGTATGCCGCGCACGCGATGGTGTTCCGTACCTTCGACAACGTCAGCTACGCGCTGGTGATGCAGGGCGTGAAGCCGGTGCAGGTGGGTTACAACGCGCTGCACCCGGACGCAAAGTAACCGTTGCCGGGCGTGCCGGCCGCTGCCCGGCAGGCGTCTGCGGGAAAACCTGACGATCACATGCGAAGGCGCCCTAGGGCGCCTTTGTTGGGTGCGGCCGATAGTGGGGGATGACCACGCATGCATATGAGGCGCTGCTGCGCCTGTTGATGGCGGGAGGCGCACTGGCGCCACGACGGGCCCTGCTGCAGGCCGCGGGCGGTGCGCAAGCCGCCATCGCGCAAGGCCCGGCGAACTGGCGCGCGCACGGCTGCACGCCGGAGCAATGCGCCGCGCTGGAACGTCCCGACGCCCGGGCGTGTGCATCCGCCCTGCGCTGGCTGGAACAGGACAACCATCACCTGCTGCCCTGCACCGATCCGGCCTTTCCACCCTCGTTGCTGGAGGTGCCCAACCCACCGCTGGCGCTGTTCGTCGCCGGTGACCCCAGCCTGGCCTGGCGCCCGTCGGTGGCGCTGGTCGGCAGCCGTTCCCCCACCCCGGGTGGGCGCGCACTGGCCGCGCGTTTTGCCGGCTGTTTCGTCGAGGCGGGCCTGGCGGTGACCAGCGGCCTGGCCGCAGGCATCGATGCGGCTGCGCACCAGGCCACGCTGGAGGCCGGTGGCTGCACCGTGGCGGTGATCGGCACGGGCCCTGACCGCGCCTATCCGGACAGCCACGCCCGGCTGCAGGCGCGCATCGCCGCCGAGGGCGTGGTGCTCAGTGAGTACCTGCCGGGTACGGCGGCCCGCCCAGGCCACTTCCCCGCGCGCAACCGGCTGGTAGCCGGGCTGGCGCTGGCCACCGTGGTGGTCGAGGCCGCGCAGCGTTCGGGCGCGCTGATCACCGCGCGCCTGGCCGCCGAGGCAGGCCGCGAGGTCTGTGCCCTGCCCGGGTCGGTGCTCAACCCGCGCGCGGCTGGCTGCCACCGCCTGATCCGCGAGGGCGCGGCGCTGGTCGAGCGCCCCGAGGAGGTTCTGGAACTGCTCGCCCCCGCCCTTCGCCAGCAACTGCCGGGCTTGCAATCGCGGCTGGCCACCCCCACTGAACAGGCACTGCCGGCCGTCCTGCCGGCGCGCTGGGCCGACGACCCTGACTACCAGTGCTTGTGGCGAGCCCTGGACCACAACCCAAGCGGTATGGATTCACTGATCACGCGCTGTGGATTGACGGCGTCCCAGGTGTCCTCCATGCTGCTGGCCATGGAACTGGCGGGAATCGTGGTGTGCGTACACGGCCGCTACTGTCGAACTCCCTAGTTTCTTCACCTCCACAGCGTCGCGCGACGCAGGCCGAGGGGCAATGAAAGAGAGCATCCTGGATGTACTGCTGTACCTGTTTGAACACTATTTCAGCGAAGATGCGGACCTGATCCGTGACCGCGATTCGCTGCAGAACGGCCTGATCCAGGCCGGTTTCAGCCCCACCGAGATCAACAAGGCGTTCGACTGGCTCGATGCCCTGGCCGCCCAGCGGCCGAGCGTGGCCCAGGCGCGGGTCGACGGCCCCGTGCGCATCTACCATGGCCCCGAGCTGGACAAGCTGGATGTGGAATGCCGCGGCTTCCTGCTGTACCTGGAACAGCACGGCATCCTCGACGCCGACCAGCGCGAGCTGGTGCTGGACCGGGCGATGGCCCTGGACCAGGACGAACTGGACCTGGACGACCTGAAATGGGTCGTGCTGATGGTGCTGTTCAACCAGCCCGGCTCCGAAGCGGCCTATGCCTGGATGGAGACGCAGATGTTCATGGACGAGCCAGAACCCCTTCACTGACCGTACACTTGGGGGCATAGCGCATTCAGGAGCGTCCCCGTGAGCGAGTGGTTCCATGCAGAAGGCAACCGGCAGCAAGGCCCGCTGCCGGCGGAACAGTTGGTCGAGTTGTTCCGAAACAACCAGATCTCCCTGGACACCCTGGTCTGGCGCGACGGCCTGACGCAATGGCAGCCCTTGCGCACCGTTGTCGACGAGCTGGGCCTGATCGTGCCGGCGCTGGACGTTGCTGCGCCGGCCCAGCAACCCGAGCCGGAACCGGAACCGGTGGCCCCGCCTCCGCCGCAGCCGCCTGTACTGCCGCCGTCCACGCCCTATGCCACCCAGGCGGCGGCCGGGGTCCTGCCGCCGCCGAAGAAGAAGCTCTCCGGTTGCGCCCTGACCGCGATCATCGGCGGCGGCCTGCTGCTGGTACTGGTACCGATCCTGGCCATCCTCGCGGCGATCGCGCTGCCCGCATACAACGACTACACCGTGCGTGCCAGGATCGCGACCGCGGTCAATGCCCTGCAGCCGCTGAAACAGCAGGTGCAGCACTTCGCCGACGATGAAGGCCGCTGCCCCGGCGCCAACGATGCCGGTTTCCCGGCCCCGGGTGACTTCACCCAGGCCGGCCTGTCGGCGGTGAACATCGGCCGCTTCAACAACGGCCACTGTGGCATCGAAGCAACACTGGCCGTGCCCGGCAAGAGCCTCGATGGCGACCTGCTGTGGCTGGAATATGATCGCGACAGCGGCCGCTGGGAATGCAGCGGTGAAAGCGACGACAAGTACCTGCCGACGTCATGCCGCGGCTGAGCCACGCGCACGGCAGCACCTCCAAGGACGATCCAACAGGGAACATGCAATGACTGAGTGGTACTACGCCGTAGGACAGCAACGCCAGGGCCCGCTGTCGGTCCAGGAGATCCGCCAGCGCTTCCAGCGCGGCGAACTGAACCTGGACACCCTGGTCTGGCGCGAAGGCATGGCCCAGTGGGCTGCACTGCGCCAGGTGGTCGATGAACTGGGCCTGCAGACGCTGGCCGACGCCAGCACCGCCACTGCCAGTGGCGGCTTCGACCTGCGCAGCGACTACGCCGCCATCGACAACGGCACTGCGCCGCTGCCTGGCACGGGCGCGCTCAGCAGCTCGCCCTACAACGCCCCGGCCGCCGCCGCTGCCGGTGGCGCGCGGCCGGTGATCGGCGGCGAGGTGGTCTACGCCGGCTTCTGGAAGCGCGTCGCGGCCTACATGATCGACTACTTCGTGCTGGCCGTGCCGGGCGGCATCATCGGCGCCATCATCGGTGTGGTGCTTGGCGCCAGCATGGGCGCGGTGGGCAGTGGCGAAACCTCCATCGAAATCGTCGCGCAGCTGGCCAGCGCGCTGATCAACATGGCCATCGGCGTGGCCTACTACACCTGGTTCCATTCCTCGCCGGGCGGCGCCACGCTGGGCAAGATGGCGGTCGGCATCAAGGTCGTGCGCAGCAACGGTGACCGCCTGACCCGTGGCCGCGCCTTCGGTCGCTACTGGGCCATGCTGCTGAGCAGCTTCACCCTGGGCATCGGCTTCCTGATGGCCGCCTTCACCGAGCGCAAGCAGGGCCTGCACGACATGATCTGCGACACCCTGGTGGTCGACCGCTGGGCCTACACTGACCAGCCGCAGCTGCAGCGCCATGAGCTGGGTACGGTCACCATCGTGATCCTGGTACTGACCGGCCTGCTGACGGTGGCGGGCCTGGTGCTGCTGGTGGCTGCGGTCGGCTTCATCGCCAAGATGGCCTCATGAACGGCCATCCTCACGTCTGGCTGCTTGACAGGGGCTGGCCGGGCGTGATTCCTCTAATAAGGTGAAACCTGAACGCCCGGCACACTACCGGGCGTTCAGCGTATTGATTTGTCCGTGGCCGCTTCACTAATGCGGCCGTTTGCTCCACCCTAGCGGCCCCTTCCCTGCGGCTCGCCCCACAGACACTGCTGCCATGCCCAAGCACCTGCTCATCGTCGAATCGCCGGCCAAGGCCAAGACGATCAACAAATACCTCGGCAAGGACTACACCGTCCTGGCCTCGTATGGGCATGTGCGTGACCTGATTCCGAAGGAAGGCGCGGTCGACCCGGACAACGGGTTCGCCATGCACTACGACGTGATCGACAAGAACGAAAAGCATGTCGATGCGATCGCCAAGGCCGCCAAGGGCGCCGACGACATCCTGCTGGCAACCGACCCGGATCGCGAGGGTGAAGCGATCAGCTGGCATATCGCCGAGATCCTGAAGGAGCGCGGGCTGGTCAAGGACAAGCCGATGCAGCGCGTGGTGTTCACCGAGATCACCCCGCGCGCCATCAAGGAAGCGATCAGCCAGCCGCGCGCGATCGCCAGCGACCTCGTCGACGCCCAGCAGGCCCGCCGCGCGCTGGACTACCTGGTCGGCTTCAACCTGTCGCCGGTGCTGTGGCGCAAGGTGCAGCGCGGCCTGTCCGCCGGCCGCGTGCAGAGCCCGGCGCTGCGCATGATCGTCGAGCGCGAGGAAGAGATCGAAGCCTTCATCGCCCGCGAGTACTGGTCGATCGCTGCCGAGTGCGCGCACCCGTCCCAGCACTTCAATGCCAAGCTGGTCAAGCTGGACGGGCAGAAGTTCGAGCAGTTCACCATCACCGATGGCGACACCGCTGAAGCGGCGCGCATGCGCATCCAGCAGGCCGCGCAGGGTTCGCTGCACGTCACCGACGTGGCCAGCAAGGAGCGCAAGCGCCGCCCGGCGCCGCCGTTCACCACCTCCACCCTGCAGCAGGAAGCCTCGCGCAAGCTCGGCTTCACCACCCGCAAGACCATGCAGGTGGCGCAGAAGCTGTATGAGGGCGTGGCCATCGGCGACGAAGGCACCGTCGGCCTGATTTCGTACATGCGTACCGACTCGGTGAACCTGTCGCAGGACGCGCTGGCGGAAATCCGCGACGTGATCGCCCGCGACTACGGCATCGCCTCGCTGCCGGACCAGCCCAACACCTACCAGACCAAGTCGAAGAACGCCCAGGAAGCGCACGAAGCGGTGCGCCCGACCTCGGCCCTGCGCACGCCGTCGCAGGTCGCCCGCTTCCTTACCGACGACGAGCGGCGCCTGTACGAGCTGATCTGGAAGCGTGCGGTGGCCTGCCAGATGATCCCGGCCACGCTCAACACCGTCAGCGTCGACCTGTCGGCCGGCAGCGAACACGTGTTCCGCGCCAGCGGCACCACCGTGGTCGTGCCCGGCTTCCTGGCCGTGTACGAGGAAGGCAAGGACAACAAGAGCGCCGAGGACGAAGATGAGGGCCGCAAGCTGCCCGCGATGAAGCCGGGCGACCGCATCCCGCTGGAACGCATCCTGGCCGAACAGCATTTCACCCAGCCACCGCCGCGCTACACCGAAGCGGCGCTGGTGAAGGCGCTGGAAGAGTACGGCATCGGCCGTCCCTCGACCTACGCTTCGATCATCCAGACCCTGCTGTTCCGCAAGTATGTGGAAATGGAAGGCCGCAGCTTCCGCCCGTCCGACGTGGGCCGCGCGGTGTCCAAGTTCCTGTCCAGCCACTTCACCCAGTACGTGGATTACGACTTCACCGCCAGGCTTGAGGACGAGCTCGATGCCGTCTCGCGCGGTGAAGAAGAATGGATCCCGCTGATGGCCCGTTTCTGGGAGCCGTTCAAGGAACTGGTCGAAGACAAGAAGGAATCGGTCGACCGCGCCGAGGCCAGTGGCGCGCGCGAGCTCGGCACCGACCCCAAGACAGGCAAGCCGGTCAGCGTGCGGCTGGGTCGTTTCGGGCCGTATGCCGCCATCGGCAGCACCGCCGAGGACGCCGAGGAAAAGCCGAAGTTCGCCTCGTTGCGCCCCGGCCAGTCGATGCACACCATCTCGTTGGAAGACGCGCTGGAACTGTTCCTGATGCCGCGCGCGCTGGGCGAGGACAATGGTGAGCCGGTCAGCGTCGGCATCGGCCGCTTCGGCCCGTTCGCCAAGCGCGGCAGCACCTACGCCTCGCTGAAGAAGGAAGATGACCCGTACACCATCGACCTGGCCCGCGCCGTATTCCTGATCGAAGAGAAGGAAGAGATCGCGCGCAACCGGATCATCAAGGAGTTCGAGGGCAGCGACATCCAGGTGCTGAACGGCCGCTTCGGCCCGTACATCAGCGATGGAAAGATGAACGGCAAGATCCCCAAGGATCGCGAGCCGGCCTCGCTGACCCTGGCCGAAGTGCAACAGCTGATGGAAGAAACCGGCAAGCCGGTGCGCAAGGGCTTCGGCGCCAAGAAAGCCGCCGCGAAGAAGGCGCCGGCCAAGAAGGCTGCAGTGAAGAAGGAAGCAGCGCCGAAGAAGGCAGCGGCCAGGAAAGCGCCGGCCAAGAAGGCGGTGAAGAAAGCTGCCGCAAAGAAGGCACCGGCGAAGAAGGCCGTCAAGAAGAAGGCCGTCAAGAAGACCGCCGCAAAGAAGTAGATCCACGCCATGCGTGGATGAGGTGGCAAGGTGTGCGGACCAACGGTCCGCACCTACCGTCCGCGCCGACCACCCCTTCTGCACGCAGCGGGGGGATAATGGAGGCCCACGCCGGGCCGGTCGCCGTCATGAAAGAACTCACCCTGAACTCTGCTGTCGCCACGCTCCGCGCCGGTGGCGTGATTGCCTATCCGACCGAAGCGGTCTGGGGCCTGGGCTGCGATCCGTCACATGAAGCCGCGGTGCACGCGGTGCTGCGGCTGAAGCAGCGCCCGATCGAAAAGGGCATGATCCTGGTCGCCGCCGAACTGTCGCAGCTGGAGGGCTGGGTCCGCCTGCAGGCATTGCCCGACGCCCGCCAGCGCGCGGTGCTGGCCAGCTGGCCGGGCGCCAACACCTGGATCCTGCCGGCCGGTCCGCACGCGCAGCCCTGGGTCACCGGCGAACACAGCGGTATCGCGGTGCGCATCAGCGCCCACCCGCTGGTCGCCGCCCTGTGCCGCGCCTGGGGTGGCCCGCTGGTTTCCACCAGCGCCAACCTGGCCGGTGAACCGCCGGCCCGCAGCCGTGCCGAGCTCGATCCGCGCCTGCTGCGCCTGCTCGATGGCCTCCTCGACGGCGAGACCGGCGGCCTGGCCCAGCCAACCCCGATCCGCGACGCGCTCAGCGGCAACGTACTGCGCTCCTGAACCGACGATTGCACTGCCGCGGACAATCACGCACCCTGCCGCCATGAACCTGCTGCGCACCGCCCTGGGCCTGTGCCTGTTGCTGCCATGGACCGCACCCGCCGCCGAGGACGTGCGCGTGTACCGCTGTGTCGCCAGCAACGGCGCCGTGGCCCTGCAGGACAAGCCATGCAGCAGTGGCCGGCAGGAAGTGCGTGACCTGCAGCGCCCGCGCGACCCGGCCCCCCGGGTGGTGCGCAGCGACGCGGCACCCGCCCGGCCGGACAAGGTTCCGGTGATGCGTGATCGTGAGGTCCGCCACGTCTACCTCCAGCCACCACAACCGTTGTACGAGTGCGTAAGCGACGACGGTCGCCGCTACACCAGCGACAACAACGAGGGCAATCCGCGCTGGGTGCCGTTGTGGACCAGCGTCTGGCTCCCGCACGGGCACCACGGCCCGGTCCATCCCGGCTCACGCCCGGCCTTCGGCACGCCGGTCGGCACCCCCATCGGTGAAGGAACCGGCTACCGGCCGCCAGCGGTGGGTGTCGGTGTACAGGTTCCGGCCGGCAGCGTGCTGGTCCGCGACAGCTGCCATGCGCTGCCGCCACAGGAAGTCTGCGCGCGCCTGCGCGACCGCCGCTGGGAACTGGACCGCCGCTACAACAGCGCGCTGCAGAGTGAACGCACCGCCATCAGCAACGAACAGCGTGGCATCGACGCGCGCCTGTCGCGCGACTGCGAACGCTGAGCGCAGCACCTGCCGTGGCATGTACGCTGTGCGCATGAAGAACCTGATCTGGCTGGCCCTGGGCCTGTTCGCCGGCAACGCAGTGGCCGACGACGGGGTGATCTACCGCTGCACCTCCAGCAACAGCGATGTGCCCACCCTGCAACGTACGCCCTGCCCTGCCGGCAGCAAGCAGCAGGTGGTGCGGATTCCGGCCGCTGCCAGTGCGTCGCCCACGCCGGCCCCTGTGCCGTCGCCACCCGCACCGGCGGCGGCGGGTATGCCGCCGGCTTCCGCGCCCAGCCCCCGCCGCCCCGGCGAAGGACGCACGATCATGGAAGCCGGCATGGTCGAACGCGAAGGCGGCGATCTGATACTCGACAGTGCATCGCTGCCACGCCAGGCCGATGCCGCGCCGGACAGCAATGCGCCGCCGAAGCCGCCGCTGCCGCCCATCTTCCAGTGCACCGACAGCCAGGGCGGTGGCTACCTGCACGAATACGAGGCTGCCCCCGGCCGCTGCGAACTGATGACCGTGCAGGGCCTGGGCGGCGCCACACCGGTCAACGCTGCAGGCTGCGAAGTGGTGCGCGACCGCTGCGAGGAACTGCCGGACGCGCAGCGCTGCACCAGCTGGCAGCAACGCTTCCGCGACGCACGTGGCCGCGAGCGGTTCGCCTCGCCGGAGAACCGCGACAATGCCCGGGGGGAACGCGAACGGTTGCAGGGCGTGCTGGAGGCCAGCAACTGCCCGGTACCGGGGTGACTGACATGCCGGCAGTGCCGGCCGCTGGCCGGCGCTACCCTTCGGAAGATCAGAACCCGTAGCGCAGGAAACCACCATCCACTGCGATGCACTCGCCGGTGACATAGCTGGCCGCCGGCAGGCACAGGAAGCCTACCGCGGCAGCCACTTCCTCCGGCTCGCCGATGCGACGCATCGGCGTGCGGTTGATCACTTCCTCGTAGTAGTCCGGGTCCGACAACGGACCGGACGTGCGCCGCGTGCGGATGTACCAGGGCGCCACCGCGTTGACCCGGATGCCATCCTCCGCCCACTCGACGGCCAGGTTGCGGGTCATCTGGTGCATCGCGGCCTTGGTCATGCCATAGACCACGCCACTGCGTACGTGGGTCAGGCCGGATACGCTGCCGACGTTGACGATGGACGACGACGCATGCCGCGCCAACAGCGGATGCGCGTAGCGCGACAGCTCGAAGGCCGAGAACAGGTTGGTCTCGAAGATCTTGCGCCATTCGTCCTCGGAATACTCCGTGGCCGCCTTGGTGACGTTGCCACCGGCGTTGTTGACCAGGATGTGCAGGCCATCGCTGTGGTCTTCCACCCAGTCCAGGATCTGCCGGCGGTCCTCGTCATCGGAGACATCGGCAGCCAGCGCGTGCACCTGGTGCTGCGGATACACGTCCAGCAGTTCGTCGCGCGCCGTCTCCAGCATATCGATGTCACGGCCCACGATCATCAGGTCGGCACCGAGGCCGGCCAGTTCGTGCGCGATGGCCAGGCCAATGCCGGCGCTGGCGCCCGTAATCAGGGCAGTCTGGCCGTCCAGGCGCCACCGTTGCTGGGTCATGTGTCCTCCGGGGCCGCGCCCGCTGTGTTTCGATGCCGCAAGGATACGCGCTCACGGCAGGGCGTTGCCGGAGATGCGACACTGCGCGAACGCCCACCGCGGAGTACCGCCATGCGCATCCTGATCCTGTCGTTGTCCCTGCTGGCCATCGTGCTGCTGGTGGCCTGCCAGCGTCCGCCGACGCCGAACCCGGAGAAGCCACCGGTACCCAAGGCGATGTCGCGTGCGATGCAGGAGCCGCTGGACCGCGCCAAGGGCGCGCAGAAGGCCGTGGATGAAGCCGCCGCTCGCGAGCGCAAGGCCGAGGTCGACGCGGCGCAATGACGAGTGGCCTATGGGGTCAGAGCCCTTTGCGAAGCCAAGGGATCCGACCCCATGAACGAGAACGCCCGGCCAAGGCCGGGCGTTTCGCTGTCCAGTAGTTCCACGCCCTGCGTGGATGGCTTCCGTCAGAACCCGCAGAAGCAGTAAGCAAGCGCCTTCACCGGTGCGCCATTGCCCTTCTCGCGGGCCGCGTTCTCGACAAAGCGCAGCTGCGTATCCACTTCCGGCATCGTGCGTGCCAGCATCATCCGTGCCATGCCCGAATCGGACAGCATCCAGGCACCGGCGCGGCTGCCGGCGAAACCGCTGACGAACTGTGCGAACGGCGTGGCCGCCTTCTCGATGTAGCGCACGCGATAAGCGTCGGCCTTGCCCAGCTTGGCACGGCTGGCAGCGTCGGCCACGGCATCCTTCAGGCCACCGAAGGCATCGACCAGGCCCCGTTCCTTGGCCTGCGCACCGCTCCACACGCGGCCGCGAGCCACCTCGTCCACCGCCTCGACCGGCTTCTTGCGGGCGTCGGCGACGCGGCCGGTGAAGTCGGCGTAGCCCTTGTTGATCACCGACTGGATGACCTGGCCCACGGCCGGATCCATCGGGCGGGTGACATCGAATGCACCGGCGAAACGGGTGGTGCCGACACCATCGGTGTGCACGCCGATCTTGTCCAGCGCGCGGCTGAAGTTCGGCACCATGCCGAAGATGCCGATCGAACCGGTGATGGTCGACGGATCGGCGTAGATGCGATCGGCATTCATGCTGATCCAGTAGCCGCCGGAGGCAGCCAGGTCGCCCATCGACACCACCACCGGCTTGCCGGCGGCCTGCAGCGCCACCACTTCACGGCGGATCTGCTCGGAGGCGAACACCTCACCGCCCGGCGAATCGACGCGCAGCACCACGGCCTTCACGTTGTCGTCGTCGCGCGCGGCGCGCAACAGCGCTGAGGTCGACTCTCCGCCGATGCGGCCGGCCGGCAGGTCGCCACCGCTGATCTCGCCGGCAGCCACCACCACGGCCACCTGCGGACGCGAGTCCACCGGGTTGCGGCGCGCGTCGAGCAGGGCCAGGTAACGCCCGAAGTCGACGTTGCGGAAACCACCGTCGGCGTCTTCGTCGGCCACGCCGCGCTCGATCATCAGATCCTCGAACTCCTCGCGGGTCTTCAGCGCGGTCACCAGCTTCTGCTGCAGCGCGAACTTGGCCAGGTCGCCACCGGCGGCGGCAATGCCTTCCGGCAGCGTGTCGATGCCGGCAGCCAGCTGCGCCGGATCCAGGCGGCGCGCCTTGGCGATGTCGCCCAGATAGCGCTGCCACACATCGTTCATCCAGAACAGGTCGGCTTCCTTGGAGGCCGGCGACGCGGCGTCGAGCACGTACGGTTCGGCCGCGGACTTGTACTCGCCCACCTTGAACAGGTGCACGTCCACGCCCAGCTTGTCCTGCAGGCCGGTGCGGAAGTACTGTCGGTAGCGGCCGAGGCCTTCGAGCACGACCGAACCCATCGGGTCCAGGTAGACCTCGTCGGCCTGCGCGGCCAGCAGGTACTGCGACTGGCCCATGCTCTCGCTGTAGGCCACCAGCTGCTTGCCGGAGGCACGCAGATCCTGCAGCGCGGCGGCCACTTCGCGCAGCGAAGCGAAGCCGGACGGCTGCAGCTTGTCCAGCTCCAGCACCACGCGCTCGATCTTCTTGTCGTCCTTGGCCGACTCGATCACCCGCAGCAGATCGCGCAGCTGGATCTCTTCGGCACCGTTGTCACCCACTGCCTTGGCCAGTGCGCGGCTGACCGGATCGGCACTGAACTGCTCGACCAGGCGGCCCTCCGGCGCGATCACCAGGGTGGTGCGGTCCTGCAGCGACTTGCTGGCACCGGCGCCCATGCCGGCGGCGATGACGAACATCACCAGCAGCAGGAACAGCAGGCCGAAGAACACCAGGTTGAGGATCAACCGGCGGGTGAAGTTCATGACGTCCCACAGCCCGATGAAGAAACTGGCGACGGGGTTGCGACGCGCCGGGGGCAGCGGGGGCACGGGTTGATTCATGGAACGCTCCGGATGGCTTCTTGCCGTGGTACCAGCATAGCCGGTGCCGCGTGATGCAGCATCGGACACAAGTCAGGGGATCGCCCGTCACGGGTGAACGTGGCGGGCAGGAAGATCAGGACAGCGCGGACTGCCCGATGCGCTGGCTGCTGCGGCGCAGGCGCCAGCCCATCAGGATGGCAGCGGCGGTCAGGCCGACGATCAGGCCGATCCACATGCCCTGCGGGCCCATGCCCAGCCCCAGGCCGAGCCCGGCGCCGAGCGGCATGCCCAGGCCCCAGTACGCGAACATGGCGATGAACATCGGCACGCGGGTGTCCTTGAGGCCGCGCAGCGCACCCGCCGACAGCACCTGGATGCCGTCCGGGAACTGGAAGGTGGCCGCGTACAGGAGCAGGGTCGAGGCCAGGCCGGCCACTGCCAGGTCGTTGGTGTACACACCGACGATGGCATCGTGGCCGAACAGCAGCACCGCCGCTGACAACGTCTGCGTGCCCATGATGATCGCGTAGCCGGCCCAGGCCGCACGCCGCACGCCGAAGCCGTCACCACGGCCGACCGCATGGCCGACGCGCACGGTGGTGGCCTCGGCCACGCCCATCGGGATCATGAAGCACAGCTGCGCGACGTTGATCGCGATCTGGTGTGCCGCCGCTTCATTGGCACCCAGGCGGCCGATCAGCAAGGCAGTGACGATGAACAGGCCGCCTTCCATCAGCACGGTGATGCCGATCGGCAGGCCGGTGCGCAGCAGCTCCCAGATCGCCTTCCAGCGCGGTCCCTCGAAGTGCGAGAACAGCTGCAGATGGGCGAAGCGCTTGGTCCGCCACAGATACAGGGCGAATGCGGTTGCCTGCAGCCACATCATCACCGCCGAAGCGATGCCCAGGCCCTCGGCCCCCAACTCCGGGAAGCCGAGCTTGCCATTGGCCAGCACGTAGCCCATCGGTGCCAGCACCAGCAGGCCACCGAAGCCGAGCAGCATGGTCGGCAGCGTCCAGTGCATGCCCTCGCTGAGATAACGCATGCAGAAGTACAGGGTCAGCGCCGGGCCGCCCCAGCGCACCGCATGCAGGAACGCGGTCGCCCCCGGCACGATGTCCGGCGCGATGCCGAAGGCCGGCAGCAGCGGCGGCACCACGGTGAGGAAGGTGAACATGATCAGCCCCAGCCCCAGCGCCAGCCACAGTGCCTGGCGGAACAGCGGGCCGATCTCGCGCTCGCGGCCGGCGCCATGCAGCTGCGACACCGAGGCGGTGAGCGAGATCAGGGTGCCGATCGGAATCAGCATCGGCAGCCACAACAGCGCCGTACCGATGGTGACTGCGGCGAGGGTCGCCGTAGCGTGGTGGCCGGCAATCACGTTGTCGACGAAGGAGATCAGACCGGTGGACACATGGCCCAGCACCAGCGGCAGGGCGAGCAGACCGGTGGCGCCGACTTCCTTGCTGAAGCGCGGCGTGGAGGTTGCAGTAGACATAAGGTGCTTGACGCGAACTGCGGTTGCGCGCGAAGGGCACAGGCACCGGGTTGCGGGCGCTCATCTTACGCGGGCGGCGCCTGCATTCCCATGACATGGCGTGAATGCTGGGTTTCAGCCGCCCCACACAAAAAAGGGACGGAGGGGATTAAGTCGTATCACGCCAGTCAGTGCCGGATACGACTTAATCCCCTCCGTCCCCTTTTCTACTGGCCGGCCTGGCGCTTCAGCCAGCTGTCGCGCTCGGCGGCGGGCACGGCGAGGAAGGCGCTGCGTACCGTGTCGCGTTCCTGCGGCGGCGTGCGCTGCGCGACCAGGGCCAGCTGGGCCAGCTGCGCCGGGCTGAGCTGGCGCAGCACGGCCAGCGCGGTCTCGCGTTGCGCCGGTGGCACGAATCCGAACAGTCCGTGCAGCTTGGGGAATTCCAGGCCCAGCTGCGGGCCCAGCCGCCATCCGGCGCGGAACGCCTGATCCTGCGCCTGGAATTGCTGCCGCATGCGCTGCTGTTGATCGGCCGGCAGCGAATTGAAGCGCGCAGCCGCCTGACGGATGCGCTCGCGCTCTGCTTCCGGCAATGCGCGCCAGGCGGCGTAGTCGGCACGGCGCTGTCGCTGCTGCTGCGTATCCAGCTGGGCGAATTCGGCAGGTGCTGTTGCAGCGGCCGACGCCGGCGTGGCCGGCGAACTGCCCGGAACTGGTGGCGGCAACGGCACGCTCAACGGCTGCGGTGCGGCGGACAGCGACAGCGGCAGGGCCAGCAGCAGGCTGGCGAGCACGGACTTATTCATCGGCGGCAGCAGTTTCCAGCGTGGCACTGGCCGGCTCCGGCCGGCTCGGCTTGGCTTGCGATTCATCCACCGGCAGCGGGCCGCCCGCGGCAGTCCACGCGTACAGGTCGGCATCGGCGACCAGCGGGTAGTCGCGGTCTGCCAGCATCGCTGCGTCATCATTGGCTTGCGCCTGGCCCGCGTCCGGTGCGGCGTCGACCCTGCTCGGTGGCAGGGCTTCCACGGTCACCGGACCGGCTTCGGCCACCACGCCCTCCGGCAAGGGTGCATCGCTGCCGAACGAATGTCCCTGCAGGTGGCGCCAACCCAGCGCCGCGGCCAGCAGCACCGCCACGGTCACCAGCAGGATCAGAGGACCGCGCCAGCGCGGCCTGGCATTCGCGCGGCGGCGCTTGCCGTTGGCGGTGGCCCGCTCGTCGCGCTGAGGAGCGCGCCAGCTGGACGTGGGCGCCTCGTTGTGGGCGGCGGGTGCGGCCGGCTGCTGGAGCTGCTGCAGGCGCGTGGCCGGCAGTTCACGGATACGCGTCTGCACCTGCTCGGCCAGTTGGCGCCAGGCTGCGGCGTCTGGCTGGCCATGGGCATCCCGCGGGCACGCGTCAGCCAGCAGGTGCTGGTATCCGGCCTCGTCCTGGTCGAGCACGCGCATGGCGATGCCCTCGTCCAGGCTGCCGCCCACTCGCAGCAGCAGCGCCAGTCGTGGAAGTGGCGGCATCGCGCCCAACGCGGCCAACGACGGCGCCCACTGCCCGCCCGCCGGCTCGCGCAGCGCCTGGCGCTGGCCCAGCAGGGTCCAGAAGCGGGTCGGCCATTGCGCCATCGGCAGGTCGCTGGCGACCGCCGCAAACGCGCGCATCACTGCCACCAGGGTCTGCTCGGCACGGGCGGCATCGCCGCACTGCAGTTCAGCCACCACCAGGGCGCGGCGTTCGACGCCACGCAGGAACGCCGACAGCGCGCCGGCCGCGGTCGAGGAAACAGGGGCGGGCACAGCCGTCATCGGTCACTCCAAAGGTCTGCCGGCATGATAGCGGCAGCCCATCGGCCCCCGTAGGACTTGCGCCCACAGGCACTTCGTGCTGCAGGTTGTGCACAGCACCACGCTCCCCGCGCGGGAAATTGCGGCATGCAGCTGAATTCACTCTGTTTCAGCAATGTTTCACACTCAAGTTGTTGATTTTGAATGCCTTTTAAGTGTGGCGATTTTTTGACCAACCCAAGCGTGAGCTCGTCGCCATCGGCCTCCTGGGTTGCCGTCGACCGGTAACGCACAACGTTATCCACAGAACATGTGGATAAGACTGAATCTCCAATGGACACCGATATTTAGGTGACATTTATGATTCAACGGTCGTGCCCGGGCACCTCTGCCCCCTGCCATTCGCGCGCGCATGGCCCGTTACACTGGCCCGATGCTTTCGCCCATTCCGACCCTGCAGGTCGCCCTGCCCGTCCCCCTGCCCCGCCTGTTCGACTACCTGTCGCCGGAGGGCGATGGCCCCACGGCCGCGGTCGGCTGCCGCCTGAAGGTGCCGTTCGGCAACCGCGAGCTGGTCGGCGTGGTGGCTGGCCACGGCCAGACCGACGACGGCCAGGGACTGCGCCAGGCGCTGGCCTGGTGCGACCGGCAGCCGCTGCTGCAGGGCGAACTCTGGCAGAGCCTGCAGTGGCTGGCGCGCTACACCCATGCGCCACTGGGTGAGGTGCTGAGCACCGCCCTGCCCGGACCGCTGCGCCATGGCGAGGCCCTGCCCGACACCCACCACTGGGGTTGGCAGCTGACCACCGAAGGCCACGCCCAGCGCGAAAAGCTGCGCGCCGGCAGCCGTCCGCGGCAGCTGGCCGAGCTGCTGGCCGGAGCGATCGTGGATGAGGACGTGCTCGGCGAACGCATGGCCGACTGGCGCACCGCTGCACGCAGCCTGGCCAAGCGCGCGCTGGCCGAGCGCGTGGCGATGACGGTGGCACCGCAGCATGCGCAGCCGCTGCCCGGCCCCACGCTCAACCCGGACCAGGCCGGGGCGGTGGCTGCGATCAACGCTGCCGACGGCTTCCAGCCGTTCCTGCTGGACGGCGTGACCGGCAGCGGCAAGACCGAGGTCTACCTGCAGGCGATCATCCATTGCCTGGCGCAGGGCAGGCAGGCGCTGGTGCTGGTGCCGGAAATCGGCCTGACCCCGCAGACCCTGGCACGTTTCCGCGGCCGCCTCGGCATCGCCGTGCACGCCTTGCATTCGGGGTTGAACGACAACGAGCGCGCGCGCGTCTGGGCGGCCGCCTCACGTGGCGAAGCACGGGTCATCGTCGGCACCCGCTCGGCGGTGTTCACGCCATTGCCGCAGGCCGGCCTGCTGATCGTCGACGAGGAACACGACGGCAGCTACAAGCAACAGGACGGCATCCGTTACCACGCGCGCGATTTTGCCCTGGTCCGGGCCAAGGCACTGGGCATTCCGGTACTGCTCGGCAGCGCCACCCCTTCGCTGGAAACGCTGCACAACGCCTACGCAGGGCGCTACACGCACCTGCGCCTGAAGCAGCGCGCCGGCGATGCACGGCCACCGCGCGTGCGCATCCTCGATGTACGCAAGCGGCCGCTGCACGATGGCCTCTCGGCCGATGTGCTGGCCGGCATCGGCGAACACCTGCAGCGTGGCCAGCAAGTGCTCGTGTTCAAGAACCGCCGCGGCTACGCACCGGTGCTGCTGTGCCACGACTGCGGCTGGACCGCGCCGTGCCAGCGCTGCGATGCGCCGATGACCGTGCATGGCGGCGGCCGACGCCTGCAGTGCCACCACTGTGGCGCGCGCCAACCGGCGCCGTTGGCATGCCCGGCCTGCGGCAGCCTGGCGCTGCAGCCGCAGGGCATCGGCACCGAACGCCTGGAAGAACACCTCACCGCCGCCTTCGCCGATTTCCCGGTGGTGCGCATCGACCGTGGCACCACCTCACGCCGCGATGCGCTGGAACAGCAGCTGGCGAAACTGGGCGACCAGCCCGGCATCCTGGTCGGCACGCAGATCCTGGCCAAGGGCCATGACCTGCCGAAGCTGACCCTGGTGGTGGTGGTGGGCATCGACGAAGGCCTGTTCTCCGCTGACTTCCGCGCCAGTGAGAAACTCGCGCAACAGCTGATCCAGGTGGCCGGTCGCGCCGGGCGCGCACGTGACCCCGGCGAGGTCTGGCTGCAGACCCATCACCCGGGTCACCCGCTGCTGGAAACCCTGGTGAGCGGTGGCTACCACCCGTTCGCGCAGGCCGAGTTGAACCAGCGGCAAGCCGCAGGATTCCCGCCTTTCGCGCACCTGGCGTTGATGCGTGCCGAAGCGCAGCAGGTGGAGCATGCCAATGCGTTCCTGCTGGCTGCGCGGCAGCTGCTGGGCGAGCAGAACGTGGTGGAGGCGTACGGCCCGATGCCGGCGCCGATGCCGCGGCGCGCGGGCTACCAGCGCACACAGCTGCTGCTGTCGGCGCCGCAGCGGCCACCCTTGCATGGCGTGCTCGCGCAGCTGGTGCCGCAGCTTTATGCGCTGCCGGAAGCACGCAAGGTGCGCTGGTCGCTGGATGTGGATCCAACGGACCTGTATTGATCCCGTAGAGCACTGCCGAGCATGGCTCGGCACTACCGTAGAGCCGAGCCGTGCTCGGCTGCGTTTCAGTACCGGGCAGTGCTTACGTCAGCGGCGACATCACGCCGCGCTGGTAGGCCGGCCGCTCGCGCAGGCGCGCATACCAATCCGCCAGGTGCGGAAGCTCCGGTCGCTGGATCGGCAGTTCGAACCAGGCATAGACCAGCGAGCCCAGCGGGATGTCGCCCATCGCGAACGTCTCGCCCGACAGCCACGGCTGCCTGGCCAGGGTGGCGTCGGCCATCGCCAGGTAGTCACCGGCGCGCACGATGGCGGCATTGATCCGCGCTTCATCGCGGTCGGCCGGCGCGGTGCGCATGATGCCCCAGACCAGGTCGCTGTACAGCGGCGCCATCCGCGAAGTGCTCCAGTCCATCCACTTCTCGGCCTGGGCGCGCTCCATCGGGTCTGCGGCGTACAGCGTGCCCAGCGCATAGCGCGCGCTCAGGTAGCGCACGATGGCGTTCGATTCCCACAGCGGCAGGCCGTGGTCTTCGATCACCGGCACCAGGCCGTTGGGATTCATCGCCTGGTACTCCGGCGTCTGCGTGCCGCCGTGGCTGCCGCCGACCTCGATGGATTCGTACGGCAGGCCGATTTCCTCGGCACACCACAGCACCTTGCGGACGTTGCTGGAATTGCGGCGGCCCCAGATCTTCAACATGCGGGTTTCCTTTGCTGGCAATGCGAGCGGCAACGATACGCCTGATCGTTACGGGTGTGTGCGTGCCGGATGCGGGATCGGGCGCCTGCGCGCTGCCGGCCAGCGGCCGGCACTACCGATTCTTTTTTGGCAGCGCGCGCACGTAGGACGACTTGCCGTCCTTCTTCAGTTCGAACAGGCCGATCGCCGCCAGCAGGTCGCTGAGCTTGCCGTAGCCATAGTTGCGCGGATCGAACGAGGCCTGGTTGCCGATCTGGCTGCCGACCGGGCCGAGGTGCGACCAGCCATCCTCACCCTCGGCCGCGGACACCGCACGGCGCAGCATCTTCACCAGCCGGGTGTCACTGCGCATTTCCGCACCGCTCTTGCGCGGACGCGCATCGTCGTTGGCCACCGGCTCGTTCGAGGCCTGCTCGCTGGACGCCTGTTCGGCATCCGGCACGCTGGCATGGGTCTGGCCCAGTGCCTCCAGGTAGGTGAACTTCGAGCACGCATTGACGAATGGCTCGGGCGTCTTCTTCTCACCGAAGCCATATACCTTCACGCCATCGGTCAGCAGGCGCATCACCATCGGGGTGAAGTCCGCATCGCTGGAGACGATGGCGAAGCCATCAAGGTTGCGCGCGTACAGCAGGTCCATGGCATCGATCACCATCGCCATGTCCGAAGCGTTCTTGCCCTTGCTGTAGGCGAACTGCTGGATCGGGCGGATCGCATACTCATGCAGCACCGCTTCCCACCCCTTCAGTCGCGGGCTCTTCCAGTTGCCGTAGGCACGGCGCACGTTGGCCACGCCGTAGCGGGCGACTTCCGCCAGGACCTCGTCGATCTTCGAGGCCGGCGCATTGTCGGCGTCGATCAACAGGGCGATGCGCTTTTCCGGTTCGCTCATGGGCTCCTCACGGGCCGTTGCCTGAACCCGAGTATCGCCGATCCGGGCAGGCGCTGACGTGACAGGTGGCCGCCGTGCGAAGATGCCAGGCGCTTCCCCCGATGCCCCCACTGGAGTGAGTCGATGAGTCGCGAACGCGTTCCCCACCTGGTCGTTGTCGGCGGCGGTTTTGCCGGTCTCTGGGCCACCCGTGCCCTGGCCCGCGAGCGCATACGCATCACCCTGGTCGATCGCCGCAACCATCACCTGTTCCAGCCGCTGCTGTACCAGGTGGCCACCGCCGGCCTGTCCGCGCCGGATATCGCCGCACCGCTGCGCCACATCCTCGGCCACCAGCGCAATGTGGAAGTCCGCCTCGGCGAAGTGGTGGCCATCGACAAGCAGGCGCGGCAGATCCGCATGGCCGATGGCAGCACGCTGGACTACGACAGCCTGCTGCTGGCCACCGGCGCCACCCACGCCTACTTCGGCAACGATCAGTGGGCCGATGATGCGCCCGGCCTGAAGACGCTGGACGATGCCATCGCGCTGCGCCGCAAGCTGCTGCTGGCGTTCGAACGCGCCGAGGCCGAACCGGACCCGGCGAAGAAGGCGGCGTGGCTGAGTTTCGCCATCGTCGGTGGTGGTCCCACCGGCGTCGAACTGGCCGGCACCCTGGCCGAGATCGCGCGCCACACGCTGCGCAACGAATTCCGCCACATCGACCCGGCCAGCGCCAGGGTGCGGCTGGTCGAGGCTGGGCCGCGCGTGCTGTCCTCGTTCCCGGATGTGCTTTCGCTGAAGGCGCGCCGCCAACTTGAAAAACTGGGCGTGGAAGTGCTGACCGGAACCCCGGTGAGCGACATCGACAGCCAGGGCTTCAAGCTCGGCGAACAGTTCATACCGGCGCGCACCGTGGTCTGGGCCGCCGGCGTGGCCGCTTCACCGCTGGCGCGCACGCTGGACGTGCCACTGGACCGCGCCGGACGCGTGCCGGTGCAACCGGACCTGACCCTGCCCGATCACCCGGAGCTGTTCGTGGCCGGCGACCTGGCCGCATTGAGCCAGGCCGACGGCAAGCCGGTTCCCGGTGTGGCACCGGCCGCCAAGCAGATGGGCAAGTACGTGGCCGAGGTGATCCGCGCACGGCTGCACGGCAAGCCCGAGCCCGGTCCGTTCAAGTACGCCGACTACGGCAACCTGGCCACCATCGGCCGCATGGCCGCCATCGTGCACCTGGGCCGACTGCAGCTGTCGGGCGTGCTGGCGTGGTGGTTCTGGCTGGCCGCGCACGTGTTCTTCCTGATCGGCTTCCGCAACCGCATCGTGGTGCTGCTGAACTGGGCGGTCGCGTACTGGAGCTACCAGCGCAGTGCGCGCATCATCTTCGGTGATGACCAGGATGACCGGCGGCCGAGGCGCTAGGAGCGCACGCATGCTCCTGTAGCGCCGAGCCATGCTCGGCTGCACTTCGCGCGGATTGCAGAAGCCGAGCATGGGCTCGGCTCTACGGCGCCTTCGGTTTCGGGTACCACAACGCGTTGACGATGACCCAGCGCTGGTCGAAGCGCCCCATGTGGAAGTAATCGACGAACCACGGGGTCTCCAGCCGCACCGAGGCCGCGTTGCCGGTCACGTCCAGCAGCGTGCAGCGACGATCCCATTGATCCTTCGGGGTCTTCAACGCGCCCTGCTTCGTCAGCGAGACCAGCTCTTCCTTCGACATCCGGCGCAGGCCCAGCCGTTCGTCGGGTGTATCGCCGAGCACAGCGCGCTTGGCCAGGTCCGGATGCAGGGAACGGGCGACCCGCTGCGGGTCGGCCTCCAGCTGGCCGTCGACGTAGTCGTGGCAGGTGGCTTCGATGGCTGCGATCGTGGTGGCGTCGGCAGTGGGGCTGGCTGCTGCAGAAAGCGCGAACAACAGGGCAACGGTGGACATCCGGGTCTCCAGCGCTGAGGGCTGGGCGATCATGGCATGGCCGGGTGCACCCCATCCACGCATGGCGTGGATCTACCGGCGATGTTGTAGCAACTGTCTTGTCAGGCGGAGGCCATCTGGGCCTCCGCGTCACGCTTGCGGGCGTTGAGGATCACCAGCATCTTGCGCATCACCGCGACCAGG
>NZ_JBXUHP010000008.1:0-1150 GCF_057179845.1 Stenotrophomonas maltophilia group sp. SKK55
TGTAGCAACTGTCTTGTCAGGCGGAGGCCATCTGGGCCTCCGCGTCACGCTTGCGGGCGTTGAGGATCACCAGCATCTTGCGCATCACCGCGACCAGGGCCACCTTGCCCGGCTTGCCTTGGTTGACGAGGGATTCAAAGAATTCCTTGAGCCGGGGCTCATAGCGTTTGGCGGTCAGCGCTGCCATGTAGAGCGCTTCGCGTACAACGGCCCGGCCGCCGGTGATGCTCCGTCGTCCTTTCCAGTTGCCGCTTTCCCGGTTCATGGGGGCAACCCCTACCAAGGCCGCGATGGCTTTCCCACTTAGTCTTCCCAGCTCCGGCAGCTCGCAGGCCAGGGTTGCCATCAACACCGGGCCAGCGCCTTTGAGCTTGGCAAAGTCACGCCATCCTTCCTGCTCAGCCAAGAGCGCTGCGATGGTGGTATCGAGCTGCTTGATGGTTTTCTGGATCTCACGCAGATGCTGATTCAGCATGGAAATCAGGCTTGGTTCGCTGAACGCACGCATGCGCTGATGCTCGCTCACCCGCATCTGCACCAGATGGCGCCGACGCTGGCAGAGCTCACCCAGACGGCGCTGCCAGGCTGCTGGCGGGACGTAACGGGTCAGCTTGAGAACGTCGGCCATGTGAGCCAGAACCATGGCATCAATGCGATCGGTCTTGGCCTGCTTCCCGGTGGCTGAGGCGAAACTGCGACCACGGCCCGGGTTGATCCGCACCATCGGCAAGCCAGCTTCGTGCAAGGCGTCCAGTGCCTTCTGTTCATAGCCGCCGCTGGCCTCCAGCACGACCTGCTTGGCTGGCCACCGCTGCAGCCATCTGATCAGACTGGCCCAGCCCCGCTTGTTGTTCTTGAACTGACGGAAGGCCTGTTCATGGACGGCCACATCCAGATTCTCACCGCTGACATCGATCCCGATCCCAAACATGGGGCAACTCCGCTAGGCTGACAGGGTCGAGAGCTCCCCCCGCTTGCCCAGTCTTATCAGTACGAGTGCCAGCTCGATCAACTGTTCGGGCGGATCAGGGAGAAACCGGCGCGGAGATCCTTGCTACAGAGCGATCGAAAAGACCTAGAGCCGAACGGTCGTCCGCGCCGGGCTCTCGGCACCTAAGGTGCCAGAGTCGGAAGAGATAAGAGCCGAGCC
>NZ_JBXUHP010000009.1:0-4993 GCF_057179845.1 Stenotrophomonas maltophilia group sp. SKK55
ACGCGCCTGTGCCGGCCTTCCGAACTGGTGCTGGATATCCTGCCGAAGCTTCCCGGACCATTCCGGAAGGAAGATGGAGAGTTGGTGGCCGAGCACAGCGGAAGCCAGGCGACCTAGTCTGGGTGCTGGGCCGGGCTGGCCGCCTTTGAGAACAACAGGAGATCCTGCCTCATGCCGACGCTCCATCCCGCAAAAAGCGAAAGTGCGTGGCGTGTCTTCATGGTGTTCCTACGACTGGGACTGACCTCGTTCGGCGGCCCGATCGCCCATCTGAGCTACTTCCGCCTCGAGTTTGTCGAGCGCCGCCGGTGGCTGACGGACCGTAGCTACTCGGATCTGGTGGCCTTGTGCCAGTTCCTGCCAGGCCCAGCCAGCAGCCAGGTTGGGATGGCGCTGGGCTTGGCTCGCGCCGGCTGGCTTGGCCTGCTAGCCGCCTGGGCAGGTTTTACCCTGCCATCGGCCGTACTGATGATCCTGTTCGCATTTGGCGTTGCTCGATACCAAGGCATCCTCGAATCCGGTTGGCTGCATGGCCTGAAGATCGTTGCAGTTGCCGTGGTGGCTCAGGCGGTATGGGGAATGGCCCGGACCCTATGCCCGGACCGTCTGAGGGCAGGGATGGCGCTCGTCGCCGCCGTATTGACGCTGGCACTACCCTCGGTCTTCGGCCAGATGGTGGTGATCATCTGCAGCGGCCTGCTCGGTCGCTGGGCGCTGAAAATCGAGCCTGCCCAGCGCCATTTAGCTTGCAGCTATCCCGTCTCGCGAAGAACGGGCACGGTAGCGCTGATGCTGTTGGTGCTGCCGCTTGTTCTGCTGCCTGTGTGGGTGGTAGCTAGTGGCTCCCCGTTGGCTGTGCTGTTGGAGGGTACGTACCGTGCTGGTGCTTTGGTCTTTGGCGGCGGCCATGTCGTACTGCCGTTGCTGCAGACTGGGGTTGTCCAAAGTGGCACGGTGACCACCGCGGATCTGCTCGCTGGGTACGGTGCGGCGCAGGCGGTGCCAGGCCCTCTCTTCACTTTTGCGGCGTACTTGGGAGCCCTGGCCGAGGGACCGCTGGGTGGCTGGCTTGGAGGCCTTGTGCTATTGGCAGTCATTTTCCTGCCAGCCTTTCTTGTGCTCGTGGGGGCGCTGCCGTTCTGGGAGGCCCTGCGCCACCGAAAGGCTTTGCAAGCTTCGATTGCTGGCGTCAACACCGGGGTGGTTGGGATCCTGCTGGCTGCGTTGTACGACCCGGTGTGGACGAGTGCGATCCATGACCGATGGGATGCAGCGATGGCGCTGGTTGCGTTCGGGCTACTGGCCCTCGCGCGTACACCGCCGATCCTGGTTGTGTTGCTGGCTGCCATGACGACCTGGGCCCTGCCACGGTAACGCCGCCAGGTCAATCAGGCGCGCCTCTGCAGCACAACATAACGTCTGCTTCTGGCCAGCAGCGGTCATTCACAATCCCTCGGTCAAGTCGATTCGCAGGACGCGACCGTGACAGGCCCTAGCTAGAGATATTTTCTCGCGCGGCGATTCTCTCGACCAGTGTATTGATCGCCGCCTCCATGGCGTGGGCAGTCTTGTCGCCGCTCTGGTTGGTGATGACGAAAATGCCAAGGTCATACTTCGGCATGATGTAGATATAGCACTGCGAGCGGGGCACACCACCATGATGGGCATAGTAGGTGCCCTTCAAGCGGTCGCCGCCGACGATGTTCCAGAAATAGCCGATGCTGAACTCGGAATCGAATTCGACGAGAGTACGGTGCGATTCCGTCACGACGGGCCCGCCGGCCAGCTGGAACTTGAGGTACTTCACCATTTCCGGAACGGTCGCCTTTACGTTCCCCGATGCTCCCCAAGGCAACTCCGGCATGGGCGAGGTCGGTACCGCGTTGTCACCGTGGTAGCCGACCGCAAGCCGGGGCGCCTCAGCATCGCCCAGCCTGATTCTGAGGTCCGCCATTGCCGCGGAATCGCGAAAGAATTCGCGTAACAGCGACTCATAGTCGCTCTTGTAAACCGTCTCCAGAATATGCGCCGCCAGTTGGGTTCCAGCACTGGAGTAGGCATAATCCTTTCCGGGCACTTGGTGAATCTCGACGGCATGCAGGTCCCTGAAGAAATCCGCCTTGCCATAGCCGGCGTAAATAGCATTGAGTTCACGAGGCGTACGCTGATCGGTGAAGTCCGCGAGCACCGTGTTCGCGCGTTCCGGCAACATGTTCGGAAGACCGCTCGTATGCGACAGCAGGTGACGGATGCGGATGGGGTCGCCCTTGTACTGCAGGTTCGGATAATCGCCGTGCAGATACTTCCGGACATCGTCGTCCAGCCCCAGCCTGCGCTCCAGGACGGCGTTGGCCATCAGGGTCCCTGCCATGGTCTTGCTCAACGAACCGATTTCGTAGAGGGTCGCGTCGGTCGGAGGGCTCAGCCTGCCGGCTTCCATGTTGCCGCGATGACGGATGAATTCCTGGCCCCGATATACGACTGCGATCGAGGTTGAGTGGAGCAACGGCTGCTGTATCAGTGTTGCGGCCACCTCATCGAGGTCCGCCCCGAGATCCTTTGCCGGCACATGCTCGCCCTTGCAGCCGGCAGCCAAGAGCACAACGGACAATACGAAGTAGTTGAGCCACCGCCCGTTTTGAACAATCCTCGAAATCGCTTGCATGCGTCTGTGCTTGAAGGGTTGTGGCAAGAACTCTCAAGATAGCCGAACACCGAGGGCCGCACACCTGTCCCTGTTCTCGCGGCGGCCGCCGCTGGCGCCAGCCAGAAGGCGTGCGTGTGGACGTCCGCTTCGGGTCGAAAGCACACGTCGTCCCGGGGCTTCGTCGGCATCAATGGGTGGAGTCGTTCGCCCGCGACTGGTAGAACTCGCCGATGCGTCGAACAAACCGCTGCGGGTTCGCACCGGCAAGATTGGTCAGCACGATCACGGCCAAGTCTTCGTCCGGGTAGACGACGAATGCCGCGCGGGCGCCGCCAATGCCTGCGACCTGGCGCGGGCGATCAGCCTTCAACACCGGCCAGCCTAAGGCCCAATCGCTTTTCGCCCCGCTGTTCAGTGGCTCTGGCTGCCACATGCGCTGGACATGTGCATCATCGATCAACTGGTCCTGCGACAGCGCAATGATCCAGCGCGACAGCTCTTCGGCCGTCGTCTGGATTCCGCCACCCGCCCACAGGCTGTAGGGCATTTCATAAATCCAATGCGACAGGCGCGCACCGTCGTCCGGTGCCAGCGAGCCCCGCGGCGACACGCTGTAGATCGTGGCGGCTCCGGCAACCAGGTCATAGCTGTCACCGAACGTGGTGGAGGGCATGCCCGCCACATCGAACTGTCGCTGCGTCACGAATCGCTCGTACGGTTGCCCGCTCAACTTGACGATGATCCGCGACAGCAGGCCGTAGTTGGTCTGGTTGTACGAAAACTGTTCGCCTGGCGATACCTCCAGAGGCCGAGCCTCGACCGCGCTCCATGCCTCCGGCTCCGTCGCACCGCCAAAGGCCCCCTGCGAGTCGATGATCTCCGGAAGGCCTGATGTATGCCCCAGCAGCTGCCGGATCCGCACCCCACGCCAGGTCGCGGGCACATCGTCCAAATAGCGTGACAAGGGGGCGTCCAGGTCCACCCGTCCGTCCTGGACCAGTTGCATCATGGCTACGCCGGTGAACGACTTGGTGGCCGAGTTGATCGGAAACAGCGTCTTGCCGGTAACAGGCACCCGGTTCTCGACATTGGCGAACCCGTAGTTCTCCAGCAGCACTACTTTCCCATATTGCACCACTGCCAACTGGAGGCCCGGAATCCGGTGCTCCTGCATGGCCTGCTGGATGAAGGCCCTGGCCTTGCTGTTGGCTGCCTTAAGAGAACCGGCCGCAAGCGCCTGGGCTGGAAGCCATGCCGACAGGGCAACGGTCAGCAAGGCGGTGCGCAAGAGTGCAGGCAGCATAGATTTCCCTGGGCCAGGTCGTCTGGAAAATGGATTGGCGAGTGCCGACGGAACCGATGCCGGCCGGCAACCTTAGGCCCAGGCACCCGGGCACGACAGTGCAAAGAGTCATGCTCACAATAAGGTGGAGCGCCTGCTGTTCGCCCGCTGTCACATCAACTGCGACTAGCTGAAATCTTTGATCGCCTACCTGGCAGGGTATTCCGCGCACCAGCATCCTGTTCGATCTGATGACTAATGATTCTCAGGACCTGCTGCGGTAACGGTGTACGGCTGCCCCGCTATCACTACTTGATCAGGAAGTCATTCAGTGATTTTCCGCTTGCTACCAGCTCGGCTATCCATCGCGGTTGCCGCCCTCGACCGGACCACGTCTGGCCGCGCACTGCAGGATTACGGTACTTGGGAGCGATCTTGGGCACTGTCGATTTGGCAGACCTCCGATCACCTCGCTTCTTGGCGGTTTCGGAGGGCACGATCACTGAAGCGCCGTACAGTTCCTCTATCGTGTAGCCATGATCCTTGACGTACTTATTGATCTTGGCGCGCATCGCTGTGGCCTTAGGGCGTGACAGCACTTTGGACTGCTGCTTCTCCGCCTGAGCAATCAGTGAGCGAAGTTCCTTGGCCGTAAGGCCGCTGATATCAATAGTCATGAATTCTTCCCCGGTGTCGAGGCCCTAGCCTATGCTCAAATGACATTGCGTGTCACTCCATGTCCACTATGAGTCGCTCAATCTCAGGGTCGACTACTAAAAAGTGGATCGTGTTAGCTACTCTCTCACTGCACATGATTTTCACGTGGCATATGGACCTGAGGACTAAAGACGCGCCGTGAGTGATTGCTATGGCGTCGCCAAGAGTTCTTTGAGATCGCCAGTTTGAGGCATTGGATGAATCGACGTTAGACTCAAGCGCTTTCCGTAGCAGATCAGGGAGGCAAGGCGCATAACCGTGAGATCAATTCCCTTCATTGTCGCTGCCGCGTTGGCGGGAACTTCGCTGGCTGCAGATGCTTCTGAGGATAACCTCCATAGAGATCC
>NZ_JBXUHP010000010.1:0-70120 GCF_057179845.1 Stenotrophomonas maltophilia group sp. SKK55
CATCGGTGTAGCTACGACGGGTGATACGGGACATAAGGGACCTCCAAGTGCGATCAAAGTATCGCTTCTTGGCGTCCGCTGACGGGGGGCCAGATCAATCCGCGCCATGGATGGCGCGGCTAAGCCCCCATGGGTGAGGGCGCTTCGCTTGCGAAGCATTGCTTCGCAAGCGCCCGAACGCCCAGCCGCCAGCGGCTGGGCCGGACTGGGGGTTCACGGCGTCCCCCGCGCACCCACCTCGCCCGGCCAAGCGCGGCTCGTGCTTTCGCGCTCCGCCACGAGGGGCTCAGCCGTTGGCCTTCGCCTTCGCTTCTCGCGCCGCCTGCTGCTCGACCAGGGTCAGTGCCACGTTGTCGCGCAGGTACGCCGGCTCGACCTTCTCCGGTGCGATCGCCTCGCCACGCGCGAACGCCGGCACGGCCAGTGCCAGCACGTCCGACGCCCGCGGCAATGCCGCAGCATCGAAACCGCGCAGGCCACTGCCCAACTGTGCCACCAGCGCGCCGTCGGCCGCGCCGAAACCGGTACCCACACCGTAGGCGGACAGCCCTTCCGGCAACGTCACCACGGAGGGCGCGCAGACGCGCTCGGCATCCTGCGCGACCGGCAGGCCGTCCACGCGTTCGAAGCGCGCGACGTAGAGTTCGCCCATCCGGGCATCGATTGCCGACAGGATCTGCGTTTCTTCCACCGGTGCCCGCAGCGCCAGCACCTGCAGCGTCGAAACCGGCAGCAGCGGGCGGTCCAACGCCAACGCGATGCCTTGGGCGATGGCGATCGCCAGGCGCACACCGGTGAACGCCCCCGGGCCGCGACTGAGCGCGATGCCGTCGAGCTGGCGACGGCTGATGCCGGCTTCGGCCAGCAGCGCCTCGGCCCATGGCAGGCTCAGGTCGGCATGCCGGCGCGGGGCGATCTCGAAGCGTTCCAGCACCTGCCCATCGACATGCAGGGCAACGGAGCAGGCTTCGGTGGCGGTTTCAAAGGCGAGCAATTTCATCAGATCAGGTCAGAACAGGGGGAACGTGGCACCGGGAGCCGGCTCCGGGCCCGGCGCAACAGCGGCCGGGTCAGCCGCATCATCAGCCACGGGCAGCCATTGTGGCGTAAAGAAGGCCTGCACATCGGCCAGGCTGCGGGTGCGGCGGAAGGGTGGTAGTGAATCCAGGAAGACCCGGCCATAGCCACGGTTGAGCAGGCGCGGATCGCACAGGACCAGCACGCCACGGTCGCTTTCGCTGCGGATCAGGCGACCGACACCCTGCTTCAGTGCGATCACCGCCTGCGGCAACTGTTCGTCGCGGAACGGATTGCCGCCCTGGCTGCGGATCGCCTCCAGGCGTGCCTCGTACACCGGATCGTCCGGTGCCGCGAACGGCAGCTTGTCGATCATCACCACACTCAGCGCTTCGCCGACCACGTCCACGCCCTCGCGGAAACTGGCCGAGCCCAGCAGCACGCCATTGCCCGATTCACGGAAGCGCTGCAGCAGCGTCGCGCGCGGTGCCTCACCCTGCACGAACAACGGCCATGGCCCGTCGCGCAGTGCTTCGGCCGCCTCGCGCAATGCACGGTGCGAGGCGAACAACAGGAATGCCCTGCCCTGCGATGCCTGCAGCACCGGCCGAAGGGTCTGGATCAGCGCGGTTCCGAAGCCCCGTGCAGCCGGATCAGGCAGGCCTTCCGGGAGGTAGCACAACGCCTGCTCGGGCCAGTTGAACGGACTCGGCTGGACCAGGGTATGCGGATCGTCCAGGCCCAGGCGCGTGGCGATGTGGTCGAATCCATTGCCCACGGTCAGCGTGGCCGAGGTGAAGATCCATGCCGCGCGGCTGCGCTCGCGATGCTCGCGCAGCGGGCCGGACACATCCATCGGCGTGCGCTGGCAGCGGAAACCCCGCGGCGTGAGTTCGTACCAGAGCACATCGGTGGCACTGGCGTGGTCCGCCGGATCGGCATCGAAATCGAGGGTGGGTTCATCATCGCCCAGCCAGCGCTGCAACCGCGACACCGCCTCGCGCGCCCGCGCATGGCAGGCGTCCAGACCCGCCGCCGATTCGCGCAGCGGCTGAAGTGCCTGCTCCAGCGCCACCAGGCCGGCCATCACCGTATCGAAACCGTCGCGGACCTGTGGCATGGCCAGCGCACGCCACTGCGTACCACGCGGCGGCAGCCCCTCCATCGCCGAACGCAACGCCAGCAATGCCTGTTGCAACTGGTCGACCGGCTCCTGCAGCGCCGATTGTGCGCCCCCTACGCCGCGCGCTTCAGCCAGGCAGTCGCGACCCAGTTCCTGCCATGGGCGCATGCCGAAACCTTCGCCGAAGAACTGCGCTGCCAGTTCGGGCAGCTGGTGTGCCTCGTCGATGACAAAGGCCTGCGCCCCCGGCAGCAACTCGCCGAAGCCGTCCTGTTTCAGTGCCAGATCGGCCAGCAGCAGGTGGTGGTTGACCACCACCACGTCGGCGGCCTGCGCACGCTGCCGTGCGCGCACCACGAAGCAGTCATCCCAGAATGGGCAATCGGTGCCCAGGCAATTGTCGACAGTGGAGGTGACCATCGGCAGCAGCGGCGAGTCATCGGCCAGGCCCTCCAGTTCGGCGATGTCACCGAACTCCGAGCGGCCGGACCACGCCAGGATGCGCTGGAACTGCGCGGCCTGTTCGGGACTGGAAAACCGCGGCTCGCCCCGCGCCTGCTGCAGTCGGTAGCGGCACAGGTAGTTCGCGCGCCCCTTCAGCAGCGCGCTGCGCAGGCCGACGCCCAGCGCCTGGCGCACGCGCGGCAGATCGCGGTGGTAGAGCTGGTCCTGCAGCGCGCGGGTACCGGTGGAGATGATGGTGCGCAGCCCGGACAGCAGCACCGGCACCAGATAGGCGAAGGTCTTGCCGGTGCCGGTACCGGCCTCGGCCAGCAGCAGGTCCCGCTGCTGCAGCGCGTCGGCAATGGCTGCGGTCAGGTGCAGCTGTGCCGGACGCGGGACGAAGGCATCCAGGTGCGAGGCGAGCGCGCCGCCTTCGCTGAGGGCTTCGCGGCTGGCATGGACAAGGTCGGACATCAGAGGGAAAGGATACCCGGCCGGGCGCTGCCCGGCACCCGTTTCAAGCCGGAGCGCAGGCAAAGGCAACAGCAACAGCGTGGTTCATGACTCTGGGTTGCTGCGTGTTTGGCGGGGCGGGAGGGGCAGGCAGGACACGCCGTAAACCCGTCCATGGGGGCTCGATGGCGCCTTGCTCGTGTGCGCTGTCCTGCGCACACGGCAAGACCGGGGTTGGGCGTCCTGCCCAACCCGCCCGAGGCGTGCCTCGGGCCCATGGCGCCAACGGTCCTGCCTGCCCCTCCCGCCCCGCCTTCGACAGTTTCTCGGTGACGGATGGACGTGCTTCGTGGCGTCGCGCTTGCTCGACTGGATTCAGAAGCGGTGGGTCGAACGGAAACAAGAAGGGGTCGGAGCCGTTTTCCTGCGGAAAACGGATCCGACCCCACAACGAGTGCGCGCAGCGCGCGACCCGCTTTTGATTTTCTTTTTCTCTTCCGTGGCTGGCAGCACACGGAAACTGTCAGGGGCCGGGCGGGTGGGCTGCGCAGGGGCGTGAGCCGCATGGATGCGGCGACCGAGCTTACATGGACGTACTTGCAGCGTCCCCTGCGCAGCCCACCCGCCCGGCCCAATCACATGACCCGCATTTTGCGGCCAGCCACGAGGGGCTGCGCCGTTGGCTGGAAACTCAGTACCGCTTGATCCCCGGCACCGTGCAGCCCTCAATCTGCGCGTGCGCCGACACCGCATTCTCCTTCTCGCCCCGCGCCAGCCGCGACTGCTCGATCGTCGCCCAGTGCCGGCGGCACAGCGGCCCGGTCTTCGAGCCCAGATCCACGGCCTTGCGCGCGAACGTCTCCGCCTGTGCCCACTGCCCCTGCAGCAGCGCCAGTTCGGCACGCTCCTGCAGCACCGCCGGGTCACCAGCCACCATCTCCAGCGCATGGTCCAGGCTGCTGGCGGCACCGGCGAGGTCGTTGGCCTGGCGCTGCGCCTGCGCGGCCAGCCTCAGGTCTTCCACCTGCGAATCACGCAGCGGCTGCACCGACAATTCCTTGTCGTCCGGACCCGCTGCAGCATCCACGGCCGCCAGGCGCTGCGCCGGCGTGGTGGTGTCGACCGGTTTGACTACCGGCGGCGCGCTGCTCACGCAGGCGGCCAGGGCCAGACTTAGGCCGGTCAGGGCCAGGGGCTGCAGCAGGGTTCGCATGTTCATCGGCATCATCGGCTCGGGGGAGGAGTGGTGGCGGCAGGTTCGGCGGGTGCTTCCGGCTTGCGGTCCAGGCCGAACCAGCTGCGCCAGCCACCGCCCTCGCCTTCAGCCTCGCCCTGCCCCTCGGGCGACGCGGCCGGCGCGCACGGCGCATAGGCAGGCGCATAGCCCACCACGAACGGGAAACGACGCGCGCCGGGGCAGCCTTCATCGGTGCTGTTGAGACCGGTGGGAGCCACCGGCTGCCAATCCAGGCCCTTGTTGCTGACCCGCAATGGCGCACTCGGCAGGCGCTGGAAGATGCCAGACCAGACCCGCATCGCGCCAGTGGCGCCATACAGGCCGGCCTGCTGGTTCTGATCGTTGCCGATCCAGATCACCGCCAGGTGGTCGCCGGTGTAGCCGGCATACCAGCTGTCACGGCCATCGTTGGTGGTGCCGGTCTTGCCGGCTGGCTGCAGACGGCCGAGGCCATCAGCATTGAGCCGCTGCGCGGTACCACTGGTGACGACCTGCTGCAGGCCGACACTGATCAGGTTGGCGGCAATCGAATCGCCTTCCTGTGCCGGTGCCGGGGTCTTGTCATAGCGCTTGAGCAGCTTGCCCTGCGGATCGAGCACGCCACGCACGGCGTGCAGCGGCTGGATCTCACCCCCGGACGCGAGGAACTGGTACAGCTGCGCCATCGCATACGGGCTCTGGTCGGTCGAGCCGAGGATCACCGCCGGATTGGCCTCGGCCTTGATGCCGGCCAGCACATGGATCAGCTGGGTCACGCGCTCGGGGCCGACCTGCATGCCCAAGCGCACCGTCGCCTGGTTGTACGAATGCGCCAGCGCATCGATCAGGCGCACCGTGCCGTGGCTGCGGTTGTCGGCGTTGCCGGGGCTCCAGTTGCGGCCGCGGCCGAGCTGCACCGTCACCGGCGAATCATCGACCCAGCTGGCCAGCGAATAGCGGTCCGGCTGCGCCAGGGCCAGCAGGTACACGAACGGCTTGAGCAGCGAACCGACCGGGCGCTGCGCCTCGATCGCACGATTGAAGCCGACCTCGGACACCTCACGGCTGCCGATCACCGCCAGCACGTCGCCGTTGTGCACGTCGGTCAGCACCATGCCTGCCTGCAGTTCAGGGCGACGCTGGCTTTCCAGCGACTTGATGGTGCGGGTCACCGCGCCTTCGGCATAGGCCTGCGCGGACGGCGACATGCCGGTCATCACGCTCAGGCCCGCGCCCTGCAGCGCAGATTCCGGATAGTCATGCGCAAGCTGCCGGCGGACCAGGTCGACGTAGGCGGGGAAGCGGTTGGCTGCCACCAGGCCCGGTGTCTTGGGCACACCCAACGGAGCCTTCAGCGCGCGCTGGTACTCGGCATCGTCGATCAGCGTGGCCTCGTGCAGCTTGCCCAGCACGAAGTTGCGGCGATCCAGCGCACGTTCCGGGTTGCGCCGCGGGTCGTAGAAGGACGGCCCCTTGACCAGGCCGATCAGCAGGGCGATCTGCTCGGTCTCCAGCGACTGCAGGTCACGCCCGAACCAGAATTCGGCGCCGGAGGACATGCCATGGATCGCCTGGCTGCCGCGCTGGCCCAGGTACACCTGGTTGAGATACGCCTCGAAAATCGTGCGCTTGTCGTAGCGCGCCTCCATGATCAGCGCGTACAGCACCTCATTGAACTTGCGGGTGAGCGTCTGCTCCTTGCCGATGCCAAGCAGGCCGCTGCGGGCCAGCTGCTGGGTGAGCGTCGAGGCGCCCTGGCGGCTCTGGCCACCGGAACGGATCGTCACCCACACCGCGCGCGCGATGCCGGACAGGTCGATGCCGTGATGGCGGTTGAAGTCCTTGTCTTCCACTGCCTGCAGGCCGGTCACCAGCAGGTCCGGCGCCTCGTCCATGCGGATCAGGCGGCGTTCTTCCTGCTTCTGGCCGTACAGCGTGGCGATGCGCGCCGGATCCAGCCGCGCGGCCTTCAGTGCCTTGCGGCTGTCGGCATCGCGCAGCGAGGCCACGCCGCCATCGGCCAGCGACAGCTCCACCCGGCGCGGCGCCACCCGGCCATCGACATCGTTGTAGCCACGACTGGAGATCACAAAGCGACCGCCGTTCACCGCATAGGTGGCCGGCTCCTTGCCCTGGCCGTCATCACGATAGGCGGAGGCGGCCAGTTCGGTCTTCAGCGTGGACGCATCCATCGCCTTGCCGGGGGTGAGCACCAGCGGGCGCGCATACACGCGCGTCGGGATCTGCCAGCGCAGCTCGCCGAAACGCTGGGTCACCTGCTGGTTCAGGTACAGCGTATAGGGAATGAGGAAACCCAATCCCAATGCGACCGCAGCCATGCTCCAGGTGATCAGCCGGCGCCGCCACAGCGGACCGCTGTCCTGCGGGTCGTCGTCGAAATCGTCGATGTCGTCGGAATCGTAGCGTCGGGGCACGGGAGAAACATGGCATGGGCGTCAGCGGAGTCTACCCCAGCCCATTTCCACAGGTCAGGTTCACCAAACCGCCTGTTCAGCGATTTACCGGAGGCAATGGTCCGCCCTTGCCTCGAAGTCCATCCCACAGACCTCTCAGCATGAACCGCAACCGAATCCAGCGAGGGGCGAGGAACAGACCGTTGCCTGCCAGCTTCAGCAACAGGCGCGGCACATCCTGGGCAATCCACACCCGTGGCGTATAGGCACGTCCATAGAGTAGAACGCGATTGCGCATAATGAAGTAAAGGCGGAAGGGCTTGTGCACGATCACGCCATCCGGCTTCGTACGTGATGGCAGCAGCTCCTCGCCGATGCTATGGGTCATCTGCGCATCGCAGATGCCGTACAGAGAATAGCCCTGGCGCTTGGCCCTGAAACACCAGTCCATGTCCAGGTTGTCAATGAACAGGTCTTCGTCCATTGCACCAATATCCTGCAATGCCGACATCGGCACCAGCGAACCGGACGTGATGAGGAAATCGCAGGAGATGCGCTGGCCCGCCCCCCCTCGCAACTTGTGGTTGAACGGGAAGCCAAAGCGAACGAACGGGGCAAGCATGCCACTGCGCGAATCGCGGAACTGCGGCCCGACAGCAGCCACGCGCTCTGCGCGGGTGAGTTCGATCAGTGCAGTCCCCAGGACATCCACCATCTTTGGCGCCAGCACACTATCCTGATCCATCAGCAGCACATAAGCGAAGCCGAGCGCCTGCGCCCGCTCATAGGCCCGGTTCAAGGCACTCCCGAGGCCAACGTTGTGCGCCGAGGCAACCACGCTGATCCCCCCCCTTCCGGCCAGCAGTTCGTCGACATCAACACCAGTGCTGCCATTGTCGAACACCACCAGATGCCCCACCTGCTGCAGCACACTGTCAACCACCCGCCGCAACAGGTCCGGCTCGGGCCCATAGGTGACGATGACAGCGCAGACAAGGGAGGCATCGAATGCGGGCCCCGGACCTGGCCCTTGCGGAATCACTGGATTCATGACGTCATGTCGCTGGCTGCGGAACGCAGGCTGTGTGAAAAACGATGAAAACGACCAAAGGCCATCTCCCGCCAAGCCTGCAGCAATAGCATTGACAGCAAGACTGACAACTCACTGCACCGCTTGAGCGTGACGCAGCGGCTGGACTATACCCGACCAGTGCGACCTGCACGAATCCTGTCGATATCAGCGTGGTGGCAGCTCACCACCGGCGCGGCGCAGGCGATCTTCAAACGCCGGCAGTTCGGCCAGGTCCGGCTGCAGCAACCGCGCCTGTTCGGCGGCATGCGCGGCGAAGGCGAGGTCACCGTTACCGAGCCGCTCGCTGCCGATCGCCAGCCAGCGCTGGGCCAACCGCAGCCGCGCCGAGGGCAGTCCGGCTGCGGTCGGTGACAGGGTCTGCCAGGCCTGCAGGCAGGCGCCTGCCGCCTGCACGCGGTTCTGCCGCAGATTGTCGTCGAAGCAGCGTCGGCTGGCGGGCAGCAAGCGTGCGGCGGCCGCCTTCACCCGCGCATCGCGGGGAGCCAGCGACTGGGCTTCGCGCAACGCGTCGAACGCGCTGTGCCCGGGTGGGCTGATCCACTGCCCCGCGCGCTCGGCACGTTCGATCTTCCGCAGGTGGTCGCGCAGCTGGCGTTCGCGCTGCGCCGTGCTGACCGCGGGCTGCTGCAGAGCCCGCTGCGCCTGCTGCGCGCGCTGCAGGCGCTGCGCCAGTTGTTGCCGGACTGCCTGCGAAGCCCCCAGCTCCGCCGCCAGGGCCGCATCACGTTGCGCCGCATCGAACTGGAAGTCGTCGGCGGACTTCTGGCTGCGTGCAACCACTGCCTGCAGGGTCTGCTCACGCCCGCGCTGCGCATTGGAATCATCGGCGGCCACCACCAGAACCGCCTGGAAACCCTGGGCCGCAGCTTCCAGCTGCTGCCGTCGCAACGCACGCTGCGCCTGCCGCAGGCGCCGGTCGGCCGCGCGCGCGAGGGCCTCCTCGCTCGCCGGCAGATCGGCATGACCGGCATCGAACTGACGGGCACGACGCAGGAGCGCGGCCGCCTCGGCCAACTCCCCACGCTCTGCCAGCGTGCGTGCCTGCAGCAGCAGGTCGCTCAGCGCATCTTCGCGCCCTTCCAGCGCCGGCAGGTTGTCCGGCTGCAGGGCCAGGATGCGCTGGAACAAGGGCAACGCACTGCTGTCGCCGTCATCCAGGCGTCCGGCCGCGAACGCGTTACGCGCCTGCGCCAACAACGCACCAATACCGGCTCCGGCGCTGCGTCGCGCCTGCAACTGGCGGGCGACCGCATCGGCGTCGCCCTGCGGCACCTGCAGCTCACGGGCCAGTGCCAGGGCCTGCGCGCTGCCGTCCAGGTCATCCACCTGCAGGCGATCGCGCGCCTGTTGCAGCGCTGCCGCGCCGGTATTGGCCAGGCCCTGGCGCGCCTGCGGGCGATCACCGTCCAGCGCCAGCGCCGCCTGGTAGCGCTCGCGCGCACCACTGCCATCGGCATCGCTCAGGCGCCCAGCCGCCAATGCACGATCCCCCTCGGCCAGCAGCTGTTCGATCTGCGGCTCATCCCAGAACCAGTCTGCCAACGGCTTGCGCAGCAGGACCAGCAGCACGAACACGGCCAGCGCTGCGAGCAGCGCCCAGCGCCAGATCCGGCGCGCATGGCGCGCCTGCAGCCACCACCAACGCCCCTCGCGACGGACACGGTCCAGCGCAGGATGTTCAGCGCCATGCGGGCGATGCGGGGGCTCGCGTTCCATGCGTGCAGGGTAGCCGGGGCAGCGTGAAGCTCAGCCGAGGCGACGCGCCTCGCTCACGCCCGGCAGCGCATCGAGCTTGCCCAGCAGCGTCGACAACTGCCCGTAGTCACTGACCTTCAGGCGCAGCCGCAGATGGGCACGGCCACTGTTGCGCACGTTGTCACTGTGGATGTCGAGCACGTAGGCGTCTTCCTGGGCGATCAGGTTGGTGATGTCCTTCAGCAGCCAGCGGCGATCGACCGCATCGACCACGACGTCCACCTCGTAGCCGCCTCCGGCCTGGCCCCATTCCACCGGCAGGATGCGCTGCGGGCTGCTGGCCGCCAGCCGGGCCAGCGCGGCGCAGTCTGCACGATGCACGGTGACACCCCGGCTACGGGTCAGGTAGCCGACGATCGGCTCGCCGGCCACCGGCTGGCAGCAGCGTGCCAGCTGCACCAGCAGGTTGCCCACGCCCTGCACGGTGAACTTGGACTTGCCCAGGTTCTCGCGGCGCGCGGTCGGCCGCGGCAGGGTCGGTGCGGGTGCGGGCTGGCTGGCGGCACGCTCCGCCTCCAGCAGCGCACGGCTGACCTGGTTCGGGCCGGTATCGCCCAGCGCCACCTGGATGTACAGGTCATCGACGCTGTCGGCATGGAACTTCTTCGCCGCCACAGCCAGGTCCGCGTGCTGCAGGCCCAGCCGCTTCAGCTCGCGCTCGAGCAGCTCGCGACCGGCCTGCACGTTGCGCGCGCGGTCCAGCTTGTGGAACCAGCTGCGCACCTTCTCGCGCGAGCGGTTGCTGGCCAGGAAGCCGTTGGCCGGCATCAGCCAGTCGCGGCGCGGATCGGCCTCCTTGCCGGTCAGGATCTCGACGCGGTCGCCGCTGCGCAGGCGGTAGGTCAGCGGCACGATGCGGCCGTTGACCTTGGCGCCGCGGCAGCGGTGGCCCACCATGGTGTGCACCTGGTAGGCGAAATCGAGCGGCGTGGCGCCCTGCGGCAGATCCAGCACCTCGTCCTTCGGGCTCAGCGCATAGACCCGGTCCTCGGTCAGCTCGGCATCAAGCGCCCCGGCCAGTTCATTGCCCTGCCCGTCCTGCGCCTGTTCCAGCAGCTGGCGCATCCAGGTGATCTTGCGGTCGAAGGACTTCTCCGCGCCCTTGCCACCTTCCTTGTACTTCCAGTGCGCGGCCACGCCCAGCTCGGCCTGCGAGTGCATTTCATGGGTGCGGATCTGCACTTCGATGGTGCGACCTTCCGGGCCGACCACGGCGGTATGCAGCGAGCGATAGTCGTTGGCCTTCGGGCGTGCGATGTAATCATCGAACTCGCTCGGTACCGGTGCCCACAGCGCGTGCACCACGCCCAACGCGGCATAACAGGCGGCAACGTCGTCGACCATCACGCGCACCGCACGGATGTCATACAACTGGTCGAAGGCCAACCGCTTCTTCTGCATCTTCCGCCAGATGCTGTAGATGTGCTTCGGGCGGCCGCTGACTTCGGCCTTGATGCCCTGGGCGACCAGCTCGCGCGACAGCACCTTCTTGACGTTCTCGACGTAACGCTCGCGGGCGATGCGGGTTTCATCCACCTCGCGGGCGATGCGGCGGTAGGTTTCCGGTTCCAGGTGGCGGAACGCCAGGTCCTCCAGCTCCCACTTCAGCTGCCAGATGCCCAGCCGGTTGGCCAGGGGCGCGTGGATGTCGCGGGTCAGCTGGGCCAGCGCGCGCCGCTGCTCCTCGTCCAGCTTGTCGGCCGCACGCATCCTCGCGAGCTGGCGCGCCAGCAGGATCGGCACCACGCGCAGGTCGCGGATGATCGCCAGCAGCAGCCGGCGCAGGCCCTCACTGTTGCGCCCCGCCTCACGGCCGGCATGCAGCGCCCACACCGGATCGGCCGCATCCTGGCCATCCAGCAGGCCGGTCACCGCCGCCTTGTGGTTGCCCAGCGGTAGCTGGTCCAGGCTGGCGCGCAGGCCCGGCAGGTCGAACAGCAATGCGGCCACCACCGCGCCTTCGTCGGCCGAGAGCATCGCCAGCGCATCGAGGGTATCGCCCAGCACCGACCAGCTGGCACGCATCTGGTGGTCGCAATCCGGCGCTTCCCAATGCTCACGCAGGGCCTGGCGCAGCGGAGCAGGCAGCACCGCTGCCGAGGGACGGTTCAACAAGGCATCCAGGCCGGGGACGGAAGCGCGGTTCACAGCATCGAGCAGGCAAGACAGAGGCCCCTACACTAGCGCCGGCGCCGTTCAGGGACAATCACTGCACCTACCATCACCCGGCATGAAGACATGCCGCTACACTCGCCCACACACCCAGGAGAGACCCGCCATGCCTTCGATTGCCCCGCGCGTCCGTCCACGGCTGCTGGCCTGTGCCGCCGTGCTGCTGTCCCTGTCCGCGCCTGCGCTGGCCCAGCGCGTGGTGGAGGGCGACCTGCAGCAGCAGATGTCGCCCTCCGAGTTCAAGGCCGCCGGGCTGGACAAGCTCAGTGCTGGTGAACTGGCCACGCTCAACCGCTGGCTGCAGGGCAAGGTCGAGGCGGCCACCACCCAGGCCGTCGCCGCAGCGCGCGAAGAAGGCCGCCAGGAAGTGATCAAGAAGAACCGCGGCTTCCTGGACTTCGGCAGCAGCGAACCGATCGAAAGCAACCTGCAGGGTGAATTCCGTGGATTCGGCCAGGGCCGCCGCTACGTGCTGCAGAACGGCCAGGAGTGGGAGCAGATAGACGCCACGCACTATTCCGGTGGCCGCAAGGACGCCCCGCGCGTCAGCATGCGCCCAGGGGTGATGGGCGCCTGGTATATGAAGGTGGACGGGGTGAACGTGCAGCCGAAGGTTCGCCGCACCAAGTAACGTCCGGGCATTCCGGCCGTGCCGGCTCCCTGCCCGGCCGGCCCCGGTCGCCCGAGGGGGCGATCCGGGCGCGCTCAGGCCTGGCGCAATGCAGCCACGCGCTGCGCCAGCTTCTTCGCCGAGATACCGGTGCGTGCCCCCAGCTCCTGCGCGAACAGCGATACCCGCAGTTCTTCCAGATCCCAGCGCAGCGCCTGCCATTGCGGGCGATCACGCAGGCCCTGCTGCTCGCCCGCCGCCAGTGCTTCCAGGAACGGATGCAGTTCCAGCATGCGCGCCTGGTCGCGCGGCGGATCACGCTTGGCACGTTCGGTGCGCAGGATCATCGCCTTCAGGTAACGCGGATACTGCGCCAGCGCGTCGGCCGGCGTATCGCGCAGGAAGCCGGGGTGGATCAGCCCGGCCAGCTGCGCTTCCATGTCGTCCAGGTTGCCGCGCGCCCAGCCCATCAGCGGCGCCTCCAGCATCGGCTTCAGCTCCGCCACCAGCGCCAGGATGGATTCGGCCAGCTTCAGCCGCGACATCGCCTCGCCAAACAGGGCCTTGGCGGCATGCTCGCGGCGCTGCTCGAAGGCCGCCGCATCACGGATGTCTTCCAGGCCCTCGGCCAGCACCGCGTTCATCGCTGCATCGACCAGGTCACCACGCAGGCGCTCCTGCGATTCGATCGCGGCATACAACAGGCCGGTCTTGGCACCGACCGGCAACTGCTTGCGTGCCTGCTTCACCTTGTCGGCCAGGGCGATCTCCAGCAGGCGGCGCACGCCCAGCGGATGGGCGTCCTGCGCCTGCTGGCGGTCGGCGAAGATGCGCAGCGCCACGCTGTCGCCCTCGTCCAGCAGCGCCGGATAGGCCGGCACGCCGGCTTCACCGGGTACCTGCAGCGGAATCGGCGTGGCCGGGAACGTGCGCAGGCCGTCAGCCGCCATCTCGCGCCCGGCACGCGCGGCGAAGGCATCGCCAGCACGGCCACCGAATTTCGCGCGCAGCGCTTCCAGATCACGCGAGGTGGCCAGCACCTTGCCCTGTTCGTCGCGCAGCCGCAGGTTCATGTGCAGGTGTGGCTCGATCGAACCCGGCTCGAAATCCAGTGCGGTCACCGTCGCGCCGGTCGCACGTGACAGGAAACGCGCCAGCTCGCCGGTGATGGCATCGGCGCTGGGCTGCGGGAAGGCCTCGTAGAACGCGCGACCGAAGTCCGGCGCCGGCACGTAGTTGCGGCGCATCGCCTTGGGCAGGCTGCGGATCAGTGCCGAGGCCTTGTCGGCGACAAAGCCCGGCGCCAGCCAGCCCAGCTGCACCGGGTCCAGCGCGTTGAGCAGGTGCAGCGGCACGTCCAGGGTGACGCCATCGTCGTCGGCCCCCGGTTCGAAGCGGTAGTGCAGCGGCAAGCGTGCCTGGCCCAGCGCCAGGTACTTCGGATAGCGCTCCTGTTCGCTGCCCTCACCGGGCAACAGGTCTGCCAACGACCAGTGCAGCGCCTTGCGCTGTTCCGGCGCCAGCCCTTTCCACCAGCTATCCAGTCCCGCCGCCGAGTGGATCTGCGGCGGCACCCGGTCCAGGTACCAGCGTGCCTGCCAGTCTTCGTCGGCAACGATGCCGGCGCGGCGCAGCTTGGCTTCTTCCTCGCGCGCGACCTCCAGCACTTTCTGATTGTCGGCGACGAAACTGGCGCGGGTATTGATCTCGCCGGTCACCAGTGCCTGGCGCACGAAGATGTCATGCGCCTCGCCCGGCGCGATGCGGCCGTAATGGACCGGCTTCTTCGGTGCCAGCACCAGGCCGAACAGGCTGATCTGCTCAGACGCCAGCACCTGGCCCTGCGCGCGCGACCAGTGCGGGTCGAAGTGCTTGCGCAGCAGCAGGTGCGGCAGTTCGGCGATCACCCAGTCCGGCTCGATCGCGGCCAGGGTCATGCCCCATACCTTCTGCGTATCCAGCAGGTTGGCCACCAGCAGCCACGGCGGTGGCCGCTTTGCCAGCGCCGAACCGGGGAACGGCAGGAAGCGGCGCTGGCGTGGTGCCTGGAAATCGCCCTTCTCGGTGCGGTGGCCGATCTGCGTCGGCAGGCCCGCCACCAGTGCCCGGTGCAGGGTCTGGTAGGCAGCAGCGCGTACACGTTCGCTGAAGCCGCCGCCCACGGGCGCCTGTTCCTTCTGCGCGCGCACGGCCACCGGTGCCGGTGCGGCCTCGGCCTTGCCTTCGCGGGCCAGGCGCGCGGCACGATGCAACTGGCCGCGGGTGGCCTTTACTGCGGCCGCGTCATCACGCGCCGGTGCCGGCGCACTGCTGCCGGCCAGCAACGGTGCCATCGACGCCTCGCTGGCCTCTTCCTTCCAGCCCAGTTCCTCGCACAGCAGCCGCAGCTGGCGATGCAGCTCGCGCCACTCGCGCATGCGCAGGAAGCCGAGGAAATGACGTCCGCACCAGTCGCGCAGCTTGGACTGGGTCAGGTCTTCATGGGCCTGCCGGTAGGCATCCCACAGGCGCAGCACGCCGACGAACTCGGAGCGGCCATCGGCGAACTGCGCATGCGCGCTGTCGGCCGCACCGCGCGCTTCCGGCGGGCGTTCGCGCGGGTCCTGGATGCCCAGGAACGAGGCAATCACCAGCATCGGCCGCAGGCAGCCGGCGGCCTGCGCGGCGACCAGCATGCGCGCCAGCTTCACGTCCACCGGCAGGCGCGCCATCTGCTTGCCGATGGTGGTCATGCGCCGCTCGGCATCGATCGCGCCCAGCTCGGTCAGCTGCTGCCAGCCATCGGCTACCGCGCGCTCGTCCGGTGCCTCCAGGAACGGGAACTCCTCGATGCGGCCCAGGCCCAGCTGCAGCATGCGCAGGATCACGCCGGCCAGGCTGGAGCGGCGGATTTCCGGATCGGTGAACTCCGGCCGCGCCTGGAAATCCGCCTCGGCATACAGGCGGTAGCAGATGCCTTCGGCGATACGACCGCAGCGACCCTTGCGCTGGTTGGCGCTGGCCTGCGAGATCGGCTCGATGTGCAGGCGATCCAGCTTGTTGCGCGGGCTGTAGCGCTTGACGCGGGCGAAGCCCGGATCGACCACGTAGCGGATGCGTGGCACCGTCAGCGAGGTCTCGGCCACGTTGGTGGCCAGCACGATGCGCCGGTTCGGCCCGGGGTTGAACACCCGGTCCTGGTCCTGGTTGGACAGGCGCGCGTACAGCGGCAGCACCTCGGTATTGCCGTACTTGCGCCGTTCCAGCGACTGGTGCGCATCGCGGATCTCGCGCTCGCCCGGCAGGAAGATCAGCACGTCGCCGCGTGCGTCCAGGCGGGTGATCTCGTCGATGGCCGACACGATGGCATCGTTGACGGTGCGCTCGCCCTGGTCTTCGCCCTCGCCTTCCAGCGCGCGGTAGCGCACTTCCACCGGGTAGGTACGGCCTTCGACGCTGATCACCGGCGCATTGTCGAAATGCTGGGCGAAGCGTTCGGTGTCGATGGTGGCCGAAGTGACGATCAGCTTCAGGTCCGGGCGCTTGCGCAGCAGCTGCTTCAGGTAGCCCAGCAGGAAGTCGATGTTGAGGCTGCGTTCGTGTGCCTCGTCGACGATGATCGTGTCGTAGTTCGACAACCAGCGGTCGCTGGCGATCTCCGCCAGCAGGATGCCGTCGGTCATGAACTTGATGCGGCTGTCGTCGCTGACCTTGTCATTGAAGCGCACCTGGTAGCCTACCAGCTGGCCCAGTTCGCTCTGCAGTTCCTGCGCCACGCGGCTGGCCACCGCACGTGCGGCGATCCGTCGCGGCTGGGTGCAGCCGATCATGCCGGCCTGGCCACGGCCTGCGGCCAGGCACAGTTTCGGCAGCTGGGTGGTCTTGCCCGAACCGGTTTCACCGGCGATCACCACCACCTGGTGGTCGCGGATCAGTTTGATGATCGCGTCGGCTTCACGCGCAATCGGCAGCTGCGGGTCCAGAGTAATGGACGGCTGCTGTTGCGCCCGCACCTGCCGGCGCTGCACCGACGCCTGCAAGGCCTGCTCGAAAGTAGCGGCCAGTGCCGCATCCTGCGGCTTGGCCTGGCAACGCGAGAGCATTCCCAGCAAACGGCCCCGGTCGCGGCTCATGGCGCCGTCGATGGCGGCGCGCTGTTGGCGCAGGCGGGGCGATGGATTTTTATCGATAGAGTTCATCAATCGGTTCGTTCAAAACTTTGAAAGCGACCAGTCATCACGACCGGTTTATTGTGAAGGCCAACGATTCCACAAGGAGGAACCCCATGGCGAAGACCAAGAGCACGACCAAGGCCAAGACCGGCAAGCAGAAGCTTGCAGCGGCGGCACCGTCGGCACCGAACATCGATATCGGGATCACCCAGGGCGACCGCAAGAAGATCGCCGACGGTCTGTCGCGCTTCCAGGCCGATGCGTTCACGCTCTACCTGAAGACGCACAACTTCCACTGGAACGTGACCGGGTCGATGTTCAACTCGCTGCACACCATGTTCGAGACGCAGTACACCGAGCAGTGGGCGGCCTTGGACGACGTGGCCGAGCGCATCCGCGCGCTGGGCTTCAATGCCCCGGGCTCCTACCGGGAGTTCGCTGCGCTGACCTCGATCGCCGAGGAACCGGGCCTGACCGACAGTGCGGACTGGCGTGAAATGGTACGCCAGTTGGTGGTCGCCAACGAAGCGGTATGCCGTACGGCACGTGAAGTCCTGGACGTGGCGGCCAAAGGGGACGACGCCCCGACCGAGGATCTGATGACCCAGCGCCTGCAGACCCACGAGAAGTACGCCTGGATGCTGCGTTCCCTGCTCCAGTAAGAGTTGGGGGTGGTTCGGCAGGGCTGCGCCCTGCACCCGCAGAGGCAACTGCAACGGCAACGGCCGGAGCAAAAGCGGGTTTCCTGTGGGTTGGCGGGGTGGGTCCGGTTGCGGGGGACGCCGTGAATACGTCCATGTAGGCTCGGTCGCCGCATCCATGCGGCTCACGCCCCCGCAACCGGACCCACCCCGCCTTCGACAGATTTCCGCGATCTGCCGGCAAAGCCATTGGGGTCAGATCCGTTTTCCGCAGGAAAACGGATCTGACCCCATTTTGTTTGTCGATACCTGACAGATTTCATCCACGCATGGCGTGGAACTACCGGCCACCGGGCCAGGTCTGGGGGAGAGCCCCCTGAGTCAGGGGGCGGACGCGAAGCGGCGGGGGTCTGGGAGCTGGTAAGTGGGGCCCGCGTTTCGCGCAGCGAAGCGTGGGAGCGGCGGCGCGCATGCGATGGCGCGTTCCCAGGGCGCAGCCCTGCCGACTCCCCCGCCGGGGTAAACTAGCCGGATGGCTTCCCGTCCCGCGCACGACCTGCTCCAACGCGTCTTTGGTTACGACGATTTCCGTGGTCCCCAGCAGGACATCGTGGAGCATGTGGCTGCCGGTCACGATGCCCTGGTGCTGATGCCCACCGGCGGCGGCAAGTCGCTGTGCTACCAGGTCCCGGCCCTGCTGCGTGACGGTTGCGGCATCGTCATCTCGCCGCTGATCGCGCTGATGCAGGACCAGGTCGAAGCCCTGCGCCAGCTCGGCGTGCGTGCCGAGTACCTGAATTCAACCCTGGATGCCGAGACCGCCGGCCGCGTCGAGCGCGAACTGCTCGCCGGTGAGCTGGACATGCTCTATGTCGCGCCCGAGCGGCTGCTGACCGGTCGCTTCCTGTCGTTGCTGTCGCGCAGCCGGATCGCCCTGTTTGCCATCGACGAAGCACACTGCGTCTCGCAGTGGGGCCATGACTTCCGCCCCGAATACCGCCAGCTGACCGTGCTGCACGAGCGTTGGCCGCAGATCCCGCGGATCGCGCTGACCGCCACCGCCGATCCGCCGACCCAGCGCGAGATCGCCGAGCGCCTCGATCTGCAGGAAGCGCGCCATTTTGTCAGTTCCTTCGACCGCCCCAACATCCGCTACACCGTGGTGCAGAAGGACAACGCCCGCAAGCAGCTGACCGACTTCCTGCGCGGCCACCGTGGCGAGGCCGGCATCGTCTACTGCATGTCGCGGCGCAAGGTCGAGGAGACCGCTGAATTCCTCTGCGGCCAGGGCTTCAACGCCCTGCCCTACCATGCCGGCCTGCCGCCGGAAGTGCGCGCCGGCAACCAGCGCCGCTTCCTGCGCGAGGACGGCATCGTGATGTGTGCCACCATCGCCTTCGGCATGGGCATCGACAAGCCGGACGTGCGTTTCGTCGCGCACACCGACCTGCCCAAGTCGATGGAGGGCTACTACCAGGAAACCGGACGCGCAGGCCGCGATGGCGAAGCCGCCGAGGCCTGGCTGTGCTACGGCCTGGGTGATGTGGTACTGCTCAAGCAGATGATCGAGCAGTCCGAGGCGGGCGAAGAGCGCAAGCAGCTGGAGCGGGCCAAGCTCGACCATCTGCTGGGCTACTGCGAATCAATGCAGTGCCGCCGCCAGGTGCTGCTGGCCGGCTTCGGCGAAAGCTACCCCCAACCGTGCGGCAACTGCGACAACTGCCTGACGCCACCGGCCTCGTGGGACGCGACCATACCGGCACAGAAGGCGCTGAGCTGCGTCTACCGCAGCGGCCAGCGCTTCGGTGTCGGCCACCTGATCGACATCCTGCGCGGCAGCGAGAACGAGAAGGTGAGGCAGCAGGGCCACGACAAGCTGAGCACTTATGCCATCGGCCGCGACCTGGATGCACGCACCTGGCGCAGCGTGTTCCGCCAGCTGGTCGCCGCCAGCCTGCTGGAAGTGGACAGCGAGGGCCACGGCGGCCTGCGCCTGACCGATGCCAGCCGCGACGTGCTGACCGGCCGCCGCCAGATCAGCATGCGCCGCGACCCGGCCAGCAGCAGCGGACGCGAGCGCAGTGCGCAGCGCACCGGCCTGTCGGTACTGCCGCAGGACCTGGCCCTGTTCAACGCGCTGCGCGGCCTGCGCGCCGAACTGGCCCGGGAACAGAACGTACCGGCGTTCGTGATCTTCCACGACAGCACCCTGCGCAACATCGCCGAGCGGCGCCCGACCAGCCTGGACGAACTGGCCCGGGTCGGCGGCATCGGCGGTACCAAGCTGAGCCGCTATGGCCCGCGCCTGGTCGAGATCGTGCGTGAAGAAGGGTAGTGCCGGGCCAACCGTGCGCTGGTACCCCTGTAGAGCCGAGCCCACGCTCGGCTACCGTTCCCGCAGAAGCAGCCGAGCGTGGGCTCGGCTCTACATTGGTGCAGGTCCAACCTTGAACCGGCCATTCAGCCGGAAGTGCATCCACAGCCGCTTGCGGCTAGATTAGCGCCATGTCCCTCGCCTCGACCCTGCTCCGTGTCGTGCTCATGCTCAGCCTGTTGCTCAACGGGCTGAACGCGGCCATGGCCCGTGGTCACGAAGAAACGGGGCGGATGGCCCACGCCGCAGCCGCTGCTGTTGATGGCGGCACTGCCGACTGCCACCACCACGCCGGCATGCAGGCCGACCCGGCCCCGCAGGCCAAGGCCCCGGCCCACGACGCCCACTGCCAGATCAAGGACTGCGTGCGCAGCTGCGCCCAGCACCCGCTGCTGGTGGTGCAGCCGTTGCCGTTCATGGCCGGACCGGCACTGTCGCTGGCCCCGCAGCCGATGCCGGCCACCGGCCGGCCGGCGCCGCCGCTGCCGCCGATCTCACGCCCTCCCATCGGCTGATTCCACACGCACCGTGCGCCCTGCGCACCGCAGCCGGCCGCCTGCCGGCGTCTTTACGTGTCTGGAGTCACCACCATGAATACCCGCATCCCCCGCGGTCCGGGCGCTGTGCCCATGCCGTCGCGCCGCCTGTTCGTACAGGGCCTGGCCGCCGGTGGCGTGGTTGCCGGCATCGCCGCTGTCGGCGTGCCGCAGCGCGCGCTCGCCGCCGCCACTGCCGCCCCACGCCTGGCCGGCGCCCCCGCCGTGCTCAGCGACACCCGCATCGAACTGGCCATCGGCGAATCGCTGGCCAACTTCACTGGCCGCACCCGTCCTGCGATCACCGTCAACGGCTCGCTGCCCGCACCGATCCTGCGCTGGCGTGAAGGCCAGACCGTGGATCTGTTCGTGCGCAACACCCTGGACCGCCACCCGACCTCGATCCACTGGCACGGCATCCTGCTGCCGGCCAACATGGACGGCGTGCCCGGCCTGAGCTTCAACGGCATAGGCCCCGGTGAGACCTACCACTACCACTTCGAGCTGAAGCAGTCGGGCACCTACTGGTACCACAGCCACTCGATGTTCCAGGAACAGGCCGGCCTGTACGGCGCGCTGATCATCGATCCCGCCGAGCCGGCGCCGTACCGGCACGACCGCGAGCACGTGATCATGCTGTCCGACTGGACCGACATGGACCCAGGCGCCCTGTTCCGCCGCATGAAGAAGCTGGCGGCGTACGACAACTACTACATGCGCACGCTGCCGGATTTCCTGCGTGACGTGAAGCGCGATGGCTGGTCGGCAGCGCTGTCCGACCGTGGCATGTGGGGCCGGATGCGGATGACGCCCACCGACCTGTCCGACGTCAATGCCAATACCTACACCTACCTGATGAACGGCACCGCCCCGGCCGGCAACTGGACCGGCCTGTTCCGCAGTGGCGAAAAGGTGCTGCTGCGCTTCATCAACGGTGGGTCGATGACCTACTTCGACGTGCGCATCCCCGGTCTGAAGATGACCGTGGTCGCTGCCGACGGCCAGTACATCCACCCGGTGAGCATCGATGAGTTCCGCATCGCGCCGGCCGAAACCTACGACGTGCTGGTGGAACCGACCGGGCAGGACGCGTTCACCATCTTCTGCCAGGACATGGGCCGCACCGGCTACGCCGCCGGCACGCTGGCGGTGCGCCACGGCCTGCAGGCACCGATTCCCGCGCGCGACCCACGCCCGTTGCTGACGATGAGCGACATGGGGCACGACATGGGTAGTGGTGGCCATGGTGGCCACGACATGGCCGCGATGAAGGGCATGGAAGGCGGCTGCGGCGCCAGCATGGGCCACGGTGCGCACGGCGGTAGCGATGCCGCCAGCAAGGCACCGAAGCACCCGGCCAGCGAACGCAACAACCCGCTGGTGGACATGCAGAGCTCGGCCACCGAACCGAAGCTGGACGATCCCGGCATCGGCCTGCGCGACAACGGTCGCCAGGTACTCACCTACGGCGCGATGCGCAGCCTGTTCGAGGACCCCGATGGCCGCGAGCCGAGCCGCGAGATCGAGCTGCACCTGACCGGCCATATGGAGAAGTTCTCCTGGTCATTCGATGGCATCCCGTTCGCCAGCGCCGAACCACTGCGGCTGAACTACGGCGAGCGCATGCGCATCGTGCTGGTCAACGACACCATGATGCAGCACCCGATCCACCTGCACGGCGTGTGGAGTGATCTGGAGAACGCGCAGGGCGAATTCCAGCTGCGCAAGCACACCATCGACATGCCACCCGGCACCCGCCGCAGTTACCGCGTGCGTGCCGATGCGCTCGGTCGCTGGGCCTACCACTGCCATCTGCTGTACCACATGGAAGCGGGCATGATGCGCGAAGTGAGGATCGAAGAATGAGCCGCTCACTGCTTTCCCCCAGCCTGCTGGCCCTGGGCCTGGCCGCGGCATGGCCGGTGTTCGCGCAGTCGCATGCCGGGCATGACATGGCCGCGATGGATCCGACCGCGAAAACCGCGAAGTCTGCCAAGGCGCCGGTCGAACAGGTCGATCATTCGAAGATGGACATGGGCGCGGCGGATCACGCCGGCATGGACCACTCCACGATGGACCACTCGAAGAGGGATCATTCACAGATGGACCACGAGGCGATGGGTCACGGCACGCCTGCACCGATCGAACCGCGCGAGCCGATCCCGGTTCCCACCGATGCCGACCGCGCTGCCGCATTCCCACCGATCGCGCACGGTGCGATGGAGCATGCACCGCAGATCAACAGCCTGCTGCTGATCGATCGCCTCGAACACTGGGACGGCAAGAACAGCACCGGCCAGGCCTGGGAGGCCACCGGCTGGATCGGTGGCAACATCAACCGCCTGTGGTTGCGCACCGATGGCGAACGCAGCCGCGGCCGCACGGAGTCGTCGTCACTGGAAGCACTGTATGGTCGCAGCGTATCGCCGTGGTGGGACGTACTGGTCGGCGTGCGCCAGGACTTCCGGCCGGCCGACTCGCGCACCTGGGCGGCCATCGGCATCCAGGGCCTGGCGCCGTACAAGTTCGAGAGCTCGGCCACGCTGTACATGGGTTCTGGCGGCCAGCTGCTGGCCAAGGCCGAGGTCGAGTACGACGTACTGCTGACCAACCGCCTGATCCTGCAGCCGCTGCTGGAAGCCACCATCGCAGCCAAGGATGAACCGGAGTACGGCATTGGTCGCGGACTGAACAAGGTCGAAGCCGGGCTGCGCCTGCGTTATGAGTTCAGCCGTCGCTTCGCGCCGTACATCGGCATCAGCCACGAGCGCACGTTTGGCGACACCGCCGATTATGCCGGGGACCACGCGCGCGACACGCGCTGGGTGGCCGGCCTGCGCATGTGGTTCTGAGCAGCAGATCGTGAGCAATGGCCAGCCCCGGCAGCCGCCGGGGCCGGCTACACTGCGCCACGTTCCAATGCAGGCACCGCCATGTCGTTGCAGATCCGCCGCGCCACCCTCGCCGACGTCGACACGCTTTCGGCAATCGCCATCGCCACCTACAACGAAACCTGGGGCGACTCGTATCCGGCCCAGGAGCTGCAGGATTTCCTGCAGGCGCACTACAGCAGCGAACCGCAGCGCGCCGAACTGTCCGACCCGCGCAGCGCGATCTGGCTGCTGATGGACGGCGACGCCCTGGTCGGCTATCTGGCCGCCGGTGCCAACACCCTGCCGCATGCCGAGGCCCGCGAGGGCGACATCGAACTGAAGCGTTTCTACATCCTGGCCGCCTACCAGAACGGCGGCCATGGCGCGCGGCTGATGGACGCGTTCATGGCCTGGCTGGACCAGCCGCAGCGCCGCACCCTGTGGGTGGGCGTATGGGAAGAAAACTTCGGCGCGCAGCGCTTCTACGCGCGCTATGGCTGCAGCAAAGTGGGCGAGTACGACTTCATCGTCGGCGATACCCACGACCGCGAGTTCATCCTGCGCCGGCCGTGATCATGCGGCCCCTGTAGAGTCGAGCCATGCTCGACTATTGGCGGCAACAGCCAGTCGAGCATGGCTCAACGCTACAAAGAGCGAAGCGCCTAGAAATCGAACAGCTCCGACAGGAAGCTCTCCTTCTTCTTTTTCTTGTAGCCGTGGCCACGGTTGTCCTCGTAGCGCTGGCCGAGGTGGCGGGTATCACGGTGCATCACTGGTGGCGGCGCGGACGGCGGCTGAGCCTGCACGGCTGGCGGCGGTACGGCCGCACCGGCACCGGCACCGGCACGTTCGATGATCTTGTCCAGCTCGCCACGATCCAGCCAGACACCACGGCAGCCAGGGCAATAGTCGATTTCGATGCCATGGCGTTCGGCCATCTGCAGGGTCTGGGTCTTGCACACGGGGCACAGCATCGGCATTGCTCCTCTCGGTCTGGTTTCGACTCTACCTGCCCTGTGATGACTGTGCGGCAACACATGACCGATGGCACAGGGACTTCCGGCGCGTGCCAGCGTGCCCGGTCCCTTCCACACTGCATGCTGGTTCCGCAGGGAGTGCGTGCATGACCGTCCTGTCCCGCCTGCCCAGCGCCGCGCGCCTGCTGCTGGTGCTGCTCGGCGTCGGCGTTGGCCTGAATCTGCGCGACATCGCAGCCGCCGCAGGCACGCCGATTCCCGCCTTGCCCATTGCTTACGGCGGCAGCCTGCTCGACAACGCGCTGGCCGTGCTCGTGGCACTCCTGCTGGCCGCGCTGCTGCGGCCACGCGAGATGGGCCTGATGACCAGCCTGGGGCTGCGCGGCAACGGCTGGAGCGGCCCGATGTGGGTACTGCTGGCCAGCCTGCCCTGCTGGCTGGGCCTGGCGCTGCTCGGTACACCGAACAAGGCACTGACCGTACTGGATGCCATCATGCTGGCGGTGCTGTTCCCACTGGCCGAGGAAGTGCTGTTCCGCGGCCTCGGCTTCGTGCTGCTGGTGAAGCTCATGCGCGGGCCATGGCCCCTGCTCGCGCTGCCGCAGGCGCTGCTGTTCGGCTGGGTGCACTGGCTGGGTTTCGGCGGGTTCGACGGTGGCGGACTCGCGCTGTTCGTCGGGGCGGTGATCGCCCTGGGCGGCTTCATCTTCGCCTGGCTCGACCACCTCGACGGTGACACCTTGTGGTGCGGCCTGGTCCTGCACGTGTCGATGAACCTGGCCTGGAACGTGTTCAGCCTTGATGACGCCGTTGCACTGGGCTGGCAGGCCACCAGCCTGCGTATCGGCACCGCGCTGCTGGCGCTGGCGGTGCTGGCCTGGCAGGTGCGCCGCCGGCAGCAGCATCGGCTGTAACGCCCACTTAGCCTGCCGTGCACGCCGGGATCACCCCCGGCTTGCGCATACTTGCGCGCCTTTTGCTCCCCTGTTGTCCGGAGTTGCCGCGTCATGTTGCTGTCCAAGCGCTTTGTGGAACCGCGCGTCCTGCTGATCGAGGACGCCGAGGAAACCCAGGAACTCAGCCGCCTCGCCCTGGAAAGCCAGGCCTGCCAGGTCACCGCTGTCAGCAGTGCCGAGGCCGCGCTGGGCCTGCTCAACGCCGGCGAGCCGTTCGACCTGCTGTTCACCGACGTCTGCCTGGGCGGCATCAGCGGCATCGAAACCGCCAACCGCGTGCGCGAGCACCTGCCGCAGCTGCCGATCCTGGTCACCTCCGGCATGGACCAGCATCATGTGCTGCCGCAGCTGCGCGCCGGCATCCACTTCCTGCCCAAGCCGTACAGCATGAGCGAGCTGCTCGATGCCATCCGCCTGTGCTTCCGCCATGCAGCGGATGCCACGTTGATGCCGCCGCCGCAGGCCAGCGCGGCCTGAGGCAATCATTCACGCATGGCGTGGATTGAACCTGCAATCAACCGCTGCTGTACGGTCCGGTACCTGGGAACACCTTCAGCAACGCGCGGGTGATCATGTCCGGATACACGGTGAAGTGATCCTCGTCATCGATCACCATGTTGTCCACCGTCAACGAGCGCCCGCTGGCGCGCAGCTGCTCGGCGAATTCGGCGTTGTGGCGCAGCATGTCGTTGCGGGTGAAATAGCGCGGCTCCGGCTTCACCGTTTCGAAGCTGCCGATCGACAGCACCACCGTGGTCGGCTGCGTGGGCGCCTTGGCCTCGGCCTGCATGCGCGGCACCCGATGGTTGTCGAACCACAGCGACGGGCTTGACAGGATGTAGCTGTGAAACATGTCCGGGCGCGTGGTCAGCACGTAGGCACCGAACAAGCCACCATAGGAATGACCGGCATAGGCGCGCCGCGCCGGATCGGTGCGGTAGCGCGCATCGATCATCGGCAGCACATGCTCAGCGAGGAAATCGCGGTAGTGCGCCGCGCCGCCGTAGCTGACGTCGTCGCTGTAGTCACGCGGATCGGTGCGCGCCGGATCGCTGGGCGTGTAATCGCGCGAGCGGCTCTGCTTGGACGTCAGGCCTTCCTGCGGCGGCAGCCCGACCAGGATGAAATCCTCCAGGTTGACACCCTTCTGGCCCACCAGGTTGCGCACGCTGCGCACCAGCGGGAAGCTGTACAGCGCGTCGGTCACGTACAGCACCGGATAGTGCTTTTCCGGATGTGCGGCGTAGTCGGCCGGCAACGCCACCCAGACCGGATAATCGCGGCCGATCGGATCGTGCACGCGCAGCGCTTCGGTATCCGGCAGCACCACGCCCGACACTGCGGCGGCCGGGCTCTCCTTCGCTTCACTCTGCGCTGCCGGCGGCGCCACCGACATCGCACAGCCACTCACGGCCAGGCAGGCCGCCACACTCCATCCACGCATACGCTGCATCCACAGGCTCCCATTGCGGGCGGCGCACCGGATGGCGCCGCTGCCGCATCCTTGCATGGTGCGCAACCCGCTGCCAGTGCGGTCAGGGCGAGGCCGGCGGCGCCGGGAACAGTGTGCGCAGCGCCTGCAGTGCGGCTGGATGATAGATCGTAGCGTGGGTTTCTTCCGGCAACGGCAGGTACTTCACCAGCGGCGACGGCGAAGCCTGCTGCAGCAACTCGGCCAGTCGTGCAGTGGATGCGGCCAGCTCCGGCTGCCCACTGCTGGCCAGGAACACGTGCGGCTGCGCACGCGTCACCGCAGGCAACTGCTTGGCCACTCCGGCCAGCATCGCGCCGCGGTTCCACCACAGGCTGGGATCCAGCGCGATGTAGCTGTTGAACAGCATCGGCTCCTGCAGCAGTGTTTCCACCACGAACAGGCCGGCCAGCGACTCGCCGATCAGTGCGCGCTCGTCGGTGGTCGGGTAGCGCTGGCGTACCTGCGGCATCAGTTCATCGCGCAGAAACGTGCGGTAGGCCGCGGAACCCCCAATGCGCGGCGCGATCTTCTGGTCCTGCGGATCGCTGCTGGGGCCGGTCATGTCGCGACGGCGCTCGGTGTTCTCGATGCCGACCAGCAGGAACGGGCGCATGCTGCCATTGCCGCTAAGCACCTGCACCAGTCCTGCCACGTGCAGGAAGTCCTCGCCGATGCCGCCGTCGGGCATGTAGAGCACCGGCAGCGGCGTTTTCGGGTCCAGGCCCCAGGGCTGCGGGCGGTAGACATTGATGCGGCGGGTTTCACCCAGCGCCTTCGATTCGATGGTGAAGGTTTCGCCGATCACCAGCGGGGTTGCGGCCGCTGATTGTGCGGACGGCGCCGGTTCGGCGGCCATCAACGGCGCGACGGAGACGGCGGACAACAACAGCGACAGCATGATCAAGCGCATGACGGGCCCCTTTCTCGGAAAGACGCTGAGCATAGCGTCAAGGCCAGGGTGGCGACTCCGCATGTCTGCACGTGTACAACGGCGCTGCGCGATGCTTGACGCGCCTCGAAGAATGGCTGGCATCCGGGTGCTACCCTGCATCGTTTCCTGCAGGGGTTCGGATATGGGAGGTTTCAGCATCTGGCACTGGATCATCCTTCTGGCCGTGGTTCTCATCCCGGTCGGCATCGCTGCTGTCATCGCAGCGATTGTTCTCAAGCGAAGGTAGTACCTTCTCAGCTGCGGCATCCATTGTTTGCAGGGGGCTGCGCTGCGCCGCAAGCCATCAGCGCGTGGCCCGAACCTCCGGTTCTGCGGGACGGCCAGGCGTCGCGCGCAGCCGTGCAAGCCAACCCGATGCACTGGCCGGTCCGGTGCCGCCCCAGGACTGGACCGGGTAAGTACAATGCGCGGCAGCAATGGAGAAAAGATGAGCCAGCACGCCAGTCCACACCGCTTTCTGTCGCTGCAAGTTCTACGCGGCGTCGCAGCACTGGCCGTGGTCGTGTTCCATCTTCGGGGCGTCGAGATCAAATATCTGCCTGGCGAGGGGATCCTTGACGGGGTCGGGCGCTACGCGGACGCCGGCGTGGATCTGTTCTTTGTGTTGTCCGGCTTCGTCATGACCACCCTTACCGCCGGTCGTGAGGGAGGGATTGCCGCCGCCGGCACCTTTCTGATCCGGCGTGCGTGGCGAGTGCTGCCGCCGTACTGGATATTCACTACGGTGGTGGTGGTGTTGATGGCCCTGGTCCCGACGATGGTGAACTCTTCTTACCACGACCAGAGCATACTGGCCTCCTATCTGTTGATCCCGCATCAGCAACTGCCAGTGTTGACGGTAGGGTGGACTCTTGTGCACGAGGCCTACTTCTATCTGATGTTCGCCGTGGCGATCGCCTTCGTCCCGGCTCGAGCCCTGACCACGTTCCTGCTCGGGTGGGCCGCTCTGATCGGCGTCGCCCATCTGTTTGCACCGGCGGCCACTTCGCCAGCCCATGTGCTGGTCATCAATCCGCTCACCTTCGAATTCATTGCGGGTGCGCTGCTGGGCCTGCACTGGCGCTACCTTCCGCGCAGCCTTGGTTGGCCCTTGGCACTTGGCGGGGGAGCACTCGCGGTGGCCGCAGCCAGTCTTCTGTCCACCGAAGGCCCGTCGATCATGCCGGTGTGGACCCGGGTCATGCTGTTTGGCACGGCCAGCGCGCTCCTTGTCGCCGGGGCAGTGCTGATCGAAGCGCGTGCACGGCGAGCGCCACCGAACAGCCTGATCCTGTTGGGCGATACGTCCTATGCTCTGTACCTGTCCCATATCTTCGTGATCTCGGTCGCCGGCCGCCTATGGTCGATGCTGCTGCCCACAGGTGCCTGGTGGAATCACGGCCTCTTCGTCGCTGCGACCCTGCTGGCGTGCTGCGTGGTCGGCTATCTGGTGCATCGCGTGGTCGAGCGGCCGTTGCTGCTGTTGCCGCAACGGATGGCACAGCGCGGGCTCAGCAGGCCTGCATAGATCCAGGCCTTGCCGGGGGCGCCCGTGAAAGTGTCGTCTTTGAATCGTCACTGACGGCACGCACAGCGAATGGCATACAAAGCCAGCACGACACGTGCGCGCGTTCTCCATTGATGGCGGACGCGGAACTCGCCTCATGCCCCTCCGTTCGGGCCGGGTCATCCGCATTCCGCGCTTTGCGCCTTGTCTGACCCCAGCCGCCGGACGCCGGACGCCGGACGCCGGACGCCGAAGCAGGAACACTGCTCCATGATCCGGGCCATGCTCGGCCTGGTCCCTTCTCGGACCCATCCAGACTTGCAAGGAGGTTCACATGCTGGACCGCGCTGGCCGCCGGCTCGCCAACCTACGCCGATTGCCTGCTTGGCAACATCCAACCCGGGTTGTCCGACCGTGCGGTACAACTGATACAGCAGGCATGTGCTGCGAAGAATCCGGAGAGCCTTGCCGCAGCGATGGAACTGGAACGCAGGTTCAGTGAACAGCGGCAGGCCGAGTTCGCGGCGGCCCAGGCGCAGGCGGCACGTTCTGCAGATGCGGCCGCAACCGCTGCAAAGCAAGTCTCCGACGCGGCGGCCGCCAAAACGACGGCGGTAGGGACGCAGTAACGGCGGCGAACAGGTGCAACAGAAAAAGCGCCGCCAAGCGGTGCCTTTTTGAATGACTTGAGTCATTGACCGCAATGGTGGGCCGTGAAGGATTCGAACCTTCGACCAAAAGATTAAAAGTCTTCTGCTCTACCGACTGAGCTAACGGCCCATTGCACTGCCCCAGCCTTTCGGCGGGGTGGGCATTCTACCCTACTTTGCCGGGCCGGGTGAAACCCTGGTGCGTCGAGGTTGCCAGCCAGCGGCCGGCACTACCCGATCTGGACCGCCGGCTTAAACCTTCCGGGCCGTCGTCGCATCCCATCTGTGATCCTTCCCCGGAGCCACGGATGCGCCTGCCCCTCTGCCTCATTGCCGCCCTGCTGCTGCCCTGCGCGGCACTGGCCGCCCCGCCCCAGGTCGTCACCGACGACATCGGCCGCTTCTGGGCCACCTATGACGCGGTGCGCGCCGAGCCCGACGTTGACCGCCAGGTCGCACTCGTGCAGGAGCGCTACATCGATCCAGGCAGCCCCGGCCTGCATGCGCTGATGCAGGTCCGCAACTACACCGCCCGCGAATACGCCGAGGCCATGCGTGCGTGGCCGCGCTTCTGGACGTCGGTTCGGCCGTTGACCGCCAACGCGCAGCAGGCCAGCGCCACCCTGGAACGGGATCTTTCCAAATTCCGGGCGCTCTACCCGGCCTTGCGCCCGGCCACCATCACCTACGCAGTCGGTGTGCTGCGCACCGGCGGTACCACGCTGGACGACAAGGTGCTGATCGGCGCGGAGATGGCGCTCGGCGATGAGCGCGTGGACGTGAGCGAGCTGCCCGAGCCGATGCGCAGCCGCCTGCGGATCTTCTACGACAGCCGCCCCGGTGCGAACAACGCGCAGAACAACCTGCACGAATACGTGCATACCCAGCAGCGCGAGACCACCGGCAGCCTGGCCCAGTACGCGATACGCGAAGGCGTGGCCGAATACGTGGCAGAGCGCATCAGCGGGCGCCGCCCGGCGTTGCCGCTGTACACCTATGGGCCCGCGCACGAAGCGGAAATCCGCGCGCGCTTCCGTGCGGAGATGCACGGGGACAACCTGGACAACTGGCTGTACAACAGCGCGCGCAATCCGTTCGGGGTGAGTGACCTGGGCTACTACGCCGGCTACCGCATTGCGCAGGAGTACATGCGCCAGCAGGCCGATGAGAGAGCCGGCATCGCGCGGATGATCGAGCTGGACTATGCCGATCCGAATGCGGTGCGGGCGTTTATTGAAGCGTCGGGGTGGTTGCAGCAGCGGTAGCGCCGGGACAGAGAGTGCGAACCAACGGTTCGCACCCACCAGGGAGACATTCGCACCCACGGGGATGCCGGCCAGCGGCCGGCACTACCGGAAGCGGTCAGGCGTACCGCGTCGGGTCCGGCACGCCGGCCTCGGCGAAGCCCTGCGCGCGCAGGCGGCAGGCGTCGCAGTGGCCGCAGGCGGCGCCGTTGGCGTCGGCGTTGTAGCAGGACACGGTCAGGCCGAAGTCCACGCCCAGGCGCACGCCTTCGCTGACGATCTGGCCCTTGCTGAGGAACTGCAGCGGGGCATGCACCTTGATGCCGGCGCCTTCCACGCCCGACTTTGTGGCCAGGTTGGCCAGCGCCTGGAACGCGGCCACGAACTCGGGGCGGCAGTCCGGGTAGCCGGAGTAGTCGACGGCGTTGACGCCGCAGAAGATGTCATTGGCACCGAGCACTTCGGCCCAGCCCAGCGCCAGCGACAGCATGATGGTATTGCGCGCCGGCACGTAGGTGACCGGAATGCCGGCTCCGCCCGCCTCCGGTACGTCGATGTCGTCGGTCAGCGCCGAGCCACCGATGCTGCGCAGGTCCACGTCCACGGTCTTGTGCGCGACCACGCCCTGGGCCTTGGCCACGCGGGCGGCGGCATCCAGTTCGGAGGTGTGGCGCTGGCCGTAGCGCACGCTCAAGGCATGCACGGCAAAGCCCTGTTCCTGGGCCATGGCGATGACGGCGGCTGAATCCATGCCGCCGGAGAGAAGCACGACTGCCTTCTTCATGGGAAATCTTCCGGTTGGGAGGGGAAAGCCAGCACGCTGTCCCGCGCCGGAGCTACATCAGGGAACGCTGCGCCGGCTCATCGGCCCGGCTCGTTGTTCCACAGGATTTTATGCAACTGCATCTGGAAGCGCACCGGCAGCCGGTCTTCGACGATCCAGTCGGCCAACTGCCGCGCGCTGATCTCGCCCTTGCTCGGCGAGAAGAACACGGTGCAACGCTCCACCAGGCCGTGCTCGGCGACCATGGCCTTGGCCCAGTCGTAGTCCTCGCGGTTGCAGATGACGAACTTGATCTGGTCGCGGACGGTCAGCAGCGGCAGGTTTTCCAGGCGATTGCGGGCGGCTTCGGCCGAGCCCGGCGTCTTGATGTCGACCACGCGCGACACGCGCGGGTCCACTGTGCTGACATCCAACGCGCCGGAGGTTTCCAGCGAGACATCCATGCCCGCATCGCACAGCTTCTGCAGCAGCACCAGGCAGCGCTTCTGCGCCAGCGGCTCGCCGCCGGTCACGCAGACGTGGCGGACGCCCTGGGCCAGCACCTCGGCCACGATGTCGTCGATGTCCCACCAGGTGCCGCCGTGGAAGGCATAGGCGGTGTCGCAGTACTGGCAGCGCAGCGGGCAGCCGGTCAGGCGCACGAACACGGTCGGCCAGCCGGCGGTATCGGCCTCGCCCTGCAGCGAGGTGAAGATCTCGGTGATCTTCAGGCGCGGCAGCGGCGACTGCACGATGTCGCTGGGGGTGGCGACGGCGTTTGACGGGGTAACGGCGGTCATGGCGGGTACTTCTTGGTGGGACACGTGGCGGGTGGGCTACCGTGGCCGGTAACGAAAACAGCCGAGCATGGCTCGGCTCTACAACAGCAACCGGACGGGTTTGCTGGTCCGGAAACGAAAGCAGCCGAGCGTGGGCTCGGCTCTACAGGGCACCTATTGTACGCCCGCTCAGCGGATCAGCGGATCTGCTTGCCCAGGCGGATGGACTGCAGACGGTCCTGCGCGGTGCGCGCGGCGTCCGAGCCGGGGTACTGCGCCACGACGGTCTCCAGCGTCTGCTGGGCCTGGTCGACCTTTCCCTCGCCGTACTGCGAGAGGCCGATCTTGAGCAGGCCGCCCGCGGCCTTGTCGTGGGTCGGATAGCGCGAGAGCAGCTCTCGGAACTGGGTCTCGGCCATCGGGAAATTGCGGGTGGCGTAGTAGCTCTCGCCCAGCCAGTACAGCGCATTCGGCGCGTAGACGCCGTTCGGGTACAACTCCAGGAAGCTCAGGAACAGCTGCGCCGAATCGTCGTACCTGCCGGCCTTCAACGCATCGAAGGCAACGTTGTAGGAGGTGCGCTCGTCGCCGGTGGCGGCAAGGCTGCCAGCATCACCATGGACGGAAGGCGGCCGCTCGGAAGTGGCCGCCGCTGCGGGTTTTGCCGGGGCCGGTGCGGCCTTCGGCGCGCTCGCCGGAACGGGCGGCAGGGCCGGGGCGGCGTTGCCCCCTTCCAACCGGTTCAGGCGGCTGTCCAGATCCAGGTACTGATCCTGGGCGGACTGCTTGAGCTGGGCGTTGTCATGCTGCAACTGCTCGATCGAGGCCTGCAGGCTGGTGACCTGCTGCCGCAGCTGATTGATCTGGTTCAACAGGTCCTGGTTGGCACTGTTGTTGTACATCTGCTGCTCGAGCGCGCCGACACGGTCAGCCAGGCTCTGTCGCTGTGCGTGCGCCGGTGCGGCAGCCACAAGGGCTGCCGCAACGACCAGCATCAGTTTGATGCCAATGCGCATGGATTACTGCGCGGTGTAGACGATTTCGACGCGACGGTTCTGCGACCAGCACGACTCGTTCGACTCGGTGCAGACCGGACGCTCTTCACCGTAGGACACGACGGTCAGCTGCGAAGCCGAACCACCGTTGGCCTGCAGGGCCGAGCTGACGCCGTTGCCACGACGCTCACCCAGGGCCTGGTTGTACGCGCGCGAACCGCGCTCGTCGGTGTGGCCCTGCAGGGTGATGCGCGAGGACGGACGGTCACGCAGGTACTTGGCGTGGCACGCCATGATGGCCTGGAATTCCGGCTTCACGTCTTCCTTGTCCAGGTCGAAGTAGACCACGCGCTGGCGCAGGCAAGCGTCGGTGTCCAGGTCGCCCGGGCCGTACAGGCCGGAGGTCGACGGACCGGTCGGGGTGGTGGTCGAGGTGCCGGTGTCGACCGGGGCTGCCGGCTCTTCCTTCACCTTCTTCGAGCAACCGGCCAGGACGGCCACAGACAGCAGGGAAACAAGCAGAACGCGGGTGGACTTGTTCATGGCGATACCTTTGTGGCTCCTAAGCCGATGAGGGGTTCAAGACAACGAAAATATTAACACTCTTTTAGCGCTGGGTACGGTATGGGGACCATGCCGGTTCGCGCACATCACCGTCAGCCAGGACCAGGCGCTGGCGAACCCGCGCATCGGCCGAAACGGCATACAACACACCACGGCCACCTTCGCGGGCGGCGTACAGCACCATGCTTGCGTTGGGCGCAAAGCTCGGCGATTCATCCAGCGAACCCGGGGACAGCGTGCTCCAGCGCGGCGAGCCCAGCGAGCTGTCCATCATCGCGATCTTGTAGCTGTTGCCCGAGCCCTGGGCGACGGCGATCTTCTTGCCATCGTAGGACACCGACGGCTTGGCATTGTAGTTGCCCTGGAAGGTCACGCGCTCGGCGCTGCCGCCACCGGCACCGACCTTGTAGACCTGCGGACGGCCGCCGCGATCGGAGGTGAAGTACACCGCGCTGCCGTCCGGTGCCCAGGTCGGCTCGGTATCGATGGCGAAGTGGTTGGTCAGCTGGGTCAGCTGCTTGCTGCCCAGGTCCATCACGTAGATTTCCGGGTTACCGGAGCGCGACAGGGTCAGGGCCAGCTTGCGGCCGTCCGGCGAGAACGCCGGGGCGCTGTTGATGCCGCGGAAGCTGGTGACCAGCTCGCGTGCACCGGTGCCGATGTTCTGGATGTAGATGGCCGAATTGCCACGCTCGAAGCTGACGTAGGCCAGCTTGCTGCCATCCGGACTCCACGACGGCGACAGCAGCGGCTCGGCCGAGCGCACGATGGTCTGCGGGTTGAAGCCATCGGAATCGGCCACCATCAGCGCGTAGCGCATGGCGTCGCCCTTGCCACTGGCGGTCACGTAGGCGATGCGGGTCCAGAAGGCGCCGCGCACACCGGTGATCTTTTCGTAGATGGCGTCGGCCATCTGGTGGGCAACGTCGCGCATGGCGTTGCCACGGGCGGTCATCGCCAGGCCCAGCAGGCGCTCGCCCTTGGGCACGTCGAACAGTTCGTACTCGACGCGGTAGGCACCGGCACCGGCATCAAGCACGCGGCCGACCACGATGTAGTTCTGCTTCAGCGCGCGCCAGGTCGCGAACTGGATATCCCCTCCCCGCACGGGCTTCTCGACGATCTGCGCTTCCGGCAGCGTGCGGAACTGGCCCGAACGCTCCAGATCGGCACGGACCACGCCGGCGACGTCGGTCTGCGGAGCGGCCGACGAACCCTGATAGGGCATCGGCACGATGGTGATCGGCAGCGCGGAGGCATTGCCGCCGATGATGTCGATATCCAGCCCCTTCTGCTGCGCGACGGCAGCAAAGGGCAGCAACAGGGCCGCAAACACGGCAAGCCAGCGAGGCATCTTTTTCATGGAGCGCTCAATAAGGGGAAACCGGAACGAGGGATAACAAAGCGGGAGTGAACCGCTTCGCAATCATGAACCAAGGGTACGTGAATTCCGGGTCAGTTCCAGCCCGTCTTCTCACGCACCGTTAACGTCGTGGCTAACATCGCACCGTCTGCCCTGGTCACGCCGCCCCGGAGGACGGCGTTCGACAGCAGCCCACAGCCTGCCCGGTCGAAACCGAGCACACCAGAGGCAAGCGCGACAACCGTGGGCAGGAGTGGCCCGAGGCCCCCCTGCCCTGCCCGCCTCAGCGATCCTGGGCGGTAAAGGTGAAGTTGAGCGTGCGTGCGAACACCGACTCGAAGCCACGGTACGGCAGGGGCTGCGCGTTGAGCACGGCGGCCTCGATCGAACGCTTGCCGGCCTCGTCGTAGGGGCAGTTCGGGCTGACCTTGGCCTGCATCACCGTGCCACCCGGAATCTGGGTGATGGTGATCTGGCAGCGCTGGCCCAGCGGCACCGTATCCGGGCGCACCCACTGCGACAGGACCTTGGCCTGGATCGCCGCGGCGTACTTGGCCGAAAGATCATCGCTGTTGCCACCGCCACCGGCGGCCGGCTGGGACGCACCGCTAGCACCGGCGGCGGCACTGCCCGCGGCATTGCGCGCGGCGGCGACCTGGCGCAGCTTCTGCTCGGCCAGCTTGGCTTCCTTTTCGGCCTGCTCGCGGCGGGCACGGATCTCGGCGATCTTCTTCTGCTTCTCGGCCTCGGCCTTGTCCGCGGCCTGGCGCGCCTGATCGGCCAGCTTCTTCTTCGCGTCTTCTTCCTGCTGCTTGGCCAGGCGCAGCTTCTGCTCGGCCTCTTCCTGGCGCTTGCGTTCGGTCAGGTCGATCTGCTCCTGGCGGCGCTTGGCTTCCTGCTCCTGCCTGGCCTTCTCCTGCGAGATGGCCAGCGCGCTCACTGCTTCCTGGTCCTTGGTATCCGGCTGCGCGACACGTTCCTGCGCCTGTTGCTGCTGTGGCGTGGGGGCGTCCTGTGGGCGCGGCTCGGGAATCGGCTGTGGCGGCGGAATGGTGTCTTCCGGCACCGGAACCGGCTCGGCCACCGGCGGCGGCAGGTCCTCCAGCTTTTCGGACTGGCGCAGGGCCTGGCGGGCGGCGGACGCCTCGGACGCGGACAGCGCCAGGCTGGCCTCCACCGACGGATCACCGGCGGCGGCGTCGGTGTTGCGCTCGGGCGACCAGAACCAGGCCACGATGAAGACCAGCGCGACCAGCAGGTGCACCAGCAACGCCAGCGCCAGGGGCAGGCCCCAGCCGGGTTCGCGCTGCTGCGGAGGTGGCAGGGCGTCAACGTGCATCGGTGGCCAGGCCTACCTTGTCTACCTTGGCGCGCTTGATCACATCCATCGCGGCGATGACCTTTTCATAGGCCACGGCACGGTCGGCGGCGACGATCACGCGCACGCCCTTGTCCTGGGCGGCGATGCCGGCCAGGCGGCCCTCCAGTTCCTCGGCCGACACGGCGGTCGGTTCCTTGGCGTCGGGCAGCTTCAGGCTGAGCTGGCCGTCCTGGCGCACCGAGACGATCACCGGGTCCTGCTTGCTTTCCAGCGCCTTGGCGTTGGATTGCGGCAGGTCGACGTCGAAGCTCAGGGTGAGCAGCGGCGCGGTGACCATGAAGATGATCAGCAGCACCAGCATGACGTCGATGTAGGGGACGACGTTGATTTCCGATTTCAGCTTGCGGCGCTTGCGGCGACCGATGGCAGCGGACATGGCTTGGACTCCCGGGTCAGGCGCTTACTCGTCGCCAGCGCTCTGGCGCTGCAGGATGGAGCTGAACTCTTCGGCGAAGGTCTCGAACCGCACCGACATGCGCTCCACGCGGGTGGTGAAGCGGTTGTAGGCCCACACCGCCGGGATCGCCACGAACAGGCCGATGGCGGTGGCGAACAGGGCTTCGGAGATGCCTGGCGCGACGGCGGCGATACCGGCCTGCGCACCGCTGCTGATCATGTCGTGCATGGTCACCATGATGCCGAACACGGTACCGACCAGGCCCACGTACGGGGCAGTCGAACCGATGTTGGCCAGCAGTTCCAGGTTACGCTCAAGCTGGTCCACTTCGCGGGTGTAGGTGGTGCGCATGGCACGCTGCGCGCCTTCCAGCTGCGCACGGCCATCCAGGCGGCGCTTGTCGCGCAGGCGGGTGTACTCGCGGAAACCAGCTTCGAAGATGGCTTCCAGGCCGGTCACGCTGCGGCTGCGGTCGGTGGCGGCGCTGTACAGCTTGCCCAGGTCGGCGCCGGACCAGAAGCGGTTCTCGAACTCGTCGGCTTCGCGGGTGGCCTGCTTGAACACGCGGGCCTTGCGGAAAATGATCACCCAGCTGACGAACGAGCCGACCAGCAGCAGCAGCACGATGATCTTCACCGGCAGGCTGGCCTTGGCCATCAGTTCGAGGTAGTTGATGCCGCCGCCGGTGGTGGCCTGGGCAAGGGTCTGTGTCGCGGCGTTGCTGACGTCGGCCGGCAGTGCCTCGGTGACCGTGGCCTGCAGGGCCAGGAGCGTTGCGATCATCCGTTGTTCCTCAGTGTTCGGATTCGGGGTGGAGGTGGGGTTGCAGCATGGCAAGGACGGCCTCGTCCATGCCACGCGGACGGAAACTGGCCGCTTCCAGTGCGGCGATGCGGACCCGGGCCGACAGCAGCAGCTCGCCGTCGCGCAGGATCTGCTGGTCGAAAACCATGCTGGCCTTCTTCAGCTGGACCAGGCGGGCGCTCACCTGCAGGGTGTCATCCAGCCGTGCCGGCCTGATGAAATCCATCTGCATCGAGCGCACCGCGAAGACCATCCCATGCTCGGCGCGCATGCGCTCCTGGCCGTAGCCGAGCGCACGCATCCATTCGGTCCGGGCCCGTTCCATGAAGGCCACGTAGCGGGCGTGGTAGACCACGCCGCCTGCGTCGGTATCTTCCCAGTAAATGCGTGTCGGCCAACTGAATAGTGGCTCAACCGACATCGGGAACCTCCGCGAACAGGTCCTGCGGCGGGTTCTTCGGCTTCAGGCCCATGTGCCGGTAGGCCTTGTGGGTGGCCATGCGGCCGCGCGCGGTGCGCACCAGGAAGCCCTGCTGGATCAGGTACGGCTCGACCACGTCTTCCAGCGTGCCGCGTTCCTCGGACAGCGCCGCGGCCAGCGACTCGATGCCGACCGGGCCGCCATCGAAGTAGTCGACCAGGGTCTTGAGCAGGCGCCGGTCGAGCTCGTCGAAGCCTTCCGGATCAACCTTGAGCATCTTCATCGCGGCCTGCGCCACGGCCTCGTCGATGTGGCCGCCCGCCTTCACCTGCGCGTAGTCGCGCACGCGGCGCAGCAGGCGGTTGGCGATACGCGGGGTGCCGCGCGCGCGCCGCGCGATCTCGCCGGCGCCGTCGGCGGTGCAGTCGATGCCGAGGATGGTGGCCGAACGGCGCACGATCCGGGTCAGCTCCTCGACGCTGTAGAACTCCAGCCGCTGGACGATGCCGAAGCGGTCGCGCAGCGGCGCGGTCAGCAGGCCGGCGCGGGTGGTGGCACCGATCAGGGTGAACGGCGGCAGGTCGATCTTGATCGAACGGGCCGCGGGGCCCTCACCGATCATGATGTCGATCTGGAAGTCTTCCATCGCCGGGTACAGCACTTCCTCGACCACCGGCGACAGGCGGTGGATCTCGTCCACGAACAGCACGTCGTGCGGCTGCAGGTTGGTCAGCAGTGCGGCGAGGTCGCCGGCCTTTTCGATCACCGGGCCGGAGGTCACCCGCAGGGCCACGCCCAGTTCGTTGGCGATGACGTGGCTGAGCGTGGTCTTGCCCAGGCCGGGCGGCCCGAAGATCAGCACGTGGTCGAGCGCGTCGCCGCGCCCCTTGGCCGCTTCAATATAGATCTCCATCTGCTCGCGCACCGGGGCCTGGCCGAGATAGTCGGCCAGGCGCTTGGGGCGGATGCTGGCGTCGGCGGCGTCATCCTCGCGGGTGGCGCCGGCGCCGATGATGCGGTCGTCGGTCATGTGCTGATTATGCGGCAAAAGCGGGGTGATTCGGCCGGGCTGCGCCCGGCACCCGCAGAGGCAACGGCAACATCCAGAGCAACAGCCGAAGCGGGCTTCCTGGGGGAATGGCGGGGTGGGTCCGGTTGCGGGGGACGCCGTAAATACGTCCATGTAGGCTCGGTCGCGCCATCCATGGCGCTCACGCCCCCGCAACCGGACCCACCCCGCCTTCGACAGTTTCCTGCGGTCTGTCGGAACGGCGTTCTGCTTTGGTGGGTGCCGACCGTTGGTCGGCACGGTAGATCCACGCCATGCGTGGACGGATCTCTGGAGGAATCGACGGTGGAGATTAAATCTCCACCTGCGCGCCGAGTTCCACCAGCCGGTTACCCGGAATCCGGAAGAAGCCGGTCGCCGGCGCGGCATTCCGGTGCATCAGCGCGAACAGCTTGTCGCGCCAGATCGGCATGCCGCGGTTGGCGGTGGCCACGATGGTTTCGCGGCTGGCGAAGAAGGTGGTGTCCATCGGGTCGAAGTAGATGCCACCGTGGTCACACGAGCGCATCAGCGCCAGCGGCACGTCCGGGGTTTCCATGAAGCCGAAGCGCACATAGACGCGGTAGAACTCGTCGCCCACCGATTCGATCTTCAGCCGCTGCCCTTCCATCGCATACGGAATCGGCAGGGTTTCCACGTGCAGGAACACGTTGCGCTCGTGCAGCACCTTGTTGTGCTTGAGGTTGTGCATCAGCGCATGCGGGGCCACGGTCGGGTCGGCGGTGAGGAATACCGCGGTGCCCGGCACGCGTACCGGCGGTGCCAGCATCAGGCCCGGCAGGAAGGTATCCAGACGGATGCCGTCCTTGCGGATCTCATCGCGCAGCAGCTCGCGGCCACGGCGCCACGTGCGCATCATGGTGAACAGGAAGATGCCCAGCACCACCGGGAACCAGGCGCCCTGCAGCAGCTTGGCACCGTTGGCGATGACGAAGCCGAGGTCGATGATGAAGAACACCACGCACAGCGGCAGCAGCCAGGCGCGCGCCTTCGGCCACAGCGAACGGGCCACCAGGGCCAGCAGCAGGGTGTCGATCAGCATGGTGGCCGACACCGAGATGCCGTAGGCCACCGCCAGGTTGGACGAGCTGCGGAAGGCCAGCACCAGGCCGATCACCATCACCGCGATGCCCCAGTTGATGCCCGGGATGTAGATCTGGCCGATGGTGTCGTGCGAGGTGTGCTTGATGCGCATGCGCGGGATGTAGCCCAGTTGCATCGCCTGACGCGAGACCGAGAACGCGCCGGTGATGACCGACTGGGACGCGATCACCGCCGCCATCGTGGCCAGGATGATCATCGGGTACAGCGCCCACGACGGCACTGCCTCGAAGAACGGGTTCTTCAGCGCCTCGGGGTGGTTGAGCACCAGTGCGCCCTGCCCCAGGTAGTTCAGCACCAGGCACGGCAGCACGAAGAAGTACCAGGCGTGTCGGATCGGCTTGGCACCGAAGTGGCCCATGTCGGCGTAAAGCGCCTCGCCACCGGTCACCGCCAGCACCACTGCGCCGAGGATGAAGATCCCATGCCAGCTGTGCTCCATGAAGAAGCGGATCGCCCACCACGGGTTGAATGCCTTGAGCACTTCCGGCGCATCGACGATGTTGTAGATGCCGATCGCCGCCAGCGAGATGAACCAGACCGATGTGATGGGGCCGAAGGCCTTGCCGATCTTCTCGGTACCGAAGCGCTGCGCCGCAAACACCATCAACAGCACCACCACCGTGATCGGCACGATGAAGGCATGCAGGCCCGGCGCGGCCACCTCCAGGCCTTCCACCGCACCCAGCACCGATATCGCCGGGGTGATCACGCCGTCACCGAAGAACAGCGACGCACCGAAAATGCCGAGGATGCCGACCACGTAGGCCGAGCGCGAGCCGTTGCGCAGCGTGCGCTGGGTCAACGCCATCAGCGCCATGATGCCGCCCTCGCCGTCGTTGTCGGCGCGCATGATGATGGTCACGTACTTCAGCGTGACCACGATGTTCAGCGCCCAGAACGCCAGCGACAGCACGCCCAGCACGGTGTCGTGGTCACTGTTGAGCCCGTAGTGCGGCGAGAACGCCTCCTTCAGCGTGTACAGCGGGCTGGTACCGATATCGCCGAACACCACGCCGATCGCACCGATGATCAGCGCCATGCCTCCTGCTGGAGGGGCGTGACCGTGGCTGCCGGAGGCAGCTGCGTGCGGGGTTTGACTGCTGGACATGGGACTCCTGGCGATGCTCAGGCGGTTCGTTGAAGGAAAGGGACGCGGCTCAGCGCAGCGCCGACTGCAGCGCCTTGCGGATCACGGTGGCTACCTCGTCGCCTTCATTGAAGGCGTCGCGGGCCATGCGTGCCGCTTCGGCCGGCTTGTAGCCCAGCTGCTGCAGGGCCACGGTGGCATCGGACAGCGGGTCGGCCGGGGCTGGGCCGCTGCCGGTGGGCAGCGCGCCGCCGGCGCCGAACTGGGCGGCGCGGTCACGCAGTTCCAGCACCATGCGCTCGGCAGTCTTCTTGCCGATGCCGGGGATGCGGGTCAGCGCGGTGATGTCACCGGCCTGGACCATGCGCGCGAACTCCTCGACGGAAACGCCGGACAGCACCGCCAGCGCGATCTTCGCGCCGATGCCACTGACCTTCTGCACGTCGCGGAACAAGCGCCGCTCACCCTCGCGCAGGAAGCCGTACAGCGAAACGCTGTCTTCCTTCTGCGCGTAGTGGGTGTACAGCGTGACCTCGCGGCCGAGCTCAGGCAGGTCGTAGAAGGTGCTCATCGGCGCCTCCAGTTCGTAGCCCACCCCGTTCACGTCCACCACCAGCCACGGCGGCGCCTTGTAGGCAACGATGCCGCGCAGTCGACCGATCATTGCGTGCAGCTCCTCATTTGCGGCCCCACGCCTGGCGGGCACTGAGCCCCAGGCGGTTGGCCGTTGCCCGTACGTGGGCATGGGTGATCGCCACCGCCAACGCGTCGGCCGCGTCGGCCTGCAGCTTGGTTTTCAGGTTGAGCATGAGCCCGACCATGTGTTGAACCTGTTGCTTTTCGGCGCCACCACGGCCAACCACGGCGAGCTTGATCTCGCTGGCGGCGTATTCGTGCACCGGCAGGTCGCGCAGCACCACGGCCGAGATCGCCGCGCCCCGGGCCTGGCCCAGCTTCAGCGCCGAATCGGGATTGCGGGCCATGAACACCTTTTCAATGGCCACTTCCTGCGGCTGGTACTCGCGGCACAGGTCGGCCAGGCCCAGCACCAGCAGCTTCATGCGCTGCGGGAAGTCGTCGGCGCCCAGCAGCACCAGTGGCTGGTGGTGCACGTAGGTGACGCGGCCGGCGGCATCGACATCGATGATGCCGACCCCGGTCCGCTGCGAACCGGGGTCGATGCCGAGGATGCGGGTCATGCTGCACTCCTGGCGGGGCGGAACGGGATGCGCTGGCAGGCGTATGGGCTCATGACTGTCCGCGGTGACCGTTCAACGGCCCGCGCCCAGGCCGTCGAAGACGGCTCAGGCGTAGGCGTCGGCGCCGAGTTCGGCGTTGGAATACACGTCCTGCACGTCGTCCAGGTCTTCGAGCATGTCCAGCAGCTTCTTGACCTGCAGGGCGACGTCGCCTTCAACCTTGATGTCGTTGTCCGCGCGGAAGGTGATCTCGGCGTGGTCGGCGACATGGCCGGCGGCGGCCATCGCATCCTTCACCGCGTTGAACGCGTCAGGGCTGGTGACCACATCGATCGAGCCGTCATCGGGGTAGACCACGATGTCATCGGCACCGGCTTCAATGGCCGCTTCGGTGATGGCTTCCTCGTCGGCCCCTGCGGCGAAGCTGAGCACGCCCAGGCGCTTGAACATGAAGGCCACCGAGCCCTCGGTGCCCATGTTGCCACCGCACTTGCTGAACGCATGGCGGACATCGGCCACGGTGCGTACGCGATTGTCGGTCAGGCAGTCGACGATCACGGCCACGCCACCCGGGGCGTAGCCCTCGTAGCGGACTTCCTCGTAGTCGACGCCTTCCAGCTCACCGGTCGCCTTCTTGATGGCACGCTCGATCACGTCCTTGGACATGTTCACGGCCAGACCCTTGTCCACGGCCACGCGCAGGCGCGGGTTGTTGTTGGGGTCGCCTCCACCGCCGCGCGCGGCAACGCCGATCTCGCGGATGATCTTGGTGAAAATCTTGCCGCGCTTCGCGTCGGACGCGTTCTTGCGGGCTTCGATGGAGGGGCCTCTACCCATGGGTGCTACCGTCTGGCTGCTTCAGGATCAAGGCGCGGATTCTACCTGATCGGGCGCTGCAACCGTGTCTAGGCCCGTATTGTTGTAGAGCCGAGCCCATGCTCGGCCCAATGGGCCCGACGGAATGCAGCCGAGCATGGGCTCGGCTCCACAGGGCGGCCCTGCCTCCCCTGCCCCTATGCTGCCGCCGCGTCGCGGCTGTGGTCGAACTTGCCATGACGCAGGAAATGCGCGGTCTGCCGCGCGGCGTCGGGCGACACCACCAGGCCGCTGTGGCTGGTGCGGACCACGCAATGGTCGGCCAGGCCCGGCAGCCGGGTCTCGGCCAGTGCCACGGTGCCGTCGGAGGCATCGTCGATGGCACCCAACAAGCTGCCCAGACCATGCGGCACCGAGCCGGCGATCAGGCCAACCTCGGCCCTGCCCTGCCAGTCCGGCAGGCCATCGAGCAGCAGCTCGCTGCTGCGTCCCAGCGCCAGGCCCCAGCCATGCTCGGACAACGAGCGTGCGGTGCCACTGCCGCGCAGCGGTGAACCCAGGCAGACCACCCGCTGCACCGGCAGCTGCGGATTGCGCCGCAGCGCTTCCAGCGCCAGCAACCCGCCCAGGCTGTGGCCGACCAGCGACAACGGCCCGGCGTCGGCCAACCGTTCCAGCAGCTGGGGCACCGCCACGTCGGGACCACCGAACACCGAGGAGTAACCGAACGCATGCACCTGGAAACCACGCGCGCGCAGGCGCCAGGCCAGCGGCCCGACCCAGGCGCGGGCATTCCAGATGCCATGCAGCAGCAATACGGGGGGAGTCATGCAAACAGCCTGGCGGTCAGCGGGGCAGGAACGTGAGGTGATTGAACACGCGCGCGCAGCAAGCGGCGGTGAACGTCAGGCCGCGCGCGGTGCGCGGCGCAGGATGAATTCAAGATCGTTGGTATTGCCGACCGGGAACAGGTACTCGCCGGCCTTCTCGAAACCATAGCGCGCGTAGAAGCGTTGCGCGCCGAAGTTCTCCGACCACACACCCAGCCACAGCGTGCGCGGGCCTTCGCGCTCCAGCCAGGCCAGCGCGGTTTCCAGCAGGCGGCTGCCCCAGCCGCAGCTCTGCTGCGTCTTGATCAGGTACAGGCGCTTGAGTTCGCCGTCACCGGGTTTCACATCCGGATGCGGCAGGCCACAGGGGCCGGCGGCGGCATGGCCGACCGCCTCCCCATCCAGTTCCAGCAGCCACACCGCGTAATCGGGGTGGGCCAGGATCACGCGCTGGCGCTCGACCGTGTAGGCCTCCTCCAGGAAGGCCTGCAGGTCCTGCGGCGGGTACAGATGGCCGAAGGTTTCGGTGAACGTGCGGGCGGCCAGCGCCGACAGGGTCGGCGCGTCGTCCACAGTGGCGCGGCGGATCGAATACATGCAGGAAGTTGACGCCAGGGCGAAGCGGGGGTCAAGCCTTTTCAGGCGACTCCGCTTCTTCTTCCTCGTCCTCTTCCTCGTACTCCTCTTCGTCCTCGTCCTCTTCTTCCTCGTCCTCTTCGTACTCTTCCTCTTCGTCGTCCTCGTAATCCTCGACGCCGAAGTCTTCACCGTCCCAACGGCCTTCGCCGTCGGCGACGAAGGTCAGGGCCATCGCCGCCGGGTTGGTACCGACGCGGACCAGCCAACCACCGAACACGCGTGCACGCTCGGTGACCAGGTTGGCCTCGGAGCCTTCATTGCCCAGCTTTTCCCACTCCAGCGAAAACGCAAACTCGGTCATTGCCTGGATCTCCTGATCAGTTGGTCTTGGGGCGAACCTGGATGTGCACTTCGGCCAGCTGCGCGTCGACGATCGGCGACGGCGCGTCGGTCATCAGATCCTGTGCACCGGTGGTCTTCGGGAACGGGATGACGTCGCGGATCGATTCGGTGCCGGCCATCAGCGCGGCGATGCGGTCGATGCCGAAGGCGATGCCACCGTGCGGCGGCGCGCCGTAGTTCAGCGCGTCGAGCAGGAATCCGAACTTGGCGCGGGCCTCTTCGGCGCCGATGCCGAGCAGCTCGAACACTGCGCTCTGCATGTCCGGACGGTGGATACGGATCGAACCGCCGCCGATTTCATTGCCGTTGAGCACCATGTCGTAGCCGCGCGAGACGGCGGTACGGGCGTTGGCGCGCAGGTCGGCGATGTCATCCACGGCCGGTGCGGTGAAGGGGTGATGCAGGGCGACGTAGCGCTGTTCTTCCTCATCCCATTCGAACATCGGGAAGTCGGTGACCCACAGCGGCGCCCAGCCATCGGCGATCAGGCCGAAGTCCTTGCCGGCCTTCAGGCGCAGCGCACCCATGAAGTCGGAGACCTTGTTGTAGCTGCCGGCGCCGAAGAACACGATGTCGCCGTTGCCGGCGCCAACATGGGCGACCAGCGCAGCGAAGGAAGCCTCGCTGAAGAACTTCTGGATCGGTGAGCTGACTTCGCCGTTGTCAGCGATCTTGATGTAGGCCAGGCCCTTGGCGCCGTACTTGGCGGCGTGCGCGGCGTACTCGTCGATCTGCTTGCGGCTCAGCGCTGCACCGCCCGGGATGCGCAGCGCGGCGACGCGGCCTTCGGCATCGTTGGCCGGGCCGGTGAACACTGCGAACTCGCTGTCCTTGACCAGTTCAGCCACGTCGACCAGCTCCAGCGCGATGCGCAGGTCCGGCTTGTCCGAACCGTAGCGGCGCATCGCCTCGGCCCAAGTCATGCGCGGGAAGCTGGCATCCAGCTGGACGTCGACCACTTCCTTGAAGATGGCGCGGATCATGTCTTCGACGAAGTCCTGCACGTCGCGCTCGCGCACGAAGGCGAATTCCATGTCCAGCTGGGTGAACTCCAGCTGGCGGTCGGCACGCAGGGCTTCGTCGCGGAAGCAGCGCGCGATCTGGTAGTAACGGTCGAAGCCGGCCACCATCAGGATCTGCTTGAACAGCTGCGGGCTCTGCGGCAGGGCGTAGAACTCGCCCGGGTGCATGCGCGCCGGCACCAGGAAGTCGCGGGCGCCTTCCGGGGTGGCCTTGGTCAGGATTGGGGTCTCGATGTCCTGGAAGCCCTTCTCGTCCAGGTGGCGGCGCAGGGCCTGCACCAGCTTGATGCGGGTGCGCTGCATGCGCTGCATTTCCGGGCGGCGCAGGTCCAGGTAGCGGTACTTCAGGCGGGTTTCTTCGCCCGGGTTCTCGTGGGCGTGGAACGGCAGCGGCGCGGCCTTGTTCAGCACGGTGATGGCAGTGGCGATCACTTCCACCTTGCCGGTGCGCATCTTGTCGTTCACCGCGTGGCGGGCGCGCACGACGCCCTCCACCTGCAGCACGTCCTCGTAGCCCAGCGACGCGGCCACGGCGAACACGTCGGCGTTGTCGACTTCCACGGTCACCTGCACGATGCCTTCATGATCTCGAAGATCGATGAAGCAGACGCCGCCCTGGTTACGGGCCACGTCGGTCCAACCGGCGAGGGTGACAGTCTGGCCAATCAGGGTCTCGTCGACCAGGCCGCAGAAGTGGGTACGCATGGGGGGAAGCTCCGCTGGAGAACGCCGGCACCGGATGGGGGCCGGAAAGCCTCGTATTCTGCGGCCGAGGCCCCGGCCGGGGCAAATCCGGCCAGTCACACCGGCTTGATCATCCCCCTCCCTATAGTCAGGCACCTGCCACCGTATGGGATGCCGCCATGAATCCGCTGTCCCTGGCCCGCCTGGCCGTGACCCTGAGCCTGGGCACCATCGCCACGCTCGCCCTGCCCTCCGCCCCGGCCGCCGCGCAAAGCGGGGTGATCCGTTGCGAGAGCCAGAACAACCGAGAACGCGTGTGCAATACAGGCTGGCGCAATGCGCAGCTGGTCCGCCAGCTGTCCGGCAGCGCCTGCGACGAGGGCCGCACCTGGGGCAGCCGCAATGGCAGCATCTGGGTCAGCAATGGCTGCCGCGCCGAATTCGTCGAGGCCCGTGGTGGCTGGGGCGGCGGCAACGGCGGTGGCTGGGGCGGCAACAACGGCCGGCCCGGCGAGACCATCCGCTGTGAGAGCCAGAACAATCGCGAACGCAGCTGCCCGGTCGGCTGGCGCAATGCCCGCCTGGTCCGCCAGCTGTCCGGCAGCCCCTGCGACGAAGGCCGTACCTGGGGGGTGCGCAATGGCGCGGTGTGGGTCAGCAACGGCTGCCGCGCCGAATTCGCCGAAGCTCGCGGCTGGGGTGGCGGGGGCGGTGGCTGGGGCGGCGGCAACAGCAACTACTCCATCACCTGCAGCAGCAACAACAACCGCACGCAGAACTGCGACTGGGATGAGCGCCAGGGCCGGCCGGTGCTGCAGCAGCAGCTGTCCGGCAGCGCCTGCCAGGAGGGCCGCAGCTGGGGCTACTCACGGGGCCAGGTGTGGGTGAGCAACGGTTGCCGGGCGCGCTTCGGTACGCGGTGAGGGGTAGCGCCGGGCCATGCCCGGCGAGCGCAGTGGCGCGGTCAACTGCAGAAAACCCGCCGGGCACGGCCCGGCGCTACCGGGCTGGCTGCGCGGCCTCATCACCCCACGGCGGCGGCGGCAGATCGACCGGCTTGCTCAGGTCGAACTTCACGCGGAAGCGGCGGCCGTCCGGGCGGGCCAGCTCGTAGACGAAGGTCTGGTCGGGGTCGATCTCCATCGCCCAGGTGTTGTGCGTGGAGGCCAGCATGTCGGCACGACGGAACATCGCCACCGAATCGGAGTCGGCCGGGAACTGCTGCCGCTCGGCGGTGCCCGGTGGCGTGCTGTCGCCGCCATAGAGGGTGATCGCATCCGCGCTGCCATCCGGGTGGCGATGGTCGTGCTTCAGCCGCAGGCCATTTTCGGTACGGGTCAGCACCCAGGTGCGCGAATGGTCATCCCCCACATGGAAGGGAATCCGCAGTTCATGGGCGGGGTCGGCACAGCCGCGCACATGCATGACCAGGCGCTGCCCGGCGAACGGGTCCTTGCCGGTCGGCGCCGGCGTGTCCTCCACCACCCGGCCTTCATAGGCCTGGCCGCAATGCGCGGCGACGGCCGCCATGAAGGCATCGGCCGGTGCGGTCGCCAGATCATGGGCGACCGAATCGGAACGCTGCGAGCAGGCAGCGAGGCTGAGCAGGAGGGCGGAAGCGGTAACTACGGCAGGCAGTCTCATGCCCCAACCCTAACGACCCGGGCCGGTGCGCGCAAACCTTGCGCACCGGCCACGTCACCTCATCGGTGCAGCCAGACCTCGCAACCGCCGACGTCCTGCTTCTGGCCACCGGCGGCATAGCGGCGGATGATCTCCGCCTGCCACTGCTCGCGCTCGGGGCTGCTGCCCACCTGGCTGGGGCAGTTGACCAGTGCGGCCAGCGGCAATCCACCCAGTGCTGCGTCATCTGCAGCCAGCGATGCGAGCACGTCGTCCGATGCCCAGTCCGGAATCATCACCGCGCGGCGGCCGGAGAAATACGGCAGCTCGGAGGACCAGTCCTGACCGAACGCGACCACCACACCCTGCGCCGGGGTGCCGGTCCGGATGGCCTCGGCGATCTGCGAAACCGGTGTCGGCTCGCGTGCCTCCTTGATGTCCTTCAGCGACTTCACCAGGCCAAAGCCCACCGACAGCACGCACAGGAAGATCGCCAGCGCAACGCCACGGCGCGGCTTGCCCGCCGCTTCGGCCGCCAGCACCGTCGACCACAGCACCAGGCCGATGATCGACGTGGCGAACACGATATTGGCCGCCTGGTAGTAGGGATGGGCGATGTGCAGGTTGGTGAAGACCAGGAACGGCGCCAGGTAGGCCAGCAGCAGGACAGCCACCGCCGTGCGCGTGCGCTTCTGCCACAGCCCGGCGATGACGAAGATCAGGAAGATCCAGTTGGAGCCGATCGCACCGGAGAAGCGCTTCTTGAACACCGTGCCCCACCAGGTAGCCGGATCCAGGCGCTGCTGCAGGGTGCCGTAATTCCAGGTGGACAGAGCATCGGAGGTGATCTGCCGGCCCAGCGCCGACTGCGCCTTCAGCGCATCGGCATGCTGCAACCACAGGCTGAGCGTGGCCAGCACGGCAAGCGCGGACAGGCCACCCCAGAACAGCAGCTGCCAATGCTGCTGCAGCCACCGCGGACGCCAGCCGTGCTCGCGCAGGGCCAGCCACAGGAAGGCCAGTGCAACGAACGCGGCAAAGCCGAAGAACGAAGTCACCTTGATGGCCGCCGACAGCACCGCCGCGACGACGGCAACCAGGCCCACCCACGCGCGCGGCTGGCTGCGCAGGCGTGCCATCGCCCAGACAAAGAGCAGGCCAAAGAACACCGCGCTGGATTCCATCATCACCGAGCGCCCCCAGAACTGCGCGTACGGTGAAACGGCGAAGGCGCCGGCCACGGACAGCGCCAGCGTGCGATCAGGGCGCCATGCCAGCAGCGTGCGGTAGACCAGCCAGATGCAGCCGGCATGGAAGACGGTGGAGACCAGCCGCCCGCTGTTGTCGGCACTCATGCCGGTGACGCTGGACAGCAACGCCGCCAACCACTGGTAGAACGGGAACTCGAACGGGATCGACCAGGGCGCGCCCAGCACCGGGGTCACGTAGTCCAGCCAGGGACCGCCGCGCAGCAACCAGTCGATCGACAGAGCAGTCTGTGTCTGCCGGAAACCGGAGGCATCGACCGGGGGCATCGACCAGCTGCAGCCCAGCAGGACCAGCAGCGCGACCGCCGAGAACCACAACAGGATCTTGCCCGGCAACAGGCTGCGGTCTGGGTTGCTTTCCTGGGTCACGCCTGTTGCTCCTGGCTGTGGCCGCCCACGACAGGGCGCGCTTCACGGGCGCGCAGTGTCTGTGTTGGCACGCGGGAGTGCAAGCCGCTGCACGCGTCTGCGGCTCAGCCCTGCGGTGGCAGCGGCGCCTTCGGCGGCTCGGCGTGGCTGACCTCGGTGGCCGCTACCGGTGCGGCCTCGCCCTCGCCCGCCGGCTCCTGCTCCACCGGATCGACGTCGAACGGCGTGCGGAACACCAGCGACGGCAGCAGCGTGGTCAGTGCGGCGTACAGCAGCAGCGCGCCGAACAGCACCGCCGGAATCTGGAAACGCTCGCGCATGATCGCCGCCAGCACCAGGGTGAAGATCAGGGTCGGAGCCAGCGCCAGCGAGACGCGCAGGCTGCTGCGGAAGCTCTCGCCGAACATCACCCGGCGCTGCAGCCAGACCACGCCGATGCGCAGCGGCAGCACCACCAGGGTGATCACGATGCCCAGCCCCAGCGCCTCGAAGCTCAACGCTTCGCTGGGCACCTTGGTGCCCGCGTTGAAGAAGTAGAACGGCACGAAGAACGAGGCGAACAGGCGCAGCGCGTGCAGGTTCTCGTGCGAGGCCAGCAGCGGCATGCGCTGGTGCAGCAGGCGCGCGACCAGGCCGGCGATGAACGCGCCCACCAGGTAATACACGCCCAGCAGGTAGGTGATGTAGGCCGCCACCATGCCGACCATTACCAGCAGCGAGAACTCCGAGCCCGGCGCGTGCGGCGCCACCCAGCGGCCCAGCGCGATGAACAGCAGCGGCAGGCCGACCATCATCGCCAGCAGCGCCAGGCTGGACAGCGCCATGTGGCCCGGATCGCCCGCCTGCAGCACGATGAACAAGGCAGCCAGCGCCAGCAGCTCACCGGCAATGGCCTTGCTGGTGACCCAGAACCGTTCGTCCTCGCTCAGGCCCAGCCGCGACAGCGAGTCCATGATGAAACCGGTCGAGGGCGTCAGCAGCGCCAACGCCAGCAGCCCGGCGGCCTGCCACGGCAATCCTGCGTAACGCCAGGCCAACCAGCCGACGCCGAACAGCGTGCCGGTACGGATGACCAGATGTGCCAACAGCGGCCACATGCCCCGGCGCAGCGCCTGCAGATCCACTTCCAGGCCGGCGAACAGGAACAGCGAGGAAATGCCCAGGGTGGCCAGCAGTCCGATCACCGCATCATGTGCCTGATCCCCCAGCCAGAGCATGCCGATGATGCCGAACAGCAGGCAGGTCAACGGGGCAGGCAGGCTGAAACGCTGCAACGCGCGTGGGATCACCAGCAGCGCGAAGATCAGCAACAGGTAGATCAGTTCATGGCTCATGGGGTCTTCCGTGGGGTTGGAACGCGCGCAGGATGCGCGCGCTGAACCGATCCGGCAAGCCATTTCGAATGACCCCGGTTACCTCATCCGATCATCGCGTCGGCCAGCGTCCCCACCCGTGCAAGCACCGCTGCGCGCTGGTCGTCATCGACCGACGCGCCCTGCAGATAGGCGGTGACCACCCACGCTGCGCCGCCCGCATGCGGCCACAGCACGGCGATGTCGTTGCGCGTGTCATCACCGTTGCTGCCGGTCTTGTCCCCCACCCGCCAGCGCTTGCCCAGCCCGGCGCGCAGGCAGGCATCGCCGGTCTGGTTGTCGATGAGCCAATCAGTGAACTGCTGGCGCGATGCCGGCTGCAGGCCATTGCCCACCGCGAAGCGGGCCAAGCTGGTGGCCATCGCGGCCGGGCTGGTGGTATCGCGCGGGTCTCCCTTCGCGAACAGATTCACGTCCGGCTCGTTGCGGTCATTGCGGGTAACGCTGTCGCCCTGCCCGCGCAGGAATGCCGTCAGCGCCGACGGCCCGCCCACCACCTCCAGCAGCAGGTTGGCCGCCGTGTTGTCGCTGGTGGTCAGCGTGCCCCGGCACAGGTCGCGCACCGTCAGGTCCTTGCCCACATGGCGGCGCGCCACCGGGGCGTAGGACAGCAGATCCTTTTCGGCGATGGGCACACGTGTGTCGAGCGAAACGCGGCCTGCATCGGCAAGGCTCAGCACATGGGCAACCAGCATCGACTTGAACGTGCTGCACATCGGGAAGCGCTCGTCCTGACGATGTCCGCCGATGCGACGGCCGTTACCGGTGTTCAGCACGGTGACGCCCAGTCGGCCACCGCTGGCTTTCTCCAGCGCGGCGAAATCGGCGGCGTCGGCAATGGCGGCGTTCGCGGCGGATAGGCCGGACGATGGGGAAACAGCTCGCGCCAACGCCGGGGCAAGCAGCGAGGAAGCAACGGCAGCACCACTGAACTGCAGGAATCGGCGACGGGCGAGCATAGGGGTTCTCCTGGTGACCACTCGATTATTGGCGCTTCCCCTGCAGCCGACCAGCGCGAAAAATCAAGGCAAGCCATAAGTTTAACTCATGCCTGTCGTAACCAACTTGTTGAGATTTACGAAATTCCTTATTGAACGGTAGGATCAGCCATCACCATGGCTCACGGCTTTCCGATGCTGCACCCGACCCTGCCGCTGAACGCGCTGCGTGCTTTTGAAGCCGCCGCCCGCCATCAGAACTTCACCCGTGCCGCGCTGGAGCTGTGTGTCAGCCAGGCGGCGCTGAGCCACCAGATCCGAGGCCTGGAAGACCGGCTCGGCATCCGCCTGTTCCATCGCCTGCCGCGCGGCGTGGCGCTGACCGATGAAGGCGCAGCGCTGTATCCGGTGCTCAACGAATCGTTCGAACGCATCTCGGCCAGCATCGCGCGCTACACCGGCGGGCCGGCCCGCGAAGTGCTGACACTGGGGGTGGTCGGCACCTTTGCCACCGGCTGGCTGCTGCCACGGCTGGCCGCATTCGAGGCCGCGCATCCGGACATCGAGCTGCGCCTGCAGACCCACAACAACCGCATCGACCTGGCCGGCGAAGGGCTGGACCTGGCGATCCGCTTCGGTGATGGCGACTGGCAGGGCCAGGCCTGCACGGCGATCCTCGATGCGCCCTTCGCGCCGCTGTGCGCCCCGGCATTGGCGCGGCGGCTGAAGCAGCCGCGCGACCTGGCCACGCTGCCGTTGTTGCGTTCCTATCGCAGCGACGAATGGCCGCGCTGGCTGCAGGCGGCCGGCGTCAACGGCGTGGAAGCACGTGGGCCGGTGTTCGATTCCTCGCTGACGGTGGCGATGGCCGCCGCCGGAGGGGCCGGCGTGGCCTTGCTGCCGCTGCGCATGTTCGAGCAGGAACTGGCCGAAGGCCGCCTGCTGCAGCCGTTCGGCACCACGCTGGAGCTGGGCCGCTACTGGCTGACGCGGCTACGCTCGCGCGCCGAGCGCGAGCCGGCCAAGCGCTTCCGCGAGTGGCTGCAGGCGCAGGCATGATGTAGCGCCCAGCCCACGCTCGGCTGCTTCATGTGCGAACCCGCGCTGCGCGCATAAGCCGAGCATGGCTCGGCTCTACAGAAGAGGCAGCTGGCCAGCGGCCGGCACTACCGATTACGACTCCAGCAGCTCCATCCACGCCGCTTCAGCCTTTTCCAGCTGCGCGGCGGCGGTTTCCCGATCGCGGCCGAGCACGGCCATGCGGCTGGCGTCGGCATAGTTGGCCGGATCGGCCAGCTGGCGATCCAGTTCGGCCAGCGCACCTTCCAGCTCGGCCACCTTGGCTTCGGCCGCGGCCAGCTTGTGCGGGTTCACCGGCTTTTTCTGCACCACCTGTGCCACCGGGGCGGTCTTGACCACCACCGGCTCTTCCACCTGCTCCATGCGGGCCTTCGTGCCCTGCGCCTGCGGACGGGTGCGCAGCCACGCGGCGTATGCATCCAGGTCACCGTCGAACGGCTCGACCACGCCATCGGCCACGCGCCAGTAGGTATCGCAGACCAGGCCGATCAGGTGGCGGTCATGCGAGACCATCACGATCGCGCCTTCGAAGGTGGCCAGTGCTTCGGCCAGCGCTTCGCGCATTTCCAGGTCAAGGTGGTTGGTCGGTTCGTCCAGCAGCAGCACGTTCGGCTGCTGCCAGGCGATCAGCGCCAGCGCCAGGCGCGCGCGCTCGCCACCAGAGAAACCATCCACCGGCTCGAATGCACGGTCGCCCGGGAAGTTCCACTTGCCGAGGAAATCGCGGAACGACTGGTTCGGCGCATCCGGGGCAATCTCGCGGAAGTGCTCCATCGGCGACTGGCCTTCGTGCAGCGACTCCACCGTGTGCTGGGCGAAGTAGCCGATCTTCAGGTCCGGGTGCGCCATGCGCTCGCCGACGATCGGCGCCAGTTCACCCACCAGGGTCTTCACCAGGGTGGTCTTGCCCGCACCGTTCGGGCCGAGCAGGCCAATGCGCTGGCCCGCTTCCAGGCCGAAGCCGACGTTGTGCAGGATCACTGCGTCCTTGCCGTAGCCGGCCTCGACATGGTTCAGGCGGATCAGCGAGAACGGCAGCTTGGCCGGCGGCGCGAACTCGATACGGAACTCACGCTCGGCGCGCACCGCTTCGGTGCCGGCCAGCTTGGCCAGGCGCTTCATGCGGCTCTGCGCCTGCGCGGCCTTGCTGGCCTGCGCCTTGAAGCGGTCGATGAAACTCTGCAGGTGGGCACGCTCGGCCTGCTCCTTCTCGTGCGCGATCTGCTGCTGGCGCAGCTGTTCGGCGCGCTGGCGCTCGAAATCGGTGTAGCCGCCCGGGTAGAGCTTGGCGCCGCCGCCGTGCAGGTGCAGGGTGTGGGTGGCCACGTTGTCGAGGAACTCGCGGTCATGCGAGATCAGCAACAAGGTGCCTGGGTACTTCAGCAGCCACTGTTCCAGCCAGTACACCGCGTCCAGGTCCAGGTGGTTGGTCGGTTCGTCGAGCAGCAGCAGGTCGCTGGGCATCATCAGCGCACGGGCCAGGTTCAGGCGCACGCGCCAGCCACCGGAGAACGAGGACACCGCGCGGTGGTGCGTCTCGGCCGGGAAGCCGAGCCCGTGCAGCAGCTTGCCGGCACGCGCTTCGGCGTCGTAGGCGCCCATCTCGGCCATCTTCGTGTGTGCGTTGGCCACCGCCTCCCAGTCTTCGCGGGCGGTTGCCTCGGCCTCTTCGGCCAGCACCGCGGCCACCTCGGTATCGCCGCCCAGCACGAAGCTCAGCGCCGGGTCCGGCAGCGACGGGGTTTCCTGGGCCACGCTGGCGATACGGACCTTGCCGGGCAGGTCGACGTCACCCTTGTCGGCCTCCAGTTCGCCCTTCACCGCCGCGAACAGGCTGGATTTGCCAGCACCGTTGCGGCCGACCACACCTACCCGGTAACCGGCGTGCAGGGTCAGGTCGACATTGGACAACAGCAGCCGCTCGCCGCGGCGCAAGGCGAAATTACGAAGGGAGATCATCGGGGAAGGGGTCCATATAACCGGATGGAATGTGCTGGTGAGCACTGTTCCTGCGACGCAATTCTAGCGTTAACGAATACTTGACGCGTCCCGGGATGCGCAGTGGCCGACGTTCCTCTCTCCCACGTCCTCGCCGCGCGCGTCCCGGGTCTCCTCCCCGCCGATGCCTGTCCGGGCTAAATGGTTGCTGCTGCAACGTTTTTTCCGATGACCGGCATTTGACAGGCACTGAATATCCCGTTAATTGCTGTATTGCGCACCGCAACAACCGCCGTCCGCCTCACCCTCGTGATGTCGATTCCGGTGCCGCCCCCGCCAACCGGAGCCCCATCCCGATGACCCGCAAGACCAGCCTGATCGCCGCCGCCGTCGCTGTCGCACTCGGTGGCTCTCCGTTCGTCGCCGCCGCCCAGCAGGCCGGCACCGCCGCCAACACCCTGGACACCGTGATCGTCACCGGCACCCGCGTGGCCGACCGCACCGTCGCCGAATCGCAGTCGCCGATCGACATCATCACCCCTGAAGTGCTGCAGTCCACCGGCACCAGTGAACTGGCCACCGCACTGTCGCGCGCCCTGCCCTCACTGAACTTCCCGCGCCCTGCCCTGACCGACGGCACCAGCGGCGTGCGCCCGGCGCAACTGCGCGGCCTGTCACCGGACCAGGTGCTGGTGCTGGTCAACGGCAAGCGGCGCCACACCTCGGCGATGATCAACGTCAACGGCAGCATCGGCCGTGGCTCGTCGGCGGTGGACATCAACGCGATCCCGATCGCCGCGATCGAGCGCGTGGAAGTGCTGCGCGACGGCGCGTCGGCGCAGTACGGCTCGGACGCCATCGCCGGCGTCATCAACATCGTGCTCAAGGGCAGCGGCCGTGGCGGCAGCCTGGCCGTGGACTACGGCCAGTACTCGGCCGGTGACGGCAACAAGTACCAGCTTTCCGGCGATACCGGCGTCGAGTTCGGCAACGGCCGTGGCCGCGTGCACGTGGCCGGCCAGATCAGCCAGCAGGACGAGAGCAACCGCGCCGGTCCGTACCGCGGCACCACGCCGAATACCGGCAACTTCCCCAGCATCGGCCAGAAGACCTTCATCGTCGGCGACCCGCGCGTGGACACCACCGCCGCCTCGGCCAACGCCAGCTTCGACTTCAGCGACCACGTGACCGGCTACGCCAGCGCGCTGCTCAGCAACCGCGACATCACCTCGTTCGCGTTCTACCGCTCGCGCAACCACAGCGGGCAGAGCGCGCTGCTGGCACAGACCTACCCGGACGGCTACGTGCCGCAGATCAACCAGTACTCCAAGGACCGCTCGCTGGTGGCCGGGGTCAAGGGCAACACCGACAGCGGCTGGACCTGGGACCTGAGCCTGAACCACGGCGAGAACACCCTCGATTTCCACACCCGCAACAGCATCAACTACAGCCTCGGCGCCACCAGCCCGCGCTCGTTCTACGACGGCACGCTGAAGTACCAGCAGGACATCTTCAACGCCGACCTGACCAAGTCGCTGGACTGGGGCCTGGCCTATCCGGTCACGCTGTCCTTCGGCGGTGAGTACCGCAAGGAGAAGTGGGACCAGAATCCGGGCGAACTGAACTCGTACACCGGGAGCGGCGCGCAGGGCTTCGCCGGCTTCACCCCGACCAATGAAGTGCATGCCGACCGCCACAACTACGCGGTCTATGCAGGCCTGGAAGCGGACCTGACCGAGAAGTTCTCGGCCGGCATCACCGGCCGCTACGAGGACTACTCGGACTTCGGCGACCGCTTCTCCGGCAAGCTGTCGGCGCGCTATGCGTTCACCGACAAGGTCGCGCTGCGTGCCACCGCCTCCAGCGGCTTCCGTGCACCGTCGCTGGCGCAGCAGGGCTACCAGGCGGTCACCAGCCAGTTCCTCAATGGCGTGTTCGTTGAACGCGGCACCTTCCCGACCACCAGCCCGGCCGCGCAGGCGCTGGGCGCCTCGCCGTTGAAGGCCGAAACCTCCACCTCCTACAGCCTGGGGCTGGTGCTGCAGCCGGTCGACCGCCTGTACATCACCGTCGATGCGTACCAGATCGACATTGATGACCGCATCGCGCTGTCGTCCAGCATCACCACCAACGCCGCCACCAGCGCGCTGCTGGGCACCCTCGGCCTGCCGCAGGTGACCGCGTTCTCGTACTTCACCAACGGCCTGGATACGCGCACCCGCGGCGTCGACTTCGTGTCCAGCTATACCGTGCCGTTCAGCGCCAGCAGCCTGGAGCTGACCGCCGCCTACAGCTACAACGACACCGAAGTGCGCCGTGTCGGCGGCACTCCGGCGGTGTTCGGCACGCTGGGCCTGACCCAGTCGCTGATCGGCCGTGATGAGATCGGTCGCATCGAGGACAGCTACCCGCGCGACAAGGCGATCCTGAGCGGCACTTGGCGTTCGGACCACTGGGAACTGGGCCTGGCCGCGACCCGCTACGGCAAGTTCACCGTGCGCAACTCGGCCACCGCGCTGCGCGACCAGACCTACGGCGATGCCTGGGTGGTGGATGCCTCGGCCAGCTACAAGCCGAGCAGCAACTGGACCCTGACCGTGGGCGCTGACAACCTGCTGGACAAGTACCCGGACCGCACCGAAGACCTGCAGAACTCCACCTTCGGCATGCTGCCGTACAGCAACTACTCGCCGTTCGGCTTCAACGGCGCGTATGTGTACGGGCGGATCAAGTACACCTGGTAAGCGAGGCTCTGGTAGTGCCGGCCGCTGGCCGGCAACCCCGGGCCGCATCTGGAGGAGAGCCCCTTCTTGTTGAAGGGGCGCGCCGAAGGCGGGGGTAGAGGAGAAATGCGTGGGCAAGCCCGCCGGCCACGGCACGTGGACGGCGGGTTTGCCGTATCTGGCCTCGTCGGTGAAAATCGGGGCATCCCCCCCCGATTTCCTGCGAGTGCCGATGCACCATGACACCGACCTGATCAACATCGTTGCCGTTGGCCTGGGGCTCGCCTTCATCTTCGGCGCGCTGGCCAACAAGCTCCGCTTGTCTCCCCTGGTCGGTTACCTGGTTGCTGGCATCTGCGTAGGCCCGTTCACCCCCGGCTTCGTCGCCGATCAGGCGCTGGCCAACCAGTTGGCCGAACTGGGCGTGATGCTGCTGATGTTCGGCGTCGGCCTGCACTTCTCGCTGAAGGACCTGATGGCGGTCAAGGCCATCGCCATCCCCGGCGCCATCGGCCAGATCGCGGTGGCCACCCTGCTCGGCTGGGGCGTGGCCTCGCTGATGGGCTGGCCGGCCATTCACGGCGTCATCTTTGGTTTCTCGCTGGCCACGGCCAGTACCGTGGTGCTGCTGCGGGCGATGGAGGAACGGCGCCTGCTGGAGACGATGCGCGGCAAGATCGCGGTCGGCTGGCTGATCGTCGAAGACCTGGCCTGTGTGCTGGCGCTGGTGATGATGCCGGTGATGGCCGGCGTGTTCGGTCCCGACGCGGCCAAGGAGTCGCACTCGCTGGGCAGCGTGCTGGCCGACATCGGCTGGACCTTCGTGCAGCTGGGCCTGTTCGTGGCGGTGATGCTGGTGGTCGGGCGCCGGGTCATCCCGTGGATCCTCGAACGTATCGCCGGTACCGGCTCGCGCGAACTGTTCACCCTGTCGGTGCTGGCAATTGCGCTGGGCGTGGCGTTCGGCTCTGCGATGCTGTTCGGTGTCTCGTTCGCGCTGGGCGCGTTCTTCGCTGGCATGCTGCTCAACGAATCGGAACTGAGCCAAAAGGCCGCGCATGATTCGCTGCCGCTGCGCGATGCGTTCGCGGTGTTGTTCTTCGTCTCGGTCGGCATGTTGTTCGACCCCAACATCATCGTGCAGCACCCGTGGCAGGTGCTGGCCACGGTGCTGATCATCATGTTCGGCAAGTCGGCCGTCGCCTTCTTCATCGTGCGTGCGTTCGGCCATCCCACCAGCACCGCGTTGACCATCTCGGCCAGCCTGGCGCAGATCGGTGAGTTCGCCTTCATCATCGCCGGGCTCGGTGTGGCGTTGCAGATCCTGCCGAAGGAAGGCCAGTCGCTGGTGCTGGCCGGTGCGCTGGTGTCGATCATGCTCAACCCGCTGGTGTTCGGCCTGCTCGACCGATGGCAGGCCAAGCAGGAAACACAGCCGCAAACGCCGGAGCCGGAAGAGGCGACCGGCCCGTCACGGGACCTGCATGACCACGCCATCGTGATCGGCTATGGCCGGGTCGGCAGCGAACTGGCGCAGGTGCTGAGCGACCGTGGCGTGCCGGTGCTGGTGATCGATGACAACAAGGAACACGTCGAGTCGGCGCACGCCAAGGGCCTGGCGGCGATCCGCGGCAGTGCGGCGGCCGACCGGGTGCTGGCCGAGGCCCATCCTGAGCGGGCGAAGATTGCGGTGCTGGCGATTCCGCAGCCGCTGGAAGCCGGTGAGGCGCTGGCCAAGCTGCGTGCGATCAACCCGGACCTGACCCTGCTGGCACGTGCGCACAGCGATGCCGAAGTGAAGCATCTGCTGGAGCATGGTGCCGATGGCACGGTGATGGCCGAGCGCGAGCTGGCCTATTCGCTGGCGGAGATGATCATGTCCACGCCGCCGTACCGGAACCTGAGGCAGCACAACATTCCTGTTGTATGAGGGGTGTGCTTGCGGCAGGGCTTGCAGCCCTGCACCTGCCGAGGCAACGGCAAAAGCAAGGCTGACTATCCGTGGGATGGCGGGGTGGGTCCCCGCTGCTGTTGGTGGGTGTCGACCTTGGTCGACACGGCGACACAAAAAAATCCCCGGTCGACCCGCATCGACCGGGGATCTGGATCGCCACGTTGCCACGCCTTGGAGAGGCAGTTCCACCCTAGCGCATCGCGCCGCCGGTGGTGATCGCCTGTGGCGATATGCACCAAGCGCGCGGCTATCAGGCGGCGGCCAGGGCCTGCTCCAGGTCGGCGCGCAGGTCACCGATGTGCTCGATGCCGATCGACAGCCGCACGGTATCTTCACTGACCCCGGCCTTGGCCAGCTCTGCCGCATCCAGCTGGCGATGGGTGGTCGAGGCCGGATGGGTGGCCAGCGACTTCGCGTCGCCCAGGTTGACCAGGCGGGTGAACAGCTTCAGCGCATCGAGGAAGCGCGCGCCAGCCTCGCGCCCGCCCGGCAGGCCGAAGGTCAGTACGCCCGAGCCATGCCCGCCCAGGTAGCGCTGCGCGGCGGCATGCTCGGGGTCGTCTGCCAGTCCCGCGTAACGCACCCAGGCGACCTTGTCGTGCGCCTTCAGGAACTGCGCGACGGCCAGTGCATTGGCGTTGATGCGCTCCATGCGCAGGGCCAGGGTCTCGATGCCCTGCAGGATCAAGAACGCATTGAACGGCGACAACGCGGCACCGGTATTGCGCAGCGGGACCACCCGCGCGCGGCCGATGTAGGCCGCCGGCCCCAGTGCTTCGGTATAGACCACGCCGTGGTAACTGGGGTCGGGCTGGTTGAGCCGCGCGAAGCGCGTGGGTTGCGCCGCCCAGTCGAAGCGGCCCGAATCGACGATCGCGCCGCCCAGGCTGGTGCCGTGGCCGCCCAGGTACTTGGTCAGCGAGTGCACGACGATGTCGGCACCGTGCTCGAACGGACGCAGCAGGAACGGCGTAGCCACGGTGTTGTCGACGATCAGCGGCACACCCGCGGCATGCGCCACCTCGGCAATGGCGGCGATGTCGGTGACGTTGCCGCGCGGGTTGCCGATCGATTCAACGAACACCGCCTTGGTGCGCTCGTCGATCAGCGCGGCGAACGCAGAAGGATCGGCCGGGTCGGCGAAGCGCGCCTGGATGGCATACTGCGGCAGCGTGTGGGCCAGCAGGTTGAGGCTGCCGCCATACAGCGCGCTGGAGGCGACGATGTTGTCACCGGCCTCGGCGATGGTCTGGAGGGCATAGGTGATCGCGGCCTGCCCCGAGGCCAGCGCCAGCGCACCGATGCCACCTTCCAGTGCGGCCAGGCGTTGCTCCAGCACGTCGGTGGTAGGGTTCATGATGCGGGTGTAGATGTTGCCTGGCACCTTCAGGTCGAACAGGTCGGCACCGTGCTGGGTGTCATCGAAGGCATACGCCACGGTCTGGTAGATCGGCACCGCCACCGCGCGGGTGGTCGGGTCGGGTCGGTAGCCACCGTGCACGGCCAGGGTTTCCAGTTGCCACTGCGGTTCGCTCATTGCACCAGGCTCCATCCGGGGAAACCGCCACCATAGGCCAGCTGGCACACGCCGCTGAAAGCTACTGGCGATGACGCCCGTACCGGCGGTTATCAGGTTGGCCGCGATTCAGGCAGTCGTCATGGGGCGTTGCTAGGCTGCGCCGCCGGGCGCTCCTGCCCGGGCACGGAGGCCCCACCCATGCAGCCATCGCCCTGGCATCCCACCACCAGCAGTTCGCCTACGTCGGTCATGCTGGTAGAGGACGACCGTCGCCTGGCCGAACTGGTGAGCGACTACCTCCACCAGCATGGCTTCGCCGTGCAGCACATCGCACGCGGCGACCTCGCCGGCGCCGCCTGCCGCCAGCACGCGCCGGAGCTGGTGGTGCTGGACCTGATGCTGCCCGGCCTGGGCGGCATCGACGTGTGCCGGCAGATCCGCAGCTTCTCCGATGTGCCGATCCTGATGCTGACCGCCTGCGAGGACGACATCGAACAGGTGCTGGGCCTGGAATCGGGCGCCGACGACTATGTGCACAAGCCCATCGAACCACGCCTGCTTCTTGCCCGGCTGCGCGCCCTGCTGCGCCGCCGCCACGGCAGCGGCAATACCGGCACGCCCAGCCGGCTGATGCACGGTGAACTGCTGATCGACCGCATGCAGCGTGAGGTACACCTGCACGGCGCCACGGTGGACGTGGGCACCACCGAATTCGAAATCCTGTGGCTGCTGGCCAGCCAGCCCGGGCAGATCCTGTCCCGTGACCAGATCCTGCAGGCGGTGCGCGGTATCGGCTTCGACGGCCTGGACCGCAGCGTTGACGTCTGCATCGGCAAGCTGCGTCGCAAGCTCGGCGATGATGCGCGCGAGCCGCGGCGGATCAAGACGGTGTGGGGCCGCGGCTACCAGTTCAATCCGTCGGCCTGGACGGCATGAAGCGGCTGTTCCTGTGGCTGTGGTTCATCACCGGCGCCTGTTTCCTGGCCTCGGTATTCTTCCTCAACCGGGTGCTCGACAGCATCTATACGCCCGTGCAGGATCGCGTTTTCGTCCAGCAGGTGCGCGGGCAGGTGTATGCGCTGCGCAGCGGCCTGGCCGGCCTGGACGGTCGCCAGCAGCACGAGCGCCTGCAGCAGTGGCAACCGCACTATGGCATCGCATTGACCCTGCTCGACACGCCTCCCGCGCTGGCCCCGCAGGAACAGGCAGCCGTGCAGGCCGATGGCTTCATCGTGCGCGATCAGTACCAGCAGGTCCTGCTGCCGATCGAAGGCATCGACGGTCGCTGGTTGCACCTGCGCCTGCCTGGCGCGGTGCAGATGACCACGTACATGACCATCGCGGCCTACCTCAGCATCCTGCTGCTGGTCGGCGCCAGCCTGTACGCCTGGGTTCGCCTGCTCTGGCGCGATCTGGAGGCCCTGCGCGTGCATGCCGACCGCATCGGCGCCGGCGATCTGCAGGCACGCGCGCAGGTTTCGCCACGCTCGCAGATCCGGGTCATCGTCGATCACTCCAACCGCATGGCCGCACGCGTGGCCGAACTGGTGCAGCGCCAGCGCGACCTGACCCATGCGATCTCGCACGAACTGCGCACGCCGATCGCGCGCGTGGCCTTTGGCCTGGACCTGATGCAGGACAGCGATGACCGCGAGCGCCGCGAACGACTGGCGCAGGGCCTGCATGGCGACCTGGCCGAGCTCAACCGGCTGGTCAGCGAACTGCTGGCCTACGAACGGCTCGAGCATCCGGGCGAGGGCGAACCGATGCAGCGGATCGAAGCCAACGACTGGCTGCAGGCCTGCCTGGCCGATGCCCGCCGCGATGCCGAACGTGCCGGCCTGGTGCTGCGCGTGCAGCCCAGTGCCCTGCCTCGGCTGGACGCGGAACCGCGCCTGCTGCAGCTGGCGCTGAGCAATCTGGTCGGCAATGCGCTGCGCCATGCGCGCTCGCAGGTGGAAGTCTCGCTGGTCGGTGTCAGCGGCCGCGCCTGCCTGCGCGTGGATGACGATGGCCCCGGCATCGCCGAAGCCGATCGCGAGAAGGTGATGCGCCCGTTCACCCGCCTGGATGACAGCCGCAGCCGCGATACCGGGGGCTTCGGCCTGGGCCTGGCGATCGTCGGCCGCATTGCCGCACGCCACCACGGCGAACTGCGCATCGGTCGCGCCGCCCTCGGCGGCGCACGCCTGGAAATGCACTGGCCGCTGGCTGCCAGCTGAACGCCCACGGGCGCAATTACAGTTGATTACAACTCCCGCACAACTGCGGACGGATCGGTCGCCGGCGTATCGCCACGCTAGCGACCCTGCAGCACTCGCCGGATGCGCGCGCTGCTTTTCCTCCCATTGTCGAGAGTTTCCATGTCCCAGCTTCGCCGTTCCCCCACCCTGCTCTGCCTGGCCCTGTTGCCACTGTTCGCTGCCCCGATCGCCCACGCCAAGGACGACCACTGGACCTTCGAGCTCGCCGCCGGTGGTGGCGTGGCGCCGCGCTACAGCGGCAGCGAGGAGTACCGTGCGACGCCTTCGCTGTCCTTCGATGTCACCTCGCCAGGGGGCTGGTTTCTGGGCACCAGTGGCATCGGCTGGGGCACGACCCTCGGCGAGCACACCCGCGTGCGCGCCTATGTCGGTGCCAGCGGTATCCGCAAGGACAAGGATTCGCTGCTCGGCGGTTCGGACTTCCTGCGCGGCATGGGCGATATCGATACCCGTCCCCTGGTCGGTGTCTCGGCTGGATATACGCTGGGCGAAGCCGTGCTGAGCGGTTCCTGGCAGTTCACCCGCAAGGACGAGGACAAGGCTGAGAACGGACTGGCTACCCAGCAGATCCACCTGAACCTGAGCATGCCGCTGTTCGACCTGGCCGGTGGCGTGGTCAGCGGCAGCGTCTCCACCGACTACGGCAACCGTGGGTACATGCAGACCTGGTACGGCGTCAGTCCGGAACAAGCCGCGCGCACCGGCTTTGCCGAGCACAAACCGAAGGCCGGCCTAGTCAGCGCCGGTGTGGGCCTGAAGTGGAGCAACCGCGTGGGCCGTAATGGCAACTGGTACATCTCGGCCGAAGGCACGCGCCTGCTCGGCGATGCGGCCAACAGCCCGATCGTGCAGAAGGCCAACCAGTTCGGCGTGATGAGCGGCTATACGCACCGCTTCTGATGCATGAAGGACGCCGCTGGGCGCCCTCTTTCGCTGCGATCAGTGGCAGGCTTGTGCGGCGCCGCTGCCGCACAAGCCGACCTCTCGCAGCCAGCCGATCCACTGCACGACGTCGTCCTTCTCCGGCTCGGCGCGGAACGACTTCTGCACGGTGTGGAAGCCCTGCCTGCCCTGCATGCCCTTGATCCAGGTGAACTCCGGTTTGCCGGTGCCGGGGTTCAGCGGGCAACTGAGCATCAGCAGCGCGAATGGCCGTCCGCCCTCCTCGCCTTCGCGGATCCAGTGGCTCTGCGCAGCCGGACAGGCCATGCGCCACCCCGCCTCGATGATGCCGAGGAACTCGCGCGGACTCACATGGCCACTGTTCGGCGCATCATTGACGGTAACCATGTCGGTCCAGTCCTGCACGGTCTGGCCCTGCGGCACGAACTCGGTGATGCGGTTGCCTTGTGCGTCGGTGCTCTGGTGGGCCTGCTGGTAACCCTTCATCGGCGGCAGCTGGACCTGTTCTACGGCTGCGGCGTGTCCAGCAACTGCAGCGAGCGCCAGCGCCACGCAGAGTGAAACCCTGCGGGTAACGTCCATGCGGTTCTCCTCGTCCTTGCGAAAGTGAAACGGGATCATTGTGCCTTGCTGAGGCTTTGGTGGCGCGCCAGCCATGGCAGGCGCGCCACCGGTTCAGGCCTTGGCGAAGACCAAATGCCCACCCTCATTGCCGACTTCGATGGTGTCACCGTTGACGAACGCGCCGGACAGGATCTGCTGCGCCAGCGGATTCTCCAGCTGCGACTGGATCGCGCGCTTCAGCGGCCGCGCGCCATACACCGGATCGAAGCCGACGTTGCCGAGCAGATCGAACGCCGCATCGGAGACCGCCAACTTCAGCCCGCGCTCGGCCAGGCGCTTCTCCAGCCCGCGCATCTGGATGCGTGCGATCTGCTTGATCTGCTGCTTGTCCAGCGGGTGGAACACGACGATGTCATCCAGGCGGTTGATGAACTCCGGACGGAAGTGCGCCTGCACCACGCCCATCACGGCCGCCTTCATCTGCGTGTAGGCCTCCGGGCTGTCGTCGGTGCTCATGTCCTGGATCTGATGCGAGCCCAGGTTCGAGGTCATCACGATGACGGTGTTGCGGAAGTCCACCGTGCGGCCCTGGCCGTCGGTCAGGCGGCCATCGTCCAACACCTGCAGCAGGATGTTGAACACATCCGGATGCGCCTTCTCCACCTCATCGAGCAGGATCAGCGAATACGGGCGACGACGCACGGCCTCGGTCAGGTAACCGCCTTCCTCGTAGCCGACGTAGCCCGGGGGCGCACCGATCAGGCGGGCGACGCTGTGCTTTTCCATGAACTCGCTCATGTCGATGCGGATCATCGCGTCGGCACTGTCGAACAGGAACTCGGCCAGCGACTTGCACAGCTCGGTCTTGCCGACGCCGGTCGGGCCGAGGAACAGGAACGAGCCGGCCGGACGATTCGGATCGGACAGGCCGGCACGCGAGCGGCGTACCGCATCGGAGACGACCTTGATCGCCTCTTCCTGGCCGACCACACGGTTGTGCAGCACTTCTTCCATGCGCAGCAGCTTGTCGCGCTCGCCTTCGAGCATCTTGTTGACCGGGATGCCCGTCCAGCGCGAAACGACCTCGGCGATCTCCTCATCGGTCACGCGGTCCTGTACCAGCTTGAAGTCCTTGTGCTCGGCTTCCTGCGCGGCGGCCAGCTGCTTTTCCAGCTGCGGCAACAGGCCGTACTGGATTTCGCTCATCTTGGCGAAATCCTGGCGGCGCTGCGCAGCTTCCAGCTCCAGCTTGGCCTGCTCGACCTGTTCCTTGATCTTGGTGGCGCCCTGCAGCGCCGCCTTCTCCGACTTCCAGATTTCATTGAGGTCGGAGAACTCGCGCTCCAGCCCGTCGATATCGTTCTCCAGGTCGGCCAGGCGCTGCCGCGAGGCTTCGTCCTTTTCCTTCTTCAGCATCTCGCGCTGGATCTTCAGCTGGATCACCCGGCGTTCCAGGCGATCCAGCTCCTCCGGCTTGGAGTCGATCTCCATGCGCAGGCGTGAGGCGGCTTCGTCCATCAGGTCGATGGCCTTGTCCGGCAGCTGGCGGTCGGTGATGTAGCGGTTGGACAGCGTGGCGGCAGCCACGATGGCCGGGTCGGTGATTTCCACGCCGTGGTGCACGGCGTACTTTTCCTTCAGCCCGCGCAGGATCGCGATGGTGTCCTCCACCGTGGGTTCGCCGACGAACACCTTCTGGAAGCGGCGCTCCAGCGCAGCGTCCTTCTCGATGTACTTGCGGTATTCGTCCAGCGTGGTCGCACCGATGCAGTGCAGCTCGCCGCGTGCCAGCGCCGGCTTCAGCATGTTGCCGGCATCCATCGCGCCATCAGCCTTGCCGGCGCCGACCATGGTGTGCAGCTCGTCGATGAACAGGATGATCTGGCCTTCGTTCTTGGCCAGGTCGTTGAGCACGCCCTTCAGGCGCTCCTCGAATTCACCGCGGAACTTGGCGCCGGCGATCAGCGCGCCCATGTCCAGCGACAGCACACGCTTGCCGCGCAGGCCTTCGGGCACTTCGTCATTGATGATGCGCTGGGCGAGCCCTTCCACGATCGCGGTCTTGCCCACGCCGGGCTCGCCGATCAGCACCGGGTTGTTCTTGGTCCGGCGCTGCAGCACCTGGATGGTGCGGCGGATTTCCTCGTCACGGCCGATCACCGGGTCGAGCTTGCCGCTCTCGGCGCGCGCGGTCAGGTCGATGGTGTACTTCTCCAGCGCCTGCCGCTGCTCCTCGGCGTTCTCCGACTGCACGTTCTCGCCGCCGCGCAGCTTGTCGATGGCCGCCTGCAGGCGGGTCTTGTCGGCACCGGCGGCGCGCAGCGCCATGCCCAGCGTGCCACCATCCTCCAGCGCCGCCAGCACGAACCACTCGCTGGCGATGAAGGCATCACCGTGCTGCTGGGCCAGCTTGTCGGTCTGGTTCAGCAGGCGCCCCAGGTCATTGCCCATCGACACGTTGCCGGCCTGACCGGACACCTTGGGCAGTGCGTCCAGCGCCTCGGTCAGGCGCTCGCGCAGCACCGGCACGTTCACCCCGGCCTGGGCCAGGAGCGGGCGCGTGCTGCCACCCTGCTGGTCCAGCAGCGCGCTGAACAGGTGGACCGGTTCGATGATGCTGTTGTCGCGGCCCACGGCCAGCGACTGTGCGTCTGCCAGCGCCTGCTGGAAACGCGAGGTGAGCTTGTCCATCCGCATTGCGAATCCTCATCGGTCATCAGGGCCGGCCCGCGCCGGCGATGCTGGGAAGATGCGGTTGCCCCACCCCGTTTCAAGGGTGGCTGCGACTGCACCCCGTAGCGAGTCAGCCTGCGGCCAGCATGCCGGAACGGGTGTGGTCGGCGCGTTGATCCCGATCAGTTCGGCGCAGTGGACCGGTTCAGCGGGTGATCGCAGAGCGGAGCGCCCGCAGCTGCTGCTTGACCGCCCGCGCCTGCGTGGCGTCCATGCGCAACAGCGCCCTCTGCCCGATCGAGCGCGACTGCAGGGTGGGATCGACAAAGCGGTAACGGCCGCGCTCATCGCGCTGCACCAACGGCGCCTGCGCCAGTTCCGGGGTCTCCAGCAGATGGTCGATCACCGCCACCAGACGGTCGTTGAAGTAGCCCTCGGGCCGGCCCAGGTCGACGTAGGCCTGCTGGATCAACGGATAGAAGCGCTTGTACGCCGTAGCCGCTGCCGCTGGATCCAGCGCAGTAAAGGCCTGCACATAGGGCGCGTAACGTGCCGAGTTGCTTGCCGCGATGCGTTCCCCGCCCTCGCCAGGCTCGACCTGCAGGTTGCCCGGCAGCGGCCGTGCGGCCAGCGCCGTCGGCGGCACGCTTGGTTTGTCCAGGTTGTCGACCTGGGTGACCAGGCGCTGGATCAGGTGATCGCGCAGCAGCAGGGTCATCGGGCCCTCGCCCTGGAACAGCTGGCTCAATGCACCCCAGGCAGCCGTATCGCTGTCAGCCAGCTTCGGTAGCGCCGGATCAGCCGCGGCCTCGGTATCCAGCGGACGCTTGATCGTCGGTGGCGCTGGCGCGGGTTCCGCGGCCGCCTGCGGTTGTGGCGGTGCGCTGGTACTGGCGGGGGGCGATTGCACCGGCACCGAGACACCGTCTGCCAGGCTCTTCAGCTGATCGCGGAACAACCAACCGCCCGCGCCGCCGATCACCACCACACCCAGCACCCAGGGCCATACCGCCTTTCCACTCTGCATGATGCAGCACCTCGTTTCACACGCATGGAGAAGGTGTGACCCCACCGGTTCCAGCCGGTTCCCCGCCTGTTCCGCTGCCGTTCGGCTTCGGCCCGCGCCAAAGCCGCGCTCACGCCTGCTTTGCGTGCCGCGCGCGAGGCTGTGGGCCTTGTCCTGCGGAGACACTGCCATGCAGTACGCGCTGTATTACTGGACCGGCATCCAGGGCCGGGGCGAGTTCGTGCGGCTGGCGCTGGAAGATGCCGGCGCCGACTACATCGACATGGCGCGGGTGCACGGTGATGCGGTGATGCAGCCGTTCCTGGAGGGCCACAGCGAAGGCCCGCAGCCCTTCGCGCCGCCGTTCCTGAAGGCCGGTCGCCAGGTCATTGCGCAGGTCGCCGCGATCCTGGACGTCCTCGGCCCGACGCTGGATCTGGTGCCGCAGGCCGCATCGCGGCGGATGCAGGCGCTGCAACTGCAGTTGACCATCGCTGACCTGGTGGCCGAAGTGCATGACACCCATCATCCGATCGCCGCATCGAAATACTACGAAGAGCAGAAGACCGAGGCCAAGGCACGTGCCGCGTCGCTGCGCAGCGAGCGCCTGCCGAAGTTCCTGGGCTACTTCGAACGGGTGCTGGCCGCCAACGGTGGCCGCCATGCACTGCGCGAGCATTCGTATGTGGACCTGTCGCTGTTCCAGCTGCTGAGTGGGCTGGACTACATGTTCCCGCGTCGCATGCAGGCACTGGCGCCCACACTGCCCCTGCTGCGCGCGCTGCAGGCGCGGGTGGCGAAGCGGCCGAACATCGCCGCCTACCTGGCCTCGGAACGACGTCTGGCGTTCAACACGAATGGCATCTTCCGCCACTACCCGGAGCTGGACGCCGAGCGGTAGTGCCGGCCGCTGGCCGGCAGAGCGCGCTGTGAGCATTCGCCGCCCGCAACACGCCCCTGTAGCAACTGTCTTGTCAGGCGGAGGCCATCTGGGCCTCCGCGTCACGCTTGCGGGCGTTGAGGATCACCAGCATCTTGCGCATCACCGCGACCAG